>NZ_CP061947.1:5695986-6378979 GCF_014838715.1 Algoriphagus sp. Y33 | reverse complement strand
TAGAGAAGATTTCTGAAAAACAAAGATTTTGCAGTAGGTGCAAGGGTGTCAAATTTGATGAAAATTAACTTAAATAAAAAATGGATTTCCTCTTGAAATATTGAGTTTTTGGACATCTACATATTTCCAACCGAAAGAAATTCTGTGACAAAATCCTTTTCGGTCCGAAGCATCCACATTCTTGGAATATAAAGGGCTTATTGGTCTATAATGGTAACTATTATAGTTTTCAATCTATTGAAAAGAAGTCTGAAACTAATCGGATTTTCAAAGCAGTTAATTTAGAATCTGGATTTCCCCGGCATTTTCCTAATTTTGATAAAGACCATTTTGATCAATAGCTAGCAATAAAGTAATGGTTTTTATTTACATAAACTCAAGTTCAGTGAAATTTTAAACCCAACTATGACAAATCAGGACTTCTATACTTTCACTCCAACCGGTAAAAACGACTGGATTGATCAGGTAAAACAAGACTTAAAAGGAAAGGATTTTGACAACACACTTACTTCCACACTTTGGGAGAAAATCAAAATTCAGCCATTCTATACTTCAGAAGACATAAAGGATCTTGCGCCGGAATATAAATTTCATCCTGCCCCGAAAATCCCTGGAATGTCATCCAGAATATGGACTAATTTGGTTTCTTTTTACCCTAAAAATGAAAAGTCCTCAAACGAGGAAATTCTGAACGCGCTTAAAAATGGAGCAGATGGACTTATCCTGCATCTGGAAGGAACCCAAAATCTAAATAGGATTCTCAAAGGAGTTCACACAGAATATATCACAACAATTTTCTCTCCTACGGCAGACACGGCTTTGTTTATCCAATTGATTCAAGAATGGATAGGATCTCTGAATTTGAAGCCTACTATGCTGAGGGGGGCCATTCATTGGAACCCCTGCGATGAGTTATTTGGAAGTGGAGAAAATTTCAATTCTGGAATTGATCTGGCAGCACAGGCAATAAATGACTTTAGGGAGTTTAGAGAGTTCTATCCGCTGACTATTGACTTATCCCGCTATACGAATGCAGGTGCAACCGGAATCCAAGAACTGACCTACGGTCTGGGAGAAGTCATTGAACTGATAGATAAGTTATCAAAGAAAGGCATCTCAGCTCGTCAAATGTTTGAAAATATGGCTTTCCATACCGCTATAGGCGATTCACATTTCGCAGAAATTGCGAAAGTGAAAGCTTTGCGTAAGCTGATCGTAGAGTTAGCAGGTAATTATGGTGTGCAAATAGACGTGGAAAACGTGTACATAATCGCTTCCACCGGTGTTTGGAGCAAATCCCTTATGGATAAAAACACCAGCCTGATTCGTCAGACCTATGAAGCAATGGCAGGAATCCTCGGAGGAGCAAATTCACTCTGGGTAAATCCTGCAGAAGGCAAAAATGCTTCCCTATTGGAAAAGAGAATTGCCCGGAATGTTTCTTCTATTCTAAAAGAGGAAAGTTATTTGGACAAGATCATGGATCCCGCAGCAGGATCATATTATCTGGAAGTGCTCCAAGCAGAGATCGAAAAAGCGGTGACTTCAGGTCTGCAAGAATTGGAAGAACATGGTGGTTGGCTGAAAAGCTTCGAAGACCGCACGCTACATGCTGAAATCCGGAAATCCCGTGAAGCTGCCCAAAAGAAAGTTTTGTCTGGTTCAGCGATAAAAGTTGGCACCAATAAATACCTCACCAAAGACAAGCTCGAAAACCAGCTACCTTTTGAACCTTTAACAGAGAAAGACTTTGAGTTACTTCCAAGTCGGATGACATACTTTGTGGAACAAAATAACCTGAACAACTTATGAGGCCGGAATTGAAAAATTGGAAATCATCGAAAATTCAGTCGGCCCAACCGGAAGATCAGCCCAACTGGGAGTCAGCTGAGCAAATTTCCATTCCCCCATCTTTCGATGCTCAACAGATCGCCAAGCTTTCTCATGTGAATTATGCGGCAGGAATTCCTCCTTATTTACGTGGACCATATAGTACCATGTATCGCATGCGACCTTGGACTATCCGTCAGTATGCGGGCTTTTCTACGGCCGAAGAATCCAACGCATTCTATAGAAAAAACTTAGCAGGAGGGCAAAAGGGACTTTCCGTAGCTTTTGACCTAGCGACTCACCGGGGATATGATTCTGATCATCCAAGAGTGGTTGGAGATGTAGGAAAAGCCGGCGTGGCAATAGACTCCGTCGAAGATATGAAGTTGCTTTTTGACCGGATCCCCCTGGATCAAATGTCTGTATCCATGACTATGAATGGAGCTGTGATTCCGATTTTAGCCTTCTATATAGTAGCTGCAGAAGAGCAGGGCGTAAAAACGGAACAGCTCAGTGGCACGATCCAGAATGATATTTTGAAAGAGTTTATGGTGCGAAACACCTATATCTATCCACCACAGTCGTCGATGAGGATTATCGCAGATATCTTCAAATTCACCTCGGTCCGAATGCCCCGGTTTAATTCGATCTCCGTTTCCGGCTATCACATGCAGGAAGCGGGAGCAACTGCAGACATAGAATTGGCCTATACGCTTGCTGATGGTCTGGAATATTTGAGGACAGGGATGAAAGCCGGTTTGGACATCGATGAGTTTGCTCCCCGCCTTTCATTTTTCTGGGGCATTGGAATGAACTATTTTATGGAAATCGCCAAAATGCGGGCAGGCCGCTTGCTGTGGGCAAAAATTGTAAAGCAATTCAATCCAAAATCTGACAAATCACTTGTGCTTCGAACACACTGTCAAACTTCCGGCTGGTCACTGACCGAACAAGATCCATATAATAATGTGACACGGACTGCTGTGGAAGGGCTAGCCGCCGTCATGGGACATACCCAATCCTTGCACACAAACTCTTTGGATGAAGCTATTGCTTTACCTACAGACTTCTCAGCAAGGATTGCCAGAAATACCCAGTTGGTTCTACAGGAAGAAACTGACATTACAAAAGTCGTTGATCCTTGGGGCGGATCGCATTATGTGGAGTTTTTGACAGATCAGTTAGTACGGCAGGCTTGGAAACTGATCGAAGAAGTAGAAGAACTGGGTGGAATGGCTAAAGCCATAGAAGAAGGATTGCCTAAACTCAGAATCGAAGAGGCGGCCGCCAAGAAGCAAGCCCGAATTGATAGTGGACGTGACATTATCGTAGGAGTGAACCGCTATCAAGTAGATGAAGAATCTGAAATTGAAGTTCGGGATGTCGATAATCAAGCTGTCCGGGAATCCCAAATTGTCAGATTGAAAAAAATCAAAGAATCCAGAAACCAAGAGAACGTGAATAAAAGCCTCGAAGCTCTTACTCAGGCAGCAAAATCAGGAGAGGGAAATCTACTTGAATTAGCGATTGATGCAGCTAGAAAAAGAGCTACTTTGGGAGAAATTTCAAATGCAATGGAAGAGGCATTCGGTCGACATCAAGCTCAGACCAAATCTATCACCGGAGTATATGCTGCAGAAGTGAAAAATCAAGACTCATTTAAAAAAGCAATCGCTTTATCTGACGAATTTGCAGAACTGGAAGGTCGTCGTCCAAGAATACTGGTAGCCAAAATGGGTCAAGACGGTCATGACCGCGGTGCAAAGATCATCGCAACCGGTTTTGCTGACATGGGTTTTGACGTGGATATAGGACCTCTTTTCCAGACTCCTGAAGAAGTGGCTCAACAAGCTATCGAAAACGACGTGCATATCGTCGGTGCTTCCTCGTTGGCAGCCGGCCACAAAACACTGGTTCCTCAATTGATCGAAGCATTGAAGGCACTGGGAAGACCGGATATTATGGTGGTAGCAGGAGGAGTAATTCCCGCAAAGGATTATCAATACTTAAAAGACGCCGGTGTATTTGCAGTTTTCGGCCCGGGAACGGTTCTATCAGAAGCTGCGATTGAGATTTTGGAGAAATTGATTGAAGAATGATCTTAATAGTTTTATATGTATATCCGCTTTTCTGCCAGTAAAGAGACTAAAGCATTATAGGATTTGGAAAACACTAGTGTCGAGGCCACTTCGGTCTTCTGTCATCGGTCTTCCTGCCGTTATACCAAAGAAAATGAGGCTACTGGCATCATTGCGGATAATCACATAATTTTATTTCAAAAACAACCGCACATCAAACTCAAATGGATCAATTGAAGTGATTTCCACCTCATTAAATCTTCGATGAGCAGGGTTAATCAAAAAGTTGAACTCTCCCAGTACGACCACAGACGGCACTTTGAATACCAAAAATTTATTCTCAGAAAGAAATTTATCTCCAATCTCTTGACTAGCATGTGAATGGGGAATTGATTTCCAATCTATAGGCAACTCAGTGATTTCAATTTCATCTATAGAAAGAATGCTATCAGGAACATTAATCTCCACAATTTCATAATCTCTGGGAATATTACCCAAGGGTGTATGGACTGCGATCTCTGCAGTGCACAGGGCCCTTGATTGGCTGGTATAAAGCACAGCCTTTCCTTTACTATTCCATCTCCCCCCTGCTAATTCTGCTCCTTTTCCCGATAAATCGTGCGAGAACTTCTTTTTGCTAAGACTAAAAACTCTCATGCCAAAACACCATATTCAATTCTAGTCAGCTCATCTTTCAAAAGGGTAATTCCAAAACTGCTGTCCAAAAAAGATTTTGGTTCTAAATCTCCCAAAGCCAAGCATGGCGTTTCAAGCCAATTCTGAAATTTTGACTTGTTGCCGAACACTTCCACACCTCTCTTTTGAAGTAATGCTATTTCGATTATCTTTTCTGATTGTAAAGAATCAAACGACTTTTGTTCTTTATGGTATCGTTGCATAGTACGCTCTGAGATGTGCAAATATTCTGACCATTCTGACAATGAAAAGGCGCTCTTTGATGCGAATTTGTCAAAATCTTCAAATGAAACACCTTGCCTGACTAGTGAAATTATGTTGTTTATAAACAAGTCATCAGTAGTATTATAAGCTACTTCCGGATCGAAAATGGCATATTGAGTCATGGCACGTCAATTAAAATTATACAATTGTCATTAATATAACGACAATTGTCTAGTTTAGTTCATGACAACCAGATTTTTATCACATAGAAACAAATTCTCCATGTCAATCAGATACTCATATCTTTTATTAGTGCCGGTATTCGTTGGATGTGTCCGAGCAGAAAAAAACGAAAAAATAATTATAGCAGATAAGATGGAGCATCATCTTAAAACGGAAGTGCTGGACAAATGGTATCCCCTGTCTATTGACACTGTGGACGGTGGTTTTCTGAGTAATTTCTCCTACGATTTTCAGCCTGCTGAAAAGCAGGAAAAGATGATTGTAACCCAATCCCGCCACGTATGGACGAATGCTAAAGCCTCCTTAAAATATCCTGAAACTGAGTACTACAAAGAAGGATCAAAGCATGGTTATGAATTCCTAAGGAATAAAATGTGGGACTCTGAAAATGGGGGATTTTATTGGCTGGTGGACAAGCAGGGAAACCACATGGGCGACCCTATGAAAACAGCCTATGGAAATGCTTTTGGAATTTTTGCCCTCGCCGCTTACTATGGGGCATCCGCTGATACATCTGCTTTGGAACTGGCTAAAAAAGCTTTTCACTGGCTAGATCATCATGCACATGATGCTATAAATGGAGGATATTACCAGCATTTAAATCCTGATGGAACCCCAATTTCCAGACCTGCTTCTGCCCCCTCAACTTCAGACTTAGGTTATAAAGATCAAAATAGCTCCATCCACATACTTGAAGCATTTACTGAATTGTATCAGGTATGGCCTGATCCGTTGGTAAGAGATCGATTGGAAGAAATGTTGATTCTAATCAGAGATCAAATCGTGAATAAAAAAGGCTACTTAGCGCTTTTTCTCTACCCTGATTGGAGACCTGTGACTTTCGCAGATTCCACTGAGGAAGTTATTCAAGCTCATCATCAATTGGATCATGTTTCATTTGGTCATGACGTGGAAACAGGATATTTGATGATAGAAGCATCAAAAACATTAGTTTGGAAAAATGACAGCACCACTCATAAAGTCGCTAAAAAAATGATCGATCATGCGTTGGAAAATGGCTGGGATAAAAATGCCGGCGGTTTTTATGATGAAGGCTATTATTTTGAGGACGGTTTCCGAATTACCCACGATACTAAAAACTGGTGGGCACAGGCAGAAGGAATGAATGCGCTTTTGCTTATGGCGGAGCTATATCCGGATGACACACAGGACTATTACGGGAAGTTTGTAAAACTCTGGAAATACACAGACACTTACTTAATTGATCATGAAAATGGTGGTTGGTATTCGGGCGGGCTGGATAAACAACCTGAGTTGAAAACTGTAGGAAAAGGCAATATATGGAAGGGAATCTATCATCATTACCGATCTTTGGATCATTGCATCGACCGCTTGAGGGAAATGAATGCGTATTCTGAGCAATAATATATATTGATGAAATTTATTTAATCAGCAGGCAAAAGACTTCGATCCCTATCAGTCTGATTACTAAAAGGCTAACATTTCAAGCAAAGTTGAAGACATAGACCCGCAATCATCCCAGTTTGGACATTATAAAATTCAATAATGAAGAAAATCACTTTTGTATATGATCCGGAAACAGAACAGGAAAAACTGGATGAGTTAGTAGAAAGGCTCGATCCTAAGCCTGAAAACCACGTCTCTTTTGCAGAACTTGACCCCACTGAGTATTCATCAGATGATTGGCTCGCCTGCTCTCTGCCGGACTTCCTTCTAAAAGAACTTGTTGAACTAGTAAAAGACAGTGAAGTCAACATAGGGCTGCTCCCCCACCCGAAGATGGAACAGGGAAAGAAAGGCTTTGGCATCAATGCCACACTGGAAAAAGCTTGGCAGGAAATTCAAGAAGCAGAGGGAATTCCTAATGTAGACCTGATGCAGGTAAATAAGGAGTTGACCTTTAACTCTTTGGTAATAGGATCCTCGCTTAGTATTCTATACACCAATTCTGCCAGTAATTTTTTTGAAGGGTTAAAAATCCGCTTCATGCAACTTCTGAAACTTTTCCGCAAGGTAAAACTCAAGCCCTACACAATTTCATACAAAAATGGCAGCAATGACGAAAAAACGATAAAAACTGCCGCGATGGGAATTCTCGCCGTGGCACATTGTGAAAGCAACTTGATTTTCCGAAGGGTAATTCAAGGATCGGGACTTGATGATGGACGGGTTCACCTCTTGATTTTGGCACCGAAAAGCCTATTTTCTCTTATCCAATTTGGGCTACAAAATCTATTTTTCCCTATCAAGGGAGGTGCTCTCCCACAGTTTGTAGGATACATTTCAACGAGTGAAGCTATAGTTTCCTCCTCAGAAACTATAGATTTTGCATTAGACGGCGAAGAAGGTAAAAAGAAAGAATTGACCATTAGCCTTGTAGAGAAAAAAGCCAAACTGCTCCTAGGAACATCTCTCATCAAAGCCGAAGAAATAAATGGACCCGCTGAAATCAACACCAATTTACTGCCGACAGGAAGGCTAAAAGAAGAACTGCTTCATTCCTATCTGCCTTGGGTTAGACATGCCACTACTGATGAATTTAAGGACTTATTTTCTCTACTGAGAAAAAACGCACAGACAGGTTCCAGCTATTTGGTTTTGATGGCTTTGTCGACCATGATTGCGACATTTGGGCTTTTCGGGGATTCAGCCCCTGTGGTGATTGGTGCGATGATTCTGGCTCCACTGATGGGGCCAATTATCTCCTTGGCCATGGGTGCACTTAGGCAAGATACGCTGCTGATAAAGAATAGTATGGTCACTATATTCTGGGGAATTGTATTGGGTTTGATATTTTCAATCCTAATCACTTGGATCACTCCACTTGAAGATCTCAATAATCAGATCACCGCCAGAATCCGTCCAAATCTCCTTGACTTAGGAATTGCCATTGCCTCAGGAATAGCGGGAGCCTATGCCTATTCAAAAGAAGAAATATCCAAAACGCTGGCTGGAGTTGCGATTTCGGTTGCTTTAGTACCACCCCTTGCTGTTGCAGGAATTGGTATTGGATGGTTAGATTGGAATGTGTTTTGGGGGGCGATGCTTTTGCTGGGAACAAACCTTGCAGGAATCGTGATGGCTGCCTCCCTGACTTTTCTTATGCTAGGCTTCAGTCCATTTCGGCTTGCCAAAAGAGGTTTGCTCATCAGCCTTGGAATTCTGATCGCTATCGCATTGCCGCTAGGCTTGACTTTCAATAAAATGGTGGAAGAAAACGAAATCATCCAAGGACTAAGCGGAAAAGAAATCCCACATGGCTTACTACGGCAAGTAAAAGTAGTCCAGATGCAACCGCTCAAATTATCTGTTACAATCCTATCAGAAAAAGCGCTCGATGAGCAGGATTTTTTAGAAATTCAGCAGGAAATCGAAGAAGAAATCGGACAATCTATAGCATTAGAGCTTACTCTGGGAGTAAAGATCGATAGTGTTGAAAAGTAAAATGTCTAAACAGGAATCAAATCACAATACCAAAATCCATACCTTGCGGGATCTTCTTTCTTATCGGAAAAACATTGGTCAGCATCATCTTCGCTTTTGGGTGCTTCGTATTTTCTGAGAACAATCTCTCCCTTTTTAAAATTTATAGGCTTGCTGAAAATCGGCCCATCATATACAAACGTGTGAAATTCGCCATTCTCTCCGCAGGGATCCACATCGTCGGGTAGATCTTTCAAAAATTCTTCGTCAATCACCCTCCCCACAAAGCTTTTATCCAAATACTTTTCATTCACGCAAGTAGTGATTGTCTTGAAACCCAAATCCAGAAATTCTCGAATCAGTAGATCTGTTGGTCGCTTCCAAAGAGGAAATACACCCTTTAAATCCAACTCCGCCAATTTACCCTCACGATAGGTTCTCAGATCTTCCAGAAAAATATCACCAAAAACAGAGGCAGTGATTCCTTCTTTCTTCAATCCGGAAAGCATATTCCGCATGGTTTCTTCATAGACAGCCATAGACGGCATATCGGGAACTTCCATTTTCACCAGAGGAATTCCAATATGTTCAGCTTGTGCTTCCAATAAGTCCACCCGAACGCCATGCATAGAGATCCGTTGATACTTCCCGCTGATACTCGTCAGCAAACAGGCAATTTCAAAGTCTTGTGACTGCTGTAATTTGTATAGGGTAAGTGCGGAATCTTTACCTCCGCTCCAATTGAAAATTGCTTTTTCTTTGGTCAACATTCCGGATTTTGTTTTGCTAAAAATAAAGGCAATTGAGCAGAATCAATGCTTCTTCCTAAACTAAAAAAGGAGATCTGTTTCAAAAACCGAAATTATTACATCAAGCGAAGTAGAAGTACACCTACATTCCGCAAAAAAACCGGATACAAATTGCTTCGTATCCGGTTACATTTGGTTGATTGTAGGTTATTTATTCAGTTTTTGTTAATTCTTTTCTGGGAAGAATCCCGTCTCTTTGGGCAGTATTGAACACAAAGGAAGCGATGACTACTGACATTTGCTTCAAATCATCCAACTCCAATCGCTCAAATGTGTCCATGTTGGTATGGTGGGTTCTCGTACGGTACTCGATAGGATCCTGAATAAACTGGAAGCCTGGGATACTTAAGGCATCAAAACTCTGGTGGTCTGTGCCCCCTGTGTTGCTGATCGTAATGGTACGGTCTTCTACAATATCATCCAGAGAAGTAAACCATTCATTGAAAATAGGTTCTACAGCTGCATTTCCCTGCAAATAAATCCCACGAATCCGTCCAGTTCCATTGTCAATATTGTAGTAGGCAGAAATCTTCTCATATTCAGGCTTTAATTCCATCGTCTCCCGGTCTCCGAAATGGTTTTTCACATAGCCTCTTGAGCCATGCAACCCCTGTTCTTCTCCACCCCAAAGCGCAATGCGAACCGTTCTTTTGGGCTGAAGACCAGTTGCTTTTAAAATCCTTACAGCTTCCATCATTACAATACAGCCGGCAGCATTATCAGTAGCCCCATTTGCCCCATGCCAGGAATCCAGGTGTCCACCAAGCATCACAACCTCTGACTTCAATGAAGGATCAGAACCGGGAATTTCTGCTATCACATTATAGCCTTGCAGATCTTCAGTTCTATACCGGGTCTTAACCTCTGCCTCTACCTCGACTTTCACCCCATTTTCGCTTAATCTTGCCATAAGATTCACATTTTCCGGCGCAGTTTCCAGTTCAGGGACACCGACAGGCGTATCTTTCAAATAGCCTCTTGGGCTACTTGTAAATAGCGTGCCATGACGACCATTAACCCCTTTGATGATCAATGCAGCACCTTCTTCAGCGATAAATAAATTGACTTTGGCAGCAAATTCACGTGCCGCCCTGAATTGGGCGAGCATTTCCGGCGTATAGCCGCTATTTCCCCGAGGTGTTGGATGCTCCATGCCATGCAATTGCTCGACAGTGTATCTGACCGCATCCGGTTCAAATGTTGGTTCCTGTGTGCCGGTAGGCTTGATGGCAATGATAGCCCCTTTGAGTTTGCCCTTGTATTCGGCAAAGTCCTCTTCCTTTTGGATATCCAAAAAAATAACTTTACCGCTTACTTCACCCTTCGTGCTTTCTGTCCAAGCCTTTGGAATGGCAATGAAAGGCATGTAATAGGGTTTAGTCATTGCGATGTAACTTTTCTCCATTTCCCAACCACGTCCAAACTCACCCCAAGGCTCTGCAGCAGCATTTTCCAAACCCCAATCCGACAATTGTTTGATGGCATATTCGGTAGCCCGCTCGTAACCTTCCGAGTTGCTAAGTCTTGGCCCTGCTTTATCCACTAGTTGAAATGCTATTTCCTCTACTTTGGAATTTCCCAAGCCTTCTTTTTTGATTTTTTCAATTGCCTCAAGATCTACTTCTTGGGCAAAAGTCATCCCAGCCAAAAGTAATGCCGGCAGGACAAATAATTTTCTATTCATAATATAGGGGTTCTGTATCGCTCAAAATGAGATAAAAATCTGTTTAAAATTAATCTTTCGGGTAAATTTAAACCAAAAAACAAAATCATTTTTGCTATACAAATAAAAATGCGTTTACTCGACATTTCTACTTTTAAAAAATTGGTTAGAAAAAAGAGCCTTCAATTGCAATAACACTGAGCTTTTCTAAACAGATCAGCACAAACCGCCTAATGAACATTTTAATAAATTACCTTAATCAGATGACCATGGAAATCCCAAAGTTTATTGGACAACGGCTGTCCGATCAAATTGGAAAACAAAAAGTTCTGATACTGTACGGAAGCAGAAGAACCGGCAAAACCACTATTATCGAAAATATCCTTGAGGACAATGAGCATGATTCACTTATGCTTTTGGAGGACGTATGACGGACAAGAAATTGATCTGCTCGAAATCAACAGCAATCAGCAAATACAGGCAATTGAATGTAAATGGGGAGCTTCAAAAGCGAAAATCCCGGCAGCTTTTGCAAAAGCTTATCCAAGTGCCAAATGGGCTGAAATAAATAAAGACAACGTCAGTGAATGGATAATAGATTATTCCCCCGTCGGAAGCATATTTCGGATAGCCGAAATTTTCCACTGTTCGGTTTCCGTCACCACTACGAAGGTACTCCACATCTTGCGAATAGTTCTATCGGCATTTTTGATCTCATAGCGGCAATCCACAATTGCAGCATCGGGATTGAGAAACCGGATAGACTCCACTTTTAGAATTCTATCACCTGGAATTGAGACAGAACTTTCATTCATTCCTTTTACGGCTTCGCCCAGTCCTTTGCGCCACTCACCGGAAGAAACGAGCTGATCAATATCCTCAGTCAAGATCTCTTTCAGCAATACAGTATCTCTTGTGTCCCGGGCTTTGGAATATGAACCGATCAAATCAATAATCTCTTGGGATTCTCCCTTTGTATTCAAAGGATTCTGGCAAAATGCCGCTGAGCTGATCAGGAGAAAGAATGGGAGAAGGAGGGTTTTCATTGCTATTTGGCATTGGTCACAATAACTCTTCAATTTGAAGTAATTTACACTTTTTCCCTAAAAACATTTGTGAGACAAACCCTATCTTCCTTGTAAACAAAAATAAATCCAGCTTCAGAAGAAGCAGGACAACTGTGTGAAAGGCAAGAAACTGGATACTTTTTTATCAAATTATTTAAAATTATATGTATATCAGCTTTTCTACCAATAACGGAAGAAAGGTGCCATAATATTCGAAAAACACTAGCGTCACGGCCACTTCTGTCACCCTTCATCGGTCTTCCGTCCAGTAAAACAAGGAAAATATGGCTACTGGAATCATTGCAGATAATCACATAAAATTATATTCATTAAGCATATACGAGCCACTCATTTGCCAATAATCATTTTCAATTACAAGGAAGAATTTTGCAAGTATAGGAATTGGATCCTCCGAGTAATAGTTATCTAAGATCCACTCAGATTCTTTAATTAATTTTAATATTTTCAGATCAATATCTTCCTGAAATCCTTCGATCACATTAACGTCTGTCCAATAGTTTAATCTGTCCAACTGTACTTCGAAAATTCCAATTTTAGGAATAGAGCCATTTGATTCTATTCTGGATAGCTTACTGAAAAAATCATTCTGATAAGTATCAACAGCAAACCTAGAAATATAACTAAGGTCATTCTCCTTAATTTTTCGAAGTATTTCCAATTCTAGAGGATACTTATCCATGTATTTGAGAGGGAACATTCTTGAACAATAACTCGTCATCGTCAAGCCATTCTCATATTTCTCTAGATAAACAAGAATCTCTTCGCCCTTGTGCATATAGACATTACACATGCCATCTGCTTTCTCTGGATCGAAAATGTAAAATTCTTTTAGACCCGAGCCTTTAAATTCTTCATACACATCCATTGTAATCCTCAATAAAGCTTCATCCTTTTCATAGGTCGAAACTCCAATGATTTTTCCGGAAATCACATTTGACGCGAACCTGTAAGAGTCTGCAAGCCTAGGATAAGAGCAACTACAAGCAATGGCCTTTGAAAAAACAGGCAGCAGAAAAAAGAAAGTGAACAGATATTTCATAATGCTCTAAAATAGCAAAAGCTACTCATCTCAAAATAGCATTAAGGATTTTTAAGACAACCCCTATGGTTTAACAAGTCCAGCTTCTGGAGAAGCAGGACAACTGTGACCTTTGCGATACCTTCGTGACCTTTGCGGTTATAAAAAATAAAGCCACCCATTGCTGAGTGGCTTTTTATATTTACGAGATATTTACGACTGCTTACTGATCTTCTCCGCGGAGCTTCAGAACAGCACCCTCCAATACATCTCCTATTCTAATTTGACAGGCCAACCTGGAAGTCGGATAATACTCCGGTAGATTTTCCAGCTGATCCAATTCAGGATCAGTAGCCTGTCCAAGCTCATCTTTACCTTCCAGCACTTCTATATGGCACGTGCCACATAGTGCCATGCCTCCACAGGTAGCCAAAATCGGATATTCGTATGCTTTTAGGATTTCCATCAGATTGAAGCCCATGTCATCCGGCGCTTCGCATTCTTGACGATTTCCATCCTGATCTTCTACAGTGAAATTAACCATGCTGCAAAACTACTATTAAAATGAATTTACACCATTGACAGTCGTGTATTTAAAGCTCAATTTTTGATCCGGGTACACATACTTAAAGGCAGAGTGCATCATAATCGCAGCTTCGTGGAATCCACAAAGTATCAGCTTCAACTTGCCCGGATAAGTATTGATATCACCGATCGCATAGATCCGCTCCACTCCGGTAGAGTAATCACGGGTATCTACTTCTATCGCATTTTTGTCGATGCTCAATCCCCAGTCGGCAATCGGCCCCAACTTAGGACTCAGCCCAAACAAAGGAATCAGGTAATCTGCCTCCAATTTTATTTCGATTTTGGATTTATCCACGAAAGTCACTGAATCCAATTTTCCGTTTCCTCCAAGTTCTTTGAGGTTTGCAGAAAGGATCAGATCAATTTTCCCATTATTTGCCAGATCAAATACTTTGGCCGCAGAATCAGGTGCTCCGCGGAAAGTTTCATTTCTGTGAACCAAGGTCACTCTTTTAGCCACTTTCGAAAGGAAAATAGTCCAATCCAAAGCAGAATCTCCACCACCCGCAAGAATGACATTCTTATCACGGAAGGTCTCCGGGTTCTTCACCATATAGGTAACTCCTTTACCTTCAAAAATCTCCAAATTCTCCACAACAGGCTTTCGAGGCTCGAAGCAACCCAAACCACCTGCTATGACAATTACCTGCGCATGGACTTTGGTTTTGTCGCTTGTCGTCACTATATAGGAACCATCTTCCTGCTTGTCCAGATGATCCACACGCTCACCCAAAGTGAACGTAGGAGAAAAAGGCTTAGCCTGCTCCATCAGATTGTCCACAAGATCCTGCGCATTCACTTCTGGATAGCCCGGAATATCATAAATAGGCTTCTGCGGATAGATTTCCGAAAGCTGGCCTCCCACCTGAGGCAGAGCATCGATGAGGTGGCAGCGCATTTTCAGCAAACCTGCTTCGAATACTGCAAATAGGCCTACTGGGCCGGCTCCGATAATACAAAGGTCTGTATGGATCATGGTGAATGAAAATTTGGGGATTCCCCTGGTTAAAAATTCTCTTTTTTGATTAACTACTTATTGGTCGAGTGATTCGCCATTTAGATTTTGGTAAATCGTATTTAGAATCCGCTTGAATTCTTCGAAATCACGGGGGCTCAAATTCTCCCACGCTTTCTCTCTAATCTGATGTATTTCAGGTCTCAAAGAAGAGACTTTGGATACTCCTGTCTCTGTCAAATGCAGCTGAAAGCTACGTCTGTCCTGAGGATGTGGCACACGTTCTACATAGCCTTTTTTGCAAAGCAAATCAATAATACGAGTAAGCGTAGGATGGTCCTTGAAAACCAAGTTTGCCAATTCCGTCTGACTTAGCACGTCGTTTTCTGACAGATTCTTCAATACCAACCACTGGTCAACAGTCACATCAAAATCGCCTGACTTGAACTGCTGCTGAGCATATTGCTTCACTTTTCGGGCTGTGCGGTCCAATAGAAATGAATACTTGGAATATTGCTCTTGTGTCATACCAATAGTTAGTGTGACAAATATATGAAAAATCTGAATGAAGAATACAATTCTCTATTATTTTTATGGGGTTTGTAGGTTTATAGCATTGATGATAAAAAAGATGAATGGCATTCCAAACTTCAGCATTCAACGTTTGCCATTCAGCATTCTTAATTAACCAATTGAAAATCAGAATAATTGAAAATTGAAAAATTTTGATTTCAGCTTTCCATCAATACCCATATTTCCCCTGCCACTTCGAACTTAAATATCTTCTAAGTTCATTTTCCCGTGCGTTTTCTCCAGGATCATAGAGTTTTAAACCTTTGATTTCATCAGGTAAAAACTCCTGGTTCACAAAATTACCGGAAAAGTCATGGGAATATTTATATGCTTTGCCATAGTTCAAATCCTTCATGAGTTTCGTTGGGGCATTGCGTAGATGAAGCGGTACAGACAAATCACCCTTTTCCCGAACCAAAGCCTGAGCCTGATTAATTGCCATATAGGCAGCATTGCTTTTCTGGGAACTCGCCAAATAAGTCACGCACTGCGAAAGAATAATCCTGGATTCAGGATAGCCTATAATCTTCACCGCTTCAAAACAATTTGTAGCCAAAAGCAAGGCATTGGGATTGGCATTTCCTATATCCTCAGACGCTAAGATCACCAAGCGTCTCGCTATAAACTTGACATCCTCTCCCCCTTCTATCATTCGTGCCAACCAGTATACGGCAGCATTGGGGTCCGAGCCGCGGATGGATTTGATAAAGGCAGAAATAATATCGTAGTGCTGCTCGCCGGACTTATCATAAAGCGCTACTTTCTGCTGTGCAATTTTCATGACTTTTTCGTCAGTTATCACACAGGGATCCTCATTGATCCCATCGATCACAATCTCCAGCAAATTCAACAGCTTACGCCCATCTCCACCCGAAATGCGCAGGAGTGCATCACTCTCTTTAAGTTTTACGTCAAGCTTTTTCAGTTCAGCATCTTTTTCCAATGCCTGACGAATCATTCCTTCCAGCTCAGCTTTGCCCAATGAATTCAATGTAAAAACCTGACATCTGGAAAGTAAGGCAGCATTGACTTCAAAGGATGGATTTTCTGTAGTGGCTCCGATCAGACGGATTACCCCCTTTTCCACTGCGCCCAGAAGCGCATCCTGCTGGGATTTATTGAATCGGTGAATTTCATCAATAAAAAGCACCACACCCTGCTGGAACTTTGCTTTCTCAATCACTTCCCGAATATCTTTCACACCGGAACTGATCGCGCTGAGGGTATAAAACGGTGCTTTGATTTCATTGGCTATAATATTGGCAATAGTCGTCTTCCCCACTCCGGGAGGCCCCCAGAGAATCAGAGACGGAACATTTCCTGATTTTATCGCTTTGAAAAGAAATGAGGTAGACGAAGACAAGTGCTCCTGTCCGATCAGGTCTTCTAATCGGGTGGGCCGCATTCGTTCTGCAAGGGGAGTATTATTCATTTGCTGGCTAGACTTACTTCTGCAAGATACTAGACAAAAGAGAAAGGCTCATAAAGGACTTTCTAAATTTGACAAAGCATGTCGTAAAGGGTTTTATCGTACAGTTATATCTGAAAAAGGAATGATTGTCAGAAAACCATAGACGATAAATAATACACTTTGTTTGGCATCTTTTCGCACTGTCTCCCACTGCAAAAACAATCCTTGAAACTAAGGTTGATTCTGATTCAATATCAGATTCAAGGCGATTATCCTCGTTTGAAATTTACTTTTTCATTGGCAGCGTTATAAATGTTATTATATTTTATGTCCTCTAAAGAAAAACTAAGTTTTAATTAAACCTCTATTTTTCCGATTGAAATTTATTTGCATATTTAGATGCCCATTTCCAACACTTTTCAATTGCCACTTCATGTTTTTCGGGAAATCTTCATTCCTACTATTCGTACTGACTTGCATAAGCCTGCTTGCTCTGGTCACTTCTACCAATGCACAAAATGACAATAGGGTACCCTTTCGGCATCGGGTAGGATACCCGGCACCTAAGAATAATATTTTTCATATCAGAGGTGATTTCACAACCATCGGCAACACCAACCTCACCATGGAAAATTACCAAGATGACGTGCAGAATGCAATGGAGGAAATGAAATTTGTAGACGTAGACGACGACCAAGAAACATTTAACTCTTCTTCCGCTACCCTCCTGTTTTCTGAGGAAAATGGAGCAGACCCAAACTGTTCCGAAATTCTATATGCAGGACTATATTGGTCAGGCAGGACTGAGCTTGGCAAAGGGTTGACCTTTGAGACAACCAAAAAAAATAAGCTTGCCCCAGTCACATTAGACAAAAAAGAGGCAGTAATCACCACTGCCGAAGAAGTAGATTATTTCCCCTACACCTTTAATATCTCTTATGCCTCTGACCACGATGATTTATACTTCCCCGTCTACGAACTTTTTTCTCATGACGGATCGCAAACTATAACTTTCCAGTTTGCGAATGATGGTACCATTCTATATAGTTTAGATCATCTGTATGGATTTATGTATGTTGAAGACTTAGAGGTTTCTACTTCAAATGGAAAATCTAAAGCCACTTTTAAGCCCATTACTTTTTCATTTGAAGGTCTATCTTTTTCCATCGGCGAATTGACTAGATCGGTACCTGCCATCGTAAATGAGACTGATGACACCAACAACTCTATCAAATTGGTCACCTCAGGCACCTACACACCTTATATTTATCAAACTGCACAATTCGACAGGCGGCGGGTAAAATTAAAAGCACCGGGCGCAACTGAATATGTAGAAGTGACTGCAGCGGGCAACGCCATACTTTTTCCACAGGAAGAGCTGGGCGAAATGTATGTAGGTTACGCCGATGTCACCCAACTCATCAGAAGCCATGGCAGTGGACAATATACAGTGGCAGATATTGCACTCACGGAAGGCATGTCAGACAATACCGGCTTTTACGGTCATTGGGGATTAATCGTAGTTTATCAAAATGCCAAAATGAACTTCCGTGATGTCACCATATTTGACGGATACACATTCGTAGAAGCTAAAAACGGAGCTGAGACAGTTGGTGAAATTGAAATAAAAGGATTTGGAACAGTAAAAGAAGGCCCTGTAAGCCTTAAGCTGGGGCTCATGGCCGGAGAAGGGGATAAACCCACTTCCGGGGATTTTCTGGAAATACTGGATCAAAAAGGGGTATGGACACGCTTGTCCCACCCCAAAAACACGCCCGACAATTTCTTTAATTCATCGATTTATACTCCTGTAAAGATGGCAGACGGAAGCTTAAAGGAGAATCCCAGAAACCCTTTTCTGAATAATAACACAGGAATAGACATCGTACAATGGGACATTCCCAATCCCCAAAATTCGATCATTGCAAATGATCAAACTTCAGCCCGTTTCAGGTATGGGACTAACCAAGACCTGTATACACTCTACTCATTAGCTTTTTCGGTTCTTTCTTATTCTCTAGAAATACAAGCCCACAACCAAATCATATCAATAGACGGAGAAATCCCGACTGATTCTCCATCCGCTAGACCCGGTGAGGAAATTACCTACCAAGTGGACATCAGAAATGCAGGTTCCGAAACCTCAGAACAAACCCGAATTGTCATTCCGGTTCCATATACTGCTATTTTCGTTAATGCAGAGGTGATACCCAACACCTATGGCAACGTGACATTCGATCCTAACCAGGGTTTGTCAGGAGCTATCATATGGGAGCTCGGCACTGTTCCTTTGACAGAAAATCCAGAAGAACTAATCGCTTCCCTACAATACACCTTGAAGCTAACGGAAGATTGCTTTGTACTTGCAAGCGATAATTGTGATGCAATAGTCTCCGTCAATGGCAGTATTTCGGGCATTGGAGGCATCTCCAAGCAAGCATATTCCGATATTCCCTTTATTAAAGGGTTTATGGATGATGACTGTTCCGGCTATGGAATCTACGGTCCTTTGGAAGTCCCTATCACAGGGAAAGCTGAATTTGCAGCGACCCATTGCTCCGGATTCGAATTATTTACCGACCTTACCCCTATTGACCTTCCTGAATTCTGTCTGGGAGACACTCCCGCTAATCTGGCCGAGCTTATCCTTCCCAGTGACGAAGGGTATCAAATCTATTTCTTTTCAGACGAGATGGGTGGCACACCCTTGCTGGATTATTATGTAAACACTTCTTTTGCAGGAACCGAAAGAGTGTGGGTATCCGAGGGTCCTATCGGCTCCTGTACAGGCATGCGGATACCGGTCGATTTAAATGTCAGACCCAGAGCTCCACAACCGATAACGGAAGATATAATTATGTGTATGGAACAGGCTTCCACACAATTCGATGTGGAAGCAACGCCTGGATTCACGGTATTTTATTATGAGGATAATGATCCTCTGACTTCACCGCTCTCCACTGCTCCCCATATTGACCTATCAGCACCGAAAGAGCTCTCTATATGGGTAAGTCAATTTAAAGAAGGCGAATGTGAGAGCTTTCGTAAGGAAGTTAAATTCCTAGTGGAAGACTGTAGCCTCAGACCTAAGATCCAGCTGTCTCTCACCGCAGATCCGGATAGTTATAGCGGGGAGCAAGAACTTATCACGTTTACCCTCGTGGTGAAAAACACCGGTGGGGTCAGACTGGAAAACATAGTGGTCAATGAACATCTAACCTACAACAACTGGAATATCCCGAATTTAAACCCCGCTGAAGAAAAGACTTTTACCTTCTCCTATAACGTAACCTTATGGGACTTACAATATGGCTTTATCTTACTTAACGCTAGCACAAATGGTGCAGACCGGTATGGCGAATTCGTCTATGACGATCAACTGTTAGAAGTACCGGGAGTTATTTTCTCACCCGGATTTTTAGAGTATGAGCTCGTTACATCCCCAGTAGCCTGCCAGTCAAACGGCATAGCACTTGGACCTATCACTATCTATTGGCAACAACTGCAGAGCGGCACATACACTATTCAAAACCTTGAAGACGGCAAAGAATACCATGGCAAATTTGAAAATAAAAACCAGATTCAACATCAAGTTCCTGCCGGAGATTACATGCTGGATATTTGGGATTCGGAAGGGCAGTCCCACTCAGTACCCGGAATAATCAGTATCGAAGAAAGAGGTGATGTAGAATTCTCAATTCCCGCTCAAGTAGAAGCATGTGGTGAATATTTGCTTGCCCCAGAGACTGGGCAAGAGCTGGTATTTACTCTTATAGCACCTGATGGATCTGTAATAAATCCTGATTACGATGGCTACTTTTCCATAATACAGACAGGAACTTACAAGATTACAGGAGCTGATCCTCAACAAGTGCTGTGCCCTGTGGAAAAACCCTTTCAATCAGACATTCTCCTCCCTGCACCGCTGGAGCTCGAAGTAATGCCTTACTGTAGCGAAGATACTTCCACTTCCATATTCTTAAAGGATGATGTAACTGAGCATGAAGTAAAATGGTTCAGCATCAATTCAGAAGGAGACGAACATCTTGATGCATTCGACAACAGTACAATGCTGATTGTGCAGGGAGAGGGCCTCTATCGTGTTACCATTACAGATAAGGATGGATGCAGGGTGGGGCTCGGCGAGATCCAGATTACACAATCTTTTACTGAGCCTCCCGCACTTAGCAGTCTGTACACGATCTGTGCAAAAAAGAATGTCTTGGCTGCTATAGAACCGGGAAGCAGATTTACTGAATACAGCTGGATTCTGGACGGAATTGAGGTTAGTGATTCTCCTGTATTTATCCCTACGCTGGCAGGCTCTTATAGCCTAATAGCAAAAGACTGGTTGGGATGTGACTTTTTTGCCGATTTTGAAGTGGAGATCAAATGTGACCCTGAGGTGATCCACCCTACCGCTATTCGACCGGGTGATCCAGAAAGAACCTTTGAAGTCTATCCTGATAATTTGACAGATGAGCTTGAGTTGTCTATCTATAATCGCTGGGGACAACTTATTTACTATTGTGAGGATAAAAATTTAAAAAACGAGGTGAAATCGTCCTGCATATGGGATGGAACATTTAATAATTCCGCAGCCCCTAATGGTTCGTATCTTGTGCTGGTCCGTATTAAGAACAGAGAACAAAACCTCATTATAGTCCGGAGGTCATCCGTTTTGGTGTTTGATTAATCTGACCAATGCGCTAATCCAATATTTTCCATAATTGTTTATTTGCCGGTTATCAATCTATAATTTGTCATTAGAAAATCTTCGGAAAAACCCATTTTTTGATAGATATTTTTTCCCATTGCAGAAGATTGAAGCGTCACAAATTCTACATGGTCATCGATGGCATTATTGATCAGATGTGCCATTACTTCTTCTGCCAAACCTTGCTTCCTGAACTCAGGAATAATCCCCAATCCGTGTACTCCCAATACATTTTCTGTTTTGTATGCGATAACTGTCCCGATTATCTGATCATTGAAGCGAACAAGGTAATAGGGAATTAAATGGCTGGTCTTATTGAGAATTTCTGCGGAGATTTTGTACCCGAAACTTCTTGGATATAATGCGCTCCAGTCAGTTACCTGACTCTCTTCCATCACTTTTTCCAGAGTTACACGATTGGAGTGATTGTGCTTATCCTGAAGCTTAAGAGACATTCCGATTTGCTCTGACTTCGTGCCAAAGCGAAATTGCTCAAAAATAGGATGAAGCTCGTTTTCAAAATCACTCCAATGGCTTAGGGTCAAGGGTATCGACGAGCTCCAAACAATTTCTATCGCTGTCTCCAACGTTTCTTCCGTAACTTCTGAAGTAAACCATACCCGATTGGGCCATTCAGAACCGGTGACTTGACAATGGCTTATAGTATTTTGAGAAAATTGCTTTTGAAATGAGTTTCCTATAGTTTCCCATAAGGAAATCAGGTTGTTGATATTTTTCTCTTTGACAGTATTCATTGTATGCTAGTTTGAGTTGATAAAAGCTATTCCTAAAATCATTGCGGATACCCCAATCATCTTTTTCAATGTGATGGGTTCGAAAGGTAAATTCAGCCAGCCGAAATGCCCCGCTACTACAGAAAATACAAGCTGCCCGCACAATCCCATAGAAATCATTTTAGAGATACCCAGTTTGGGAATTGTAAAATAGTACAAGGTAATTCCTATTATACTAAACAAGCCTCCGGCAAACCACAGATACCAAGGAACCTGTTTTGCTGTTTGGATAGTGGGTATATCTTTCGAAAAGAGCAAAACAAAGACGAAGGCAAACAGGACTCCGCTGATTGATGTCGAAATGGATGCAAGAATGGGTTTTTTAACCAACACACCCAATTGGGTGTTAAAACCTGCCTGTATAGCTAAGCAAACTCCGCCTATGAAAGCTATTATGGATAATAATGATTGATTCATATGGTAAAATTATCCCAAAGAATCCAAGGCACTCTTTACATATGTTGAGACGGACATTTTTTTTAGGCATATCCGATTTTAATCCGGGGAGTGACGTGAAATCAGCATGGGATTTATTCAATATGAATGCTATTTCTGTCCCGCCTGAATGTTAAAAAATAAAGCGAATTGACCTCATCCGATGGCTATCGGATAAGGTCAACCAGATTTACTTCAAATCTTTCCTTATTCTGCTCAATTGTGTGGGAGTAATTCCCAAATGCGATGCGATGTGCTGCAAGGGAATTCTCGTGTCTATGTTGGGATATCTATCCAAAAACTTTAAATATCTCGTTGTGGCATTTTCCATTACCAAGGAAATTTCCCGTTGTTCTTTATCAATTACCCAATTCTTTTCGAGGTAGGAAATGTAAAAATTTTTAACCTCATCGTTTTTGGAAATAAGCTCCTTGTATCGATAATAATCAACGCTTATCAGGGTGGTTTTTTCTATGGCCTGCAAGGTGAATTCAGAGGGAATCTTCAACAATGCCGATACAGTAGAACCCGCAAACTGCTTTTCCAAAAAGATATTCTTATTGTATGTATTCCCTTCACTATCTGTGAAAAAAGCTACTATGGCACCTTCACAGACAAAATGAATATGCTTCGCCACATCGCCAATATTTAGAAGTATTTGATCTTTTTTCAGCGTTTGAAAGTTAATAATAGCTTCAAACAAGGAAAATGACTCGTCAGAAAGCGGAGAATATCCCAGCACCGTTTCTTTAAACTCAGCTAAGTATTGATCAGTTATGCACACTTGTTTTTCACAGCTTGGTTTGATATTGCCCGATGATTTGTGGCTTTGCACTGGGGAAAGATTCCAGCTCTAAAGTTTAATCGAAAAGGTAAAGGTACACGTTGCATTTTCCTTCTGTCTAGAGTTAATCAGCCCAACTATTGTCAACACGCCCACCAATTGTACTTGCTCAGTGTAAAATTAGGTAATTTGATTCTGAACTATTCCTTTTATAGGAAAATGATAAAATGGAGATTTTGAACATAATTAGCTTCAGCCCTGCAATTAGCCCGTCTATATTCCTTTCGATATTATGATTCGGGCAAAAAAAAGGAAGGCTCGAAATTGAACCTTCCTTTTCTTACTTTTTATAGGTCTCGACTTAAAGGCCATCAATGAAACCTTTTACTTCTTCTTTAGTTTTTCCTGTTTTCTTTTGAATTTTCCCCAATAGTTCATCGGATTTCCCTTCGCTATACATCAAATCATCATCGGTCAAATCACCGTATTGCTGCTTTAATTTACCTTTGATTTCATTCCAGTTTCCTTTTACCTTATCTTCAAATGCGCTCATAATATTTATATTTTGATTAGTTGAATTTGTTAATCTGTAGGATGTAATTCCAATTTAATGCCAGCAAGACAAAACAGATCAACTCGATGCTAATTAAGCACTTACAAAAATCAAGCTTAACAGTTAAGCTCCATTAAGGCTTCCCGGTGGGGAATCCATTTCATTATCGGGGGAAAATAAACACATCCACTTGTGTTGGGGTAGAGATACATTTGTGCCTCATAGCTAGGTTGTCCAACGGGTATCTAATATAGGACATGCTGAAAAACACCGGTGGTAGATCAAAAGCTTTCATTTTGATGATTAACTTATTTTCCTCCGAACGGTTTTTTCAGCAAACCCTAATATTCAATGCTGCTATTGTCCCTGCCGCTTGGTTTTGTCTTTCGAACGTGCTTGCCCACTTTCCAATGACAGCCAGGATAGAAGTGCGAGACAGAAACTATTCCTCCAATTGGAAATCAGAAATTATAACGGGCAGTTACTAACATAATTCTCGTTTCCCGCTTTGCCCTGAATTCCTGTGAGAAAGTATTAGTGCGAGTCTCTCCCGCAAATCTGTCTGTATTAAACACGTCCCTAACACTAAGCAATACGCTTGCTTTATCGCTGAAGAACGACTTCTGAATACTTGCATCCATAGAATATCGTGCAAGGTCTCTTCCCTGGGCTTCTATTTCAGGAGAATCATAGTT
The DNA here is from genome assembly GCF_014838715.1 of Algoriphagus sp. Y33. Lineage (NCBI taxonomy): Bacteria > Pseudomonadati > Bacteroidota > Cytophagia > Cytophagales > Cyclobacteriaceae > Algoriphagus > Algoriphagus sp. Y33. The sequence continues at coordinate 6,354,440 of NZ_CP061947.1, read as the reverse complement.
ACCAACCACCTGCAGGTTTATTCCTAACGGAAATTTGAAATCCTGAGTCAGCTTTGCATTCCATGAAAATCCGGAATTGGTAAATTCTTCGCCGATATTAGATCCATCTACTGCTATTCTGAACAGGGTGACCCCTCCATTCAACGAATACCAATCACTGACTTCAGCCACTCCTATAAATTCGACTCCATAGGATTGGGAGGACAGTAAATTGGCAGGTTGAGAATAGGAAATCCCATCCTCCACCAAGGTAATAAAGTCTAATTGCCCATTAACCTTTCTATAAAACAGGTTGGTGGCGAAGCTGGATTTGTCAAAATTAGCCAAGTGTCCCACTTCAAATGAATTGATCATTTCTGGCTCCAAATCGGGATTTCCCCGACGGATATTCAATGAGTCAGTAATGTCAGGAAAGGGATTCAATCTCCAGGCGGTAGGCCTATCGATTCTTCTGGAATAAGTGAATTTGAGTGAATGGTTGTCATCTAAATTATACATTCCCTGCACACTTGGGAACAGGTTAAAATAACGCTGCTGATTTTCCTCATCCGTATTCTTAAGATAAGTGTCCACCTGAGTATACTCTCCACGTAGGCCTAATGCGTACTCAAATTTTTTCACTGTAGAAGAAAAAATAGCATACCCTGCATGGATCTGATCCTGATAGAGAAACCGGTTACTTATTGACGGATCTTCTACAAACGATCCTTCAGCCTCTTCATATCTCAGGTATTGATAATCATTGTCAAATTTCCTGATATTAGATTTCAGTCCTGTCTCAAATTTCCCGGTTTCCCAAGGTTTGATGTAGTCTGCCTGAAGTACAGTTATATTTCTCACCTCATCAGTAAATGCCTGCTCTTGTCCTGAGAGATTCCCGGGAAGGGGAGCCAACGTATTGCCGAAGATCTCAATGTTCTGTGTTTTAAACTGATTTCGGTAGGAATGACTGGCGGTAAACCGAAGCAAATGACCTTTCCCTTCAAAATTATGTTCAAAAATCAAGGCATTGTCCAGTCCTTCATCAGTTTCATCTTCATTGTTTCTCCGGACGTAATCGAATGAGCCGTCCATACCTGCAGGATCCAAACTAGTAAGCTCCGAATACAGGGTATTGACCTGAAATTGATGACCATACTGATATACTCCCTCATAGCTCAACATACTATTCCCAAAGTAATAATCAGCCCCAAGGTTAAGATTGTGGCTTTTCTCCCGCTCAGACCCATTTGTATTCTGTGCAAGTCTTTCCTGATCTTCAAAGATTTCCCGTATTGAGCTTCTCTTGCTTACCCCTTTCCAGTTTCGATAATTATACCCCCCAAACACATTGAAAGTAGCATTACGATGATTAATCCTCCCTCCAATATTGGATCTTCCCCTAGTTCCATAAGTCCCTTCCACTCCCCCGTGGGTTCCTAGATCCTGTCCTTTTTTCAGTACAATATCGATTACTCCACCCTCCGCGGCGGCATCATAGCGGGCATTTGGATTGTTGATCACTTTGATTTCCTCTACTGCACTTGCCGGAAGCTGATCTAGGTTTTGAGTCAATGAGGAATTTCTTCCGTTGATTAAAATGTTGGTTCCATTACTTCCCCTAAGAGAAATAGCCCCGTCTTCGGACACTGATATGGAAGGAGTATTCCTAAGCACATCCAGCAAGGTGCCTCCGGCATTTGCCAGATTATTCTCAGGTGAAATAGTGATGCCCTCCAAACTTGAACGAACAGGCATTTTGCTGGTCTGAACAACTATCTCTTCCAGTTTTTCGGCTGTCCCGATCATCTCCAGATCACCCAGAGACACCTGGCCATCCACAGTCACATTCTCAACAACAAGATCTTCATAACCGATAAAGAATGCTTTAAGAACATATGAGCCTTTTTCCACTTCAAGTACAAACTTCCCATCCTCATCAGTATCAGTATAGGTAATGGGATCAGCAGCGGTAAGAGATTCAAATAATGCCACTTGAGCGAAACCAAGTGACTCATCTCTATCCCCATCTTTTAGTATTCCATGAAGCTGAAAAGTTTGCGCCCAGCCAATCAAGGGGATGCAAAAAAAGAATAGGAAAAGAATAGCTTTCGGGTATAAGTTCATTAGATGGATAGCTGGTTTTGACATAAGGATAGGGAAACAATCTATATCAAATTTGAAGTACCTAGCTAAATCGTATTTCTATGCAATGAAATGGCTCCTCAAAAGTATATTTCAAGCTGAAACCATAGTTTTTACAAATTTGATTTACAATCGCAAGCCCCAGTCCCACAGAATCTTGGCTATCACCATCTTTTCTGAATCGTTGAACCATTTCTTCAGGAGCATAAGAAGGTAACTTTCCTGTATTTTTTATTTCCAGCGTAGTATTGTCCAGATCTATTTGGATTTTCCCACCTTCTAAGTTATGCTTGATAGAATTACTCAGTAAATTATGAAGTAGAATTTCGGCCACATAGGGGTGAATAGGTAATTTTACTTCCTTTTTGATATTCCTGTTGAGGTGGATTGAATGGATCTCGATCACCTCCTCTAAATTCCTCAACATTTTTTCCAAGACCTCGCTGAAATCTATAGGTTTGGGAGATTCAAACTCCTCATTTTCCAGTTTAGCGAGGATGGCAAGAGATTTTACTATTTTTCTGATTCGCTCATTGTTATCAAATGCGGATTGGATCAATGCTGCCTGTTGCTCGTTTATAGTTTCATTCATAAGCAATTCCAATTTACCTCTCACCACTGCCGAGGGAGTTTGAATTTCATGGGAAAGATTCTCGGAAAACTCTTTGATCTTTCGGTAATCATTAAGCAATTTCTCAGACATTTTTTCCAGAAAACTATTCAATAAGTCAAATTCAAAAACACCGCTCTTTGAAAATTCCAACGGTTTATTTTTTTGAAAAGAAAATTGCTGCAGCCGGTTTAAGCTTTGATGGAAAGGATTGAATATTTTTTTGGAAACGGCGCGCAGAAAAAAGCCGATAAACAACAATTGAGCAAAAAACACGGTTAGCATGGTAATCACAATAGTCTCGGTGATATCATCTGCTTCGATCACCAGATTATAATAGGATATTCTATAATGGTTGCCATTGATCTTAAACGAACGACTGGCTTTCAGCTGAGTCTCGTTTCTGTTCATCGGATCATGATAAGCCAATGTGTCTCTCAGCCAAATCTCCTCGAGAGGCCATTCCATGGGAATCTCTTTGATCTCAAGTCTATCATATACCAGTTTCTCTACCGGAGCACCCTGTTCTATCCTATTGGCATATGATTCAATTTGCCTGTTAAGTTCCATCCCCAACTCAAAGTCTATCTCAGCTCCAAGCTTTTCATAGATTACTATTGTCCCTATCAGCAAAGCTGCTACGGTAATTCCCAGAAACCAAAGGCTGACAATGTTTATTAGTTTCATGAGACAGTAGTATCAAATTTATACCCAAGTCCATACACCGTGTTAATGTAATCCTTGCCACCGGCAGCAGATATTTTCTTTCTCAGATTTTTAACGTGCTGATATACAAAATCAAAGTTTGAGAGATCATCTGTATAATCCCCCCACAAGTGATGTGCAATGGCATTCTTTCCCACTACTCTGTCTTTATTAGTCAAGAAGAAAAGAAGCAGATCGTACTCCTTCTTGGTAAGGTCTAATATATGGTTATGGATCAAAACCTGAAACTGTGAGTTGACCACTGTAATCTCATTGAATATCAACTCATCAAACCCCTGCATTTTAGTTCTTCGGTAAACGGCTTTTAGCCTTGCCAGGAGCTCTGACAAATGAAAAGGCTTCGCCAAATAATCATCAGCCCCCTGATCCAATCCGGACAATTTATCATCCAAGGATCCCTTGGCTGAAATGATGATAACTGTTGAATCCAATTTGCTTGACTTAATCATTTCCAGAAGCTCAAGACCACTTCCGTCAGGCAGCATCAAATCAAGCACAATACAGTCGTACCCGTAACTCAGTATTTTATCTTGCGCTTCAAAAAGAGAACTCGCACATTCACATCTGATTCCTTCATGAAGCAGGTAATTATTGATATTTTGGGTCAGTTCCGGATTATCTTCTACTAGTAAAATCTTCATGAATCAACTTTTCAAGGATTATTTAATAAGCATTACATTATACTATTTCCGTAAAAAGCTAGGCATTTCTCTTGAAGCAATTCTGAAGTTGTGCTACTCTATCAAGTAAAAATTAACCTTACCGTATATAACTTAACTAAGGCAAGTAATTGAAACACCCTTGATTTCAACATCAAACTAGTCTAAACAATTGACTTAAAAAAAACAAAGCGCTATAAACTTAAGGATTGCCAAACTCTAATTTCACCCCACTTCATTTAGCCTGGCTTGTTCTTTAATCAGTCGTACTAGTTCAGTCTTTGGGACTTTTTGGCCTGGCTTAATCTGAATAGTTTTCTTACCGGTCTTATATCCTTTTCCATGAAGTACTTCACGTACTTCATCATCCAATGCATCAATCCCAAAGCTCACGTGCTTTTTGGCGGCATCAAATCCTGCAAGAATCCCGTGATAGTTATATATGGGAACATTCCAGCTTATTCGGCCTTCCGCCTTCGGAATTGCGGAATTTATGATCTCAACGAGTTCGTACATGATCCCCTGAAATTCCTGAGGTGCGGAATCTATGTATCCTTCAATTGTGGTAGGTTTTGTGTCCTTCATCTATTGAATGGGATAGGTAGTCCCAATTTAAGCAGACAAAGGATTTAAAAAAATAGGAGCGGCAGAAAACATTTGAGAACTTCCTATTCACACACGCTTGAAGTCGTTCGCCCACTTAAGGCTCTCTGCAATCAGGGGATACGAAAAGACATTTTCTGATTCGTTTATTACGGCTAAAATTTTTCTTTTGGCAAGCGTATTTCCCATGGTTAAATCAAGGTCTGTTTGAAAGCAACACGGCTTCAATAAGTCAATGAGGCCTTGCAGATGTAATGTTATTGCAAGTCCATATATAAAGTATTCAGGCCGGGATGAACATAAAAAAACCCGACCTGATTAACCAAAAGGCAAATAAAATAGTTAGAAATATCGCTTAATAGATATCTCGCCGGTTCCGGATATCTTATTGCTATCACTATCAAAATCCTCTGCTCTTTGAAACTGGCAGTTGAAACTGAATTCCCCCATTGCCAACCCTGTGGAAGCTCCCACGCCGGGTGTTTCCTGATAATTCAGCCCAGTAGCTGAAACACTTCCCGAAACACTTCCAAACCGGGTAAAAATATCTGTTCCGGGAGGTGTAATCACAATAAATCCCCCATCAGCCTCGTCTGATTCAGGATCACGGATTGGCAATACTGTATTGCCTTGCATCATTACCTGAACCAGCATTTCAAAATCCCCATCCACAATATTAAAAGTAATCATCCTATAAGCCGGGTCGCCGGGGATATCAATGTATTGTGCTATCAATTCTTCATTGGGAATAGTGCCTGAATAAGACTCCCCATTTGACAAATTGACATGGTAGGTATGTTCTTGGGGAACTTCAGATCCGCTTCCACAGGAAATAAGACCTAAAAGCATCAAAGCTGAAATAAACAAACTTAGTGTCCTCATAGCTCAAAAGTTGAATTTCATCCCACCTGCCAATACCAATCGGTCGAAGTCACTAATAATGTATTTCACTTCAGCGAAGGGGAGAAAGCTCTTTGCCAAATCAAAATTTACACCTGCTCCCAAATTTAGTCCGATCCTTCCTTCACTGACTGAAAAATCTGTAGTACCCCCAATGATGGATAGGTCTGTTTTTACTTTCATCTGGGTATAATTTAATCCTCCAAGTCCGTACAATTGAATCATCCCCTCCTCAAGCAGCATATAATTCAAATTGCCATTGATTTCAAAGGCACTGGTTTTCACAATTGTTTCATCTTTTGGGAAATAAAAAGAAAAGCTTGGCGAAATGATCATTTTCTCAGCAATTGGAAATTCTGCAATCGCCCCGATGCCCAATGAATTGATGTTGGTTCCGTAGATCAGTTGTCCACCGATCCGCTTGGAATCCTGAGCCGAAACTTGGTCTATTCCTGCGATTAGTGTAATCACAAAAACAATTAGTAATTTTTTCATTTGATTGTAATTGGTAAATGATAGATAAAACAAGGTCATATGCGACCGTCTTTAGTTAGTATAGAAAAAGAAAAAAAGGTAAACGATGTTATTGAAATTTAGTTATAAAAAAACCTTCCCAATTTCACAAATCGGGAAGGTAATGCTCTGAGAATACTTACTTAATAGCAGTCCCCGAATAGCTCAATAGATTCGCACAAAGTTGAAGAAGAGAGGCCGCCGTCGGAATTTCTAGTCCTCAACGTGTAATCTTTGATGGGTGCCCAGTAGGTGGTCGGATCAACTGTTTCCAGTTTCATTTTGCTCCAATACACTTGACCTTTAGCGTCAGTATAGGATGATTCCATCTTTGTCACCAGCTGATCATACCCCAGCCCGAAAGTTTGTCCTAGGATCTCTGGTAACCGAAGCTCTTTTGCCTGCTGATTAAACAAGTAGATCAATCGTGTATCAAAATCTACTGTAGCGAGGTGGATTTTTTCTGAAGCATTGGCATCTTTGAGTTTCCTCACTTCATATGCTTTGCTCTCCAGTCCCGCTATTACTTCATTGGACTCAGGAATAGCAGTAAACTCGATGTACTCGTCCTTGGAAGGGATAGCAATAAGATTATCGTTAGGCTCCAGATATACCGAGTCCACCGTGACTACCCTGCCGTTGCCCGGACCTTCGGCTTCTGTCCCAAAGGTCAGGTAACTGCCATCAGGCTGGGCAATGACATAGTGGATCATCTCGTCTTCCCTACCCCATGCGGCATGGTCAAAAAGGAAGCGCTTGCTACAGGTACTGTAATAGATCCACACTTCCCCAGACCTACCCGTGTGATCCGAATAGGAGTAAATAATAGCCTGATCAAAATAGAGTCCGCCCTCTTCGCTGTCGTAGGTGGTGAGATCTATATCTTGTGCATTAGTGAAGGCTCCCCATACCATAGCCCCTCCTAAGAAAGCCAGCTGCTTAACCCTATTTATCCAAAGATTTTTTAAAGAGTTGTTCATTAAATGATTGAAAAGAATGGTTATTCAACGATTTCTACAGTAAATGCCACAAAAGTCACTAAGAATGGCCCTTTAGTAACACTAGCTATAAAATAAATAGGATTTTTGCTGATCCTTTTTTCATGCATCACATAGTTGATCCTTTTTTCATCTTCTGTTAATTTACTTTCCAGTCCCAATTCATGGAGATAAACTTTTCTGCGCATGTTTCCAAAAGTGATGTCTCCTGTACCGGCCGCGTTAGACAAGTGGACACTGACTTGTATTCCCACTCTCTGATCTTTGCCCTCCAGAGCTGCCCTTGGAACTTCAAACTCCCTTTTGTAACCTACTTCTATTAAGAATTCCCCTGTGTGTGTATTGTTCTGGGGCTTGGGAAATTCAGCATCTTTGGCAAACTTATAGAAGCCGTATCCACTTCCTTTCCCACGACCCCATGCCAAGTTGTTCTTTTTTTCGAAGTAATAACTCTTATATCCTTTCGAAACAGGTCTTGATTTTGGAGCATCAAATACACGGTCGGAAAGATTACCAACGCTCTTCACTGGAGTTGTAGAAGATGATGTTTCTAAAGTAGCTTTAATACTACCTGTTCCATAAATCGCCCTATCGAAAGAAGAGTAGAAAGCCTGAGTTGAATTAAGTGCAGATTTAGGCCATTCGAAGGAATCATTAACATAGATAAACTTATACTCCACCCTCACCTTTACCGTAGCACTTAGCTTCTTACTCTCCCGCTCTGCTTCCGCCTGGCTGATTTTGATCATTTTGTATCCCAATTTTGGAGCTACGAGATACGTGCCATTGCTCCCGATTGCAATCCGACCGTTGGCTTTGGTATTCTTGGTGTTATTTTCATAGATCGGATCAAACATCACGGTTACATCATCCTCATTGGTCTCATATCCAAACAGCCTTCCTTCTGTAGAACCGATACCATAGGCATTCCCCAAGATCAGTGCTTCTCCATAAGCCTTGCTTCTGTCTTTGCTGTCAGGAAAATTCCTAACATTCACAAAGAGGTTCCTTTTCGTGCCGCTAGCATCGGTCATACCTTCGATGCGGTAATAGCCCCCAATGTTTCTAGCTGTTTTCTTAGGTGTCGTCGCCATCTGAACTCCTACTTTGGGTGTCCCTGTAGCTTTCTGGACTACCGTACCACTTCCTGTAGAAAATGCGCCTTTTTGAAGTGATGTCGCTGCTTGAGCTTTATTTGCCTGCTGGCTCGTTAAGGTTTGATTCTTGAATATGGGGCCTCCATAAAAGCGCGCACCTTTGGTGCTCTCGTGCATAAACATGGTGGCATTATCATTGGCTCTGATGAAAATCCTGAATTTCTGATCCAAAGAAGCCCATTGGTTTTTGTCATATTTCAGTGTACCCGTGACTTCCTTATTAGCCATGGTACCCGTAAGCGTAGCCCTCATATTTTCTTTTTTGTGAATAATCTCTCCGGTGATCGTACTTCCATTTTGGGTCAAATGGTACTCGATATTAGGATCCACTTTTGATTTGTCATTCACCATAGATGCATTCCATACGCCGGTGAAATTTTGCGCCTGCGACCATCCTGCCAAGAAAAGTAGGATTAGCTGTATATAAATTTGTTTTTTCATCTGTTTATATTTTGTTTTAAGAGGTCAGATGGAATCTCGCCAGGTGAATAATCATCCCTCTGTGCCGTCTTCGGCATGCTCGATTTCATGTGTTTCTAATTTGTTTTTCAGTGGCCATATAGCCTGTCCCGATTTTTCATCGGGAGAATCTCGCATACATTATAATCATCCCAGTGTGTGACTTTTGAGTCATGCTCGATTCCATGATTTATTATTTTGGATAAAAGTTTAGATGACTTAATCTTCGCTTAATAGTCGATTCACCAAGTGCTTTGCCCCAGTGGAAGTCAGCACCGGTAATTTAGAATCGGTACGTACTCCTCCCCACTCAGTCCATTCGGTCTGTAATCCCCATCTGTAAGTTCCTTCAAATTTGGTTTCACTCATTCGTGTGATCTTGAAGTAACCGTCCCCTTGGGTAGCAGAGGTGAATTCACCTTCCACTTCATTACCCTCAAAATCGATTATCTGAATAACACCGGTATCTTTAAAATCCCCGACCACAAATACATTTCCAGTAACTATATCATTGATCTGGATCAATCTGATCATTCCCTGATGCGTCTTCCAGGTCCCTGTCCATGAGCCCTTCCCGAAGAAGGGTTCGTTGCCCTGTTCTGCACTATCATTAGCGCAATCAAAAGCCAGGGTAGGTCTTGTTTTTCCTTTTCGTGTACCTACCGCTTTTCTGTCATTTGGGGCTTTTCCAAAGTATATTTCTGAAGCATCGGCATTGTCTCGGGTGAAGTAAAAAACCAGCCTTTCCTTTTTGCCATTGCAATAGGTAAGCTGCCCATCCACCTTTCCTGTGCTTTTTTCGTAAGCACCCTCGAAATCTGCCAGTTTTTCCTTACTCGGTTTAGCATATATGCCTTCTACTTTTGTAGATGGGAGGTTCTGGAGCAAGCGAAGTTCATTCCCAATATCCAGAGTAAATATTCCGGTGGCCTGGACTGGAAATGTCTGCGCAGAAACAAAGCTGCTTAAGGCCATCAGAACTGACAGAACGAGAGTTTTGATGTAGTTATTCATGTTGTGTGTAGTTTGGAAAGGCCGTAGGAATCCCGGGCATAGAATGATCATATACCTCAGATCTATTTTCCGTGATTAAAATTGATTGTTTTGTAAAAGCTCTGGTTAAGATTAAGCCTCTACCGTGGGTCGAAGCCTTTTACCCAGCCTTTGATCTTGACTTTTTCTCCCGAAGTAGCTTCGGTAAAATCCCCCTCAAACTCAGCTTCTATATCCAGGATTGGATACTCATCTTTAGTGATCTGATCCACCCAAGATTTTTTGTTTTTAGATACTATTTGGTAAGAGCCGCTATCGGACAAGAAAACATATTTTTTATCGTTTTTCTCCACCTTCAGCTCTATAAAAGAATTCTCTCCAAAGGGGTTTGCTTCTGCCTTGAGCGGGCTGATCTTATCACCATCCCAGATCATTCTAAAGGTACTGTTGCCCTGTGGCGGATCTACGAAACCAACTGTGGATGCGCTGATTTCTCTGTTCTCGTTCCATCTGGAATCAATGCCTCCCTGTGCATACACCGGAGTGGTGAACGTTTGCCCGTCCAGCGAACCGCCGGAGATTTTGAAGGAATAGAAGGATTTGCTTTTTAGCTTCTCCTTGTCAATTCCCAAGTCTTTGGCAACTTTCTCCAGTGCCTGATCTTCGTTTGAGGCACCACAGGCAAAAGCGAGTAGTAATATGCCCGCAAGCAGTATTATCCGGTTAACTATGTTTGATTTCATAAATAGCTATTGAATGTTAAATGAAAATGTTGCCGGTCGGATCTGCCCCTTTGATTCTAACGGTCTGGCAAGTAGTTTGACCTGATAGCTTCCCTGAGCAAGTTTGCCTGGAGTCTCTTTCATTGTAGCCCGGCTTTTCTCATTATAGCTCAGCATGGAAATAAAGTCAAAACCTTCAGTTCCGATGATCATGTCTCCGGGGATGTAAGGCATGGGGTTTCTGGAAGTTTTTCCTACCAGTTTACCATTATGGTATACTTCGGTAATAAACTCAAAAAAGATAATTTCCCTACCTTCTTTGGATTTGATTCCGTCTCCCTGAAAGGAAAACAAGATGGGGTATCTTTCTTTCCTGAAATCGATGAATAGATCTATAAGGTTGTCCGACTTGGTTTCCAGCTTCAGTTCAGAGCTTTTTCCTACAGTAATAGCTCCTTTGACAGTTTGGGCTTCGGATTCTACAGAAAACAGGCCGATCCATACCAACATGATTGTACTTATTAGTGTTTTCATATGATTATAATTTGAGTTTAACCGTGTTGAATTCATATTTTTTAGTGGTTTCATTTTTTTAAAATTTGATCATCAATATTTTAATCATTCAATGCAGAATTCTTTTTTAAGACCTCTCAACCGCTACTGAATCAGTTGGTTTTCACATATCAAATTGCTGGTAGTTGATTGCTTTTACCTTACCGGAAAATGGCACCCAATGCTCAGGGCTATCTACGGCCTCTTCTTCGCCCAACTTTCCTTCGAATTCCAAGACAAATTCATTCGGTGTCCAGCTGATCACTTTTAGCTTTCCTTCCATGATGTTTTGCGGGAAAGAATGGTCGTACTTAATCTGCCCAGACTCCCGATCTGGGGCAAACTTCCCAAATGCAATAAAAAACACATCGCCTGCTTCACTGTATCCGTGGAATAACCCCGGCTCATCGAATATCAGCTCTTCTGGTCTCCGCTTGGAAATATCCTTGCCGGCAAATGTCAAGGTCACACTTTGCCCTTCACCATCCATTAGTGTAAACAGCAATTGATTAGGATAAGCTGTTAATGTTGAATAGGCCATTTTGGTAGAGTCAAACACCGTTTGACCGCCCACTTTGAGATAGGCTATATTCTCTATAGCAGTGGTATTTACCCGAACTTCAGGATCTAAATCAGCCAATGGACGTAAACTCTGGCACATGATTACAACCAGTAGGTTGCAAAGCCAAATCATCAGTTGCATACTCCTGCCACTTTATCAGCCAACTTCCTGGCCAGTTCAATACTTTTCCCCTCATCCACAGATCCGTAAGGCCCTACCTGGGCGCTGAGCGAGAGCAATACCTCACCTACCACAACATATACTCCAAAGCCTTTCCTGTTGTAAACCGCATAATCAGCCTTTGTATCCAATGGGATATAGGCGTTCTGCTGCATATCCATGACCGTGTTTTGAAGAGTTCTATTGGAGGATGCATTGGCATTGGAATCTTTGGATTTTTCAAGCTCATCATTGATTAGTTTATTCAATTTTGCTGCTTCTTCGGGAGTTTTGTCACGGTAGGTGTTTCTCGTATAGTCCACGACCAGATTTGGAATATCCTTATTCTTATCTGTTCGCTTAAGTCGAAGTTTCTCCGCCGTCTCCATTTCATCAAATCCTATGAAATGGATGACACCATCTTCCTTCCAGGAATATCGATACATATGTCTTGGTTCATAATGGTCTGGTTTGATCGGATTGCCGTTGGCCAAATCTTTGATTAATTCTTCGGTGAAAAATTTCCCTTCATTTTCACCCGTATAGTCCATCAGACAGGAATCATTCACTTTTTTGGAGCTGGTATTGTTACCCAAGAGACTTTTCTCCTCAGTAGATGAACTGCACATAGATGCCGCAAGGAGCAGTAGCAGATTGAATGCGATCGCAAGTAGTTTCATGATTCAGCGGTTTAAAAGGCCATCCCATTCTTGTATTGACTCATATCTATCACTTGCTCGATCTCGCCAAGTTGTGTTACTTTCATATGAGAAGTGACTTTACCTTTCTTGTCAAAAGCCGTCATTTCCATCATAAATCCCTGCATTTTTTCCGGTAAGGGCACAGACTTTTTAGAATAAGATCCGAGGGATTTGGCAAAGGCGGTCTGATCAAACTTCACTTCAGGAGCCATCCAAAATTCTCCTTTCAAATCTTCATCCTCCATGATGTATTTGGTAGCGGTGTAGCCCAAAATCGTTTTGGTTTCGTTAGTCTTGACTAGTTGAGGCATGCTTTCATCCACCTGTTCATCAGCGGCATTGCCAAACATTCCCATCATGGAGGTGGACATAGCTGAATAGGTTTTGTCCTTGGGATTGAGTGTCACCATTACATCGCTGTCGAGGTCATAAATTATGAGCATACCGGCCGTTTCCATCCCAAAATAGCTCTTAGCCACATTGTACTTCCATACTTGGGTCATAGGTTTCCCCTTTTCCATATTCATTTCCATGGTGACTTGAAAATCAAAACTGTACTCGGAAGGAGCTTTAAAATCCTTAGACTGCCCCATCATACCGGCTAAGTCTAGTCCCCCCATCCCTTTTCCTTCATTGGATTGGTTATCTCCTGAAATGGCTTTGGTTGCCATCTGGTCTTTGAGTTTCTTCAAGACTTGGGATTGTCCTTCGATTACCATAAAAAACAGGCAGAAACACAATGGGTAAATCTTGGAATTAAAATATCTTTTCATAGCATTTGATTTTTGATTGCTATGACTTAGTCTGTTGTGATGAAAAATGGTAAACAAAAGGCACAAAAAACTTTTTATAAAAAACTTCTATCGCCCCTTAAGATGCTGCTGCGATCTGCTTTACGCATTAAGTGCATTTTTCACTTCCTTCGATCTATATTGTCTAACCTTAAACTCATCACAACTAACACACTGATCTTGAACTAAGTGTATGTATAAAGAAAAATTATATATATGTTTACCTAATTACAATTTTTAAGACTAAACGTAAATGAGTGATATTCTTATAGAAAGGCTAAAGTCCGGGGATAAGGCGGCACTGGGAGAAGTATACAAATTATACAGGGAGCCATTTCTACAGTTTGCAAAGCGTTATCACCAGGATGTAGAACTTCTACATGACATCTATCAGGATGTAAGCATAGCCTTATTCGACAGAGCTGTAAGCGGAAAACTCGAACTGGAAAAAAGCAGCATTAAAACCTACCTCTTTTCCATGGGTAAATTCATGCTGTTTACCAAACTGAAAAAAGAACGCCCCAACTTTGAATTAAAAGAAGATCAGGAATGGAATCAGGGAATGTATGAAGAAGCCAAACTCTTTATAGAAGAACCTGATTCAAGGGTGACTTTCCTAGGGAGATCACTGGCCAATCTCGGGGAAAAATGCCGAAAAATCCTGGAGCTTTATTACTACGAAAACAAAAGCATGAAGGAAATCCAGCAGATAATGGATTATAATCACCCGGACGTGGTCAAAAGCCATAAATCCCGATGCATGAAGACACTCAAGGAGTCGTTTAAACACAAAAAATTTGAATATTGATGGAAGGTAATGAACTGCTTGACCGCTTCTTTAAGGGAAAGCTGACTGAGGAGGAAAAACTGAGATTTGAGAATTTACTTCAGTCAGATGAGAATCTGAGGGAGGAATTCGAGTTTCAGCAAACTGCACGTGAAGCGATCGTGAGAAATAAGCACCGTGAGCTGAAGGACTACTTGCAGGAGGTTGATCAAGAGCTAGACTCAAAATCTAAAACAGGTAAAATTCTACCGTGGATACCACTTTGGAAGATTGCCGCAGGATTTGTGTTAGTCTTAGGGGCAACATTTTTATTTCTGAAACTCAACGATTCGAAAACAGATTCCAAAGATCCGGATTCATTTCTCGCCTATTACAATGCGTATCCCAATGTAGTATCTCCCATCACGCGCGGAGAAGAATTCAATCCCGAAGACCAAGAGAAAGCTGCTTTCATAGCTTATGAAAGCAAAAACTATCGCCTTTCTGACAGTTTGTTCACTAGTATTTTGCCGTATCAAACTGATTATGTCCATTTCTATAAAGGCATCTCCAAGTTTGAACTGGGACAATACGACAGTGCAATCCATTATTTTGACAATTACCTATATAGCGACGGTATACAACTACGGGATCAGGCCAAGTGGTACATGGCATTGAGCTTTCTGGTAAAAGGTGACACGATCAAAGGAAAAGAAGAAATGATCCGCCTTAGAAAAAGTAGTGGCTATAAAATGGATGAGGTGGAGCGGATTCTGTTGAGTTTGGATTGACAATTCTACGCGTTAACTCTTTAAATACTATGATCAGATTTTTAGTAATTTTTATTCTCCTATATTCTTCGAACCAGCAGGCACAAGCACTTCAACAATCTACCGTTGACAGTACAGAATACTGGCAGAAGTCAAACCTTCTGGACACCACAGCCGTCCATCTTTCCAGACAAAAAATTGATACGGAAGAGGCTAGGGAAACTTTTAACTCTCTTGCATCCTATTTTGAAAAGGTAAAAGCAACGGATCGTCTCGCCTATACTTATACTCAATTGGGAACAAGTTTTCACCGCCAAAACAAACTGGATTCGGCTGATTTTTATCATGCAAAAGCAAATGTAGTATTGGACAATAACCCCTCCACCAATATGCGATTGGTCAATATGGTGCGGAGTACCTATGCTGTGGTGTTGGCAGGAAAAAACGAGTACAATAAGTCCGCATCGTTCTTCTTGAAATCACTCAACTTCCTCAAAGAAAACAATCAGGATAACCAAAATAGCGGGCACATTGCGCGAACTTATAACAATGTAGCAACAGTCTATAAAAGCATCAATGACAACGACCAATCCTTGCGCTATTATGATAGTTGTCTGGTAATCCTGCGGCAGGACAAGGCAGAAATGAATACCATGATCGGAGAGATGGTGCATTCGAATATTGCATTGATCTATAGTATTCTCGGGGTTCACGAAGAAGCCATCAACCATCTTAAGCAATCTGAAACCATCCGAAACAATATCCCGGAGCAGTACACCCATATTATGGATAGATTTCCTTTGGATTTGATATTCGCCGATGTTTATTCCACACGAAACCACAGTCCAGAGGATGGCAGAATAGCCTTATCCTACTTAAAAAGAAATTACGATGAATTTCAAAAAAAGTACCCTGACGACCCCAAATTACTGGAGTTTTACAATGAATTCACCAACGCATACCTTGTAGCAGGAGATTATGACTCAGCACTGGTATTTGCAGAAAAGGCAGAGAAATTCCAATTAGCTGCATATGGAGAAGATCGTCCCCATCTCGCCGATACCTATTTGAAATATGCCAAAATTTATAAGGCAAAGGAAGATCTACCCCAACAGTTAGTGTATCGGGCAAAAGCCATAGAGCAGTTTGAGAAAAGTCAGGATAATATTCGGGATTCCTATGGTCTATTGCTTTTTGATCAGGCAGAGTATGAACTACAACAGAACAACCCAACTTCTGCGGAGGAACAGATTCAGAAAGCTACCCGTCTATTTTTGGGGATTGAAGGAAAACCCATAACCTACAATCCATCATTCCAAGAACTATCAGGCAAAGATTTTCTCACGGATTTTTTCTCCCGAAAAGGCTATTTGTTGACAAGATTTTATGAGATCAATCAAGATCAAAGCTACCTGGACGCTGCATTGGACTCATACATTCTATCCATTCGACAAGCTTTGAAAACCAAGCAGGGGATCTATAGCCTTCGCTCCAAATCCAATATTTATGCTTCTAACTATGATCTGGCACAGGAGGCAATTTTGGTCAGTAATCAGCTTTACGACCTCACGAAGAGTAGTGAATACCTGACTAAAAGTATTCTCTTATCCGATTTTTCAAAATCACTGCCTCTAAGGGAATCCTTCTTCACAGCCAGCCTGGATGTGACCGGTATTCCTCAAGAGCTATTGGATAAAGAATATGAGCTTAAATCAAAATTGCTGGAATTTGAAGCGGTAGGCTATCAGGATACAGAGCAGCAAAGCGGAGACTTAACGGAGGAATTCTATCTGGTGAATCCCAAAAATGAGGCTTATTTCCAGACAAAAGCTGACTTAGAGATGTTGATATCCTCCTATAAGAAAGACTATCCAAACTACTACGCTATTAAATACGGTGAAGTCTATGGTGTAGAAAATAAACTGCTCCCGGCAACGCTACCTTTGAGTATCAGCAAGTCAGACCATCTTCTGATCCAATACCAGGATTTTGGATCTTACTATTTGGCCTTCTATACTTTCAAAGGCAAATCAAACTATTTGAAAATCCAAAATACGCCTGCCCTTAAAAAGGAAACGCAGGGATTTTTAAGTTCTATCCAATCGAAAACCAATGATTTCAAAAATCATGGATATAACTTGTTCGAAATCCTTCTCAAGCCGATTTTGGATCAGTTTAATGCCGACAAAGTAATCATCATCCCGGATGGTGATTTGGCATTGTTGCCTTTCGAAGCCTTTCTGAGCGAACCCGCCAAGCCAGCCCAGAGTCTAAAGGATTTACCCTATTTGATTAAGCATTACCAGATTTCTTATCATTACTCCGCTTTTTTATTAAACAAGAACCGAAAGAAGATAAAACCTGAGAAAGAGGTGAAATTTCTAGGCATAGCTCCGGCGTATTCCGGATTTCAGAATGAGGTTCGTAATGCCTCAAATGAAGTTACCAGAGCTACTTTCGCATCCCTACCCAACAATACTGCGGAAGTCAGGGAAATAGCTGAAGGATTCAATTCAACAATTCTGCTTGCTACAGATGCACTGGAAAGCAGGTTCAAAGAAAGTGCCGCCACCGCAGATATCATACATCTTGCGGCGCATAGCCAAATAAACAATACTAATCCGCTGCTTTCCAGTCTGGTGATGCAGGAAGACGAAGCAGAGGATGGCTTCCTCCACAGTTTCGAATTGTTCAACCTTCAATTAACCGCCGATCTGGTCACGCTATCAGCCTGTAATTCAGGCATAGGAGACTATCAAAAAGGGGAAGGGATTATGAGTCTTGCCAGAGGTTTTATGTATGCCAATATATCAAATGTACTCATGAGCATCTGGGCAGTTCCTGACCTCTCCACCAAAACTTTAATGACTGGTTTTTACAACCAAATAAAAAAAGGGGATTCGTACGAATCGGCAATCCGCCATTCGAAGCTGGATTATATCGCCAATTCAGATGAAAACACAGCACATCCCTATTACTGGGGAGCATTTATCTATGCGGGTGATGTAGCGGAGGATCGCGGACGGAAGGGCTGGTGGATTGTGGGAGCAGTATTAGCTCTAGCGTTGTTAAGTTATTATACTATCAAAAGAAACAGAGGCTTTGCCGTCATTCTACTCTTGATAATGGCTTCTTGTGGAACTGAAAAAGAGCTAGAGACTGACACTCAAAAAGAGTCTGAATCTCTCGCCGAAAGCATATTGGATCTATATGGTGATTCGGCATGGGGCGTCTTTTCAAAAAAAGCTGACTCGCTTCAGAAGCTAGGGTTGCATACCGAATCTGTTTCCTTTAGAGATAGCGCATTGGAGTCCTACACAGACGGGGTGACTGAAATCCGGAATTATCTGCAGGTAAAAAGAAATCACTCTTTGGCTCTTTCGTACAATTACGCAGCGGAAGGCATTCCCCTTTTGGCATCCGCTTATGAGCTGATGGACAGCACTAATCTTCCTTTGGAAGAGAAGATCTCCCTCCTCAATACCTACTATCATTTTCTTGGATACAACGGAAAATGGCCCGAGGCGCTTCCGGTAGCCAAAAAAATCCACAGAACCCTTATTACCACAGCCGATCCTGACCCGGAAAGTTTATCGAGTGTTCTTTTTGATATTGCCTATATCCAAAACAAAATAGGCAATTACCCGGAAGCTGTGGAATTTTATGAGCAGGCGCTTGACAAGCAAATTTCTTTCTATGGAGAAAGCCACCAAGAGGTAGGACTAACTTATAACAATCTGGCATTTAACTATGGCTTACTGGGCCTGGCAAATAAGCAGTACCAAACTTATCAAAAAGCGGTAAAAGCCTGGGAAGAAGCTGAGGAATTGGACCAAAGCTATCTGATGACGGTTTACGGGAATTTGATCAATTGGAATTTACGGTATGGTGACCTCAATGAAGCGGAAGGATTATTGGCTAAAATCAGAGAACTAGTTGTCAATAAAGATGAAAATTGGGGGAAGAAAAATCAGTTGATTTCCCAGAAAAAAGATGATCCGAACCTCCACTTGATGTTGAATTATTGGAACAAACACTTACATGTACTGACACAAAAAGGGCAATTGGATGAGGCCATCAGCTACAGAGATTCAATCGCATCTCTGGTCTCATCAATAGACCAATCCCGAATTCAAGAGTTCCTAAAATATCTGATCAGTTCTGAGGAAGAATTGGCAGAACTCCATTTTTTGAAAGGGGACCTTGATGGTGCGATTTCCTACTATGAAAAAGCATTGAAAATTAAAGACAGCCACGGGCACTCCTCTTTAGTAGCTGACACGTATGCAAAACTGTCCTTGATTTATCTAGATAAAAACAACCCTGCGAGTGCCGAAAAATATATTGATTCTGCCATGTCCGTCTCCCAGCATAAGGGAGAAGTGATTGACTATATTATTATTGCAGCTAAAATCTCCAACGCAAAACATGATCTAAAAAGCGCAAAACACTACGGAAGTAAGACATTGGCAATGTTGACTGGATCAGATAGTCTGTCTAACTCACCGCAGTCTATTCGGTTAGTCGATTTTGGTGGACGGGTACATTCAAATTACATCTCAGGACTGACCATCGTTGGAGAAACTTATCTTTCGCTTTTTGACAGTACGGCTTCATCCCACGATTTGGAAACCGCGAAGCATCTTTTTCAATTGGCCATGGAAATGCTGGACAGCTATTACCTGGGTGGTGCATATACTGATGCCTTAGCATCGCTGCAGTCAAAGATCCAGCATGGGTTGTTGGAATGCCATCTTAGATCAGAACATCCGGAAGACGAGGTCGCTCTAAGCCAGTTATTGGGTGTCTTGGAAAACAATAGGAGCAGTCAGGATTGGAAGAAGTTCATGAAAAATGCACGCCAAACAGCCATTCTTGTTCCCGATTCTATTCAACAGAAGGAAGATGAGCACCGCAAACTGATTGTCCACTACAAAGAACAGTTGCTAAGCCTGCAAAAAGATTCCGCTCAGATCGGGCAGCTGGACTTCTTGAGATCCAAGCTCCATCATCATGAGCAAGAGCTCGGGATTCTGGAGCGTATGTTGGAAGGACTCACTCCCCAATATCTGAGACTGAGTCAAAGCAATGTAAAACTATCCCATGTTCAAGAGGCAATAGACAAGCAAACGACCCTTCTGAGATATCTAGTGACAGACTCTACTGCTTATCTGTTTGAAATTTCGAAGGACAAAATCCTCCTGCATAGCCTCGGCTCTACCTCCAAGCTAAGATCTTTAGTATCCATGGCAATGGATCGATTGAAGAGTAGAGATATAGCTTTTTATGAATCTTCCACGGAGTTGTTTGCATATCTCCTTCCTGATGGAATAGATTCTGATTTCCAGAGGCAATTATTGATCATTCCCGATGATATAGTAAACTATGTGCCTTTTGAAGCGCTGACACCAACCGGTAAGCCCGACGGATTTCTGGTAACACAGCATGACATCAGCTACTCCGGTTCGCTACCGCTCTGGTTGCTACAGGAAGGAATGGAAAAAAACAGCACTGCTTCCTTTGCTGCATTTGCTCCGCAATATTCCACTACTCAGGAAAAAGAATTGCTACGGGGCAATTCAGCCATTGATTTACCGGGTGCCGCCTCAGAAGCTATCCGGATTTCCGAATTACTGGAAGGTGAAATCCATCAGGGAGATAAGCTGGATAAGGGTTTCTTCATAGCAAAAGCCAAAGATTATTCAATTTTGCATCTTGCCATGCATGCAGAAGTCAACGACCTTGAAGGAGAGCAATCCAGTTTTGTATTTGCCGATGACAGTAGGCTTCATGCTTATGAACTTTATAATATGCGGCTTCAGGCGGATCTCGCTACCTTGAGTGCTTGCAATACAGGATATGGCCCGATCAAGAAAGGTGAAGGGGTAAAAAGTTTGGCCACCGCATTTTCATATGCCGGCGTACCAAGCTTGATCATGGGACTTTGGCAACTCCCCGATCAAAGTTCAGAATCGCTTATGGTCTCTTTTTATCAATCTTTATTGGAAGGAAATAAAAAAAACACTTCACTGGCCAATGCTAAGCGGGAATATCTAAAAGCCAATCCGGATGCGGAGCTGAGTCATCCATTTTACTGGGCAGGGCTGGTGGTCTCCGGCAATACCGATCCTATCAGGCACGCTGGAATACCCAATTGGATGATAGCAATTGCCTTACTTTTAATCGTGGGGGGAATAGGAATTAGCTGGAGAGTCAGAGCTAAAAGGACCAGTTAACAACTAACTAAAACATACACGCTTAGATAAAAGGCAAAGCTGGTTGATTCTAGTCTAAGACTGAAACACAAATACCACTTTGACACAGAAGCTGTTGAGATAAAAGCCAGATAAAATTGCCTTTGACAGAAATAAAGAAAAGCACCAAGGTTACCCCTGATGCTCCTCCTAACTATTTTCCAAAGTTATATACTGGGATTTTAGATCACCTCACCAACACCACTATCCCAAACTCTTCTTCGTCAAAAGTAAGCTTTGCGGAACTGTTACTGATTTTTTCCAGAGTGGCATTTCCCAGCTCACTTTCCATTCTATTCCCTGTAATCAAGTAATTTACATCCACTCCCAAGCCGTCATTCAGCACTGCTGCACAATAAGTGCTGTTTCCATCACTTGCAGTTGCACGGGGATTGACATTAAGTACTCCACCTGCCATGAAATTATAGGTAGTTTCGCGATTGCAATCATCGATAATTTCGGGCTCACCAGACAACGTGAAAATCTCAGAGATGGTCCATTCTCCCATCATAAACTGGGAATAATCAGTGACAGGCTCCTCCTTTTCTTTGCAATTGGATAAAATCAGGAGAGTTGATAAACTTAACAGCGCAACTACTATTTTTTTATTTTTCATTGGTTTTAAAAGTTATTTACAATAATCACTTAAGGTTGATTAGGCGAACATGTATAATTTGAACATCGGAGCTTAGATCTATTGGAAGATAATGGAATCAGTTAAGGATAAACTCAACCCGTCTGTTATTCGCTTTGCCTGTCGGTGTATTGTTCTCAGCTACTGGCTCCGTAGCACCTTTTCCGGACGTTTCCATAGTATTGCTTACACCAAATTCATTTTGCAATGCCATCCTTACAGCAGCTGCACGTTCCTCAGAGAGACGCTGGTTCAGTTCCGCTGATCCATCGCTATCGGTATGCCCGATGATTGACACGGCTTTACCAGATTCGGATTTCAAAGCATCTGCGATTTCTTTAAGAATAGCATAGGATTCAGGTTTGATATCCGCCGAACCTGAGTTGAACGTAATTGCAGAGGTACTGTAAGTCCCACTGTCCAGAAGTTTGTTTCGGGTATCCGGTTGTCCTACCGCATATCGGATATTGCTGAGGTAGTAATTGTCCCCATCAGCAGAATTTGCAACAAAGAAGCGGGCGCTGCTGAGTTTTACATCTTTCTGAAATGCTGCTGTCAGATCAAGTACTTTCTCTTCATTGGCAAATACCTGAACACGCCTGCCCATACGGGAAATAGAGATATGGATTGGTTTGTTGGCTCCTTCGGCATTGATCAGGTGCTTAGCATTGAAATCATTTCTGAAATTCAATCCCTTTTCGGTATGAACTGCTTTCTTAGCAATTATATAGGGGCCACCGTCATGACTGTTGCCAGAAAACTGAATTCCCAAATAGTTGTCCGATAATTTCTGTAGATTAAAATAATCCCCATTTCCATTCCAGCCAATATTTGCTTCAGGGTTGACGATATCCGTGAAGACCAACATTAGGTTTCGGGAAGAACTAAATGTCCCAAAATCAAAGTCATACATCAGGTCAAACTCCAAGGTGAAGTTTTCAGGAAAATCTTTCAAATACTCTGGAATAAAGTTTCCGGAGGTTTTGCTAAACCATACCCAGTTGCCTTCCAAGCTGTCAAAACTGACAATTTCCGCCGTTCCTGTGGTAATCCATGAAGCAGGTAGATCCCCTACTTTGTCCTGCATAAAATCATCATAAGCGATGATTTCTTCACCCTGCACAAAGGAAAATTTGGTATATTTAGACAAACTCGGGGAACCTTCTGAGTGCATCTCCGAATCCATCTCCCCCCGGCTTTGCTCATCCACCCAATCTTCAGCGCCATACTCACCGTTCATCCCCTGCCCATCGTCAGAATCCATCCCACTAGACTGATTATCATTGTTGTTTTTATTCTTTTTACCTTTTTTAGTAAAAATCCCCTTTACTCCATTGACGATCCCGTCTCCAACAGATTCAATGGTTTCATCCACTGTCCGCTCGGCTTTATTGGTGGTAGATTCCTTTGCACGCTCTACTACTCTTTCCTTTATTTGTGCGCGGATCGGAGAAACAAATCCCCCTACAAGCAGGATAGCAGCTGTCCATACTATCTTCTTTATCCTTAAAATGTACATAGCATATTTTCGTCTAGTTAAACTTGATTCTGCTACTTAGTCTTGGATAAATAAAAAAGGTAAACAAATAAATTACCGGGTCTGTGGGGAGATAAGCCGATACACCAACCTTTTATAATGGTGTTCAACTGTTTGAAAACAGTCTTACCTCAGATTAACAGGTAGCTAGACTAGTCAATCCAAATTGACAACCCCATAAGGGGAGAATTTGTAGTTCATCCCAATTTCACAAAAATTAATAAGCTTCTCTTGTCTATCAATTGTAGATTGTATTATTTCGCACTCTAATGACACAATTGATAACCAGACTTATACTAGCACTATCTATCCTCTTCTCAAGTGGATATAGTCAAGTATATGCCTTGGATGATGTGTCCGCTACGGATTCCGGTTTGTTTAGCTCAAACGGCCACCACGAATCCGTAATCAAAAAAGGTTCTGCAGGTCATACATCGGAGAATGAGAACTTAAACATCTTCGAAATCGAAGAGAAGGACGACGCTCTTGTCCCCTTCAAGAAATTCGTAGAATACAGCAACTACTTTACTGCTATTTTTTGTACCCTTTTATTGGGCTACCTATTTCATATCGCAAACATCCGCTTGCTTTACCGTGGGCGCTTTTCAACTATTTCGCCAAATCGATTACATCTTGTAATTCAGGTTTTCCGAATATAATAACATCCAATAGGCTTCCCTTTTTGCCTATACCACTGTTTACTTACTGCTCTTGACAACCTAGCGAATAGCTATTAGAGCTTACGTGTATCTGCTATACACTCCCAAAATCACCCAAAAGCAATATTCGTTTCTAAAAAATCAACCTATGAAAAATCAAATTTTCATGCTCTTAAGCCTGTGTGGCACTTTGTGGATTTCAAGCTGCAATTCACACGGAGAGGAGCATAAAGAGAGTGAAACCACTTTTCTGGTAACCGGCCCTCTTACCATGGACACATTAATCACCAAAGATTATGTCTCCCAAATACATTCTATCCAACATATAGAGCTGCGCGCCCAAGAAAGAGGCTACCTGCAGAAGATCTATGTAGATGAAGGCCAACTCGTTAAAAAAGGGCAGCTTTTGTTCAAAATTATGCCCAAGCTCTATGAAGCGGAACAGCAAAGTGCGGCAGCAGAAGTTGAGTTTGCTGAGATCGAATATCAAAACACCAAAACTTTAGCTGACAGAAACATTGTCGCCCCCAACGAATTGGCTATGGCAAAAGCCAAATTGGCGAAAGCAAAAGCGGAACTGTCTCTTGCAGAAGTTCATTTGCAATTCACAGAGATCAGAGCCCCTTTCGATGGAATTATCGGTCGGTTCCGTGTAAGAGAAGGGAGTTTGCTGGATGAAGGAGAATTGCTTTCTGAATTTTCAGACAACAGCAAGATGTGGGTTTATTACAATGTGCCGGAAGCAGAATACCTGGAATACCAAGCAGAAGTAAAGAGTGATGATGATGTAATAGTCAACCTTCTGATGGCAAACAACAAGTATTTCAGCTATCCCGGTGTAGTGGAGACAATTGAGGCGGATTTTAACAACGAGACTGGAAATATTGCATTCAGAGCTACATTCCCGAATCCAGACGGGCTATTAAGACATGGAGAGACAGGCAATATAGAAATGAGAATTCCACTCAAGGATGCGTTGCTAATTCCTCAAAAAGCAACTTTTGAAGTACTGGATAAGAAATACGTATATGTCGTGGACGAAGAAAATAAAATCCGCTCCAGAGAGGTAACTATCGCAGCCGAACTTCCGCACATTTATGCCATTTCGGGTGGGTTGGAAAAGACTGATAAGATCCTTTTGGAAGGTCTTCGACTGGTTAGGGAAAATGACGAAATCCATTACGATTTCGTCCAGCCGCACACCGCCTTGTCTCAGTTAGACTTGTATGCAGAGTAGTCAGTTCTCCTAAAAACCAGAAGAAAAAATGTTTACTACATTCATAAAAAGACCGGTTTTTGCGATTGTGATTTCAATCATGATCGTATTTATAGGTTCGCTTGCCATTAAGCAGCTCCCTATATCCCAGTTCCCTCAGATTGCTCCTACTACTGTGAGTATTTTCATAGCATATCCTGGATCAAGTGCAGATGTGTTGGTGAAATCAACCCTAATTACACTGGAAAACTCCATCAACGGGGTAGAAGGCATGCGCTACATGGCTACAGATGCTACCAGTGCGGGCGAAGCAACGCTCAATATCATCTTCGAACCGGGTACAGATCCCAATCAGGCCGTTATTCGGGTCAAGACTAGGGTAGATCAGGTAATGCCTCTCCTACCCGAACTTGTACAGAGAGAAGGTGTCGTAATTACACCTATTCAGCCAAGTATGCTGATGTATGTCAATCTGTATTCCACAAGTGAAAACATGGATGAAAAATTCCTGTACAATTATGCTAACGTGAATATGATCCCTGAAATCAACAGGATAAAAGGAGTAGCAAGATCACAGATATTAGGTAGCCGAACCTACGCTATGCGTGTTTGGCTAAATCCCGATCGCATGCGTGCCTACAACGTCTCTGTGGAAGAAGTCATGGAAGCATTGGGAGATCAGAGTATTGTAGGACGCCCGGGTAGAATTGGACAAAGTTCAGGTATTGCCGCACAGTCACTTGAATATGTACTTACTTATAAGGGGCGGTTTAGCAAACCGGAAGAATATGACAACATCATTATCCGCGCAAACGCAGAAGGTGAGAGTATCAAACTGAAAGACATTGCCAAAACCGAATTGGGAAGTGAATTCTTTGATATTTATTCCAATTTGGATGGCCACCCATCTGCTGCGATAGTACTGAAGCAAAACTATGGCAGTAATGCAAGTGACGTAATCGAAGAAGTAAAAGCAGAATTGGAAATAATGAAAGCTTCCTTTCCTCCAGGAATGGATTACAAAATCAGCTATGACGTATCCCGGTTCTTGGATGCATCTACCGAACAGGTGATCCATACGCTTCGGGATGCTTTTATTCTGGTGGCCTTGGTTGTATTTATCTTTTTAGGGGATTGGCGTTCTACCTTGATCCCCATCATAGCGGTGCCCGTATCGTTGATAGGAGCATTTTTTGTCCTTCAGATGTTCGGACTATCTATCAATATCATTACACTCTTTGCCTTGGTGCTCGCGATCGGTATTGTGGTGGATGATGCGATCGTAGTGGTGGAAGCCGTACATGCCAAAATGGAGGAGTTCCCTTATTTGACTCCCTATCAAGCTGTAAAACGGGTACTTGGTGAAATCAGTGGAGCAATCATCGCCATCACTGCGGTAATGGTCTCTGTGTTCTTGCCCATCTCATTTATGAGTGGTCCAGTGGGCACATTCTATCGGCAGTTTTCCATCACCATGGCCAGTTCCATAGTGATTTCCGCCATCATTGCGTTGACGCTTACTCCTGTGCTATGTGCCATGCTTTTGAAAAACAATCATGGGAAAGAGAAGAAGAGAAATCTACTGACGAAAGGGCTGGATAGTTTCAATAGCGGTTTTGATAAATTGACCGGGAAATATGTAAGCTTGCTCAGATCCATGGTAAGTAGAAGGTGGCTTACATTCGCCATCCTTTTACTCTTCGGTGTAGGGATCGTTTTCGAAAACCAAATTTTGCCTTCGGGATTTATTCCAAGTGAGGATCAAGGAACCATCTATGCCATTATCCAAACACCTCCCGGTGCCACACTGGAAAGAACCAATCAAGTTTCGCAGAAGCTACAGAAAATCTGTGAAGAGATAGACGGTGTAGAATCTGTTTCTTCTTTGGCGGGCTACGAAATCATGACTGAAGGACGTGGCTCCAATGCCGGTACTTGTTTGATCAACCTAAAACCATGGAGCGAAAGAAAGCACAGTGTGAAAGAAATCATGGAAGAACTTGAAGAAGAATCCAAAGGTCTTGGTGCAGTGATAGAATTCTTCGAGCCACCGGCAATCCCGGGGTTTGGTTCGTCAGGAGGATTCTCTATGAGGCTTTTAGACCAGACCACAACAACTGATTATCAAGAGTTTGACAAGATCAACAAACAATTCATGGATGACTTGGCCAAGCGAAAAGAGATCACCGGCCTATTTACCTTCTTTGCGGCAAACTATCCCCAATACGAATTGGAAATCGACAACGACAAAGCTATGCAGAAAGGTGTATCCATAGGAAAAGCGATGGAGAACTTAAACATCCTTATCGGAAGTACATACGAGCAGGGATTTATCCGATTTGGCAGATTCTTCAAAGTCTATGTACAGTCAGACCCTGCCTTTAGGAGACTTCCTTCCGATGTCTTGAATCTGTTTGTGAAAAATGAAGCAGGGGAAATGGTTCCTTATTCAGCTTTCATGAGCATGAAGAAAACTCAGGGACCAAATGAAGTAACCCGCTTCAACATGTACAATTCCTCATCCATCCGTGGACTTCCGGCACCGGGGTATACGACTGCTGATGCGATTCAGGCAATCAGAGAAGTATCTACCCAGACGCTTCCAAAGGGCTACGACATTGCCTGGGAAGGACTCTCATATGACGAATCCAACAGAGGAAATGAAGCGCTTTATGTATTCTTGATCGTACTGGTATTCGTGTATTTCGTGTTGGCAGCACAGTATGAAAGCTTCATTATTCCGCTTGCCGTGGTTTTCTCGCTTCCTGCGGGAGTATTTGGCTCCTTCTTCTTGCTAAAATTGATGGGACTGGACAACGACATTTATGCACAGATTGGCCTCATTATGCTAGTCGGCTTATTGGGTAAAAACGCTGTGTTGATTGTGGAATTTGCAGTTCAGAAACGTCAGGAAGGAATGAGCATTTTTGAAGCGGCAATAGAAGGGGCCAAAGTCCGTTTCCGCCCAATCCTAATGACGTCATTCGCCTTTATCGCAGGTTTGATCCCATTGATTATGGCATCTGGTGCAGGGGCAATCGGCAACCATACCATCGGAGCTTCTGCCCTTGGAGGTATGCTATTCGGTACTGTATTCGGGGTAATTATTGTCCCGGGACTGTACTTCATATTTGGCAGTCTGGCAGATGGTCGCCATCTGATCATGAATGAAGATGAAAGTCCATTATCCGAACCAAAACACCAATCACATGCTTAAGCAAACAATAAATATCTGCCTGGTTTCAATCACTATGGCTTTAGCCGTGACTGGGTGCAAAACCCCGGAGTTGATACAGAAAGACATAAATAACACAGTACCTGAGCGCTATACAGACAGTACTCAGGACACTACAAACACTGCGTCAGAAATAAAATGGCAAGAATATTTTGCTGATCCGTACCTAAAGGCGCTGATCGACACTGCGCTAACCAACAACCAGGAACTGAATATCACTTTGCAGGAAATACAGATCGCCCAAAACGAAGTGAGAGTCCGCAAGGGCGAGATTTTACCATCAGTGGGGATCGGTGCCGGAGCAGGAGTAGACAAAGTAGGCCGCTATACCAGCCAGGGGGCTAATGATGCCAATACGGACATTAAGCCAGGTAAAGAGTTCCCCGACCCTTTACAAGACTATATGCTGGGAGCCTATGCTACCTGGGAAGTTGATATTTGGCACAAGCTAAGAAATGCCAAAAAGGCCGCAATGACACGGTATTTGGCAAGTGTGGAAGGCAAAAACTTCATGGTGACCAATCTGGTCTCCGAGATTGCTAATTCTTATTACGAATTGCTGGCACTGGACAATGAACTGGCTATAGTAAAGCAGAATATTGAGATTCAAAATAATGCCCTAGAGATCGTGAAATACCAGAAAGATGCAGCCCGGGTGACGGAGCTGGCGGTTCGTAGATTTCAAGCGCAGGTACTCAATACCCGAAGTCTTCAATATGGTATTCAACAAGATATTATAGAGGTAGAAAATCGAATAAACTTCTTGGTTGGTAGATTTCCGCAGCGGGTAGAGAGAAATTCAGACGCATTTGGAGATCTGATCCCTGAATCCATTAATGCGGGAATTCCTTCCCAGCTACTGGCAAACCGGCCTGATATCAGACAGGCCGAACTCGAATTGGCTGCTTCTAAAATTGATATCTCGGTGGCAAAGGCCGACTTCTATCCTTCGCTGGCAATCACAGCCGGACTAGGATTCAACGCATTTAATCCCAGCTACATTTTCACAGCACCTGAATCTCTGATCTATTCTGCTGCAGGTGAATTGGTAGCTCCGCTGATCAATAGAAATGCTATAAAAGCAAGATACATGACAGCAAATGCCAAGCAGATTCAGGCTATCTATGACTATGAAAGAGCAATCTTGAACGCATACATAGAAGTAGCCAATCAACTCTCCAATATCCAAAATCTGGATCAAACCTATAATCTGAAGTCGCAGGAAGTTCAGGCACTTACATCTTCCGTTGACATTTCAAATGAATTATTCAAGTCTGCAAGAGCAGATTACATGGAAGTACTTTTGACACAGAGAGATGCACTGGAATCCAAATTCGAATTGATCGAGACTAAGATGAAACAAATGAATGCCAAGGTAAATATATACCAAGCCCTTGGCGGTGGTTGGAAATAAATTGGTTGATTAAAGGTTGAACGGCTATCCATTCAATGGTATGGATAGCAATGTGGAAAGTCCCTCCGAGCGTTTGGAGGGACTTTTTTTTCAATCTCCCAAAATGCTGACAAGCTCTTCATTCACGTAATACACTTCTTTGCCGTCTTTTTTAGGGAAAAGAATTTTTGCCTCAACCAACTCAGAGAAATACTTCGTCAACGTTGTTCTTGAACTCACTCCCATCAATTCCCCTAGCGTTTTGGGTTTAAGATACGGCTGGGAAAAAACCAGTTCATTGACCTCTTTCGAATACCATTTGATTTTTGATTTCCCATACTCAAGTGTGGCATTCATTTGGACAATAATTTGACGGATCAAATCCTCCGTGAGAATAGAAGTCTTCTCCACCGCTTCCAGCATAAATAAGATCCAAGTCTTCCAGTCAGCCCGTTGTGTAACTCCACCTAGATGGTAATAATAGTCTTCCTTGTAGGTGATGATATATTTTGACAGATACAGCACGGGAAGATCAAGTAGTTTTTTATTGACCAAATAGAGCTGATTCAATATTCTGCCCGTTCGGCCATTTCCATCTGCAAATGGGTGAATCGCTTCGAATTGATAGTGGGAAATGCACATTTTCAGCAGCGGATCAGTCGGGAAATCATCGTCATTCCCGAGATATTCCGTCCAGTTATCCATCAAGTCCTGAAGCAGCTTCTCTCCCCTGGGTGGAGTGTAAACTGTCTCACCCGACCGAAACTCACTATTCCCCCGCTTGATAATCGTCTGCGTGGCAGGAGATCTAAAACCTGCATTCGTATTTTTCACTTCTCTGAATACTCCCAAGATCACATCTTGATTAATGCTAGACTTATCTTTCATGGTTGCATATCCTTCCCAGAGTGCTTCTCTATACCGCAGCACTTCCTTTGTCGCCGAATCCGCTCTTTCCTCTTGAATCAAGTCTGAAACTGCTTTGTACAATTCATCTTCTGTAGTGAAAATATTCTCAATAGCAGTAGAGCTCTTGGCCTCCTGAAGGGCGATGGTATTTACCAGCATCGTTGGATTTGGCAAGCGAAGTACGCTGGCATTCACAGAAGCCAGTGCTCTTGATGAAGTAACCAGTTTTTTTAGAATCGTAATATCTTCTTCCACTTCCCTGGATAGAGGAAGTAAAGGCAAGTCATTAAAGGGAATATTTCGATCGTAAGGCATAGAACACGTTCTTTATCGTGTCCAAATTTACCGATTATATGAACATGAAAAAATAAACGTGTTCATATTTCACATAAATCTGGACACATACTGATTATGCGTCCATTTGCTGAAAATATATCGACTATATGTCCAGATTCTACCAAATTATGAACACGTATACAAAACCTGTCCAGAAAAACTCACCTGTTCTACAACATATTCATTTTTTGATATAAAGTGAACATGTTATCAACGAATCAGCCTGTAAAATAAGCATCCAGCTCGGTCAGCATCGCGGATTTATCTCTCAGGTCATTGATGATCTTGCCTTTTTCAAGTAAGACAATACGATTACAAATATCCGTCACATGGTTCAAATCATGGCTGGATATCAAGAAGGTAACCTGAGAATTCTCCTTTTCCTGAAGGATCAGCTTCTTCAACCGGATCTGAGAGCTGGGATCCAAGTTCTCAAATGGCTCATCTAGAAACACTACCTCAGGATTTCCCATCAGGGCAGCCGCGATCCCCACTTTCTTCAAATTACCTTTCGATAGATCACGGATATATTTCTTCTTCCCCACGATCTCATCATTGAACAGCTCTGTAAACTTGCTCAGATGAAGCTGCAAATCTGCTTCGGATAGGCCATATATTTTACGAAGCGTCTGGAAATATTCATCGGCGGTCAGGTAAGACAATAGCATATGCTCGTCCAAGTATGCTCCAGTGGTGGACTTCCAGTCTTCTGATTTACTTACGTCCTTAGAATCAATCTCTACCCTTCCTTGCGAGGCTCTTACAAGATCGAGCATAATTCTAAACAAAGTCGTCTTGCCAGCGCCATTGTTTCCAACCAATCCAAAGCACTCAGATTTGGGAATGGTCAGATTGGCCACATCGAGGACTACGGCTTCCTTGTATTGTTTTTTGAGATCAGTAACTTGGATCATAACTCTTGACGGAATGAAGATGAAATTTCGTATCGGTTTTTCAATACCCGATTTACATTAATAGTTGAAAGCTTGTTGAAGAATAAGATTCCCACCACGCCTATGGTTCCCAGAGCCAGCAGTCCCACATAGGAATTGAAAAGCAGGGCAAAAGGAACGTATATCACATAGGGAGCAACCATCATCGGGATAATCATCAAAAACTGGGCTGCTCCCACCCCTTCGTAATTGAACATTGCCCCCTTATTCAGATCCATTGGTTTTGGCTTCCAAATAGCCAGATAGATAATCAAATGAATCAGAATACCCGCATTGAACAGGAAGGTGGCCAAGTGGATCAATAAGAATTTCCACCCAAAATAAACATAAGGAATAGACAGCAAAAAGCATAACAGGGAGATGGATAGCAGCAGCAAGTATTTCCCTTTTACCAGATTTTTTACACCATCTTTTCGATTAAGGAAAAAATCAAAATAACCAGAATTCCAGCTTAAGAACAGCTGTCCATACTGGATCATGAATATTCCTGTAATAAAAATCCCCACAAAAATAAAGATGAAACTAAACCCGCCATCTCCAGTATTATTATACTGAGGATTATCGTAGAAAATCATCCCATACAATAAGAAAAAGGCACTCAGCATCAAGAAACTTCTGCTCTTTTTGTGCCGTATGATCAGCTTCCACTCCAGATTGGCAAGCTCTCCAGCCATTCCAAATCTCGAAAAGAATCCAACCGATTGATTGACAAACCGAGCCTCCTCTTCCTTCGCCAAATCCTCCAGATAAGCATTGTTCAGATAATAAGAGAAAGCGAGATAATACCCCACTAAGCAAACGATCAGCATCGCAGCCAAGGGAAGAAAACTACTCATGGCAAATGTGAAAAACGGAGCTACCAGTTCTCCCAGATTGAACCAGCCCATATAAGTCGACCCACCGCCCAACAGAAGGACGATAAATACAATCACTACACCGATCAGGCTGTCCTCAAAACGCTGTTTGAACCAAAGCATAAACCAATGCAAAGACCAACTGATCAACACTACCGTTCCCAACCAGGTCACCGCCCCCGAAACGCTGTACTCAGCAGCTATTTCGGTAAATGCAAAAGGAGTAAAAAGCACCAAAGCAATGACGCTTAGCATAGAAAAGAACGATCTTCCCAGCAGCATATGCATGATTTTTTTCTTCGAAATGGGAAGATGCAACAGACTTTCCAACTCAATGACAGGAAGTTGCTGTAGAAAATATCTATACATAAACTCCACCAAAAAGAAGAAAATCAAACCCGAATTCAGCACCTGAATAGGGTCTTGGCCTTCGGCAAGTTCTGCCAAAATTCTACTAAGGAAAATCCCTGCCATCAACAGGTATCCCAAAAGCATAACTGCCAGAAAACCGAGAAAAATAGCTACCATCAGGCTTTTGGCAAATGCCGTAGATCGGAAGCTTTTTAGGAGTTCCAGACGGATCAGTTCAACTAGCATACGATTTCAAAGTAATTAAAAGTCTAAATTTCAACCCAAAATATAAAAAAAACCTTCAGAAAATACCGTATTGGGGCTTACTAAATCTGTTTTCTAGAAATCTTCTGCTTTTTTTGGAACCATCTCAAGATTTTTAAACTGTGAATCTCTGCAAAAATCTCCGTGCCCCCGTTGCTAAAAAAGAAGGTTAGTCATGCATCAAAAAGTCCAAAAACCCTTCTACACTATGGAATTTTTTGCCCATGTATTTGAGGTAAAAAGGATCGCTTTTCACTTCAACAGCTTCTGCCAACTCCTTGAAACCAGCCTTTTCAAGTGCTTTTGAAACCCAAGTCACCAATTCTTTTGGGCCAAAAATCTCAAATTTCAACTCTTCCCCTTTCGATTCAATTCTCCCTTTTGCCACACTAAACCGAAAATTCTCTCCGGGCAATAACTGATTGATTTGCCCGGAAATCACCAAATCCTCCGGTAAACCTGAAATCAGTGGTGTGCCACAATTGAGTAACCAAAATCTATCGGCTGTTTCCAGTGCAATCTCCAAATCATGTGTCACCACCAGAATTGACTTTCCCTGACTCTTGGAAATATCCCTTAGCAAGTGCATGATTTCATAGCGATTCACCAAATCCAGATGAGCGGTGGGTTCATCCAATACCATCACCTTTCCATCTTGTGCCAGCGCCCTGGCGATCAATGCTTTTTGCCGCTGACCATCGCTTATTTCGGAAAGTCTCTCATCACGCAGGTAATCTATTTTCGTAGCCTCAAGTGCGTTTTCAACTACTTTTCGATCACCGTCAGTCAGCTTTCCCGTCCAATTTGTATGAGGAATCCGCCCCATCGCCACCAATTGACCCACTGTCATATTACCGGGTAGAAAAGGTTCAGTCAGTACCACTGAAAGCCCTTTGGCCAAGACTTCCTTAGCGTAGGACAAAACAGGTTTTCCATTCAGCAACACTTCCCCTTTGAATGGCTGCAACTGTCCCAAAACAGCTTTTACCAAAGTTGATTTCCCTACCCCGTTCGGCCCAAGCAAGCAGGTCATTTCACCTGCCAAAAGCTCAAAATTCAATCCACTCAAAATCTCTTTCTGAACTTTCCCTTTGGTATATCCTAGACTGAGATTTTTACCTATGATTGATGTCTGCTTCATAGCCTAAAATTCTTTGCTGAAATTTTTTCGAAGCACCAAACTAATCACTATCGGGGCTCCGACCAGTGATGTCACTGCATTGATAGGCAGCGTCTGAGCCGATCCAGGCATCTGACCCATAGCATCGCACAAGAGTAACAAACTTGCTCCAATCAGCCCTGAAGCAGGAAAAAGAATCCGGTGATCTGAAGTCTTACAAACCATCCTTGCCAAGTGTGGTACTGCAATCCCTATAAATGCAATTGGTCCGCAAAAGGCCGTAATACTTCCGGCAAGTAAGCCTGTGCTGAGAATCATCAACCAACGTAGACGATCAGGGTTGATCCCCATACTTTTCGCATAGCTTTCACCCAGAAGCATTCCATTGTACGATTTGACCGAAGCAATCACGGGAATAATCCCTATAAACATCACCAGTCCCAACGCCCAGACCTGATTCCAAACCAAGCCACCCAGACTACCCATCGACCACATGGTAAAAAGCTTCAATGCTTCCGCTCCCGAAAAATAGGAAAGAACAGAAATAATCGCAGATACAGTAGATCCAAACATCAAACCGACAATCAGAAGAGTCATGCTATCTTTGACCTTCCATGCTGCGAAACTCACGGTGAGTAATACCAAACTTGCCCCTAATGAGCCTGCAATCGCAATTGCCCAAGGATTGATAGCTCCGCCAAAAGTGGACAATCCAAAGGCCGATCCGGCCAACATCAATATCGCCACGCCAAGCCCAGCTCCTGAACTAATTCCCAACACATAAGGGCCTGCAAGTGGGTTTCTGAAAAAAGTCTGCATCTGAAGACCACTGATGCTGAGTCCTATCCCTGCAAAAATTGCGACTAAAGCTTTGGGAATTCTATAGTTCAGAATAATCTGCTCGCGCGATGCCTTTGTCCATTCACCGGTAAAAACCCCAGAAAGAATTTCACTTGGAGAAATAGACACCGACCCCAAGCTGACATTAAGCAGAAAGCTCATAAGCAACAAAATCAGCGTGGCAGAAAGAAGAATAAGTGGACTACTTTTTTGCATCGAGTTGTTTATAAAAATACAACTGATAATCTGAAAGTAATTCAGGATGAAGGATTTTGATCAGATCTTTGAGGATCAGATCCGGCCGCATGTATCCCAGCTCAAAATATTCCAGTCCACCCGCTCTCCCCCGCTTCTGCGTATAAGAAAACACATTTCCTGACTGATAAGCTCTAAAAGCTTTGTAGCGTGGCTCCGACTCACCCATAGCCTGCAAATCAGGAAAATCAGCAGAACCTATCCAGAAATCAGCTTCCAGTGCATTTTCAAGGACAAACTCATAATTCAACTGTGCGCTTCCTGTTCCTTTCTGATCTGAAAAAATATAATTCCCCCCCGCATTTTCGAGGATATTCGCTCCCCAGCTCTCGCTCCCCGGAGCATACCAAACATCCTCATAAAGCACGCCGCTAAGGACAGAAGGGCGAAGCGAATCAATAATCAAATCACTCAATTTCTCAGCTTCCAAATAGTCTTTTTCAACCTTATCAAAAGCCACTACAGCTTCCTCATATTTCCCCAACAGTACACCCGTAAACTTGATCCACTCAGCTCTCCCAAGCGGATGCTGCTCCACATATTCTCCATTGATCACGGCGGGAATCTTGGCTTGCTCCAGCAAATCCAAGTACTTCAGATCATCACCCTGAGTAGAAATCATAATCCAATCAGGATCCAAATCAATTACCATTTCTGTATTTGCCGAAGGCCCCGCCCCCAAGTCCTCCACTCGTCCGGCATCAATTTGTTCCCATGTTTTCTCCGAAGAAATCAATTCCAAATTCGGAAACCCAATCAATTTTTCTGTCACATTCAGTATATCCAGATGTGGAATGTGGGTGGTCGATGTAAGGATTATTTTTCCCACCGGGAGTTGAATGACTGCGTCGAAATCACCTTCAGGTTTTTCGGTATTTTCTTCCAAAACCAAGTAGGTAAATACCCTGTCAGTACCAGCCCATGCCTGAGTCACTTCCAACTCCCAAAGACCATTCCCACGTGAAATTGTAAATCCTGAAGCATAGCTCAAGTCTATTTTTCCCGGTTTGCCCTCATACGTTGCATTCTTCTCATTACATCCTGATAAAGAAAACATTACAAACAACAAAAAAGAGGCGAATAAGGCACTAAACAAGACGTTTTTCACAGGATTTCTTGATGATTTTGAAATCCAAAATAAGCCCGGGATTTTGCCACTTCCAAAATTTGTCTCTAAAGAGATTTTTTTTCTAAGCTTCAACCATCTACTTTTGCAGCCGAAATTGGTTCCCAATCTCGTATAAGAGCTCTTGGGATTAAAAGGGAATTTGGTGTAATACCAAAGCTGTCCCCGCAACTGTAAGCCGAGCGGAATTTTCCGCAAATTTGTCAAAACAGCCATTGTCCTGAAGACGAGAAGGCGACAAATCCAGGCAAGCCAGGAGACCTGCCCATTTCTGTTGATTCTGTGCTTTCGGAGGAAAAGCGACGAAGAAAGTACCTGAATCGGCAGTAAGCCGATTCCGATCCCTTCTTCCCATTTCTCTACAAGCCCGAATCGAATTTACTACTAATTCGATCAGGCATGACTTTGCTTTTGTGGGTTTACACATTTGTCGGCTTTAGCCCGATCAGTCAGGATACGATTCCCTTGGCTGAGGTGGAAGTCTATGCACCGGCTTTGGATAAATTTGCCCAAGGACAGAAAGTAATCAATTGGACAAAAAATGAATTGGTGGCTTACCAAGGCCGCTCACTGGGTGATATCCTTCAAGAGCGATCCCCGGTTTTTGTACGGCAATATGGTGCGGGAATGATAGCCTCCCCTTCCTTTCGC
Source organism: Algoriphagus sp. Y33 (assembly GCF_014838715.1). Classification (NCBI taxonomy): domain Bacteria; kingdom Pseudomonadati; phylum Bacteroidota; class Cytophagia; order Cytophagales; family Cyclobacteriaceae; genus Algoriphagus; species Algoriphagus sp. Y33. Next base: position 6,317,088 of record NZ_CP061947.1, on the reverse strand, counting down.
GGCACTTCAGCAGGCCATACGGCAGTATTCTGGAATGGACTGCCGATCAACAGCCCCTCTCTCGGACAAAGCGACCTGTCCATTTTACCTATTTCCTCCATCGATCAGGTAAGTGTACAGTTTGGAAATGCCGGAGCACTTTTTGGAAATGAAGCCATAGGTGGAAGTATTCACCTAGGCACTGGCTCTGAATTTGGAAAAGGGCTTCAAGCAGGAATTTCACAGCAAATCGGCAGCTTTGGTCTACTCAAAACCAGTGGATTTGCAGGTTTCTCATCGGAAAATTTCAGCAGCAAGACAAAAATCTATCGAGAATTTTCAAAGAATAATTTCCCCTACAAAGACCTAGGTCAATTCGGCACCCCGGAAGTGAAAGAAGACCATGCTCAAGTAGAGCAGATTGGAATTGTTCAGGATCTGGCATGGAATCTTAGCAGGACTCACCAGCTCAAAACCGCTTTCTGGTGGAATAAAACAAATAGGGAAGTCCAGCCGGTAATGGGTTCGCAAACCAAGGACAGGCAGGAAGATCAGGCCTTCAGGGCGGTCATAGATTTCTTTCATTTTGAGGAGAAGTCGATATGGAATCTGAAAACAGGGATTGTCCGAAACGAGCAGCTCTTCAATGCCAGCCAAAACAACAGCACACAATACTTTCTTGGGGGAGACTGGGATCAAGAGGTTTCCGGCAAATGGTCCTCAAGACTAGGTGCGAGATACACGCTGACAAAAGGAGATTTGAGCACCTATCAAGCGGATGATAAACGTATCGAATTATATCAAAGCACGAAATTCTCCGCTACGGACAAGCTATCTTTTGCCTTAAACCTCCGTCAGTTGGTTTATTCCGGCACTTTCGCGCCTTTCACTCCAAATCTGGGGGCTGAGTGGAGCTTTTGGAATGCAGGTTCCCAAACCTTACAGTTGAAAACATCCCTGGGAAAAGGCTTCAAAGTCCCCACGCTGAATGACAGATTTTGGAATCCCGGCGGAAACCCCGACCTGCTTCCTGAAGAAAGTCTTAGCGGTGAAATTGGCTTGACTTGGAGCAATAATGGAAAACTCAACTGGAATCAAGGATTGACCTATTACAAAATGTCCGTGGACAATTGGATCATTTGGCTACCTAAAGGAAGTTTCTGGACTCCTGAAAATATCAAAAAAGTCAGCAGCCAAGGATTGGAATATCAAGGTAATTTGGCAGGCAATTTTCTCTCTTGGGAATGGGAATTGACGACTTCATACACCTACTCCAAAGCGATAACGACCAAAGGTCAAAACGAAAATGATCAGTCCGTAGGAAAGCAGCTTCCTTACTCACCGCAACACCAAGCCAATGGTAAAGTTCAGGTAAAGAAATCGGGATTCACCACCTCCATTGGAACCTATTTCGTGGGCGAAAGATCCGTCACTGCTGACAATCCCCGCATGATGTCCTCATTTCAGCTCTTCAATTTCGGGATGGGCTATGACAGACTTGAGCTTGGAAAAGTTCACTTCCCCGTAAGTTTTCAAATCAACAATCTACTCAATACCGACTATCAAGTACTCTATCTAAGAGCAATGCCGGGAAGATCTTATCAATTCAACTTATCTATATTATTATGAAATCGAGCTTGCCTGAGGCCAGACAGGCATATAGTAAGCTACATACGGAGGTATAATTATCGTAATGCAGGCTCAGTACCGTTTCCTTTGTCGCGGGACAGGCTATAACCTAAAAACTAAATTACAAACATATGAAATTAAAACAACTACTCTGGGCGTCCGCCTTGCTTTCAGTCTCTTTTGGCTGCTCTGACAGCGGCGAAGAAAAACCTTTAGGCAAGTATGACAATGGCATTCTGATCATGAACGAAGGCAGTTTCGGAACCAATGACGGTGAAGTATTTCACCTGAATCCAAACACGGAAGAACTTCTTCCCAATATTTTCGAAGCAGAGAATTCCCGTCCTTTTGCCGGTTTGATCGAGGATATGATACTTGAAGGGGACAGGTTGTATTTGGTCGCCAACACAGGTAAAGTAGAAATTGTAAATCCCGGTGATTTCAAAAGCCGTGGAGCGGTGGCAGCAGAATTGGATCAACCACGATCTCTGGCTGTAAATGGAAGCAAACTTTTCATCAGTGACTATGGGCCTTATGATGACAACTATGGCACCCCGGATTCTTATATTGCTGTAGTGAACGGGCTTGATGGTGGGGTAGTTTCAAAGAAAATTGCTGTTTCTAATAAACCTGAAGCTCTTTACTCTCACGGAAACTATATTTTAGTGACTGGTTCTGAAGAAAATAAAATTGAAATCATTGACGCAACTCAGGAGGCGGTAATTACCACCATCGATCTGGATGCCTCTCCAAAGCAGTTCTATGCGGAAGACGGCATACTTTGGATTTATGCCACAACAAGTGAAGAGGTCATATTCTACACTTTAAATCTTAGCAGCCTTACTTTAGGAAATACTTATTCTATTCCCGTTGCTAACGCCACTAAAAGCATTGCTTTCGATGGCGATGATGAAATGTACATTTTGACTAGTTCGGGATACCCAGCTTACAATGATGCTGTATATTCAATTGACATCCAAGGAAACACTGCTACGGCTATGGAACTGATGACTGGCTCGGGATTCTACGGAATTGGTTATGATGATAACTTAGATCAAATCTATGTTGCCAACTCCAATGCCTTCCAAGGAAATGGAACTGTAACCGTTCTTTCCGAAACAGGGGCTGTGATCAGAAGTTTTGAAGTAGGAAGGGGACCGTCAGGATTCTTATTTTACTGAAATTGAGAAATTACAAGATTATAAAATTGAACAATTAGCGGCTAGTAAAAATAAAGTTTAGCTTTCCGCTTGCCTTGTAATTGAAAAAGCCGCTAAGAAATCGTTCTTAGCGGCTTTTTCAATTAGATTTTTAAAAATATAAACCCACAAAAAGACGGGAAATTGAACGCATATGAATTCAAGTGGAATCCTGATGCTAAATTCTCAATTCCATCTGCATTCAGAGAAACCTATAATGCAGACTATAAATTAGTACATAGGGAAAACTTTAGGGAATTTATCCGTTAACGCTAAATCTACCCGCTCTTTCAGCAGCATTACTTTCTCTAATTATTTGACGACCCCAACCTTATTTTTTCCATTCGTCGCAGAAATCACCATGTACATCGCATACTTCATTCCGGGTTGAATCATCCCTTTGATATTCACCGTTGTTTTTCAGCAAAGAAGCAACAAGGTAAGGAACACGCAACATCAACTAACTCATGAATTTCAGAAAACTAATCTACCTCATAGCCATAATGCTTTCGACAGTGATGATGGCTTGCCAAAGCGAAGATGACGTAGCCATTGGGATGGATGACTCGGATTCCTCAGAAGCTCCGGTTAACTCCTACTATTTTGCGGCAACAATCGCCGAAGTCATGGAGGCCAACGAGTCTGACCATGAAGAAACCGGTGATGATAATTATGATGCCGCTTCCGCCACAATCATCCAATTTAGCGGCAATTCTATAGAAATAACCGGAGAAGGAGTCATGGTCTCAGGAACCGTCGCCACGATTAACTCAGCAGGGACATATTTAGTAAGTGGCATGTTGGATGAAGGCCAACTTGCAGTGAAAACCGAAGATGAGGGAGCTGTAAAAATAGTGCTTAACAATGCCCACATAAATAATGCTCGCAGTGCCCCTTTTTATGCGGTCAATGCAGAAAAAGTTATAATTTTCCTTCCAGATGGCACAGAAAACACATTCACAGATGCAGAAGAATACATCTACGAAAATGAAGACGATGACGAGCCTAATGCAGCTTTTTTCAGTGACACTGATCTTTCATTCTATGGATCGGGAAAAATCACGATAAACTCAAACTATAATGATGGCATTACAAGTAAAGATGGCTTGATTATAGGCGGGGGAAATTTCACTGTAAACAGTACCGATGACGGAATTCGGGGAAAAGATTATCTGGTGATTAGTGATGGAAATTTCAAGATCAATTCAGTCGGTGATGCCTTTAAGTCTGATGATGATGACGAAGAGAGGGGATATATTCTGATTTCCGGAGGGACTTTTGACATAACCACCACCGAAGGAGATGGCTTTACAGCAGAGTCTGACTTGATGATTTCCAATGGCACTTTTACAATTCTCACAGCCGGAGGAAGTAGCAACTACACTGGTGATGCTTCCACCAAAGGCTTGAAAGCGGGAGTTAACAATCTTCTCGAAGGAGGCATTTTCCAAATCAATTCTGCTGATGATGCTATTCATTCCAATGGAAGTATTGCCATACAAGCAGGAACATTTACAATCGCTACAGGCGATGACGGAATTCACGCAGATGAAGAACTTACTATCAACGGAGGCCAAATAACTATTTCAGAATCATATGAAGGCTTAGAAGCAAACCTAATCACTGTCAATGATGGTACAATTCACCTAGTGTCCAGCGACGACGGAGTCAATGCCGCTGGAGGAAATGACAGCTCAGGCACCAGACCGGGGCAAGGCCCCCCCTTTCAATCCAGCATTGATAGTTACATCTACTTTCAAGGTGGCGATATAGTAGTCGAGGCTGGAGGCGATGGCATAGACGCAAACGGCTCCATTTCAATGACAGCAGGTACGGTTCTCGTACATGGCCCGACTTCCGGAGCAAATGGCCCACTCGACTATGATGGGAATTTCCAAATTTCCGGAGGCTTGCTTATCGCTGCCGGCACATCAAATATGGCCCAGGCGCCAAGTTCATCTTCTGAGCAAAACGCAATTTTAGTGTTCCTAAATCAACAAACTGCAAATACAGTATTCGCAGTACTGGATGAAAATAACAATCCAATACTCGCTTTCGCACCAAGCATATCCTATTCTTCCGTGACTTTTTCTTCACCGGACTTGATGGACGGCGGATCTTATGAAATCTATGTGGGAGGCACAGCCAGCGGAACCGAAAAAGACGGTCTTTATTCAGATGTAGCCTATTCTGGGGGCACGAAGTTAAACTCCTTCATTGTGTCTAGCACTATTACTACGCTAAACAGATAATAATGTAAAAGGGTTTATTATTAGAAAACCAGGGCTTTCCTTCACCCTGGCTTTTTCGTTTTTATTAAATTCAAAACTCACAAATCACGAACTATACCTTTGACTTCTTCGAAACTAAACTCCAACTCTGTATAGCCCAATACATACGGGCCTATTTCATATGGAATATAAGTCAGTATGAATTTGCCCTCTTCGTACCCCATAGCATTAGGTAGAAAAAAACCCGTTTCCGGCAAGAAAAAACGACCATCATTCTTGAGCTCTACTCCTTCTTCCACTTCATGATATTTTCGAAATGCTGCTTCTGCCAACTGCAGCATTTTTCCTTTATCCAAGATCACCTGATCCACACCAAGAGACTCGCCGGTTAGCTTCTCAAAATTCATGTAGTAAACGCTGGAATTGGGATGGGCGCCGCCCGAAAAGTTGTATTCTGAAAACTTGAAACTAAGTATATTATCGGATTCGTAAGTCAATTTCACCTCAAGCTCTACCTTCCATTCTCCTGGTGCCCCGGGAAAGTCAATTTTAAATTTCTCATACGAATCCAAGAAATCATTTGCCGCAGAGTCAAGGTTGTCAAACTTCTTGTCCTGATGAAAATAAACCAATAGTTGATTTTCTATCTTTTTATTCAGTATGGAATCAGCAGAAATATTTTCGACTACCGGCCAACTCGCTTCAACCTTGGCACAATCACTGTCCACACATCGTTCGGACGAAAAAGTCTTTGTACTCAACGATAGCTTTCCTTCCCTTGTCTCTGACTTGCTACAGGCAAAACAAAGTACTACCGCTATAACTACTATATATTTCATTCTTTATTTTTTGGTGGATTGGGAAAAAGCATCAATCAAATCCCTAGCCAAAGACAGGGGACTGAGTTCACCATTTTCAACCCGTTTACGATTTTGATTAAGCATTTCTTGCACTTTCCCGTGCTCCAAAAACAATATCCCAAACAAGAACTGCAGGTTTTCATCCAGCCAATTCAATCGCTGTGAAGCTCGATTCTCATCCCAAAAGCCCGAGTCTTTCATTTTCGCGACATAGGATTGGATCGTTTTCCAAACTTCATCTAGACCATCTCCCGTTATGGAGGAAGCTGTCAGCACGGGTGTTGACCAATTATTATTTCCCTGTGGAAAAAGGTGGAGGGCATTTTCATAAGCTGATTTTGCCTTCTTGGCAGTTGCCCGATTAGCTCCGTCAGCCTTATGGATCACTACACCATCCGCCATTTCCATTATGCCTTTTTTGATCCCCTGAAGCTCATCTCCCGCTCCAGCCAGCATAAGCAAAAGAAAGAAGTCCACCATCCCTTTTACGGAAGTTTCCGATTGCCCCACTCCCACTGTTTCGATCAGAATCACCTCAAAACCTGCAGCTTCACAAAGCAACATAGCCTCCCTGGTCTTAGCACTTACACCTCCCAGAGTTGCTCCGGTAGGACTGGGTCGAATAAAAGCCCGCTTGTCACCTGCTAATTTCTCCATTCGGGTTTTGTCTCCAAGAATACTGCCTTTACTTTTTTGACTGGAGGGATCCACCGCCAAAACAGCCACAGATTTCCCTTCGTCTATCAGCATTTTGCCAAAAGCCTCTATAAAGCTACTTTTTCCAACTCCAGGAACTCCTGTGATCCCTATTCTAATAGACTTGCCTGTAAGTGGCAAGATCTCTTGTACCAAATCAGAAGCCAATGCCACATCACTTTCCAGCATACTTTCAGCAAGCGTAATGGCCTGGCTCAGTTTAGTCCTATTGCCTGAAAGAACCCCTTCTTTATATTCCTGTAGCGTAAGACGTTTTCTCATTTCGGATATCCGTCAGTAAAACTCACTTCACCCATTGGGCTTTTCCGGTAGGTGGCGATCACATAAGGCTGTCTTGCTTTGGCAAAATAGGGATCGGTAGGAGATAAGCTGATCTCCTGATCCATCTCATCCGAGAAAAAGAAAACCATTGTCTTTCCGTATTTGGTATGCGGCATAGCATCTCCGTATTCCCGCATCCATTCTTTGGAATTATCCAAAGCTTTTACCGCATATACCCGTACTACCGGACCGGTATTGTTTTCATTTCTATAGTTTGACAATTCTTCATATTTCCCCTCAAATCGCTCGATTCCCGGTTGAGACAGCGAATCCATTGAGATATAAATTACAAGTCCCGCCACAACTACGGCGATAATCCGGAAAATGATCTTAGAGCTTTTCAAAAACTAGTGTGGTTATAAAGTTTAGACCTTAATTTAGCCGAAAATTCCGAGAATGACTTTCGAGTACATCAAAGCACTTCACATCATTTTTGTAGTAACCTGGTTTGCAGGACTATTTTATATCGTCCGGTTATTCATCTACCAGACCGAGGCTATGGAGCGACCGGAGGCTGAGCGGAAAATCCTCAAACCCCAACTGGATATGATGGCATCACGTCTTTGGTATATCATCACATGGCCATCTGCAGTGCTCACCTTAATTTTCGGTACATTAGTATTGAGCCAGCGGATGGGTTATCTGGAAATGGGTTTTATGCATGCCAAATTGGGATTTGTAATCTTGCTCTACTGCTATCATGGCTGGTGTCACAAACTCTTCAAAGAACTTCAAACAGGGCGAACTCGGTGGACTTCCACACAGTTGAGAATATGGAACGAAGCCTCCACCTTATTACTATTTGCTATTGTATTTCTGATCGTTCTGAAAAATACCTTGAGCATGGTGTGGGGTTTGGTTGGACTGATTGCGCTTGGTGTGACCCTGATGCTTGCCATCAGGTTGTATAAAAAATTTAGAAATAAATCTTAATCATTATGAACAGGATATTATCTATTCTTGGTCTAGCTCTGATACCATTCTTATTCTCAGGATGCTTTTCATCAGGAGAAAAAAACACACCGCTTCCAAAACTTGGAAATTGGCATATAGATGAAAAAACAGTAGACGGGAAGGTAATTCAAGATACCGTTTACCACCAAATTGCTGACTTCTCCTTTACTAATCAAGATGGTGAAACAATAACCAAGACTTCGGTGGAAGGAAAGGTGTATGTAGCAGATTTCTTTTTCACGACCTGCCCGACCATATGCCCTATTATGAAGAAGGAAATGCTTCGGGTTTACGAAGAATATGCAGACAATCCGGACTTCAAAATCCTGAGTCACTCCATTGATCCAACGCATGACACCCAGGAAGTGTTGAAAGATTATGCTTACAAATTGGGCATTGAGGATGCTGAAACCTGGAACTTCCTGACAGGTGATGCTGAGAAAATTTATGAAATAGGGCAGACCAGTTACATGACCACCGCACAGGAAGATCAGGCTGCAGCAGGAGGATTTCTTCACAGTGGCGCTTTTGTATTAGTCGATCAAAATGGTCATATCCGTGGTGTCTACGATGGTACTAAAACAGATCAAGTAGATCAGCTCATCTCTGATATACCAAAGTTATTGGGCAAATGAAAAAGTACCTGATGATCCTTCTATTAGCGGCTGCATGCAGCCCAAAGAGCTCTACGGAGGAGAATACCCTCGCTCAAATAGAAGACCCCGAGGTGATGAAATATGCTGTGGAAGGCAAAACTATCTACGAAAATCACTGTGGAAACTGTCACCAAAACGATGGACTGGGACTTGGAAAATTGATTCCGCCTTTGCGGGATTCGGATTATTTTCAAGAAAGTGTACACCGTGCCGTTTGGATCATGAAACATGGGCAGGAAGGGGAAATTTTGGTTAACGGTCAGATTTACAACCAACCCATGCCGGCGAGCCCACAACTGACTTCTTTGGAAATCTCCCAAATCAGTACCTACCTCTACAATATCTGGGGAATGAAAGAAGGGAAAATCACTTCAAAGCAGGTGGAAAAATATCTGCAGCAAAAACCGGAGTTCTGATTATTTAAGCAGCTTATCCGCTTTGGCGATAGCTTCTTTCACATCTTTATTCACTTTAGTGATCATATCCATTTGCCCATCAAGGTAGGTTTTGAGTTCTTCATCGCTCAATTCACCGTCCTCAGTCTCATACTGGTGCATCCAGTCAAACATCCCTTCATAAGCAAGGTTAAGGTCGTAGGCAAGTGCTTTATGCTCCTCAATTGATGCCGAATCTACCGGGTCTTGATTTTCCAATTCTTCTACCTTTTCCAACGCTTTACGCTGTAGGGATTTTAGCTGGCCCATTTTAGGCATCACTTCGTCATGTACAGCTATCACATCGGATCTTAGCTGTGCATTCTCATCAGTGCCACCCGGGCCACAGGCTGTTACGAATAAAACGGAAACAGAAATTAAAAACAGAAATAGGCGCTTCATGCTAACTCAATTTATTCAATGCAAAGTTACTGTTTTATCTAGATATAATAGGATCAAGTAAGATGATACACAAAGGTGATTTATTCAGGCAGAGCTGTTAATTTTAAACAACAAAAACACCAACACTATGAAATCGAGCATGTCGAGAGCGACACACACTGGGATGATTATAAGCCATGCGAGATTCCATATGACCATTGAAAATCAATTATAAACATATGAAACCATTTTGCTTTGCCGACGGGCAAATTATTTCTACCGAAAAAGCCAGCATTCACCCGATGGATTTGGGACTGATAAGAGGATATGGGATTTTCGATTTTTTCCGAACAGTAAATTTCAAACCGCTTTTTCTGGATAATTACTTGGATCGTTTTTTTGCCTCGGCAGAGAAAACATTTCTTCCACTGGACTATTCCCGAGCTGAGTTGAAAGCAGTAATCCAGGATTTGATAGAGAAAAACCATCTCAAAGAAGGTGGTATCCGAATGGTTTTGAGTGGAGGTATTTCATCCAACCACTTTTCGCCTGCCAAGGGAAAGCTGTTCATCTTCGCTGAATCACTGATTTTCCCTGCCCAAGAGAAGTATGAAAAGGGGATAAAACTACTCTCTCTGGAATACGTAAGACCGATTGCAGATATCAAGACAACGAATTATGCACTCTCCGTATGGGATAGCATGCGCTGGAAAGATGCCGGTGCAGAAGACGTGTTGTACCATATGAATGGCATCATCAGTGAGAGCTCGCGAAGTAATTTTTTCATCGTAAAAGATGGAATAATCAGCACTCCTGATGCTCATGTACTGATGGGAATTACCCGTAAGCATATAATAGAATTGGCAGGAGACGTACAAATCAGACCTGTCAGCTTACAGGAAGCCCTAAATGCAGATGAGGCATTCATCACAAGTACCACAAAAGTACTTCTTCCCGTAACTCAAATCGATGAACGCGAAATAGGCAATGGAAAGCCCGGACAGATCTCACTTGATCTTCTGGATAAATTCCGTGCAATGGAAAAAGAAATCTGTTACTAAATAGGGAATTACTCCGGTGAATTGGGAGGAAAGAAACCTCCTAATTCACCAACGTTCCGTTTGTCAAAATATACATCAGTTTCTCAGGATCCTTACTATTCAGCGTAAGTGTTCCTCTCACACGAACCCTATTTGAAGTATATTTGATAGGTGAAGCCATATCCACCTCCATCACGGTCTCAGGGCCTCCAGAGCCACAGAAGAAACATTCCGCCAAAGGTAAACTAGACAATATAATGTGATCCGGTTTGAACATACCCTCGAAAGGAATGATATACCCATCTGCCTCCACTACCTTGCCTTCCAGCTTGGTGATGTTTTCAGAGAATACCGGGACATAAAGCTCTCCATATTCATCTTCAGAAATTTTATAGGTAACCTCCGAAAGGTTTTTCCAGACATTGGTACTTTGCGCCAAAACTGACATTTGTGCCAAAATCATTACCAGAACTGCCAAAAGACCTATTTTTAATTTTCTCATATATTCGGGTTTTAAATCAGCCACTAGTTAAGCCTTTGTCAACTGCTTTGCAATACTTGTTTGATAAGCAGCAAGAGCAGGGATAATAGATGACAAAACTCCCACCGCTAACGCATACACTACTATCCAAAGTTCTTCCTTCAAGAAAATCCACGGCTGCAGACTGCTCACCACGCCCTGCTCACTCTGGGAAATAATCAACGACAGAAAGCCGTGACCAAGCAAAATACCCAGTGCTGCGCCCATGAAAGTCAGCATAATTCCTTCAAGAAAGATCAACAATACTAGCTGGACTCTAGATGCTCCGATAGCACGAAGAATTGCCAGATCATACTTTCTTTCTTTGAGTGAAGTATACAGTGCAATAAAAATCCCAAGTCCTGAAATCCCGATGATCACCACGGCAAGTCCTTGCAATAGCGTGATCCCCACTCCAAGCAGTTCGAATAGTCTGGCCATCTCAAAAGAAGGAGAGGCCGCTTGCATAGATGTACCTGAATTAATCAGGCGGGGAAGCTGAATCGCCGCCATCGGATTCCTGTATTGTATCAAAAGTGTGGTTAATTCTCTAGCCTGATCAGAGGCAGGAAATCCTTTCGCAGCAACTGATTCCTGAAAGCCAATGCCAGAATGCTCTGAGTGATCCTCAGTAGCATCCGCATGCTCTTCGGGTTCTTCATCATCGTGCGTGAACCAAATGGATTCCACACTTGTCAGAATTAAGCGGTCCAGTACATTTCCCGCGGGCTCTAACACCCCTACCACTTTGAATTTATTTTCATCGTGCTCATGGCTGCCTTCGCTTATCCCATGGCTTCCCACGAATTCATCTCCTTTCTTATAACCTATCTTTTTTGCGACCTCCGCTCCCAGCACCACTTCAAATGGTTTTTCCCAAAGCTTTCCATCTTGCAGTTGGGCATCATAAAGTGCCGGATAGTCATGATTTGTCCCTACAATCCGAAAACCTTGGTAGTTATCACCCAAAGCCATAGGAATGATATTCTTCACTAATCGGTTTCCGGAAAGCTTCTGCGCTTCTTCCATGGAGATATTCCCTGTGGGAAAATCAATATGGTAAACACCTGCCAGAATCAATTGCAAAGGGCTTCCTTTTGCACCGACTACCAGATCAATCCCCGCAGCATCCCGATTCATTTTCTTCTCAAACTGATCTTGCATAAGTACCAGAACCGTGATGATGGCCAATCCAAGGGCAAGCAACAACACATTTAGCCCTGTAGAAAGTGGTCTAAATGTTAAATATTTCCAACTTAGCTTAACTAAATTCATGGTGTTCTAACTTCTACAAAATTGGAAACATGTGCCTTGACACGCTGATCATGGGTAACTATGATTAATGCTGCACCGATTTTTACCGCCTGAGTTTTCAAAAGCGTAATGACTTTCTCCGTATTTTCATCATCCAAGCTGGAAGTAGGCTCATCTGCCATAATTAATTTTGGGCCATTGACCAATGCCCTCGCAATGGACACACGCTGTGCCTCTCCTTCACTTAGAGTCAGTACAGAAGATTTTGCCTTTTCTCCCAAACCCAATTCTTTCAATAACTGATCAATATTCTGTCCCTTTTTCTTTCCTAGAAAATGAGCCATTTGAAGATTCTCTTTGACATTCAAGGCTGCAAGAAGATGGGGCTTTTGGAAAACTATCCCAATCTCTTTTCCGCGAAACAAATCCAATGCTTGCCCTTTCATGGAAGTAATACGCTTTCCTGCCAGCTTCACCTCACCTGCCTCAGGCTTAAGCAGTCCTGCCAGCAAATTCAACAGTGTGGTTTTTCCTGATCCTGACTTTCCAAGTACAAGCAAACTCTCGCCAGGCTCCAACACGATATCCGGAAAAATCAACGCCTGGTGGCCGGGATGACTGTATTTTAAATTTCTTGATTCAAAGAGCATAGTCAGTTTACCGGAATCACCAACCTGAAGGTGGTGCCTTTTTTAGAATTGCTTTCAAAACTAATATCGCCTCTCAGTACATCAACACATTTTTTGACTATGGAAAGTCCCAAGCCGGATCCATCTACGGCTCCTACATTTTTTGCTCTGAAAAAACGGTCAAAAAGCTGGTTTTGTTCTGACTCCGGAATTCCTATTCCAAAGTCTTTAATTGTTCCTATCAGTTTATTGTCAGCATATTCCAATTTGAAAATTACCTCCTGTCCTTCCTTTGAGTACTTAATACTGTTTGAAAGCAAGTTTTCGAAAACCTGGTACAGCAACTCGCTATCCGAAGTAATTACCTTGGGAAGATTCACCATTTCAGATTTGATCTTCACGCCGTTTTCTATACCTGCATTTACTGTATCAAGCACCTCTTTGACAAATGCTCCCAAAAACATCTTTTTAGGCCTGAACTCAATTTTATTCGCATCTGCCTTACCGAAAAACAGCACACTCGTAAGCAGGTTATTAAGAGCTCTCACCGAATGTTCGATTTTGGAGGCATGCTTTGTGATCTTCTGCCTCATGGGATGATCCTTTTCGGAATAGATCTGAAGCAATTGAGCTGAGCTCAAAATGGACGTGAGAGGAGTTTTAAAGCCATGAGAAACATTCAAAACGATTCTGGATTTCAATTCATTGATTTCCCGCTCTTTTTCCAATGCCTTGGTGAGTTCTCTATTGGCATTGTAAAGCTCCTCGGTACGCTGCTTTACTTTTTCCTCCAACTCATTATTAAGCTTTTGGAGTTCTTTTTCTTTACGGTCTTTGTAGATAGCCAATTCGATCACCATGTTCAATTCACGAATGTTGAAAGGCTTAATCACATAAGCACTTGGATTGGTTCCCACCACTTTATTAAGCGTCTCTGCATCAGAGCTTGCACTTAGGTACACTACAGGGACACCGTATGTCTCATTAATGATTTCGGTGGTTTTAATCCCATCAAGTTCACCTGACAAGTTGATATCCATCATCACTATATCAGCATGATTCTCAGATAAAATATCCAGTGCTTTTTCTCCTGAATCCGCTATTCCAAGAATTTCGTGCCTATTCTTCTCCAAGGCTCGCTGCAGCAGTAGCGCTGACACAGGATCATCTTCAACGATGAGGATTTTAAGGCTGAACATAGATCAAATGTAAGTTACAAATCAAAATTTAGTCGAAAATATAAAAAATATAGATCTCCCAAGTTTAAATCAACTCATTTGCTTCTTATACACGCATCTTATCCGCACTTAATTCATCAGTACTGTCCTTCAAGACGTTGCTACATCTTCCCCATTTCATTCACCATCCATCCCGGGAATCCTGACTTTCTCAAAGATTCACCGAATTCCCGGCATATTGTTCTTCTTTTCTTTTGTGGGCGGTGGGTTTATTATATTTTTGTGCCAAACTATAGAAATCGCATCATGAGTGTACTAGTAAATAAAAATTCCAAGGTAATCGTACAAGGGTTCACCGGGTCTGAGGGTTCTTTTCACGCACAGCAAATGATCGAATACGGTACCAACGTAGTCGGCGGTGTAACTCCAGGTAAAGGAGGCTCGACTCATTTGGAAAAGCCTGTTTTCAATTCTGTAGAAGAAGCTGTTCAAAAAACCGGTGCAGATACCTCCATCATTTTCGTTCCACCGGCATTTGCTGCTGATGCGATCATGGAAGCAGCTGATGCAGGTATCAAAGTCATCATCGCTATCACAGAGGGTATTCCTGTAGCGGATATGATGAGAGCCAAACCATATATTATAGAAAGAGGAGCTACGCTAATCGGCCCCAACTGCCCAGGCGTAATCACTCCGGGAGAAGCGAAAGTAGGCATCATGCCAGGCTTCGTATTCAAATCAGGAAGAATCGGCATCGTATCCAAATCAGGAACACTGACATACGAAGCTGCTGATCAGGTAGCCAAAGCAGGTCTTGGGGTATCTACTGCTATCGGTATCGGTGGTGACCCGATCATCGGAACCTCTACCAAGCAAGCTGTACAGTTGCTAATGGAAGATCCTGAAACTGACGCGATCGTGATGATCGGTGAGATCGGAGGAAACTACGAGGCTGAAGCTGCGAAGTGGATCAAAGAAAACGGCAACAAAAAACCTGTAGTAGGTTTCATCGCCGGCCAGACTGCTCCTGCCGGACGTCGAATGGGCCATGCAGGTGCGATCATCGGTGGAGCAGACGATACCGCAGCTGCCAAGATGAGAATTATGAGAGAAAACGGAATCCACGTAGTAGATTCTCCGGCTGAGATCGGAGCTACCATGGCACAGGCTTTGGGTGTGAATGCATAATATTTGTTGGGTGCCTGCCCGCCGTGGCGGGTCGGGTGACCGATGTCCGATGCCTGAAAGCCGCTTCGATTAAGTTCGGGGCGGTTTTTTGTTTTTTAGAAGCTAGATGTAAGACATAAGTAGCAAGATTCCTTACCTGCTAATTATTGTTTCAAAGCCTTGATTGCTATTTGCCCATCCTGAAAAACGATTCCGGTCGATAAGAAACTCCTTCCCTTCAGTTCTATCTTGTGTTTATAAGACCCACCTTTTTTGAGCTGAAGACAAATAACCAGGCAGAACTACAAAGTCCTGCATTTACAATTCAACCGTAATATGTAGCTTCCCTCCTAATCCTTCCTCAATCACTTTTTTGAGAGTGGACACACGGATATCACTTACCGCCCTTTCGATCTTTGAAATATACGTACGCTTAACGTTTAGCCTTTGGGCCAACTCCTCTTGAGTAATATCGGCTTTCGCTCTAGCGTCTTTCACCAGCTCTGCAATCATAAAGGCCTGTGCCTTTTCTTCAAAGCCTCTTCTGGATTCGCTTCCAATTTGACCATATTTCTGATCAAAATGTTCATTGATTGTCTTAGGACTCTTTTTCATCATAATACTCCTTTCTAAGTCTAATTGCTCTTTCTATTTCTACTTTGGGCGTTTTCTGACTTTTCTTTTGAAATCCATTTAACAGAATGACCAGTTTTCCATCATCAAAAAAACATGATACCCGATATATGTCACTTCCTACTTTTACCCTAATCTCATAAACACCATCTTCAATATGCTTGAAGAACTTTTGAGGAATGTACTGAACATTCATCACAATACTCAGGACATAATCTATTTTGTCTTTGACAGACTTGCTCTGATCATTATAAAAATCCCAGAAATAGTCTCGATAAACTTCGATTGTCCTCATTTCCTTAAAGCATAAAAGTAACTAATTGGTTTCTTTTTATTAGAAAAACATTTAATCAAATGAAAACAATTGATATTCATATAGTCTGCAAACGGTAGATGTCTGAGTTCCAATTCCCCACAGCGAACACGTTTTTTCAATCCTCAATTTCTTACCTTTGCCGCTTCACTTCCAAGACTTATGATTTCAGTAGATAACGTAGCCGTCATCCATAGCGGTTCCACACTCTTTAGCAATATTTCCTTTGCCATCAATGAAACCGACAAAATAGCCCTTATGGGTAAAAACGGTGCGGGCAAATCTACACTCCTAAAGATTATCGCAGGTCAGACCAAGCCCAGTTCGGGTTCTGTATCTGCTCCAAAAGACTTTGTGGTAGCTTATCTCCCACAGCATCTACTGACATCGGATGATTGCTCTGTGATGGATGAAACTTCCAAAGCATTCGCCTCCTACCTGAATATGAAGACGGAGATCGAACGGATCAATGAGGAATTGACCGTGAGAACTGACTACGAATCCGATGAATACTACAAGCTAATCGAGCAGGTATCTGAGCTTTCGGAGAAATTCTATGCCATAGAGGAAGTGAACTATGAAGCAGAAGTAGAGAAAGTATTACTTGGTTTGGGTTTCGAAAGAGCAGACTTGACCCGTTCTACTTCAGAGTTTTCCGGAGGTTGGAGAATGCGAATCGAGTTGGCTAAAATACTTTTGCAAAAGCCTGACCTGATCCTCCTCGATGAGCCTACCAACCACCTGGACATCGAGTCGATTCAATGGCTGGAAGACTTTCTTCTGAACAAGGCCAAAGCTGTGGTGGTGATTTCCCACGATAGAGCCTTTGTGGATAATATTACCACACGTACCATAGAGATCACTATGGGGCGTATGTACGATTACAAAGCAAAATACAGCCACTACCTTGAACTCCGAAGAGAACGTCGCGAGCAACAGCAAAAGCAATACGAAGAACAACAAGCTACCATAGCAGATATCCAAGGCTTTATTGACCGCTTCAAAGGGACCTATTCCAAAACACTCCAAGTACAATCCCGGGTGAAAATGCTGGAGAAAATGGAAATCATCGAGGTGGATGAAGTAGATAGCTCCGCCTTGAAACTCCGCTTCCCTCCTTCTCCCAGATCAGGCAATTACCCTGTGATCGTAGAGGATATGAGCAAAAGCTACGACGAGCATGTAGTCTTCAAGAATGCTTCCATGACTATAGAACGGGGACAGAAGGTTTCCTTTGTCGGCAAAAACGGGGAAGGTAAATCCACCATGATCAAGGCGATTATGGGAGAAATTGATTTTGAAGGCAAATGCGAGCTGGGACACAATTCCATGATCGGCTATTTCGCGCAGAATCAAGCTTCCCTCTTGGATGAAAGCCTGACAATCTTCGAAACCATCGATCATATAGCAGTAGGCGAAGTACGTACCAAAGTGAAGGATATTTTGGGTGCATTTATGTTCAAAGGCGACGATATCAACAAGAAGGTAAAGGTGCTTTCCGGCGGAGAAAAAACACGGCTGGCGATGATCAAATTGCTTTTGGAACCAGTGAATTTGCTTATTCTCGATGAGCCTACGAATCATCTGGACATGAAGACCAAGGATATCATCAAGGATGCATTGAAAGCCTTTGACGGTACGCTAATCATCGTATCCCACGATAGAGACTTCTTGGATGGATTGGTCACTAAAGTATTTGAATTTGGAAACAAGCGGGTGAAAGAGCACTTCGAAGATATCAATGGCTTCTTGAGAAATAAAAAGATTGAGAATTTGAAGGAAGTGGAGAGGTAGTTTGATGTCGGATGTCGGATGTCGGATGTCGGATGTCGGATGTCGGATGTCGGATGTCGGATGTCGGATGTCGGATGTCGGATGTCGGATGTCGGATAAAGCGAACTCAAGATATTGACAAAAGTTTCAAAAAGTAGAAATTAAGTTGATCACTTATTCCATGGCCATTTCGCAGGGTTTAGCGAAGTGTTGAAAATTGAATAGACCACAATAACATTTCCTTCAATTGCATAAAAAATCAGGTAAGGAAATCCTTTTAACGGGCAACTTCTAAAAGGTATTTTCTTATATGGATAAATTTGAGTTCTTTCTCATTTTTAGGATTTACAATTATAGAGTCCATAATTATTCTAGAAGTAAAGATTGTATGCTCAATTTACGTAAATCTCCACCTAAAGATCAAAAAAGCCAAAACGAAAAAACGGCAGTTTTACGACTGCCGTTTTTTCGTTTTGTATTAAAATCGGGCATCCGACATCAAACAACTCATTACACTCCAAATACCCTAGGAAGCCACATCGTAATTTCCGGGAATAGCATAATCAAGATCAACGCCAACACCATTGCAAAGTAGAATGGCAGCATAGGCTTCATAATTTTCTGTATCGTGGTATTTGCTACCCCTACACCAATAAAGAGGATAGAGCCCACTGGCGGTGTACAAAGTCCAATACATAGGTTGAGCACCATCATAATACCAAAGTGTACCGGATCCACTCCCAATGCTGTCACCACAGGCAAGAAAATAGGAGTGAAAATCAATACTGCCGGAGTCATATCCATAAATATCCCAACGAATAGCAAGAGTACATTAATCATAATAAGGATAACAAAAATATTATCGCTCAATCCCAGCAGGGCATTGGAGATATTTTGGGGAATTTCTTCACTCGACATCACCCAGGACATGGCCATGGAAGTTGCGATCAACAGCATCACTACTGCGGTGGTTTCTGCAGACTTCAACAATACCGAAGGCAAATCTTTCACTTTTAACTCTCGATAGATCATCGATAATACCAATGAATAAACCACTGCAATAGCCGAGGCTTCTGTTGCGGTAAACACACCTCCGATAATTCCCCCTATCACTACGATTAGTAGAAATAAACTAGGGACAGCCCTCCAGAATGTAGTTAGAATAACACCAAAAGATGAACTATCTCCTGCCGGAAGCTTATGGATTTTCACCATAATCGCTGCAGTCACCATTAGCAAAACCCCGACTAGCAATCCCGGCAAATACCCCGCAACAAATAATGCCGCAACAGAAACTCCACCCGAAGCAAGTGAATAAACGATCAAAACATTGGACGGTGGAATAATCAAACCAGTAGTGGAAGAAGTGATATTCACTGCCGCTCCAAGTTCTTTGGGATACCCTTCTTTCTCCATCCTCTTGCCCAAAATACCTCCCATGGAAGACGCAGCAGCTACCGCAGACCCAGCAATCGCTCCCATCAACATCGCTGCAATAATATTCACGTGAAGCAATCCTCCACGCATTCTGCCTGTGAGTGCTTTGGCAAATTCTATCAATCGATTAGCGATACCTCCCCTATTCATCAATTCACCCGCAAGAATAAAAAAAGGAATTGCCAATAGGGAAAAACTATCCAATCCTGTCCCCATACGCTGTGCGATCGTAGTGATAGCCGGCATGGTCTGAACCGTCACCATCAACGTCAGCATGCTGGAAAGCCCTAAACTCCATGCTACAGGAACTCCTATTCCCAAGAAGAACAAAAAGGAAAGCACTAATACTAATACGCTCAAAACCTCCATTACACAGCAGCTTTAACAGTGGTCAAAAATTTAATCGAAACTAGTTGGTAATACATCACCAATATCCCGCTAAAAGGGATGATCCCGTATATATAAGCTAGTGGAACCTGCAGCACAGCAGACTTCTGCTCCAAAATAAAAGTCAGGTAAACAAGGTTTGAACCGCCAATAACCATTACGACAAGCGCAAAGATCAAAATGCAGCAATTAATCAATATCATTAATTTATCCTGTGCTTTTTCCTCCAGTTTAGTCAGGAGAATATCAATTGCCAAGTGTTCGTTTTTACCGGCTACATATGCTGCTCCGAGCATTCCCACCCAGATCAACATGTAACGGGACAGTTCGTCTGTAAATGAACTGGGATTTTGAAAAATGTAGCGGGAAACCACCTGCCAGGTCACATTGAGCACCATAAGTGCCATCAAGACGACCAGAAAATGGGCTATCCATTTATCCAGATTTAGCTTGGTTTGGGGTGAAAACATAGGTTTGATAGTTGGGTTAATAGTTATTTTACGGCGCGGATTTCCTCCACTATTTTATAGATTTCAGGTTGTTGGACTTTGAGATCAACGTACATCGGCTCTACTGCTGCCCGAAATGCCTCCTTATCCGGATAGCTGATAGTAACTCCTGCTTTTTCGAGTTCATGTAAGGACTCCTCAGTAGCTTCAGCCCAGATTTTGTATTCGTAAGTAGCAGATTCATCCGCTGCCTCCTGCAGCCATTGCTGCTCCTGCTCATTAAGGCTTTCCCATACCTTGGTGCTGACAATCATCACATCAGGCAATGCGGTGTGCTCATCTATACTATAAAACTTACAGACTTCGTAATGCTTGGAAGTATAAAGACTTGGCGCATTGTTCTCTGCCCCATCCACAATCCCCTGCTGTAAAGCAGTATAAAGCTCTCCATAAGAAACCGGGGTTGGTGAACCTCCTAGGCTTTTTACCATATTGGAAGCTGTATTACTTTCCATCACCCTGATCTTGAGTCCTGTAAGGTCAGCTGGTACTTCTACAGGTTTGCTTTTGGTATAAAAACTCCGCTTGCCTGCATCATAATAGCAAAGTCCGCGTAGAAGATATTTTTCAGGATCAAGCAGGAGTTTTTTGCCTATCTCTCCATTTAAAACCGCCAGCTGGTGTTCATCATCACGAAAAAGATAAGGCATTCCAAAGACCTGCATCGTGGGCGCAAATCCTTCGAGCGCAGCTGAGGAAACCTTCGTCATTCCCAAGCTTCCAATCTGCAGGAGTTCTACCAGCTCGCGTTCACTTCCCAGCTGTTGATTGGGATATATTCTCACCACCATTTTACCACCGGATTTCTCCTCTACTTTTTTGGCCAAAAAAAGCATGGCTTCATGCACAGGGTGGGTGATGCCAAGGCCGTGGCCCAGCTTAATAATTCGCTTTTCTGCCACTCCCTGACACGAAAATAAAAGCGTCAGGACTATACAAAAAGATAGGATTGGAAGTTTTTTGATTGCCATGGGTTTATTGAACATAAAACATACTACACAATAATAGGTTTTTCTAAGCTGATATTTCAGGTCGATCTACGGAAACGATTTAGGCTGTATGATAAATGGCATTTCAATGCCCGAAACAGAAATCCATGTGCTTCCCCATTACTTCCCAAGTCTGGGATAGCACCGGATTATCAAACATGCATTTCAATTTTGACATGCCGCAACAATAATTTTAATTTTACTAATCATTTTCGTTATTGCATAACAATTACTTCCTTTGCGCAATCGATTGCGCAATATAATGAATAATTCCAATGAACCATAAAACATTACAAATTCATACTAAGGACAATGTTTTGGTCGCTTTGCAGGATCTGGTAGCAGGCGATATAGTTGAGCATAACGGCTTAAAAATCACCCTTAAAGACAATGTTCCCGCTAAACACAAGTTCGCAGTCAATGAATTGAACAAAGGCGACCAGGTCTTTATGTATGGTGGAATTGTAGGCAAAGCCCTATCTACTATCCCTTCAGGCGGGGTGCTCAGCACCCTGAACGTAACCCACGAAGCTGAAGATTTTGGAAAAAAATCCGGAGATTACCATTGGGACGCACCCAATATTGACAAATTCAAAGACAAAACTTTTATGGGTTTTCACCGACCGGATGGCCAGGTAGGAACTGGTAATTATTGGCTGGTAATTCCGATGGTTTTCTGCGAAAATAGAAACGTGGATATTATCAAAGACGCTTTCCTCGAAGAGCTTGGTTTCGGCAAGCCCAATCCATTTAAGAAAATGGTAAGAGAAATGGCTAATCTTTATAAGTCAGGCCAAACCAATTCGTTCGACACTGTTTCTGTAGAAACCCTTGTAGAAAAAAATGATGAACGACTTTTTGAAAATATAGATGGAATCAAATTCCTCAATCATCAGGTAGGCTGCGGTGGCACCAGAACGGATTCTCAGGCTCTTTGTGCGCTGATCGCCGGCTATATCAACAATCCCAATGTAGCCGGAGCAACGATTTTAAGTCTGGGTTGCCAAAATGCCCAGTCTTCTTACATGGAAGAAAAGCTTCGCAAAATCAATCCTGACTTTAAGAAGACCCTGATCATCCTAGAACAACAAGTAGAAGGAACCGAGCAGCAGTTGCTCACGAGAGCCATCAAAGAAACATTTATCGGTATGGCAGAAGCCAATACGCAAATCAGACAACCGGCTCCATTGAGCAAATTGGTAGTTGGACTGGAATGCGGCGGATCTGATGGATTCTCCGGAATCTCTGCAAATCCTGCCGTAGGCTATGCTGCTGATTTGGTAGTGGCCTTGGGTGGAACGGCTATTCTCTCAGAGTTTCCGGAGCTTTGCGGGGTGGAACAAGAACTGATCAACCGTTGCGTTTCCGATGATAAGGCAGAGCGTTTTTCCTCTTTGATGCGTGCCTATGCAGGTGCTGCAGAGGCGGCAGGTTCGGGCTTCGATATGAATCCAAGTCCAGGGAATATCAAGGACGGACTGATCACAGACGCAATGAAGTCTTCCGGTGCAGCCAAAAAAGGTGGCACTTCGCCGGTAACTGATGTGCTAGACTATGGTGAATACGTAAGCATACCGGGTTTGAATTTGCTTTGCACTCCCGGAAATGATGTGGAAAGTACCACCGCTATGGCGGGAGCCGGAGCCAATATGATTCTTTTCACTACCGGTCTGGGCACACCTACCGGAAATCCTGTGACTCCTGTGATCAAAGTCTCCTCCAATCACAAACTAACCGAGCGGATGCCTGACATCATCGACATCAATACAGGCTATGTAATCTCCGGAGAGAAAAATATCCAACAGATGGGCGAAGAAATTCTGGAGAAAGTAATCAGAGTAGCCAGCGGAGAAGAAAAATCCAAAGCGATGCTACTCGGCCAAGATGATTTTATCCCTTGGAAGAGAGGCGTGTCCCTTTAACCTAAAATATGCAATAGCAATTTTATTCCGGATCTAAGAATGATCAAAAAACGGGAGTTCCACTTCCTTCTCAAGTTCTGATGACTTATAAATGGCCCGGATCAGCTCGACTGATTTTCGGGCCATATTTCCTTCCACCAATACCGGCTCATTTTTCTCCACAGCATTCAAATAATGTTCCCACTGGGCCTTGTGAAGTGCATGCCCGATAGCCATGGGATCGGCAGCTCCCGAACCTGAATTTGTATCAGTTAAAATCGGCTCATTTTCTTCACCCTGAATACTCCATTGAATCAATTTGCCCGCTTCCAAAACTGCACTTCCATTCTTTCCAAAAATCTCCAAACGCTCAGCCAAACCCGGATACAAAGCTGTGGAAGCGGTAATATTCCCCAGCGCCCTATTCTCAAAAGTCACAAGCGCAGCTCCCAAATCCTCCCCTTCTATCGGATGAACCGCAGTCTTGACTTTAGCAAAAACAGACTTCACATCTCCCATCACATCCAGCAACAGGTCAATCGTATGGATACCTTGGTTCATAAATGCTCCTCCTCCATCTCCTTTCAGCGTACCTTTCCAGGAACTACTGCTGTAATACTCCGGAGCCCTGTACCAATTCACATGCGCATTGCCCATGAGAAGCTTACCGAATTTACCGGCTTGAACCGCCGTTTTGAGCTTTATATAATCCGCAGAAAACCGGTTCTGAAAAATAACGCCAAGCTTGACCCCATTCTTGTCACAAGCATCAATTAACTGATCCGCCCTACCAAGGTTTATTTCAATTGGCTTTTCTATCAACAGGTGCTTCCCTGCTTTTGCTGCCAGTAATCCTGCATCCATATGATGCCCGCTTGCCGTACAAATGCATACAATATCGAGTTCGGGATGAGTCAAAAAAGCAGAGAGATCAGAATAAGTATCAATGCCAAATTTCTCCTGAGTGACCTTGGCTCTCTCGGACGAACTGCTGCATAGTGCCACCAATTCAGCATTTTCGATTTCAGCGATTGCATCTGCATGCTTCCCGGTAATTGCCCCTGTTCCTACTATTCCAATTTTTAATTGCCTCATGATTTCAGTTCGTTTTGAAGTTGCTCCCAGAGTTGCTGTGAAATAGGAACTCCATTGTCAAGATTTTTATTTCGGGTCTCTAATGTATGCTCTCCCGGGTACCGAATTGATTTCCCGTCAAAAGTTGCTGAATTTTTCAGGTCTTCGATCAAAGCATCCGACTTGGTTTCTATCCAGTCATGAAATTGGAGTTTGATAGGATCGAAGCAAAGAAAGACCTGGGAGACAGCACTTTCTTCCCCAGACTTGCCCACTTCAAAGGAAGCATTTCCGCCGGAAAGTATAGCTGCAAGAAGATCCAAGACCATACTGAGACCGGATCCTTTCCAAAGGCCTATCGGTAATCCCAGAAAATTAGCAAGAACAGTTTGGGGATCCTTGGTCAAATTCCCCTCGTCGTCAAACCCTGCTTCATAATCCATTTGCTCACCTTTAGCTTTGGCTATGCTCAGCTTTCCATAAGCGAATTGGGAAAACGCCATATCCAACACCACAGGCCCTTTTTCTCTGGGAATAGCAATTACAAGTGGATTATTGCCAATTTTCGGTTCGCTTCCTCCCCAAGCCGGCATATTTGGGATGGTATTGGTAAAGCAAATCCCGATACAGCCGGCCTCCACAGCTTGCCAACCAAAATTCCCACCCCGCATCCAGTGATTGGTATTCTGCAAAGTGACGCAGCTGATCCCAAATTCTTTGGAAAGACGAATCGCCCGGGACATGGCAAACTCCGCATTGAGATTTCCCACTCCCTGCTGACCATCCCATCGCTCAAACATTCCGAGTTGACTTAGGATGACGGGCTCCTTGTCAGGATAGACCAATCCTTTTTTGATAAAGTCAAGAAAAAGAAAGAAACGGTTCACACCATGTGAGCGCACCCCGTCCAGATCGGCTTTGGCAAAAAGTAGTGCACACTGCTGTGCCCGCTCCTCCGCCAATCCATACTTAAGTAATATTTCCTTTAGCGTTGTGCTGACTTGCCCGAAAGGGATTTGAATATCAACCATTGAAAAATCGAATTTAAACCATGATATCCTCTAAGATAAAATCTATGCAGCAATTATGCCCCATTTGACACAAACTATATCATGGGAGTAGCACGCTTGCACAGTTGCAATGCCAATCCCCAAGGATCCTTTACCATCACAAGATGGGATCCATCAGGCAAAATATCATCAGAAATCAACTTGGCCCCCGCTTCGACCAAGCGGTCTCTATCTGCATTGGGATCCTCCGAGACCAATGCCAAATGCACTGCCAAAGGATGTAGTTTTTCAAAATCCAGTGTTTCACCTTTAGGATTGGAATAAATCTCGATCATCACTGTGCCGCTGTCATCAGCCAAAAACGTCATGTATGGAGGCTCAGCCATTTTCTTGACCACCTTCAATCCTAAGTTCTCCTCATACCAAAGAGAGGCGGCAGAAGCATTACTCACATTTAGTGCAAAATGTTCAAATTTCATTTTCGATTAATCTTTTGTTCAACTTATAATTTTTGAAATTACATTCTCTTATCGACTTTATGGATTTTAAAAGAATAAGGTGCGGCAAAACCACACCTATTCTCAATTTTAATAACCCAATACATATGCATTATCATTACTAACCCTTTCTTACATATCTACAAACTATCGTACTAATCAAACACCTTTTCTAAAAATGCAGCCATTGTATTTACCGTTAAGTTATACCAAGGTTCGTACAACCAAAATGGATGCGGTGCATCCGGAAAAGTATGCATTTCTGAATAAACTTCTCTTTCATCCAGTTTACCAATCAACTCATCTCTACCTGCATGAAATCTTGGGTATTGGGAATTGATGAAAAGCATGGGTTTTAAATCCGGAGATTTCAGATATAAAGGAGATGCAGCATCCCAAACCTCCAGCTTTTGCCCATATGTCCCGCCTAGCCATTCCGACGCAACTTGCCCTTCGGCAGATTCCGGATGATGAAATGCCAATACTCCATCCATATCAATAATTGCCTGAACTTCTGAAGAGGAGGTTAACTCCGTCGCTCCTTCATATTCCGGCGTATTTGTCATTCCCACCAAAGCTGCAATCTGCCCACCTGCTGAACTACCCGAAATAACCATTCGGGATGAATCCAATCCGAATTCATCCGCATGCACTTTCATCCAGCGAATTGCTTCTTTCACATCATTGATTGCAGCAGGATATTGCGCCTCCGGCGAAAGTCTATACTCAACCACTGCCGTCACGAATCCCCGCTCTGCCAAGGCAATTGCCATCGGAATCTGAAGTTCCTTATCTCCGGATTTCCATCCTCCACCATGAATCATCACAATTGCCGGACGCAGCGATTCCGCGTTCTTTGGAGAAAAGACATCCAATTTCAGTTCTCTACTTCCAAGTTTTTTATAAACATGGCCTTTACTTTGAGTTACTGACTCGCTGGACTGAATTTCAACAGCTTTGATCTGAGGGAAATTCTTCACATCCTTTTTCCAAGCATCTTCCAGATTGAAGGAACTGTCTTTAACATACCCAAACCAGCGATTGCCGTAATAATCAGCATCCTTTGTTTTGCCGGAGAAAATCAGATCATTGCTATACTTTTTACTGTCTTCCTCACTTAATTGATAAGACCAGTCCACTCTACCGGCTGGATTTGCACCCGGTCCTGAACTTCCCAATTCTGCATAGAAAACAGTCTGCTCCGCATTCTTCCTGCTCCAGTTATTCCAGCCATCTGCAACTATATGAGACCCCATTTCAGTAGTGATGAAAACCGTTTGTGCAAAATCTCTCCAGGGTCTTCCTAGGTAAACTTTCGTCACTCCGGCTGCTGCCGTGAGTTTACAGTCTTTGAACACATATCCATAGTCCACCCACTCAGGTGTAGAGGCCGCAGTGATATAAGAATCGGCTTTAGAGAGAATCTCACAGTTTTCAAAAAGTGCAGTCGCTGAGCCAAAGATAAAATCAGTGGTTCCCTCAATGTAACAATTTTTATAAAGCTGACGGGAATTTTCCCCGGATGCAAACATGGTATCCTGGTTTCCCAAAAAGCGGCAATTCTCAAATACCAAACGATCTCCCTCAGCATGAAGAGCCACAGCTTGCCCTACATTTCCGGCGGAATTTTCAATGGTTAGATTTTTAAAAGTCAGAGAACTTCCCAGAACTTTCAAAGTATAAGTTTCAAAAGTCCCCATGTTGTCCTTCAAAGCGTAATCATCGTAAGTGATGATGGTAGTCTCGGGGCTCTCTCCTTCAAAAGTCACATGGGTCACAGGCCCATGAATCGTCAATTTCTCCTTATAAATTCCCGGTTTGATATAAACCGTGTGCGGCTTGGGAAGGTAAACCCGAATCGCATCGAGTGCTTCCCCAATGGTTTTGAAATGTCCTGAACCATCTTGAGCCACGACTATATCATGCTCGATTTTTCCTTTCATCACTTCTGAGTCCAGAGGCTGGATATCTACATTTTGAGAAAAAGAAGGTAAACAAAGAGTCAAGAATAAACCCAGAATCCATACTGATTTCAAATAGTTATTTCCCATGGTTTCATCTATTTTTCTCAATATTTTAATATCATCATTCCTACAAGTCAGGTGTAGATTAAGCATTATAAGCGATAATTAACTCTAACCTTGAGGCAACTTCGGTCAGTCGCTGTCGGTCTTCCGCCTTATAAAGCAAGGAGAACACTGTTGCTTTCAATGTTAAGTCGCCAAACGAAGCGACGGTTAGTAAGCAGGTATTGTACATTAATTCCCTTTAATGATACCTCTTTCTGAGCATTTAATGAAATTAATGATTTTATCTCTTTCAATTGTTTCCTTAAAATTACTTTCTATGAAATCTAACGCTAGAGATGTATTTCGTTTTTGTTGAAAAATTATTTTATAAATTCCCCTAATCTCGTTAAGTTTAGTTTGTTCGAAGCCTTTTCTCTTTAAACCAACAACGTTTATCCCTGAATAGGTAAGAGGTGCTTTTGCAGCCATTATATATGGGGGGATGTCTTTGATAATTCTGCTCAACCCAGTAACCATAGAATGTTCTCCGATTCTGGTAAACTGATGAATGCCAGTCAATCCACTTATATTTACAAAATCTTCTATTATTACTTCGCCAGCAATCCCAACATTAAAACCAATAATACAATTATCACCTATTGAACAATCGTGCCCGATATGTGTATTTGCCATAATCAGATTGTAGTTTCCGATTTTTGTAATCTTTTTGGAATTCGTACCCTTATTTATAGTTACATATTCCCGAATGACATTATTACTTCCAATTTCCAGAGTTGTATATTCACTGTTATACTTTAAATCTTGTGGGATTCCCGAAAGAATCGCACCAGAATGAATGAAGCAATTTTCCCCGATTCTTGCTCCGTTTAGTATTGAAACATTATTGGCTATAATTGTATTATCACCAATTACAACATCATCTTCTATGGTGGAATAGTTTCCGATCGTTACGTTTTTTCCTATCTGAGAATTATCCCCAATTTTTGAGCTTGTTGAAATCATTTTGCAATTTTTATTTGCAAATCTCATTTAACTGAACGACATTTTTATTGACATAAAGTCAATAAATTCCAGCTCGAATCCTGCTTAATGTTTCTTGGCTGACATTCAATAGCGAGGCTATGTTTTTTTGTTTCGCCCTTTGAATAATTAAAGGAAAATTTTCAATAATATACTTATATTTTTTTTGAGCTGTCATCGAGTCCAACACAAAATGGAACTCATCGAATGCAGCCAAAGAAAATCTTAAGAACTTGAAATGAAATTGAAGAAAAAGAGGGAATTTTAATAATTCTTGTTCCTTTTCCCTAGATAAAAAATAAACGACAGTATCTTGATCTGCTTGTAAGCATTCAAATGATGGCTTATGATTAAAGTAGCTGGCTAATGAAGTTAACCAATGATTATCATGATAAATCCACTTAGTTATTTCTTCGCCATCAATAACATAAAACCTTCTAACCAGTCCAGTTTTTATAAAGAATATCTTAGAACAAGTCTCTCCTTCTTTGAGCAAATAGTCATTCCTTTTGTATAATCTCTCCTGAAAACTATTTTTTACAGCTTCTGTAGTTACCTGATCTAAGTGCTGAAAGTCACCTATAAATTGGATTAGTTCTTTCATTTTTTTAATACTAGCTACTATTATGGCGATTAATCATCTATATATCAATCCTTCAGATATTTCTTCAATTCAGGCAATTCCCGTCTCAATTCCCCGACAGCCAAGTCGCTTACTTTGAAAGCGCCTGTAGGGGACAAATGTGTATCGTCTTCTCTACCTTCGGGAAATTGGGAATAATCACCTGGCCGATAATGCAGGAATAGCTCTTTCGATTTCTCTATTCCAAATTGCTCGATCACTTCAACAGTTTTGGCATGAAGATCGAAAAGAGGCACTTCCATTTCGGCTGCCACTTCTCGTACTACAACAGAGTAACGTCCGTGTGAATCTACCAACACTCCGTTTTCATCAAAACTCCTTCTTGAAATCGGAGTAGCCAATACCGGTTTCCCTCCTTTTTCCCGAACTTCCTTTACAAAACGGATCAGATTATCCCGATAATCTGAATCGGCATTAGCATAGCGGTCTTTTGCGTTGATCTTCTGATCATTGTGACCAAACTCAATTATCACATAATCCCCAGGCTTGAGACGCTTCATTACCGCCTTCCAGCGCCCCTCTGTACGGAAACTCTTCGTGCTTCTTCCATTCTTTGCATGATTTTCGAAGCGGATTCCCTCTTTGAAATACAAGGGAAAAACCTGCCCCCACCCTTTTTCAGGATTACTTCCAGCGTATGGTTTATCTGCCATGGTAGAATCACCGACTAGGAAAACGGTGATTTCTTCCTGTGCTTTTTGGAATGAGACAATACCAAAAAACAGCATTCCCAAAATGATTATTTTAATCTGTTTCATTTAATTCTTTGTTTATTTCGGTCAGAATATTCGCAATAAAAGAAATATCTTACCTGCTGTCGACCATGGACTATTGGCCATTAACTCCTGCCTATTTCAGTTTAACAGCTGATTCCAAAGCCCCGTTTCCAACCGAAATTTCAGTTTCAGATTTAAAGTCTTTTTTATCAAAAGTGATGTCAGAAGTTTTACTTCCCAAAACCCTCACCGGGGCTTTTCCATTCTCTTCGAATAAAAAGCCTCTCACATTCACTTGCTCACTGTTGTAAATCGTCAGCGGAGTATCTTTTGTTCCCAATACTTTTACATTGCGGAGTATCATGCCTGAAGCATCGATAGCCGTGATTCCTTTTTCAGCCTCCAAGACGGAATTTTCCAAGCTCACATTCTTCAGCTTCATCTCAGGAAGTCCCATAAAAAATCCTGCGGTTCCCGATCCGGAAACATAAATATTTTTCATACTGATATTTTGGAAGGAAGGAGTCTCTTCGGTTATAGGAACTAAAGCTTCATCTCTTACTTCGTCATCCGCATTTTGATCATCTTCCAAAATAGGTGAATTGCCACTGTAAAACATATTGAAGCGGATCGCCTCTGCAGGAATATCGATCATATGGATAGTTGAAATCCAAATATTCTCTACTATTCCACCTCTGCCACGGGTGCTTTTAAATCGCAACCCAACGTCTGTTCCGATAAAAGTACAGTTTGAGACATGGACATTTCTCACACCACCGGACATTTCACTTCCGATCACAAATCCCCCATGCGCATGATAGACAATGTTGTTTTTTACGATCACATTCTCCGTAGGCATGTCCCGATCACGTCCATCCTTATCTTTTCCTGACTTGAAGCATATCGCATCATCTCCCACATCAAAGGTATTGTTGTAGATGAGGACATTTTTGCAGGATTCCAGATCCAGCCCGTCACCATTCTGGGAATACCATGGATTACGCACATTTAGATTTCGGATGATCACATCCTCGCTCATCAGCGGATGGATATTCCAAGCAGGAGAGTTCTGGAAGGTGGGGCCGTCCAATAGCACCCGCTTACTTTCACGAATACTTACCATCACCGGGCGTAAAAAGTCTTTCATTTTCTCCAATGTTTCTCTATCCTTGGTGTCAGGCACATTGAAGCTGGAGCTGGCATTGTAGCCATCCAAAGAAGCTTGACTAGGAAACCAAATCTGCCCTTTTGCATCCAAGACTCCACCGGAATTCACCAGCGTTTTCCATTGTCCTTCGGTCAACTTTCCTTTCTTTACAAACCTCCAAGCATCGCCATTTCCATCTATCGTACCTTTGCCTGTTATCGCAATATTTTCTACCTGATAGGCATTGATCGGGGAAATACAGCGAACGGTATTCAAACCCTCGAAACTCGTCTCCACCAGCGGATAATCATCAAAATCCCGGCTAAAAAGGATCAATGCACCATCCTCCAAATGAAGATTGACATTGCTCAACAATGTAATCGGGCCAGTCAACCAAATCCCCCTTGGCACTATGACTCTTCCTCCACCGTCTGAATTCACAGCTTCTATCGCCGCTTTGAACGCTTCGGAGTTTTTGAAGATCCCATCACCTACAGCACCATATTCTAGAATGTTTTTTTCAAAATCCGGAAAACTTGTTTCCTTCACTTTGGGCATATCGAATTCCACTCCTTCGTACATACTTTCCAGCGTATGCTGCGCAAAAGCAGGCAAAATCAGCCAAGTCAAAAGAAGCGACAAAACCGCTCGTGTTACGTTAAATTGCATATTTTGGATATTCATATTTATTGTTTTTCAATCTAATTTTTACTTCTCAATCGAGAATTCTACTTTGGGGATTCCACCCATCCTCTCCTGCCAAAACTGCTTTTGCAGTGTAGATTTCCGCTTCCTCTTCAGTTAATTGATGTGACCAGGAAACCCGCTCAGCTACATTTGCTCCTGGCCCTCTAGAAGCATATTCTGCATAAAAAGCTGTTTGCTCTGCATTGGGTTTGTTCCAATTGTGCCAGCCTTCGGGCTTGATATGATCTCCCATTTCGGTGTTGATAAAGACTGTCTTTGCATAATCTCTCCATGGCCTGCCAAGGTAAACTGAAGCAGGCTCTCCATCACTTGTCAGCTTACAGTCGATAAATACAAAGCCATGTTTTGTGACTTCTCCCGTGGATGCAGCAGTCACGTAGCCGCCTCCTTTTTTGGAGAAAATCTCACAGTTTTCAAACACCACTGTGGACCATCCGAAGATAAAATCGACTGTGCCTTCTATGTAGCAATCCTTATAGTATTGTCGGCTTCGGTCTCCATGGGGATACAGTGTATCCTGAAAACCCAGAAATCTACATTTCTCGAACATAACTTTATCACCGTCCACCCGAACAGCCACTGCCTGTCCTACCGGTCCTGATGAATTCTCAAACGTGATATCTCTGGCATAAAACCCATCCCCAAACACAAAGAAACCGGTGGAGCCGGTGGTACCCATTTCTTCTCCGAACTTATTTTTCTTCTGTGCAAAATCATCGTAAGTCACCAGGGTATTCTCAGCATTTTCACCGATCAGTGACACATTTGTTTTGGAAGTAGCCAGCACTAATTTTTCCTTATAAACACCTGCCTTCAACAGAATCCTTGTTTCATTTTTCCTAAAATCAGGAACTGCATCAAAGGCCTGCTGAATGGTAAGAAAATCACCGGATCCATCTTTAGCTACCACAAAGTCGAATTCTTGACCTTGTGCCGACAAAGAAAAAAAGCCCAATACAAGGATTAATGCTAATCTCATCATCCCTTATTTACTTAGCGCTTCGTATTCTAAAGAAGCAAGGATAAATGGCCCAACTCCTTTCGGATCGTTCACCCGGATTTCTTCCCCTACATAATATTCGAAAGAGCCATCACGGTAAGGATTGCCACCCAATCCGGCAACTCCACAGACATTTGTCAAGCTGATCCCTCCATCTGCATCTTCACGGACAAACTCAGCCAGCATCCCTTCATAAGCTTTTTTGCCTGCGGCAAGATCATCCTGATCCAAATATCCCTTTTCAGCTCCTTTCAAAAGAAAATATGTAAACATCCCCGAGGCTGATGATTCGAGGTAATTCCCCTCCCGTGTACCCTGATCTACGACCTGATACCACACTCCCTCCGGAGTCTGATAGCGTTGAATTCCTTTGGCAAGCTTTTGTGTAACAGCTATTACATCGTTTCTTTTTGGATGATCATTTGGGAGAAAATCCAGTACATCCACCAGCGCCATCGCAAACCATCCTATGCTCCTTCCCCAATAATTTGTAGAGAGCCCAGTCTCCGGATCTGCCCATTTCTGTTCCTTGCTTTCATCCCATGCGTGATGAAAAAGCCCTGTTTCTTCACTGTAGCCATAGTTGTCCATCACTATAATCTGGTTTGCCACATCATCAAAAAGTGCCGGTTCATCGAATGTAGCTGCATATTGTGCCAAGAACGGAGATCCCATATAGATGCCATCCAACCACATCTGATGTGGATAGACTTTTTTGTGCCAAAAACCGCCTTCCTTATTTCGGGGATGGTTGCGCATCTGATCCCGCAATTCTTCTATTGCCAATCTGTATTTTTTCTCTCCTGATTCTTCGTAGAGATTGATCAGAAACTTACCTCCATTGACCCGGTCAATATTGTAATCCGTCTTCTTGTAAGTCAGGATATTGCCTGTACTGTCCACCATGAAATCAGCAAACTTCTTGGTATAGTCATAAAAGCGCTGCTCTCCTTTTTCCTTCCATACAGCCTGCATGGCTGACATAATCAAACCATGGGTGTACTCCCATTTCGGCTTTTTATTGAAATCTATAGTCCATCCTTCCGGATTGCGGACTATTTCAGAATCCGCCATCCAAATGGAATAGGCTTTTTCTGTAGTGTTTTCCGCTTCCGGAAGGTCTGATTCTTGTGATTTTTGATTACAAGAAGAAACCCAAGCTGTCATTATAACAAGTAGGAGTGATCGTATTGGTAGAAATTTCTTTTTCATAGGGAGAACTTCGAAGGTTATATCGGGGAAATATGGCCTTGCAGACAGTCTGCAAGGCCAATAAAGTTATTGCTTAAACAATCGGATATTAGAAGTATCCTTCGTTTTGAAGAAACTCATCCTTATTTGTGATTGCGTCCAGCTGCTGTTGCGGGATTGGTCTCAGATTATGAAAAGACTGGATATTTGGCGCAGCATCAGGATTAAAAGCTCTTACACGCTCCACAAGCTTACCGGTCCGCTTTAGGTCAAACCAGCGAATTTGCTCACCTGCAAATTCTCGTGCTTTCTCATCCAGAATCATATCAATAGTCAAATCCCCCGCAGATACTTCCATCGCTTGCTCTTGTCCGGGAAGAGCTGCTCTTCTTCTTATAGTATTAAAGTATTCCAATGCCTCAGAAACATTCCCTTGGTTCAGTTCTGCTTCTGCCACAGTCATGTACATTTCTGCAAGTCTTATCACAAATGCATCCCGCTTACCTTGTTGCTGAGCAACTGTGGGCCGGCTCGGGTCTAAGAATTTCTTCAGGGAAATGTACCGATCTCTAACACGCGGCGAACCATCCGTGTTATATGTTCTGTTTCGGTCGATCACAGTATATGGAAGTGCATCTTTTTGAGCATCCGTAAGGGCATATTTAGTAGCTAAAATTGCCGTATCCCCTTCGTTAAACGTCACTGATTTGGTTTCCGTACCAGAGGTTAATGGTAAATCATAGGTTCCCGGGTTATTGCTGTACCATGCTGTCTGAAAGGTGACATCATATCGGCTGTCTATTGATTCATCAAATAAATCCAGCAAAAATGCAGTAGGCATAAATCTTGCAAATGGACGTCCATTTTCGATATCACGGACCATTCCAGGCAATTGGTCATAAGTCATTAAATAGAATAGGTGGGAATTGTTCCCCCCATCTCTTATGAGAATGTCGTTACCCGGAGTCTCAAGTTCACGGTTAAAGATCAAATCAGAAGTGAAATTCACAATCCAAACAGCCTCAGAATTTCGCACGTTATTGATACTCCATAGCTGCTCATAACTTTCCACAAGAGAAAAATCATATTCATCAATAACTCTCTTGGCCAGTCTTGATGCTTCGGCATCATTCCCTCTTGTCAAATGCATCCTGGCAGCAAAAGCCTCTGCAGCAGGTTTTGTCGCACGTCCATATTGATCCGGGTTTGCAGTGAGATTATCCATCGCAAACTGAAGATCTTCGAAAATCTGGGTATAGAATTCGTCTACCGAGCTGCGTTGCGCCGTAGTCTGGACCGAAGTCACTTCCTCTAAGGACAAATGAACCCCACCCCATGTCTCCACAATATGCCAAAGGTAAAACGCCCGCAAGAACCTTACTTCTGCCATTCTCAATGTTTTTTCATTTTCAGACAGAGGCGAATCCGGGATTCTTCCAATAGCGGCATTAGTAGAGTTTAATGCTGAATACAATCTGGTCCAATAGAAATTGATTTGCCCATTTTCTCCGCTTAGATCAGCATTATAAAGGGCTACCGCAGGATTTTCCATTCCGTTTGCTCTGGTAAAGATATCTGTACCCATATCAGATAGGGTCATACCATGCTCCTTTCCATACCAAAATCGCATCGGTGTATAACAGGAGTTTACCAATGCCTCTATCCCTTGAAGGGTATTGTAATAGCCGTCAGCCGTCAAGCCTGTTTTATTTTCTTCTTCGAGAAAATCTGCACATGAAGTCATTCCCAAGGAAAGACTCAATGCTAAGATTATTAAGTTTATTTTTTTCATAATTTTCAAATTTTGGGTTTAGAAAAAATCAAAGTTCAATATTGACACCGAACAGCAACTGACGAGTCATCGGAAAACTCAAATTCCCCCCACGCTCGGGATCGTATCCGCCCAAGTCACTCCAGACAAAATAATTTTTGGCAGTGGCATACACCCGAACCCGTGAAATTGACAGATTATCGATCAGTTTCTGAGGCAGATTATAACCAAGTGTGATATCCCGTACTTTCACAAAAGAACCATCCGCATATCTCAAAGTGGAGAAATACCTAGCATTCCCGGTACTGGTACCGGCATTAGGTCTAGGGTATGCATTAGTAGGATTTTCGGGAGTCCAATAATCCACTCGTGGTCCATTTTCACGGGCATCTATCTTATAGGATCCATTTGCCTCACTGACAATCATATTACCCTGCCGTGCAAATACAAACACGCTCAGATCAAACCCTTTGTAAGAGACTCTATTGTTAACTCCCAGATTGAATCTTGGAACATTACTTCCCAAAATAGTTCTGTCATCAGGAGTGATAATACCGTCACCATTCTGATCCCTAACTTTGATTTCCCCCACTTCCTGCTGGTTTTCTCTGGCCTGATCTTCTTCTCCCAACTGCCAAACACCGATTTTCTCATAATCAAAATGAGTAGAGATGGGGTAACCCACAAACCAACCATTTGCCAAGTCACGATCACCTTCTACCAGTTCTAAAATTTCTTCTTTATTATGGGTGAATGTAAAATCTGTACTCCATTTAAATCCGCTCGGCTGATCAAGATTAATGGTACTCAGCAAGAGTTCTATACCTCGATTTCTTGTCTTGCCGACATTGTCCCATGCAGTGGTAAAACCTGAAGTCGCAGGAACTGCACGCTCAATTAAGAGGTCGGTGGTATTTTGTTCGTATATATCAACTGATCCTGTAAGTCTGTTGTTGAACAACCCGAAATCCATACCAAAATTTAGACTGGCAGTCTCCTCCCATCCCAGGGAGGCTGCTATCAGCGAAGGATAATAGCCAAATGCAGCTGCCTCTGAAGTACCCTGATCCCATGCATAGGTACTTTTGCTCAAGCCTCCCAATGTCTGATAAGGCGATACCGCAGAATTGCCTGAAATCCCATAACTCAGCCTGAACTTTAACTCGCTTATTGTGGAATTATCCACCAAAAATCCTTCTTCCTTGGCTATCCATGAAACTGCAGCTGAAGGGAAGAAACCCCACTTATTACCTGCAGCCAAAACTGACGACCCATCTGCTCTCACCACACCATTGAAGATGTATTTATTTTTGAATTTATAATTGACACGGGTAAAAAACGATGCCAGGGAAGTTTCTGTAAGCGAACTATTGATTCGAATCCCATCTTGGGAAGCCCCTAAATTGTGAAAAAGCATCGTAGGTGATAACAAGTCAAGCCCCTCTGCAAAATACTCTTCATTACGGGTAGCCCACATACTTTGTCCCAACAACACCTGAAAATCATGGTCTGTACTGGCTTTGGAGTAAGTAGCGAAATTTTCCCAGGTAATCCTAGAAGCCATATTATTAGTAGCCCTGCCGACCGTACGCCCATCAGGACCGATGTCAATGGTGTTTTCTCCCAAGAACACGCCTCTACGGGAATTTGAATTGTCCAAACCTAGTCTAGAGGTAAAATTGACTGAAGTAACCGGCTTCCACTCCAGACTCACATTTCCAAAGAATCTTCTGTTGATTTCATTGTCCATGTAGTTCCCCGGAATCTGGTCATTGAGGGGATTGACTGTGGTGCCGTCACCAAGGGGAAGGGTTATTATTTCTCCTGCCTCATCGTAAGCGGGGCCAAGAGGGCTGATTTTATTCGCCCAGTTGAGCGGATCTCTTCTTCTATCCTGTTCCCTGACAGTATACATAATATTGGTAGACAATTTAAGCTTGTCACTTGCCTTATAATCCACCGCCATTCTCCCACTGTATCGCTTAAGTTCATCATTTTCAAACAAGCTTTGCTCGTCAAAATACTCCATGGAAAAGTAATAATTCACCTTCTCATCCGCTCCGGCGACACTCACCTGATGATTCTGTTGAGACCCTGTACCTATAACCTCATTAGCCCAGTCTGTATAAACCCCGTTTCTGAAGTTCTCTAACTGGTGAGGAACAAAAATACTTCCATCATCTTCCGGATTATTCCATTCACCTACGGTTCTTCGTGATTCTCTTCTGAAGTTGACCCATTCAGGTCCCGTCATTATGTAATCATAGCCCTCTAAGCTCTGGGTACTATAGTAGCTGTTTATGGAGACTTTTGGCTTGCCTTGAGCACCTCGCTTGGTCGTAATAAGAATTACGCCGTTTGCACCTAACGTACCGTAAATAGCAGTAGAAGCAGCATCCTTAAGTACCTCAATAGATGCTATATCATTTGGATTGACATCCATTGTGCTCCCATAGATTATTCCGTCCACCAGCACTAGCGGGTTATTTCCTGCATTTAAGGACCGGTTTCCCCTCAGCCGGATATTCAGTCCTGCCCCTGCCTGTCCACTGGATTTGGTCAGGTCAAGCCCTGGAACTTTTCCCTGCATTACTTCTAGAGCATTCGTCACCGGTATGGCTGTCAAATCCTCATCTCTTACAGAAACCACTGATCCGGTAAGATCTGACTTCTTGACCGTACCATAACCTACTACCACTACTTCACCTAGATCTTGCATGTCGTATTTCAATTCGACATTTATTTGACTCTGATTATTGACGGCTACTTCTTGGGGAGCAAAACCAATAAATGAAAAAACCAACGTGGCTCCGTCTTCAGATACTTGTATTTCAAATCTACCGTCCAGATCTGTAGTCACACCACGTGTGGTGCCTTTTATCAGTACCGAAACACCGGGTAACGGTGCGGAATCCTGCTCAGTTACCGTTCCTGAAACAGTCCTGTTTTGGGTATGAGCAATCGATTGCACAGCTATACAAAAAATAAGAGCCATTACTACCCGATAATAATACTCCTTGTGCAGGACTCTTACAAATGGCTTTTTAGCCGAATTAATTAATTTTTTAAGCATGGGTTTACTTTGGGTTAATGTATTATAAACTATAATCATCTTACTTAATCTGTTTCCAGAATACCAGCCAATCTGAATTGACACCTTTATCGCTCCTCTAAGACGATAACACTACTTTAGTTCATTTATGAATTATCAAAGGGCTGGACAGTTTTCTGATTTCATCTCTGAGATATATCTCAAACTCTTCCTTATTTTGGATACCCTCTTTTTCTTGTTCCCAAGCTGCCAAGAAGTAATAACTCAACTTTCTCGTCCCGGAATTAAAGACCAATACATGTGACAATTCATCGGCTGTCACTTGGGTCAATCGGTCGGTAGGATATAGTATTGCGATTCCAAGCTTGTCACCGGCCAAACTCTGGGAGCCATACGTCGCCAGATAGCTGTAGGCTAAATCAGTATCGCTTTTCAACAGCTCCGCTTTGCTGTCTTTGATCAATCCGGTAGCAAAATTCGGGATATCGGCTGTGGAACTAAGATCCATTCTGGACAGACGGGTTCCTGCATGTATGGAAATAGCAGACAGAATATCCGTTTTGCCATCGGGCAAGTCCCAACCTGAATATTTCGTAAACACGGAAGAATAGACAGGCCCATTGCCGGTAATCTCAGCATAAAGGCTATCAGTCACATCTACTCTTCGGGCTTTGCCCCCTTCGAATGTCGCAATACTTCCCAACCCCAACGTCTTCCCTACTTTCAGCACGTCCATTCCCCAGGCAGCCGGCTCATGATAAGAGTCAAAACCATCCTGACCCACATCCTGCAATACGGGAGTAGTCACTTTCTTGCCGAATACATCAATGCCATTTCTCCAATCCAGGTAAAAACGGTAGCCGACTAGATCAGACTCCCAGCCGGGGCCTTCATAACGGATAAACCAAGAATGGTCAGTATGCTCAGCCGGCACATGAAGTGAATCCACATTTTCAAAATGCCCGCCTATGTATTCTCTGTCTTTAAATTCACCCCCGAATTTATGGGAGAGTTCCGCCTGGGTAAGTTTCGGGTAATTCGGAATTGATGAATCGGATGAGCTTCTCAGCTCAATATCCAGCCTTTGGTTGGCACCGATTTTAGGCAAAATAAAAATCAATCCTTTATCATTGCCCTTAGTGTTCCACTGAGAAGGAATCTCTTCCTCTCCCACAAATACCCGGTAATTCAATCCCTCAGAACACTGAGATTTGTCCATTAAATCCTCCGGGCTAATTACTATCTTCTCATTAGTCCTATCAATTGAAAGAGGATTTTCTACAGAAAAACGAAAGATCTCGGGCAGATCATCTGAGGTATTATTACTTTTTTGCTGTGCACAACTCAATGCAACAACTACCAGCAATCCCGACAATAATGTGGGAATTTGCAGTTTAGCCTTTTCTAGTATTTTGGGTTGTATTCTCATTATTACACTTAATTCCAATGAGTTGGACAATAACAAAGTTGGTATCTTGACCACAAGATCAAGACACTCAATTCTTTATTGAGCAATCGATTGCATATTAAAAATAAAATAAATAAGAAAAAATTTTTATCTGGATTTATTCTGTATTTAATGGATTTTAGATCAAAATTCATCTCTTTTACGAAATACTAATTTGCAATTTGTTGTTAAACCGATATGGACACCTCAGCTTGATATTCAAAAATAATACTATATTGCGCAAACGATTACATACCCCTTATGAGTACTACTATTGAAATGCGGTATTCCTCGCATCCTGAGGATTTCAAAAACTACCCCACCAAAGAAATTCGGGAAAAGTTTTTACTCGAAAACATTTTCGTTCCAAATCAAATCACCGGTACATACACCATGGAGGACCGGTTGATTGTCG
The DNA here is from genome assembly GCF_014838715.1 of Algoriphagus sp. Y33. NCBI lineage: Bacteria > Pseudomonadati > Bacteroidota > Cytophagia > Cytophagales > Cyclobacteriaceae > Algoriphagus > Algoriphagus sp. Y33. The sequence continues at coordinate 6,276,276 of NZ_CP061947.1, read as the reverse complement.
GCGGAATCCACCCTGTGGACAAACCGGTGCATCTGGAAACTGTCGATCAGCTGAAGGCTCCCTACTTTCTGGAACGCCGGGAAATCGGTATCATCAACGTAGGTGAGAAATGCAGGATAGAGATGGACGGAGAATCTATCAGTCTTGGCCGCAAAGAGGCGCTATATATAGGAAAGGGAGTTCAGCAGGTGATATTCCATCCTGCCGCTGAAGGCAAGACCTTACTCTATTTCAATTCCGCCCCGGCACACTGCTCCTATCCTACCCGGAAAATCACACAGGACGATGCCGAAGTAGTCACCCTTGGCTCCTTGGAAAACTCCAATCACCGGACCATTTATAAGCTTTTGGTCAACTCCGTGGTAAAGACCTGCCAATTGCAAATGGGAATGACCGAGTTGAAACCAGGCTCTGTATGGAACACTATGCCTGCTCACGTGCATGACAGAAGGATGGAAGCCTACTTCTACTTTGATCTCAAAGAAGAAAATGTAGTTTCACACTTCATGGGCACTCCTGATGAAACGAGGCATATATGGATGAAAAATCATCAAGCAGTCATCTCTCCGGTCTGGTCTATCCATAGCGGAGCAGGGACCTCCAACTACACTTTTATATGGGGGATGGCCGGAGAGAACATGGACTACGGGGACATGGATATGGTAAAACCTTACGAATTAAAGTAATATGAAATCGAGCATGACTAAAAAGTCACACACTGGAATGATTACAATGCATGCGAGATTCCATGTGGCCGTTGAATAACAAATTATAAACACATGAAACCGAATTTCGAACTAAAAGGTAAAATTGCTCTTGTCACAGGAGCAACTCACGGTCTGGGCATGGCCATGGCAAAAGCGCTGGCTCATCAAGGAGCTACTTTGGTTGTCAATGGTCATACACCTGCTAAAATGGAGGGCGCAATTGAAGAATATGCTTCTGAAGAAATTATAGCGCGCCCTTATCTGTTTGACGTCAGTGATGTAAAGGCAGTAGATGCTGCCATCACCAAAATAGAAGAGGAAATAGGGGATATAGATATCTTGGTAAACAATGCGGGGATGATCCAGCGCATACCAGCATTGGAAATGGATCCTGAAGACTTTCGGAAAGTAATTGATATAGATCTTGTATCGCCATTTATCGTCTCTCAGCGAGTCGCCAAAACCATGGTGAAAAACGGAAAAGGAAAAATCATCAACATCTGTTCTATGATGAGCGAACTTGGACGCAATACGGTAAGCGCTTATGCGGCCGCAAAAGGCGGTTTGAAGATGCTCACCCGCAATCTAGCTACCGAATGGGCAAAATACAACATCCAAGTCAACGGCATTGGCCCAGGCTATTTTGCTACTGAACAAACTGCTCCCATCCGGGTGGACGGACATCCGTTCAATGATTTTATCGTGGGACGGACTCCCGCAGGTCGATGGGGTGACCCCAATGATCTGGGAGGAACAGTTGTATTTCTGTCCAGCCAAGCCAGCGACTTCATCAACGGTCAAATTATCTATGTAGACGGAGGAATTCTTGCTACCATAGGCAAACCAGCCGGTGAATAATTATCTTAGAACTTCCAAAACCATTTTTCCTTAATATTAAACAAGGCAATGAGAAACGGGAAAGCCACCATTCATGACATCGCTGAAAAGCTTCAAGTAACTGCTTCTACTGTCTCTAGGGCACTAAATAACAATCCTAGGATCTCAGATGCCACAAAGAAAAAAGTTTTAAAAGCCGCCAAAGAACTTAATTATCAACCGAACAATATCGCATCTGCGCTGAGAAGCGGGAGAAGCAGACTGATCGGAGTGGTAGTCCCCACTGCCAACAGAAATTTCTTCTCCTCCGTAATCCGTGGGATAGAAGAAATAGCCAATTCCCTGAATTACAAAGTGGTGATCACACAATCCTACGATGACTATGAAAAGGAAGTGCAGACTGTTGAAGCCTTGCTTAATGCGCAAGTAGATGGGGTAATAGCATCGGTAGGCAAGGCCACGGAGAATGTGGACCATTTTAAGAAAATCCTTAAAAAAGGAATCCCTCTGGTACTTTTCGACAGAGTAACCAATGACTTGGACGTAAGCCAAGTTGTGATTGACGATTATTATGGAGCATTTGAGGCCACAGAGCATCTGATCAATGAAGGCTGTAGGCGAATCGTGCATTTTTCAAGTTCCCAAAACATCAATATTTACAAAGAACGAAAAAGAGGCTATGAAGATGCTTTGCTGAAGCACGGAATGGCTATAGACCCCAAACTGATCCGCTTCAGCAAGATGCAACTGGAAGACGGAAGAGCATCCATGCAAGAGTTGATTGATGAAAAAATTCCATTTGATGCTGTTTTTTCGGCCTCAGACTACTCTATTATGGGTGCAATGCAGGTTTTGAAAGAAAATGGATACACACTTCCCCAGGATGTAAAACTGGTGGGTTTTGGAGATGAGCCATTCACTTCTTTCACAGAACCCACACTTACTACAGTCAATCAAAAAAGTATTCCAATGGGCAAAATTACCGCCGAGACCTTTTTTGAAATCCTTAGTCAAAAAGATCAAACAAATAACATCCCAAAAAAGACCATCCTTAAACCGGAGTTGATCATCCGCAATTCATCGATCAACCAAAAGAAAATCTAACCCTTTTAAGCCTCTTTACCTCAATGCAACTTCTTTCCCGATCCACCTTCCCCCCTTCTCAACGTCCAGTAAGAATCCTTCAGTTTGGCAATGGAAATTTCCTTCGGGGATTTACAGATTGGATGGTTGAGAAGTCAAACCAAGCCAATGTATTTGACGGAGCTATTCATATCGTCCAAGTACATAGTAAATCCGCAAACAATCCCATGAAAGATCAAGATTGTCTTTTTCATGTGATCGAGCAGGGCTTGAAAAAGGGGAAGTTGGTTCAGGAATCTACACTGGTCACCTGCATAGCAGGCATCACCAATATTTTCGAGGAATACAATGAATACCTGAAACTGGGAGAAAACCCGGATTTGCGTTTTGTGGTTTCCAATACCACGGAAGCAGGAATTGTCTTCGACCCTACAGATTCTTCTATAGACCGTATTTCCAAAACATTCCCAGGCAAACTCACTGCCTTACTTTACCATCGGTTCAAAACCTTCAACGGAGATGACTCAAAAGGACTGGTATTCCTTCCCTGTGAATTGATAGAAGGCAATGGAGAAGCACTGAAAGAATGTATCCAGAAATACATTTCCTTTTGGAAATTGCCAATGGATTTTTCCGAATGGATTGACTGGAAAAACATCTTCTGCAATACGCTGGTGGATAGAATTGTTCCCGGATTCCCTAAAGGGTCTATTGAAGAACTACAGGAGAAAATCGGGTACAAGGATGATATGGCTGTCATGGTAGAGCCTTACCATTTTTGGGCAATTGAAGGAGCTGGCACGATACAAGAGGAATTTCCTTTGGACAAAACCGGCCTAAATGTCAAGTTTGTGGACAACCTTGCTCCCTTCCGTACCCAAAAAGTAAGAATCTTAAACGGAGGTCATACGGCAATGGTACCTTATGCGTACCTCAAAGGTTTGAGAACGGTAAGAGAGGCTGTGGAAAACCCTGAAATCGGTACTTTCCTGAACGAAGCTATTTACGACGAGATAATTCCTACGCTCGATATGCCCCGGGAAGAATTGGAGCAGTTTGCCCATGCTGTATTAGAGCGGTTTGCCAATCCGTTCATCGTGCACGAGCTTAAGTCGATCGCTTTAAACAGCATCTCCAAATTCAAAGTGCGTGTGCTTCCTTCCCTCCTAGCCTACCATGAGTTGAAGAAAGAATGGCCGGAGAAATTAATTCTTTCTTTTGCAGCACTTTTAGTCTTTTACAAAGGGAGTTACAAAGGAATGGAAACTCCTATCAATGACAGTCCCGAGCTGATGTCCGAATTCAAAGCAGGTTGGGGACTTGGTTCTACCGAAGCGACGGTGACCAAACTATTGAGCGAAAGAGCATATTGGGGAGAGGATTTGAGAAGATACGATGGACTGGTAGAATCTGTATCAGAAGCAGTAGATCAACTTCTTCAAGGATAGCCTTTTCTTTTTAGTGGAAACCCTTATAATGGCATATCCTGTGGCGTGGTAGTCGGCCCATGGACTATCAAAGTGCCGTCAGGTTTGATTTCCATTTTATCCAGAAACACTACGCGCTCCTGCCCAGATTCTTTGGTACGACCATGGTATACGCAATACATCTCTCCATTGTCCATAAAGACGATATTATTGTGTCCCGTTCCAGTCACCTCCCCGCCTTTGTGTGTGTTGAGTTCCAAAACAGGATTATTCGCCGCTTTGGTAAATGGACCTAACGGGCTTTTAGAGGTGGCATATCCAACAGCATAATTTTCACCAGCATAATAGTTGCCAGAATACATCATGTAATAGGTTTCTTCATGTTTGAAGATCACAGAACCCTCCGTCCACCGTCTATTTATCTCCTGCTTAGTTACAGATCTGCTTTCCCATTCGGCTTGTTCATCATCCATTTTCACTGGAGGACGAAGGCAAAGTACAGGCTCTCCGATTACTCCAGAGAAATCAGGTTTCAGTTCCACACCATATACCCAGCTCTCTTCTATCTCATCATACCAGTCTTTTTCTCTTGCCCAGTCTGCCACTTCGCTTTCTACAGGATGCTTGTAGCATGCTCTAGAATAATAGAGGTAATATTTACCATCTTCCCAATAGACATTTGCATCAATAACCGGATAGCCAGGGTCAAAAATAGGCTTGTCGTACATCTCTGTAAAAGGTCCCATTGGACTATCCGATTCTGCCACGCCAATCATGAAATTCTCCTCTTCGTTTGTTGGATTGACTTTCCACTGGGCACTGAAAAACATGTAGTATTTTCCCTCAATTTTATAGACTTCCGGAGCCCAGAAGAATTTGCTTGCCCAGCTTTCTTCCGTGTTGCCCTGATAGACCTGACCTTCAAATTCCCAATCAACCAGATTAGCTGAGGAATAAGCCGCAAAGCCATCCTTTGCTCCTCCACCTGTTCCGTACATGTAGTACATTCCTTCTCCATCGTTCAATATAAATGGATCACCAAATGCTACATCCAGAGGATTTGAATAAGTTTCTTTGTCCGAAACCGTAGATGCCCCCTCTTTCTGCTTCTCCTTGGTGGTACAGGATACTAATCCAACCAAAGCTAGTAAGACAACCCCTAGATAAGTAAGCGACACTCTCATATATCGATTCATAATAAAACGTTCAAATCGCCAAAGTACATTTTTTTGTTAAAAACAGATTGATTCAGCTTAATTAAAGCAGGGTATAAACCACCTATTCGGTGTCCTCTGTCAAAAAGTTTAAGATATTCCTTTAACCCAAACCCTAGGATCCTGCTGCATCAGCCGAACCAAAGAACCGTAAAGCTCGGGATTGTATCCAAAAAACTCATGAGGCTTTTCAAAGAATGTCTCCAAAGCTACCGCAAAAAACTCATCCTCATTTATTCCTCCATTTGACCTAAATACGGTAATGTCCCCAGCATTAATTCTTATTACTTCCTCTTTAGCAGCGTTCTGAAAAGAACGGAAAGCTTCAGGATTGAAAAATTCAAATTCATCGTTGTAGTGAATCTGGTTCTCCAGTTTCAGCGCATGGGCTACCTCATGTATACCTAGATTCACTCCATCCTTCTCGTTTTCCATTCCATCTAAAAAACAATTCCATGACAACACTATCAAGCCATGTCTTGGATTTACTTCACCCCTATGATATTGCTTTGAAATATTACTGTAGTAGGTATCGGGATAGATTAGAATTTTGCTGAAATGGGAAAGTCGCAAATTCCTCCAACCAAAAGTCACCATTACAATCGTAGCTCCTATAAGTATTTTCATCTCCTGAGTCACCACCCTAACACCTGCCCTGCCAATGAATGATTTTACAGTGAGGATTACTTGGAGTTTTTCTCTGAATTCCCTTTTATGCTTTTCTGATAGTCTGCCATAATACGGGAATTGTTGCTCAAGAATCTGAACCTCCAGCTTTGTTAAGCGAATTCTCCCAAACAATATCCGAAGTTCCATGATCAAACTTGCAAGACTGTTCATCCTGTATAAAGGCATCATAAGCTTAAAATAAAAATGGCAGAAACCCGAAGATATCTGCCATTTCACTATTGATCAAGTTATTATTTTATGGACACCCACTTTTCTTCCAGCAAAGCAAAAGCATCATAGTGTTCAAATAACAATAGCTTAAAGGCTACTTCGGTCTTCCGCCTGCTGTCTTCCAGTCTCTATTTATCTTGCGTAATTCACCGCTCTCATTTCACGGATTACCGTGATTTTGATCTGACCGGGATACTGCATTTCCTTCTCTATTTTCTGGGAGATATCAAAAGAGAGCTTACCCGCAGTAGAATCATCCACGTTATCCGCATCCACTAATACCCGAAGTTCACGTCCCGCCTGCATGGCAAAGCATTTATTCACTCCATCAAAGCCCAAAGCAAGCTCCTCAAGGTCTTTGAGTCGCTTGATATAGCTATCCATCACTTCACGTCTTGCCCCCGGTCTTGCTCCCGAAATCGCATCTGAAGCCTGTACGATCGGGGAGATCATGGAAGTCATTTCGATTTCATCATGGTGGGCACCGATGGCATTACATATTTCCGGATGCTCCTTGTATCGCTTAGCCAACTCCATCCCCAATACAGCGTGGGGAAGTTCCTGTTCTTCATGCCATACTTTTCCTATATCGTGCAATAAGCCCGCACGCTTGGCCATCTTTGCGTTTAATCCCATCTCAGCAGCCATCGTAGCGCAAAGCTTAGCCACTTCTCTGGAGTGCTGAAGAAGGTTTTGACCGTAAGAAGATCTATAACGCATACGTCCTACCATTCTTATCAGTTCAGGATGAAGTCCATGGATACCGAGATCTATACAGGTTCTCTCGCCGATTTCGACGATTTCTTCTTCTATGTTTTTCTCGGTCTTGGCGACTACTTCTTCTATCCTAGCCGGGTGGATACGTCCATCCTGCACCAGTCTGTGAAGTGATAGTCTAGCCACTTCCCTTCTCACCGGATCAAAACCGGAAATGATGATTGCCTCAGGGGTATCATCCACCACGATCTCCACTCCCGTAGCAGCTTCCAGCGCACGGATGTTTCGGCCTTCTCTACCGATGATTTTGCCTTTGATATCATCGCTTTCGATGTTGAATACAGACACGCAGTTTTCTACCGCATGCTCAGTGGCGGTACGCTGGATCGTATCCAACACGATCTTTTTGGCCTGCTTGGTAGCAGTAAGTTTGGCTTCGTCAAGAATATCCTTTATCTGGGAAGATGCCCTGGATTGGGCTTCTTCGGTAAGCATAGTCACCAATTGCTCACGCGCTTCTTCACGGGTAAGGTTTGCGACTTTTTCCAAGTCTGCAATTCTTTGGTTAGTCACCCTGTCAAGTTCCTCTTTTTTGACTTTTACAGAATGTAATTGAGCGTTTAAGTTCTCTGACTTGCTATCCAGTTCAGCTTCTTTTCTTTTCACCTGCTCCAGTTCTTTGGAGACTTGCTGTTCTCTTTGCTTGACTTTATTCTCATTGGTGAGGATAATATTCTTCTTATTGCTCATCTCCTCATCAAACTCGGATTTCAGTTTGAGATACTTTTCCTTTGCTTCCAGAATGCGGTCTTTCTTGATAGCCTCCGCATTGATTTCCGCTTCGCGAAGCATGGATTTCACCCGCTCCCGGGTTTCTTCTTCCAGTTTAGAATTTTTATTTTTTATTAATGCGCCGGCAATAGCCGCTCCTGCACCAGTCCCAACTAGGGCTGCGAGGACAATATATAGCATGTCTCCCATAGGTATTTTGGATATAAATTAAACCTGGGGAATCTGAAAAATCTTCCGAATTTTGTGTTATAAATAATTACAAAGCCTTAGACAGCAAAGCATTGATATGAGAAATACTGGATTTTATATGCTCGGAATCTTCCGTATTCACCTGATTGGTTTCCAATGATTCCACCATGCAATCAAAGGCTACCATAGCCAGCAAATCCTGGTTGTCGTCCAGTCCGTACTCCTCTTTATACTTTTTTAATTTTTCATTAATCAACTTGCCCGCATGCCGGATTTTGGATTCATCCTCGATCTTCACGCGCATGGGATATTCTCTATCCCCTATTTTTAAACGGATGGCAAGTGTCTCCATATCACTCAGATAAGTAGGTGATTAAATGATCGATTTCTTGTATATAATTATTGATTAGGTCACTCATTTCAGTTGACTGTTCCGGATTCACCGGTTGGTTGTCTACAATGTTACTAATTTTAATTTTATTTTTAAAATGTTCGATTTCCTGCTCTTTTTTATCCAAAGCCGTGCTTATTTCAGATAATTTTTGCTTCAATTGCCGGTTTTCCTCACTTACCTCAAGCAATTTACTACTAGTTTGTAGAGCTAGTTTCTCTAATTTTTGCAGTTCCTCTTGAATCATTTCTATGTTCTTATCAAAGCACCTACCTCTTTCTCAAAGGCTTGAATCAATTTACTCATAGTTTTGTCAATTACCTTATCAGTCAATGTATTTTCCTGATCCTGTAGATGAAAACTTAATGCATAGGCTTTCTTGCCCGCATCAATTTTATCTCCTTGGTACACATCAAAAACCCCAATTCTTTTTAATAATTTTCCTCCAAACTCCACTGCGACAGATTTCACCTGGTCATAACTCACCGTTTTGTCTATCACCAGGGAAAGATCCCTGCGAACTTCCGGGAATTTTGAGATCTCCTCAAATTTCTTCAAACCCGAAGCTTTTTTGCAAAGCAGATCCCAATTCAACTCAGCATACCAAACTTCCTGCCGTACTTCCGCTTGCTTCAAAATCTTATCGTCAAGCAAACCTATAGTGGCCAGTTCCTTTTGTCCCAGCATGATCTTCAAGCCATAGGCATACGGCGCAGTCTCCACCATAGAAAGATCGCCCGGCTGCACATTTAGCTTTTCCAGAATCCCCTCCACTGTAGCGTACAAATCCGTGAATGCGAACCCTTTGGTTGGTTCCACCCAGCTTTCGGCTGTTTTCTTACCTGTAAGGAAAAGTGAAAGTCTCTTGCTTTCTGCATATCCTTCTTCGGACTTATGATAAACGGTGCCAAACTCGAAGTATTTCAAATCAGTCTGACGTCTATTGATATTCCTAGCCAGCACTTCCAAGCCGGAGTAAAGTAAACTCTGACGCATCACATCCAGATCTTCACTAAGCTTATTGTAGATGACTACGCTGTCCTTTGGATCCAAGAAACCGGATTTCTCCGCATAGGTAGATTTCGTCAAACTATTCGTAATCATCTCATAATAGCCCTGACCCGTCAAAATCTCTGTCAAGCGATACTGCAGCTTGCTCAGGTCTTTTGCAGGATGCTCTGCAAGGTAATCCGTTCTGAGATTCTCGGAAAGGGCCACATTGTGAAAGCCGTAAACCCTCAAAATCTCCTCAATAATATCCGCTTCACGGGTCACATCTACACGGTACGGCTTGGCAATCGCGGTAAAACCTTCTGCGGTTTCATTTTCAACTTTGATTTCCAAACTTTCCAAAATCGATCTCACCTGTGAGGGCTCAATTTTCTTTCCGATCAGTCGATTGATATGGCCATAATTCACCTCGATCACAAAATCCTCAATCGGCTCCGGGTAAATATCCGTCAACTCAGAACATACTTTTCCTCCTGCGATTTCCTTCAAAAGCTTGACCGCCATTTTCAGCGCATAAACAGGCATATTTGGATCAGTTCCTCTTTCAAACCGGAACGAAGCATCTGTCTTCAACCCATGAAACTGGCTTCCTTTTCTTACTATATCAGGAGAGAAATAAGCCGACTCCAAGAAAATAGTTGTAGTACTATCAGAAACTCCAGAATCTACTCCTCCAAAGACACCGGCGATGCAAAGTCCGCCTTTTGCGTCTTTGATCATCAGCTCTTCACCGGAAAGCTTGCGTTCTTTCCCATCCAATGTCACAAACTTGGCATCCTTTGGCATTTTGCCTACGATAATTTTTCCTCCGGAAATTTTCGCTGCATCAAACGCATGAAGAGGCTGCCCAAGATCATGTAAAATAAAATTGGTGATATCCACCACATTATTAATAGGCTCCAGGTCAAGCGCTTTCAAGAAATTCTGAAGCCAAGCGGGAGAAGGCCCAACCTTCAAACCGGTCATCACCACACCTGCATAGCGCGGACAATCGGCAGTACTTTCCACCTCCACCTCAATGGCAGGGCCTGAAGCCTCCACGTTCAATTCAGGAGCTGAATCGATCGCTAAATCTCGACCCAAAAGTGCTTTCAAATCACGGGCGACACCTAAATGCGAAGCTGCATCAGCCCGGTTTGGGGTCAAGCCAATTTCCAAAACCCTGTCTTGCCCTACTTCGATAAACTCAAATGCGGGAGTACCATTTGGCAAATCCGTGTCCAACACCATAATCCCTGCATGGCTAGAACCAAGGCCTAACTCATCCTCAGCGCAAATCATCCCTTCCGAAACTTCACCTCTGATCTTTGCTTTCTTAATCTGAAATGAATCGCCTTCGGAGGGGTAAAGCGTAGCTCCAACAGTTGCAACCAATACCTTTTGACCTTTGGCTACGTTGGGAGCTCCGCAAACTATGGGAGAGATGCCGCTACCAATATCAACCGTGGTCACACTTAATTTATCGGCATTCGGGTGTTTTTCACAGGTAAGCACCTCACCGATCACAATACCTTCCAGTCCTCCTTTGACTGAGACGAATTCTTCTATGCCCTCCACTTCCAATCCGGACTGAGTCAGCAAGGCAGCGATTTCCTCAGCCGATTCGGTGTGGGGTATATATTTTTTTAATCGATTTATTGAAATTTTCATGTGTTTATAATTTCTTTTTTAGCAGTCACCCCCGATTAGTCGGAGCAGGCTACGGAACCCCTGCCTGCCTTCAGTCAGGTCGCAAGATTATCATCTCAGTATGTGACACTTGAGTCATGCCTGTATGCCTCAGGCAGGCTCGATTTCATAAGTCATTCCTAATAAAGCAAACCAAATGATCTGCGAGATATACAAAAGGGGTTCGAAAACCCCTTTTTATTTAATAGTACGTACAAATTTAAGAGATTTGAGCTAGGCGGAAAGGCTATTTCCCGTAATTTTTCTCGCCCACGGGAATTGGGATCTCCAGTAAGTTTTCTTTGGGGGGGAGTGGACAGGCGTAATCCGGATTATAAGCGCAGTAAGGATTATAAGCCATGTTAAAATCTAGGGTAATGCTGTTTTTACCATCCTGACGGGCATTGATATATCTGCCGCCACCGTAAGTTTCCCCCGCACTGGTTTTGTCCGCAAATGCCAAAAAGAAATTTCGCTTATCCGGTTCATTGATTGCCTGCAATAGCAAAAGCTTTTCAGTCTTACCGCTCAGTTCAAACTCTGCCCAAGAATGCTCAATGTATTTCTCCTTACTTCCATCCGTCAATGGCACCTCCCTCACTTTCCTTTCTTCGATCGGCAAAAGTCTCGCTTTCACTTTGTAGGTAGGGTCAATCGGATAAAAATTCAATTTTGCAAAATTCAATTTTTGCTCTTCTGTCAGAGGCGAATCAAATTCAAAACGGAGGAATTTAAACTGCTTCTCACGTTCTTTCTCAATCCTTTCAATGTAATCCTCGGGACTCTCAGCACCTGTCAGTGTATAAACCACCGCAGCTAAAACCACCACGGAGACAATCAGAAGTATAATCGTGTTATTTTTCATGTGTTGATAATTTCTATTTCCAGGCCATAATCTATCCCGTGACGAAGAAAATGGGGATAGCCTCGGGCAGGCTCGATTTTATCGCATCAGAGTATGCCCTCATCGGCGAAGCTAAAGTAGCCAACATCTGTAAAAATCACATGATCCAACACCGGCAAATCCAATTCCCTGCCTATTGTGACCAACCGCCGGGTAAGCCGTTTGTCTTGGTCCGAAGGACCAAGGTTGCCACTTGGATGATTATGAACGAGGATGATGGACTGTGCCAGATGCTCAAGCGCAAGTTTGAAGACTATCTTGACATCCACGACGGTACCCGCAGTACCTCCTTGGGAAATCCGCTGTTTTTTGACGACTTGATTGCCCCTATTGAGCAAGATGAGATAAAAATGTTCTATTTGTTCGTCCAGCAAATCAGATCTCATCAGTTCATAAATATCCTGAGAAGAGGTAATGCGTGGTTTTGTTACGGGCTCCGAATCTTTCCTTCTTCGTCCCAGTTCCATGGCGGCAATAATGGAAATAGCCTTAGCTTCCCCTATCCCCTTAAATTTTTTCAAATCTTGGATGGAGAGCTTTGCTAGTGCTCTCAGGTCATAATTTATACCGGCAAGAATATGCTTGGAGAGATCCACAGCACTCACTGAAGGAGTGCCGGAACCGATTAATATGGCAATAAGCTCCGCATCAGTCAGAGCCGATCTACCTTTGATGAGAAGTTTTTCGCGAGGCCGGTCTTCTTCTGCAAGCTGGGAAATTTTGATCGAAGAGTAAGTATTCATAGTGGTCAAAAAAAGTGAGCTATGAATTTAATTACTTCAAGGCATAAAAAAAACCCCGTCTAGCAGGGTTTTAGAGAAATAAAATCTTAAAAGATCAACCTAGTGCGGATACGAACTTTGCCAATCTTGATTTTTTGTTACTTGCGTTGTTCTTGTGAATCACATTCTTCTTAGCCAACTTGTCCAACATAGAAGATACTTTTTTGTAAAGCTCAGAAGCTTCTACTTTATCAGTAGTTGCTTTCAATCTTTTGATGAAAGTTCTAGTTGTTTTAGCCTGATATCTGTTTCTCAAACGCTTAGCTTCGTTAGCACGAATTCTCTTCAGAGCTGATTTGTGATTTGCCATATCTTGATATTAATTGAATTTCTTTACGTGTCCCTATTCCGAATCGGAGTGCAAAGTTATTGTAATTTATTAATACTGCCAAAGGAATTTTAAACATTCCTATGGTAATCAGTCTTCTTTGGATTCAATAATTTGGCGTTTGCTCCTATATTTGCGCAAATATAGCTTATATTGAAGTATATACATCCTAAACATTTTGATTATTTTTAAGAATGAGATTTTTTCTAATCTGGATATTTTGGCCTTTTTTTATTTCCGATTCTACAGGTTACTGGGGATTCTACGCACATGCCTTGATAAACAGGCTTGCCGTCTTTTCACTTCCGGAGGAAATGATTGGGTTTTATAAACCTCAGATCCAATACATTACTGAAAATGCAGTAAATCCTGACCGAAGAAGATATGCGGTAAAAGGTGAAGCTGAAAAGCATTTTATCGATCTGGATTTTTATGGGGATTCTGCGCTTCAGATTTTGCCAAAATACTGGAATGAGGCAGTAGAAAAACTCACAGAAGACAGTCTTCGGGCAAATGGAATCGGCCCATGGTCTGCTTATTTCACCTTCCTAAATCTTACAAAAGCCTTCGAATCAAAAAACTCAGCCGCTATTTTGAGGCTCTCTGCTGACTTGGGGCATTATATAGGCGATCTGAATGTCCCGCTACACACTACGGTAAATTATAATGGCCAGCTGACCGATCAAATCGGAATACATGGTTTCTGGGAAAGCCGTGTTCCAGAGCTTCAGGCAAAGGATTATCCGCTATGGGTCGGGCAAGCGGAATATGTGGAAAAGCCCCAGTTGGCACTATGGGATGCCGTGGCGGAAGCCCATGGAAAAGTGGATAGCGTGCTGATGGTAGAAAGGGAATTGACGCAAAACTTTTCCCCCGACCGGAAATACAGTTATGAAGAACGGAACAATTTAACCGTTCGCGTTTATTCGCGAGAATTCACAGAGGCCTATGCTCTTGCTCTAAATGGCCAAATTGAACGTCAAATGAAAAAATCCATCAAAATGATTGCGGATTTTTGGTTTACCGCCTGGGTAAATGCCGGGCAGCCTGATCTGTCAGTTTTTCCTAAAAAAACTTTAGAAGAAGAAATCATCATCCCGGATGCAAAGATTAAAGTGAGAGACCATTGAAAGGAAGAAAGACCCTTCAAGGGCTTTAAGTCCCTTGAAGGGTTATCAATAATTATTCAGTTTAGTAACTTTTACTATGCCAAGACCTACAATACCATTTGAACCAGGTGGATATTACCATGTATGGACTCATGCAAATGGGATGGAAAACATTTTTCGAGAAGATGAGAATTACTATTTTTTCCTGTCGAAGTATTCCTTCTATTTATCCCCCGTAGTAAAGACTTTCGCCTATTGCCTCATGCCAAATCATTTCCACTTTTTGATTCAGGTAAATGAAGACCCAGCATCATCCACGAGCAAAGCCTTTTCTAATCTTCTTAATTGTTACTGCCAATCCTACAATAAGAAATACCATAGAAAAGGGAGCTTATTCATGTCTAATCTGAAAAGAAAAAAAATAGACAGTGACTCATACTTTACGAGATGTGTCACTTATATTCATCAAAATCCATCTCATCATGGATTTGTGAAAGATTTCTCTAAATGGCACTATAGTTCCTGGAATGCCTTTTTTTCTGAAAAACAAACCTTGCTGGAAAGAGAAAAAGTCATAGAATGGTTTGGAGGAAAAGAAGAAATGATTTCTGCTCACAAAACATCAATTGAATTAAAATTTGACACCGCTGAAAAATAACTAATTTTACAACCCCCCGAGGGTTTTAGAACCCTCGGGGGGTGGGTATCAAGACCTCAAATAACTCTCAATCGCCCTGCCAAGTCTCCTGAAAGTACTCTTAAACACCTCCTCATTTTCCTCCAAGAGCGTCACACGGAATCCCCTCAGATCTGAACAGAAGGAAGAAATAGGCACCACGCAAATCTGCTCGGCAGCCAATAGATTATAAACAAAGCGCTTGTCCAAAGGCATGTCCCTTTCTTCCAACCAAGAATCCAACAATCCTTTCAGTTTCTCATCTTTTATGGACAGAAACTGATCTTGCTTCAACACCCCTTCTTCAAATACTATGGTATTATAAAAAGCTCCTTGCGTGGGATTAAACTTGATTCCCGGGATATCACCCAAAATCTCCCGCATCCAGTCGCTTCGCTTTCCGATCTGGGCATTTGCTTCCTCTCTATACTTGAAGTAAGCGGGGTGCTTCATGATTTTAGGTATAGCCAGCTGCGGCAAAATAGTAGAGCAAACCTCGATCATTTTGGCATTTTCCAGTGTCTGGCAAAGCTTGGAAAACTCCTTGGAAGATTCCCTATTATAAAATTCCATCCAGCCACATCTAGATCCAGGCCATGGGAATTCTTTAGAAATTCCTTTTAGGGAAATCGCAGGTCTATCGCCGATTACCTCAGCCAATGGAACAGCTGTAATTCCATTATAAGTAATATTCCGGTAGATCTCATCTGTGATCAAAAGCAGGTTAAATTCCTCTGCAATTTTCACAAAAGCCTCCAAAACCTCTCGAGGATATACCATCCCTGTAGGATTATCCGGATTGATAATCAAGATTCCGACTATGGACGGATTATACCTGACTTTCAAATACAAATCCTCCATATCCGGAAGCCACTGATTGTCCGGATCAAGCTTATAGGTAATCGGGGCAGCATTGGCATGTGCTGCCTCGGCAGAACTATGGGTACTATATGCAGGAGAAGGGCCAATAATCCTAGCTGTAGGAATCAAAAACTGGTATAACTTGGCGATAGCATCCCCTAGACCATTAAAGAACAGAATATCTTCCGCTGTGATCTGCGCGCCTCCCCGTTCGTTGGTAAGATCCGCGAGGAACTTACGTGTTTCCAGCACACCTTTAGAATCCGCATATCCATAGGTCTTATCCTCCTTCAACAGATCGGCAATGATCTCCTTCATCCAGTCCGGCACATGGTTGCTCTTTTGGATAGGATCGCCGATATTTTCCCAGGTCATTGAGTAGCCCAATGCTTCTACTTGACGTGCTTTCTTGACGATTCCACGAATCTCATAGGATAATTCTTCCGCTCCGGGTCTGAGGAGTAACTGTCTCATAGGTATGTTAGGCTGACTTCCAACTATTTCAGGCGCAAAGAAACAAAAAAGAGAAATGAAAGTATCGTCAGGAGTTGAAATAATGAAATATATGATTGTCCCAAACGATCCCAGTTATCATAATTCCTTTGCTTACCCGGCGTCTTCCCCACCTGCCCGAAAGACAGGAGTAACCTCAATGCAGTGTTTACCCGATAGTGTATTGCAGTAAACTTTTTACTAGCCGATAATCAATTATTCTTCATAAAAAGAAATTAGACTATAGCATCAAGAATGACTACCCTGCCTATCCACTTTTGATGCAGAAATTCTTGCATCTATTTCAGCCAAGAAGGTGGTTTTTACGTACAGGGTTTATCCTAGTAATGTGTTAAGTCAAAACCTGTCAGGTTTACCCCACACATTTTACGCATAGCACTAGTTTGCCTTAGCTCTCGGCTAGTCATCTTATATTTTCTGGTTTTAAAAAATCTTCCGCCATTGATCCGCATTGTAATCCTCCTAGTCTTCGTATTTCTAATCGACTGGTATTCTTATCAGGCTTTTAAAACCGTATTTCCCGAGCAAAACTGGATTAAGATCGGATTTTGGATCTTTTCTGTTTTCGTTTATCTCTTTGTAGCCTATGGATTTCTGATCTTCAGCCGGGGTAATCCCGGTCCGAACTTCGGAAGAATGATCTCCCTATTGGTTTTGTCATTGATCCCAAAACTCATCGTTCTGGGCTTTATGTTTGGAGAAGATATCTTACGTTTTCTTACGGGAATATTTTATTCTGTCGCCGGCAATCAGGAAGGCGATTTTCTTCCGGATCGCAGAAAATTTGTCAGCCAAGCCGCCTTAGCACTATCCACAGTTCCATTTCTGGGAATCCTGCACGGGGTTTTGGTAGGCAAATACCGCTACCGAGTAATCAATCATACCCTGGAATTTGACGATCTGCCAGTAGAATTTGACGGCTTTACGATCACCCAGATCTCAGACATCCATTCCGGAAGTTTTGACAATAAAAAGAAACTGGAATACGGCATTGATCTGATCAACCAACAAGCATCAGATGTGATCCTATTTACCGGAGATCTGGTCAACAACCAAGCGAAAGAAATGGAACCCTGGATTGACACGTTCAAAAAGCTGAAAGCCCCCATGGGAAAGTATTCCATTTTAGGAAACCATGACTATGGGGACTATATATCTTGGCCAAGTCAGGAGGCCAAAGAAGCGAATCTGCAGCGTCTCTACGAAATCCAGGAAGAATTAGGCTTTACCCTCTTACGCAACGAACATGTAAAAATCACAAAATCCGGAGCCAGCATAGACCTGATTGGTGTAGAGAATTGGGGAAAGGGATTTGGGCAATACGGAGACTTACAGAAAGCCGCAGCAAATCTCAGCGATAAAAGCTTTAAAATCTTGATGAGCCACGATCCTTCACATTTTGATGAGCAGGTGAAAAATTTCTCCCAACTCATCCATCTCACCTTGAGTGGACATACCCACGGAATGCAGTTTGGGATCGAGATCCCCGGTTTTATCAAATGGAGCCCGGCTTCTCTTCGCTATCCGAAATGGGCTGGACTGTATGAAGAACTAGGCCAATACTTACATGTCAACCGTGGATTTGGATTCTTGGCCTTCCCTGGTCGGGTTGGCATTTGGCCTGAGATTACGGTGCTGAAACTTAAAAAGAAATAAAAGCTACATTCCTTTAGACTCCTCTGACTGTCCATATTTGCTTCCCTAAGCATACATCAAGGATTACAGATTCAGGTATATGAGATAAAAGCTTAGATAATTCCCATGCCCAAATCAAGTGGGATTCCCAATTCCATCCCAACACTACGCAGACTAAGGATGGCTATCGCCCAACTATCATTTGCCCTGACTTTGTTACGAAATTTTATGAAAAATGCCCTTACTTTGAGACAGTAATTACTAAATTTACCATTACTTTGTTACAAAAAATTACAAAAAATACCTTTACTTTGTGACAACACAAATCATAAATGAGCTTCAATAGACAGATTTACAACACATTAATATCCTGGAAATCAAAATCAGAAAGGAAGCCACTTATTATACGGGGCGCCCGACAGGTTGGAAAGACAACTCTGGTCAAGCATTTCGCAAAAAGCTTCCCGAATGCGATTTTGCTAAACTTCGAAAAAATGAGTGACCGGTCTTTCTTCGAAGACTTCGATGATGTCAAAACAATCGTTGAGGCGATATTGGTCAGCAAGAATTTACCATCAACCAATCTTTCTAATACGTTACTTTTTCTAGATGAAATTCAGGAATCTCCCAAGTCCATACAATTGCTCCGCTATTTTTATGAGGAAATGCCTGAAATGCCCATCATCGCAGCCGGATCACTTTTAGAATTCGCCTTAAAAGAAGTCAAGAGTTTTCCTGTGGGAAGGGTTGAATTTCTGTATCTCTACCCGATGAATTTCCATGAGTACCTCGAGGCCATTGGCCAAAAAGCTGCATTGGAACAATTCACACAAGTACCGTTAAAACCCTTTGCCCATAAGACGTTGATGAATTTATTTCATCGTTATGCCATCATAGGCGGGATGCCCGAAATCATCAAAGCAGATGTAGAAAAGCAAAATCTTGCCGACTTGCCGCCCATTTATGAAAGTATTTGGAGTGCTTATAAATCAGATATTGAAAAGTACAGCAGCAATGAAAATGAGCGTAAAATCATCCGCCATTTGATGAATTCGGCATATGTAGCCTTAGATCAACGTGTCAAATTCCAAGGCTTCGGCAATTCCAATTACAGGTCTAGAGAAATCGGAGAATCTTTCCGCATTCTGGAAGAAGCGAAGGTCATGCGGTTGATTTACCCAACTACAGATCTAGCTCCACCGCTTCAACCCGACTTGAAAAAATCTCCCCGAATCCAATTCCTTGACACTGGCTTGATCAACTATTCCCTAGGTATACAGGGGCAGATGCTGCGGATGGAAGACTTGAGCCAAGCCTATAAAGGTGCGCTGATTCCCCATCTTATCACGCAAGAATTAATCTCGACCACCCACCTGACCGATCACAAACCTAACTTTTGGGTGCGTGAGAAAAGGCAGTCCAGTGCAGAAGTAGATTTGGTAATCCCATATCAAGGCTGGGCTATACCTATTGAAATCAAATCCGGTGCCACAGGTTCTCTTCGCTCGCTACATCAATTTATCGATGCCTGTGACCATGGTTTTGCCATAAGGATCTATGGAGGTGAATTGAGAATCGAAGAGACATCTACTCCTTCGGGTAAAGCTTATAGACTGCTTAATCTACCCTATTATCTAGGGACGAGAATCAAAGAATATTTGGATTGGTTTATTCAATAAAGCTTGTAGATAGTTCAGAAAACCACTTATTCCCTAATCTTTACATGTAAACCGTGGGGTTGGATTTTTGGCCTTTCCAGGCAGGGTTGGGATTTGGCTGGAGATTACGGTGCTGAAGTTGAGGAGGAAGTAGTATCTGTTGGTTGGAATTTGTAATCCGTGTCACCTAGGAGGTGTCTAAAATCTGTATACTTTTTTAGGACGAATCAGGCTATCCCACTACCTTACCCCGAATCTCGGGAAAGAAGTACGTGTTAAAACCTTTAAATAGTTTACATATAACGAAATTGAGAAAGCCGACAAGATTAGAACGAATTACCTAAAAAGTAAAAAGAGATGAAGAGCTACAAATTAGACGAAGCAGAAGACCTTTTAATCGGGGAAAAGGGCGCAAAAGAAAGAGATGAATATGAGTTTGAATTAAAACTTGAACTCATAGGAGATATGATTAAAACTGCCCGTAAAGAACGAAAACTAACACAAGAACAACTGGGAGAGTTGGTAGGTGTAAAAAAAGCTCAAATATCAAGATTGGAAAATAGCACCGGAAATGTAACTTTTGAGACCGTGATGCGAATCTTTAATGCTTTGGGAGCTAAAATCAATTTGAGTCTTCAGATGTAAAAAACACTTTGCAGGTAGAATGGACGACAGTGAGCTGTAAAGCTCACGCTGCGCCTCACATATTTATGACCACCGTCTCCTGCTTCTTGGCACAGGCTGCATACAGCCGTTCGTAAAGCAAAGGATTATTACCCGGATTTATCAAGAGGGGAAAGGCTTATCTCCAATACCCAAAATGTGCCAGACTATACGAAGAACTAGGCCGCTACCTCCATGTCAACCGTGGGTTTGGTTTTTTGTCCTTTCCTAGTCGGGTCGGAATCTGGTCAGAGATTACGGTGTTGAAGTTGAAGAGGAAGCAGTAGTCTAGGCTTGAGGGTATTTTTAGGTGAGGTTAGTATGAAGCTTTGCTGGAGTCTTGGCCTTTTGCCTACCCGACAAGACGGGGTTATTTTCGGCTAAGCCAAACTGGCACAATTATCAAAATGTTAGATTCAATGCGACCATAAAAATAAACAGTGGAAGATGAGCTTTATTTATCGTCATAATGGCCATAAGCACCTAAAACCGTTACTACAATCTTAGAACCGTCTATGAGGTAAACAAGCCTGTGCTTTCTGTCGATCCTTCTCGACCAGGTGTTCTGCTGGTAGTATTTAAGTTTTTCGGGTTTACCCTTGCCTGTTTCGGGGTGTACTTTTAGTTCTTGGATTAATGTGAACAGCTTCTTTATTAGAATTTTGTTGCCAGTTTTCTTTAGTTTCTCAATATCTTCCAATGCTTCTGAAGTGAAAACAATCTCAAAAATCATAAGCCAAGAAGTTCCTTCAATTGATCGTCAGTTAACTTTACCGTTTTACCTTCATTGTAGGACTGAATGCTTTTTGATATCCGCTCTTGAATTGCAGGATCATCAAAGAAGCGATCATTTTTCACATTGTTTGATAGTTCATAAATTTTATCCTTGCCTCTCTGAATGATAACCCGCTCATTCTTATCAATCAAATCCAAATATTTTTTGAGATTTTGGCGAAATTCTCTAGTGCTTACTACAACCATGGTTTTTAATATTTGTATACACAATAAGATACACAAATATAAGCATTAGAGTTCAAAAATTATCTTGAAAAATTGACCTGATCGGGGTGGAGAATTGGGGTAAAGTATTTGGGCAATACGGAGACTTACAGAAAGCCGCAGCAAACCTAAGCGATAAAAGCTTTAAAATCCTGATGAGCCACGATCCTTCCCACTTTGATGAGCAGGTGAAAAATTTCCCCAAATTTATCCATCTCACCTTGAGTGGACATACCCACGGAATGCAGTTTGGGATCGAGATCCCCGGTTTTATCAAATGGAGCCCGGCCTCCCTTCGCTATCCTAAATGGGCTGGACTGTACGAAGAACTAGGCCAATACTTACATGTCAACCGTGGATTTGGATTCTTGGCCTTTCCTGGCCGGGTGGGGATATGGCCGGAGATTACGGTATTGAAGTTGAATAAGAAATAAAAAACATCCTTTGTTTAGACGCAGCGGCTCATAAGATTTTAAATCCGAGTAATTGTGATAAAAATTTGATTGGAATTATTGCTTCATAGGTATCTCCTCCTTACAACCAAAAAAGAATTTTGGACGATCCATCTGAGCAAAAAGTCTTAGCTCTCAAGAATATCGACACGACTACTTACTTCTCAAAAATGCTTAGCACTTGGGATGCATATTACCTCATCTTGTACTCTTAAAAGGCCATTCATTATTCCGTTTTTGGTGAAGAGGTCTCAGGGAATTTACCAAGAAAAAAATATTCAGGGCATAGAGTGCTAAATAATGAAGATTAATGATAAATTGAAACCACTAGCCAAATACAAACTGGGAGGAATAGAAGAGTATAGTTGAAAACTAACACACCCCATGCATTAACTTGACTACGTCGAATTCGGGGATGCCCTCGACATTTGCGTTCCTTGATGGAGGAATAGAGGTCTGTAATTTAATCAGAAATAAAAAAACTATCATGACAACTAAGAAAGATTTAATTAACCTTGGATATAATACTAAAACTATATTGGAGAATAACTCTGGAAAACTAATATCAACTGATTTTAGATATGGCAAGGTTGGGGAAAGGCCATATCTTGTTAATCTTTCTTTAACTGGAGAAGTAGATATAATTTTTCCTAATAATGCTAAAAACACAGGGGTATTAACAACCTCTGATTTATCTAAGTTTATAGATTGGCATAATAGTCAGTAATATCAATCAAATTAATCCAAAAACCACTTAAAATGCAACTACTACAACTGGAACCATCTATAATACTATCATTTCTTACAGAACCCGAAAATTAAAAAGCATTCCAGACTCGTTAATTACAAACATATGGAGGATTTAATGTATTACAATGAGATATCAAATATTATTGAAAAGGTTGAGAGAGGCCAAGATCCATATTCCTCTTCAAACGGATTTGCTATTCTCTTAAACTCTGTTGGAACAAACATTCACAAAGAATTATCTAACTCTTGTTTCATAAAGACTGATTATGCTTGTAAATTAGTACTAGAAAACTATCATAAGATGAATGTCATAAATAGCTCTTCAGCTATCAATGATGAAAATAAATGGAAAATAACGAGTGAGTTTACATACATGTCTTTTGCAAAAATATTAGACGCTATAGACTTTACACACCATGAGTATATTAGCAAAACAAAAACCTATTCATATAAATCAATAAACTCTTTTTCCTTAAAGTCAGAATACACAAAAATTCTAAGTAGAATTATAGAAATTATCTTGATTCTAAAAAAATTTTACAATCTAGTAGATATTAACAATCAACTATATAAAGAAAGTCAAAAGATATTTGAGCTTGCTCAATCCTTAGACATAAAAATCAATTCGAGAGAAGAAAATTTAGAATATTACTTATCAGTTAATATTGATGAACTTTCTAAAATTGACACTACTGATTCCGTAAAGTATTACAAATGTTTCGACTACTCTGTTATTTTTTCGTCATATACTGACTATTCATTTCAAGAAGCAAAACAATCTTTAGATAATGTTAAATCTTGGAAACCCTTTAGATCAAAACTTAAAAAAATGCATGAGATAGATGCTGCTACTCAAAATCTAAATAATGAACTCAAGAAGTTAAAATACAAAAGAGATAATTTAAAAAGACAGATTGAAAACGAAATTGTATTAATGAAGGAAGAGATTGACAGACTTATATCTTTTTCAAATGTTCAAAATATTGATTATCCATCCAATTCAATGGATAATTCCAATATTCTAGAAGTTAAAAAAATTGCCACTGCAAAGATTCGAAAAGCATTAGATAAAAAGGTAAAAGAAATAGATGGACCATTTGATCTATTCAATATTCAGATGGCTCAAAATGAATTGGTTTTAATGATTAATAATTACAAGGAAACGTTTAAAAGAAATCAACATAGGTTAAAATTATCAGAAATTGAAATTGAAAACCTTTTCAATGGTTTATTTAACGATTTACACGAAGAATACTTTAATTAATAAATCTATGCATTGAGTCCCCAAACACATAAGTAAATCACTTTTTGACAATAACAAATATTGACTCAAGAAATTCAGTTTCGTTTTTCTAACTATCAGGGATAATTTTCATTGACACAAAAACACTAAAACATCAAATAAACCGATCCTTCAAAATTAAGATTGTAATGTATTCCAACTAAATAAATTGAAACTTAAAATGCTAATAATTTTAATAGGAAACATAGCTACTGGAAAAACTACATACAGAAAAGAGAAATTCAAAAATAAAGAAATAATCATTTGCCCAGATGAATGGCATCAACTATCAAGTGAAGACCGAGAAGAAAAGTTTTATTCAGAATTGCATAAACATCTTTCCAAAGGAGAAATGGTGGTTATTGACGGAAATAACATTTGTAGAAACAGTCGAAAGAAATATAAGTCCTATGCGAGAACCTATGGACAGAAATTAGTCGCAATTGATTTTGGGCAAGGAAATGACGAAACTCTCAATAGACCACTATCACAAAAACCACAAGGGGAACATTCAAAATGGGTCATTTCTCATGAAGGTTATTTAAGCCGTTATGAAAAACCATCACTGGAAGAAGGGTTTAATTGTATTTTAGATGCAATTAATTACAAATAACCAAGAATCTTATTTATTAAACTTCTACTACCAACAGATTTTTATCTCCATAAATATTTTCTATTATCATAGCCATTTAATCCCACAAAATACAAGTAATTACCTATTTCAGCATTTTTACTAAATAGCTCAGATAGTTCAAATACAGAATCTATACTTTTTGATAAAACCAGACTAGACAAAAGAATTCCATCCACATTAAAAATCTCCATTTTCCTTTCATGAAAATCTATAAGGTTTGAAATTCCCTTAAAGGATTCATACCAGTCCTTGAAAATCAAATTTTCCATAATTCTCAAATCTAACAGTAGTATATTTTTTCTCGATCAGTTACCAAATTGGCGTCGGATTAGGCTTTGTTGTACACCCTCCAGCTTTCAAATCACAGAAGTATGAAGAAAACTCACTTCCCCACTATCCCCTTCAAAATTTCTACCTTTTCCCTTTCTGATTCCAAAAGCCGCTCATAGAGCTTCTTATTTTCCTCCATCGCTTCCATTAATTTATCCAATGGATTGAAGGAACAATAATTATTCACCGCATTCAAAGTAGAGCTATCGTGACTTTCAAAAGAATTATTGAAAATATGCATTGCTTCATCTTCAGAAAAGTTTTTCACAGCCTCAGCAGGAACCTTCAAGATCTCAGCCACCTGGCGAAGTAACTCATCCTCCACTTCCTCCTTTTGCTCGAGTTGGCTGATTTTCTTCTGGGACCAGTCCTCCCCCAGCTCAAAGGCCAAGGCCTCCTGCTTGATGCCCATCATTTCCCTGAAGCGCTTGATATTTCTGCCGTGGTGGATCTTTTCGTTCATTAGGTGAAGTGTTTAGAAAGGGAAATTAAGAATTTCTGCCGAATTCACTAAACTAAGATATTCTGCTGGATGATTATATCCAAGTATGTCCACACGAATCAAGACATTTGCTGTCTCTAATTCTTTTACCATTTCGGACTTTGTTGACGCTGCGGCGCAAAATTATTGCAGCGATGAGGGTTTGCCAGCCCCTGCTATATCGGCCATGCCTACGGCATTTACTGGAATTCTCAATCAATCATTCTTTCCAGCCATTGAAATGGCTGGCTATAGTATCGGTCATGCCTACGGCATTTTTCCATTACAGTCCCAGCGGGACGATCCATCTTCTTGCCAGAGGTTTCAACCTCTGGGGAATTTGATGTTAACCCAGTCTGGCAAAGTCCCATCGGGACGGACGATATAGGTTTATCTAATCATATGAGTTGACCGTAGTCCGTGGCCTGTAGACGAAAATCTGCATGAGCTTTCTAACCTAGATTTCTCTTCATGAAAGAATTGTAGATGTTTTTTTTGCAAGAATAATTTATTCCAAATCCTTTCTAAGCTATTCTTTCTTAGAATACCCTATCCCACTGAAGATCATCAATTTGGATGCACAATTCCTCCGAAAGGAGCGACCAAACGCACAAAAATGATCGAACGATGGAAAACACATTCAGCACCTGCCGCAAGGCCTTTCGATGTAAAAATCAGCACCAGGCTTTTGTCACTTTAAACTATGTCCTTCAAAGTGTAGCTGACATCTCTTACTGGATTAAAAAAATCGAAGAAATACAACTGGCTGTATTTGAACATGAAATTGATTTCGAGAAAACTCCTCCCAACGCACTGATCTATTCCGGTCAACTTATACTCCAAGTCATCTATGCCGGCATCCACCTGCAGGAATTCCCTCCAATAGACAAGAAGTCGCTTTGCTGGAGCCATCTAGCCGACTCCTGTATTCAAGGCCGGTGCAAAAAAGAATCCGAAACCCTCCTTCCTCTACAAATCCTCGAATACGGGCCAAAAAATCTAAGCCTAGAAGAAATCCTCGACCCCTCGGCTTTCATCAAGGTATTTTTCCAGAAACAGTCTCTAAAGAAATGGATTTTACGCTGGAATCAGCTCCGTGAGATGGCTTTTTATAGCTATTCCATCTTTGACGGAGACGAAGGAGAATACCTGGAGGACTTTACCTATTTCAAAAAGCTACTTGAAGCCTGCTACCTGATTCATGTTCGTTATTCTCCCCTTTAACCCCCAAATCCCATGCAAGTCAAAATCTCAAGAACCGATCAAGACCGTGCAGAGCACTTCAGAAACTTTCTGCAGTTGCTGGTCGAAAAATTCCAACCTACCCGGATCATCTCTTTTGGAGCCCAAACGCTCAAAAATGAGATCACAGGATGCTTCGCCAACAAGCAAGTTATTCACCAACACCATTGTCTGCTGGTCTGCACCGAATCCTCAGCCCGCATCGAGTATGAGGTACAGGACTTTGCCAATACCCACTACCACAACGGTCAGGTCACCATCCTATGTCATGGAGAAGCTGCCGTCCAAGAAGGAATCGAATCCAACAACCGCTTCTTCTCCACAGTATTGGCGCATGGTAAGCCGCTCTATACCAGAGACGGTTTCTTTGATCTCGAATTCAAACCCTCCCTTGACCCTGCCAAAACTCTTGAGAAAGCGGAAAAGCATTTCTTTCACAGGACTGCTTTGGCCAGAGGATTTTTGGAGTCAGCACATGCCAGTCTTCAAAAGGAACAGTATAACGTCGCAACATTCCTCATGCATCAGGCAGTAGAGCAGTCCAGCATTCTTCTGATCCGAGTTCATATCGACTACCGCTCCGAATTTCACAACCTCCACCGACTTTTGGGACTGACCCGTTGTTTTTCTGATACTCCTCACGAGCTGATGATCGGAGATCGACCTGAGGACAAAAAGCTGTTCAGCCTTCTCACAAGCAGCTATGGACAGGCTCGCTATGCCCCCAACTTTCAGGTTTCCCAAAATGACGCCGAAAAACTCTACAAAAAAGCCTCCGCTCTTTTTGAGTTGACCAAGACCATGTGTGCCAACAAGATGGAAGCTATGGCCACTGAGGTCCCCGATTTCAATTCCCAAACCGCAAACGACTGAAACCATGACAAAAGCAAGCCAAATTCCAAATCCAAAAAACTTCTATCGTCTGCCCTTTGAGAAGGGCACCTTTGAGCTGACTGAACAAACCCTTAACCTGAACTCCGATTTTCGAAAACCGAATTACTTTTACAGCATCAAGGTTCGAAATATCCATTTCCGAAATGAGATCCTAACGCTAGGAGTCAAGCTGGAGGATGAGCAGGAAAAGCTGATATACCTAAAAGTCACGCAACACGAGCTCTTGGTCAGCTGCAATGTGGACACCGATTCGGGTTACCTAAGTCGCTATGCCTACTTTGGACTTCTTTCCCTCCTTGACTTTGGACGCAAGAAATGCTTCAAAAAGTACTATTGGCCTGATTTCTTTGATCCCAAAACCGGCAAAAGCAAATTCCTCAAAATATACAATGATCGTATGGGATTGGATATCTATATCAAACCCAAGTATCCCCACTTCTACAAGCCGGGCGATAAACTGATCAAATGGCATAGAGGAAATGAAAATTCTAAAAGGAAGCCCGCTACCCCACTTTTGACGGATGAACTCCCTTCTTCTGAACCGGCTATTGGTTATTTTATTGCCGATGTGAAGTTATCCTCCATTCACTCCAATCATTATCCGTTTCTCGTTCCATTTCTCGGCATTCCTACCAAGGATAAGCAACGGATAAAATCCTACGTCTCGATCTTGCTCAGTGAGAATGATCTCCAATCCATAGATATTACTCCTACTCAGCAACAGCTTAATGCGATCTGCTTCAGAATGCGCAAACTGGCACCGGTTGAATCAAGAAATTGGCAGACAGAATTCTCTCCCAATTCAGATGAAAAGGAAAACGGAAGCCTGCTTATGGAGCTGTGGCATGAGGCAAAGCCTATTATCCAGTCACAAAAATATATCCACTATTATAATACCCATGGTCTTGTATATCTACCAAGAAGGCCGTCACGAAATTGGGTTCGCTCTTGTGCAATACGGACGGAATCACCTAAACTAGTCATCCTACTGATTGACAAAGGAGAATATTATCTATTGGAACTTAGATTTAGAGTAAACAAAAAACTACACATTCCGGAGAAAACAGACATTGCCTTTTTCATTTGTGGAACTACCGATCCAAAAAAACTCTATTTGCTAGATAGATTTACAGACTATCAACTAACCTCTTATTTTGCGATGTACAAATACAGACTCGCCGTACTAAAATGCCACTATCGGGATGAACTAAAGGACTTTGTCGAGAAACTGGCAACAGATTTTGAGCTTATTAAAAACCAATAGACTTCTAACTGTTCAGGGATTTGTAATTCTGAACCAAGCTCGTAGGATTTCAAATCGGAGTAATTCAATAAATAGATCTAATGATGAAGATTTCAATTCTCCAGGTGCTTCGAAATCCCGAAGAGTGAGATTTCTAAGCGATACTAGCCTAAGTCCCAAGCAGTCAAAATCTTATCGAAAAGTATAGAGGAGTCTTACTTTATACAGGGTTTATCCAAGGTTAATACAGGGTTTAAGCAAATTTTATACATTTTGAACTTGCTTTTATCTTGTAAAAGACCTGATAAAACACTGACTATTAATTGCTTTACTATTTGCTTTTCACAAAGTTTTAATTACTTTGTCTATAGTTCAACTTTTAACTATAACAGCTATGGCTATTATTTCAGATTCAAGTATAATCCAGCCTCAAGGAAAAGTGGGAGGTTTTACATTTTACAAACTCAATGGCAAAATCATTATGAGAAGTTTGCCTCGGGCTCCTCATAAGAATGCAACGAACCCTACCCCTCTTCAGAAGGTCTATCAAAATCGACTGGCAGAAGTAAATGACTATCTCAGACCCCTTTCACGGGTTTTGGATTTTGGTTACCAGAACTATCTAGACAAAAAAACCGGAGTGAATTGGGCTCACACCGATGTGTCCACTAAGGGGTATAACCATACAGCTAATCCAAGGATCAATCCTGCCTACTTACAAATCAGCAGAGGTAGTCTATTGGGAGCTGAAGCCCCTTTGGCTGTGCGTACTGCAGATGGAATCTCTATCTCCTGGATAGATAATTCTGTGGAAGGAAATGCCTGTGAAGGAGACAATGTGATGATCTTATTGAACCAGCCGGAATTACAAAAGCATACTTGGATAAAAGAGGCAGGTAGAAGAAGAGACTTGCAGGTAATTGTGCCGCTGGATGGCGAAAATCCGGAACAGGAACGCGAAGTGTACTTAACTTTTTACAGGCCTCTGAATACCAAAAAACTACTAATTTCTGATTCTATTTACTTGGGAAGAATATAGGGATTTTATGAAACCCGCTGTTCAAGCTTTGTTATCTGGAAACCTTTGAGGTTTTTAAAACCTCGAAGGTTTATAACACAAAATTTTGATAGGCTTGACCATTTTATTTTTCATTCCCTAGTTGTTGGTGGAAGCCTCAGGAAAAAGCAACACTGCTTAAATTTCAACTGCTGCCCCCCTATCAATATGAAGCTAATCCAGAAATCAACAATGCCCGTGCATGGTGAATTCTTTCCATCAAAAACATCGCCTGCAAATCAGAATCCATATTTTCCTCTAGCGCGATAGTCACCTCCCCTTTGCCAATAACTGTCTTCAATTCAACGCCTGTTTTTCCCTCAGAAGACCAACTAATCCCATTCTGAGAGAGCATCTCTCTTTTCCATAGAAGTCCCCCATCTCGACTGTCTTGTATTTTAGTCATAGATGCGTTTAAAGTAATCCCAGCATTAGTCGATCCTGAAGTTTGATACACTCCATCTATTTTATCCACGATCAGGCCATCCATTGAAATACCATCCTTTCTCAACTCAATCTTACTAAGGACTTGCCCATCACCGTTCACTAACTCTGAGCTCCCGCTCATATTCATGATATCTTTAATATCAAATGTGACGGAATAGCTTTCAGCTTGCTCCTCGGCTCTTGACGAAAAAAGCATAAGCGTGCAAAAAACAAATAGCTTTACCATATTCTCTGAAATTTAGATTTAACAAATGATTTAGAATGAACCACAACCAATCGGTGTATTTTTTTTTAAATTTTGGATCAACAGGTCTATGACTATCAAGTAATTAACTCCTAATAAATACGGTTTTTTTTACCACATAGTTTGATTTTATTTTTCATTCAAGCCTTCTTTTATTACTCCAATCTCCCTCTGATTCTACCCAAAACCTCTTCTGGATATCCCATATCCCGCAAAACAAATACAGCATTGGTGCTCTGCAACACTCCAGTCCTGAGCTGGAAATCGTATTGATAGTTACCAGCCAGATCCTCTCCGGTAAAGTAGAAAAACATAAAATCAGGGAGCCCATGCACCAACTCCAAGTCATGAGTTGTGGCAATCACTATAGAATTCCCTCCGGCGAGTGTCTGCAGGACTTCTGAAGAGATCACCAGCCGCTCCCGACTGTTTGTCCCCTTAAAAATCTCGTCTATTAACAGCAAATTAAAACCTTCCTCCTTATCTACAGCAAGCATTTCTTTCATCGTCTCCGCCTCACTGTAGAAATAACTTTTATCACTTTCCAGCTCATCAAACGTCTGGATAGAAGAATAAATCCGCAGCTTGGGAGTTGTCATACTCTCCGCAAAGACAGAATTAATCGTCTGCGCCAAAAGGCAATTCAACCCTACAATCCTAAGAAAAGTACTTTTACCTGACATGTTTGCTCCCGTGATCAAAACGCCATTGCGGTCAATACGAATGGAATTCCGGATAGCATCTGAAAGCAAGGGATGAACCATTCCTTTGCCATCAATCTGGAGCGAAGCACCCTCCTTGGGCACGGTAATAGAAGGATCTGATTCCCTCAGTTGCACAACGGATAGCGCAAAATCTAGGTAAGCAACGTAATCAAAATTCTCTTCGATCAGACTTCGCTTCTCCCGTATGTCTTTGAGTAGTGAATAATAGAGGAGGGTTTCTATCAGGAAAGCAGCCTTAATCAACTCCAAAATATACCCAGCCAATTCTGCCAATTCATTAAACCCTTTCATTCTAGGTTTAAGCACGGATGCCTTAAAGATGAGTGACCCTACTTTTTCGATTTCGGGCTGTTTGGGCAAGAAAATTTCATGTTTTTTTGATTCTTTCAAAATGAGCTGCGACATGTCCAACATTTCCCCTAGCTGGCCAAAAGTCCTTGACTCAAGAGACACATTCTGTTTGCTCCAATAATGGATAAAGAAATTGCAGGTGATCACCAGTATTGCCGGTAAAACCATCCATTGCATGAAAAATGACGAGATCACGCAAACAACAGAAAGTCCCGAGAGCATGTAAAACAAGAAGATAAACCATGGATTTTGAGGTGTCTCTCTTTGGAAAACATTACACAAAAAATAAGAATCATTCTTTGCCAAGCTTTCCAGCTTGCGCCTCACAAAAGATTCAAAACCTGGGTTATTCTCAAACGTCTGAATTGTTGTTTCTAAATCTTCATTTAGCAAAGACCCCTGTTTCACCAATCGAAAGGAAGAATACAGGTATTGCTCTCCGTATTTGGTAAGGGTATGATCAATTCTTAGAAACACCTCGTCCATCCCCAGATCATTCCAAAGCTTAGAAGAAATATTCTGAAAGAATCCAGCCTTAGCAATTTGGTTGTAGTACTTGCTGATCCTATCAAAATCCAGATCGCTTGATTTCTTCATTAAAAGCCCATTGAGGTTAGTATTTTTGATTTCAAAAGTCAAAAGATAAAAATTTTATGATAAGTATCTTGCTCTAGCTGTTCAGGGATTTACAATCCTGAACCAAGATCGTATCCACGACATTTATCGATAGTCGAAGAAATCCCCCTTGCCCCCTTTAAAAAAGGGGGAATTCCCAAATTGAACCTTTAGCATTAATTTAAAATATATACGTGCAGGTTATCTAGCTGCTCAGGGATTTGCAATCCTGAACCTAGATAGTAGGATCTCAAATCTTCAGGTCAAACTTCGAGATTACAAATCTCGAAGAGCGCGGGCCTCTTCCGCCTTCTAACCACTAAAGCATAGAAAATATGGCTACTGACATCATTGCGGATAATCCGATGCGCAAAAATGCTACCCCTTCTCTCTCAACTCAAAGATATAATTACACTGATAGTCCTTTTCATAGTCATGAAGTTCGGCTTGATCTCCAGTCTGCAAGTACCTCCTTGGTCCAACATTTAGTTTTAGCCTTCCGGGAAGTGTCCATTGTATCGGTTTGCCCAATTGCTTTCCGTCCTTGATATAGTAGAAAAACCGCTTCTTTGAAGCTGCCTCTGTCTCTCCTTGTTCTATAGTAGGGTTTTCAAAGTGCAACGTTGGATCAGCCCCTGTCCTATACCCCACAAGCATTTCATCCCCATAGCCCACGATTTCATCAAATGCCCCGCCCATGGTATGGTTCTGTGTCCGGTATTCTTTCACCGTAGTATAAGATGCATCAGTCATTGGGATGTCTATCAATTGATCAGGTTTGATACGACCCAACTTTATTTGGTTGACTGTTTTAAAACCATCGTTTGGATCTAGCTGATACAACGTAGTATCCCC
This sequence comes from Algoriphagus sp. Y33, assembly GCF_014838715.1. Lineage (NCBI taxonomy): Bacteria > Pseudomonadati > Bacteroidota > Cytophagia > Cytophagales > Cyclobacteriaceae > Algoriphagus > Algoriphagus sp. Y33. Next base: position 6,243,610 of record NZ_CP061947.1, on the reverse strand, counting down.
ATACAAAATAGTAGAAATGTAACGGGACTTGGAATCTGAGAAAAACACAGGCTTATCCATAGAAGGATAGAACTGCCCTGACCTAAACTTGCTGTTCTCATCCAACTTCCCGCCCTTCTTCACCTGCCCAGTCTGAATATCCATCAGATGGACCAGGTTAAGCGTATCGTAGTAATCCACAGGATAAGGCTGCAAATATCCATCATTCAGATTGGCAACTGCACTTAATTTTCCATCAGTAGACATGAACGTACTGAGATTGTCCAGTGAAAAGTGTACCAAACGGGCCCTGACTCCCTGCACAAAAGGAAACCGCCTTTTTTGCTTCAGATTCAAATCATAAACAAAGGCCTCCCCCTCAGAAATAAATAGAATCTCATCTTCTACAAACCCCGCCCTTACCAGCACCAGCCCAAATGCATCCTGTCCCTCGGAGAGTTTATTTTCAGCCAGAATCTTTCCTGAACTATTGACCACGAAATAATGCCCGTCCATACTGACTTGTTTCACCAGCAGGTAAAGTTCTTTTTCGTGATGGTAATCAAGCACACGTACAGGCTCCAGAATATCCAGGATCAACGAGTCTACTTTTACCAGTTCGAATTCGCGACTTTCATCAGACTTTACAGTTCTTTCATTGCATGAAAAAATAAATAACAACGTGACAATAGAAAAAATTGAGACCTTCATATAATTGTTTTTTAGCTAAACTACTAAAATTTCGTAATAATACAACTTATTCTACCGTTGTAATAAATCTCATCCAAGTGGGATCAAAGGGTTTAAAGGAAACATTACGTTATATAGTAAACCTAACAAGACATGCATTTAGACTTGGTTAGAAAAAGCATCCCAATCCTAAAATCATTATATTTGATTAAACTCTTTCAATATGTTAACTAAAACATTGGTAAAAAAGCAATTAGAAAAACTTCCAGAGAAGTTTTCTTTAGACGACTTGGTAGAGCATTTAATTTTAGTTCAAAAATTAGAAAGTGGGCTCAAAGATTCCGAGGAAGGTAAAGTGATTTCAGAAGAAGAACTTGATCAAGAAGTAAACAAATGGTTCGAGTAAATTGGACAGATCAAGCAGTAAACGATCTGAAAGAAATTGCTGAATACATCAGCAAGGACTCCAAACGCTATGCTAAAATTCAAATCCAAAGAATAAGACAGAGAACCCATATTCTGAAACAATATCAACTCGCTGGCCAAAAGCTAGAAATTTTCGGTGAGTTAAATATCCGACAACTTGTCTAGGGGAGTTATATAATCCTATACCGTACAAAAGGAGATACTCAGGTAGATATTTTGACCGTTCACCATTCAGCTAGGGATTTAAATCGAAGAACTATACTTTTCTGAAATTGAACTAAAAAACCCTCAAAACCTTATTGATTCTGAGGGTTTAACTAATAAATTTTCGCAGGAATAAACCTCCGAAGTCTTCCCAACTCCGGAGGTTTTCTTTTAGACTGCTTCGTGCCTCGCATTGACGAAACAAGTTCTAGTAGCTTGAAAATTAAGTTTTCCTGCCGCTCCAATGAACACTGATCACTGAGACTGCCTATCTTTCCAAACTAAACCTTCGAGGAGACCCTTCGACTTCGCTCAGGGTGACACCTCAAAGGTTACTTCAAATTCTTATATCGGATCCTCTTCGGTTCTACATCTCCAAGTCGTTTCTTTTTATTCTCTTCGTAGTCGGAGAAGTTTCCTTCAAACCACACCACCTGAGAATCTCCTTCAAAGGCCAGAATATGCGTACAGATTCTATCCAAGAACCACCTGTCGTGGGAGATTACTACTGCACAGCCGCCGAAGTTTTCCAAAGCTTCTTCCAGCGCACGAAGCGTATTCACATCCAAGTCATTGGTAGGCTCATCGAGCAGCAATAGATTTCCACCCTCTTTCAGTGTCAATGCCAAGTGAACTCTGTTGCGCTCCCCACCGGAAAGCACACCGACCTTCTTCTCTTGGTCTCCTCCACCGAAGTTAAACTTGCTCACATAGGCGCGTGCATTCACTTCTTTATTGCCCAGCATCATCAGTTCATTCCCTTCGGAAATTGTCTGATAAACTGTCTTATTTGGATCCAGAGAATCATGGCCTTGATCTACATAAGCCAACTGAACCGTTTCTCCTACCTCGAAATTCCCGGCATCCGGTTTTTCCTGTCCCGTGATCAATTTGAAAAGTGTGGACTTACCTGCACCGTTTGGTCCGATCACACCGACTATGCCGCCTTGAGGCAAGGCAAAAGTCAGATTTTCGAAAAGCAACTTATCTCCAAAAGCTTTGGAAACGCCATTCACTTCGATCACTTTTGCTCCCAGACGAGGTCCCGGAGGGATAAACAGTTCGAGTTTTGCTTCTCTTTCTTTTGATTCCTCTCCCACCAGTCGATCATAAGCACTCAAACGTGCTTTTCCTTTAGCCTGACGGGCTTTTGGTGTCATTCTGATCCACTCTAGCTCTCTTTCCAAAGTCTTCTGACGCTTGGATTCGGTTTTCTCTTCCTGCTTCAACCGGTTTTGTTTCTGATCCAGCCAAGAGGAATAATTTCCTTTCCATGGAATTCCTTCGCCACGGTCCAGTTCCAGAATCCAACCTGCCACATTATCCAAGAAATATCTATCGTGAGTCACCGCGATTACGGTTCCTTTATAATTCTGCAAGTGTTGCTCCAGCCAGTGCACCGATTCAGCATCCAAGTGGTTAGTCGGTTCATCAAGTAGCAATACATCGGGTTCCTGCAGCAATAAGCGACAGAGTGCCACCCGTCTCTTTTCACCACCGGAAAGATTGGCGACATTCGCATCACTAGGCGGCAGTCTAAGCGCATCCATCGCTTTGTCCAGCATCACGTCAAGCTCCCATGCGTTGGCAGCGTCCAGCTTCTCCTGCACCACTCCCTGCTTCTCGATCAGCTTATCCATCGCATCAGGATCTTCCATTAGTGCCGGATCCATGAATTTCTCATTGATTTCTTCAAATTCCTTCAACAAAGCGACGGTCTCAGAAACCGCCTCTTCCACTACTTCTTTTACTGTTTTGGTGGGGTCGAGTTTTGGTTCCTGCTCCAGCATTCCCACGGTGTAGCCCGGAGACCAAACTACTTCCCCCTGAAACTCCGTATCCATTCCCGCAATGATTTTCAAGAGGGAGGATTTACCGGAACCATTCAAACCAAGGACTCCAATTTTGGCTCCATAAAAAAATGAGAGGTAGATATCTTTGAGGACTTTTTTCTGTGGCGGATAAATTTTTGAAACTCCTGCCATGGAAAAGATGATTTTTTCTGAACTCATGCGTTATATTTTTACTTTAAAATTGCACTTAGACATCAAAGATGGCAAAAAAACCGCTTTCTTAGGATAAGTGCTTTTGAATTAATTAATTTGCGGAAATTTGAAAACCGCCACCTAACCTACTGTAGAACAATGGAGCATCCGTATGGATATATCAAGGACAACAAAGTTTATTTGAGGGGTTTTTTGGGACAGGAAGATAGGGTAATCGGTGAAGTAAAAGAAGATGAGGCCTCTACGCTCAAGTATTTTGAAGAAAGATTTGAACAACTCAAAGAGAAAGTAGCCAAACTCAAGAATGATATTCAGGAGAATCAGAACAAAGGTTCTTTCCTGATGAAACTCATTCACCTCAGAGAGTCCCTTATGCATTCCGATGCATTGGGAGATTTTGAGCCGCTGATCAACGACCTAAGCCAGCAAGAGGAATACTTGAATGAGATTATTCAAGTAAATCGAGCCAAAAACCTTGAAGTCAAAAAAGGGTTGATTCTAGAAGCTGAAGCCAGAAAAGACGATACTGACTGGAAAGAGACCACCGAGTTTTATAAAGAGCTCAAGCTTCGCTGGATCAAAACAGGTCCTGTGGATAAAGAAAACCAGGAGGAAGTCGAGAACACCTTCAATGCACTAGTGCAGCATTTCTTTGAAAACAGAAGACATTTCTTCGAGGGTCTTGCTCTTCAGGCAGAGGAAAACATCAAAGTGTACGAAGCGCTGGTAGTCCAGGCCCGGGAAGCACATGATTTTCCCGATGCTAAGATCGCCTTTGATATCTCAAAAAAAATCCAAAGGCAATGGAAAGAGGCGGGCAAGGTACCTGCGGAAAAGAGACAGCCGCTTTGGGATGAATTCTCCAGATTGAATAACCGGATATTCTCACGATATAAAAGAACACTCCAAACCGGACCTCAGATGAACCCTCGGGAACTAATGCGGAAGATAGACACTTTGACAGAAGAGATCAAAGGATTGGCAGCTAAGCCCACCTCCTATGAACTCATCGGTAGAGCCAAAGCGATTCAGGAAGAGTGGCGAAAACTCCCTCCGCGTAAACCAAGAGAGGCAAACCTGACCGTCAGGTCATTCCAGTTCTTCTCCGATATCGTATTTGAAAAAGCGTTCCTAGAGAAACTTGTTCATGGTAAATACCCGGACTTTGACGAGAAACCTGATGCAGAGCAATCCCAAATAAAAGTTGCTCTGTTGAAAGATTTGCTACGTAGAGATCAAACAGAGCTGGAAGCGGCACAAAGCAATACGGAGAATTTCCGCGTTCAGTCAGCTGATTTTGATATTATGATGAAGAAAAAATTATTTGCTGTGAAGAGGAAAGTTGATGTCAAAAATTATATTTTAAAACAACTTTCTTTTAAATAGTCTGTACACCGCTGAATATTTCAAAAAAAGAATAATTTTGCAACCCTTAAACTCCGGAACTCCTTTAAAATAAACATTATGTACTGGACACTCGAATTAGCATCCTATTTAGAGGACGCACCCTGGCCAGCCACCAAGGATGAATTAATTGATTATGCCATCCGATCCGGCGCACCAATGGAAGTAGTAGAAAATCTACAAGAATTAGAAGACGATGGCGAACCTTATGAGACCATCGAAGAGATTTGGCCTGATTATCCTACCAAAGACGACTTCTTCTTCAACGAAGACGAATATTAAATTTAAAGCCCTGAGCAATTCAGGGCTTTCTTTTTTGTAATTTGATGATTTTAACCGCAAAGCTTAAGTCTGGTTCTGAGCCTCATGACTTGGACCTAAAGTATTGCAGTCTTCAGACTGTCCATCAGTGATTATAAGGTTATTCAACCATAGCAGTCTGAAGATTGCATTTCAAAAGGCACAAGCCTGAAGACTCCGCCAATCCAGCAAATGGAAATCCTTTTCACGTCATTGCGAACGACGGAGGAGTGAAGCAATCCCTTATCATGAAACAGATTGCTTCGTCGCTCATGCCTCGCTCCTCGCAATGCCGCCTAACTGAATACTTCGACTGATAGCTGTTGACTTCCACTTCTTACAAACCAAGAACCTGCCTCAGCCTAGAATACCCTGCCTTACTCACGGGCACTTTCTGCCCACCCCGAAGTATCACTAGGTAATTATCACGCTCATAAGGCTCTATTTTGGTGATTCCATTCAAATTAATCAGGTAAGACCTATGTACACGGACAAACTTGGCAGGATCGAGTGCTTCCTCTAAGGATTTCATCGTCATTTTCTTCAAAAATTTCCCCGTAGGAGTATGAATGGCCATGTAATCATCTTCGGCTTCGAAAAAACTCACCTCATGCGTTGGAATGATTTTTATTTCATTCTTGACACGTACGACAAGACGGTTTCGCTTCTCTGCCAACTCATTTAGCTTGTGTGTGGATTGATCCGCCACTCCTTGCTGCTGTGCCATAAACCGTTCTATCGCTTGGGAAAATCGCATCTGAGAAAATGGCTTGAGTAAGTAATCAATTGCCATCGAGTCAAAAGCCTTCAGGGCATACTGGTCAAAAGCCGTGGTAAAGATCACTGCAGGAGGCTCATCAAGGAGTTCCAGCATCTCAAATCCGGTGATTTTAGGCATCTGAACGTCCAAAAAAATCAAATCCGGCTCATGTTCATGGATAGCTTTAAGCCCCTCAAACCCGTTCTGACATACTGCGACAAGTTCAAACTGAGGGAAACCCGCTAAAAACTCCTGTACAATACCCGCGGCTAAAGGTTCGTCATCTATGATTAGAGTCTTGATCATTTCTGTTGGGGGATTTTTAAAATTACGATGAAAAATGAGCCCAATGACCTAGACTCCAGTAAATCCTTTCTGCCGAAAAGCAAAAACAGCCTGCGGTCCACCGAGCTCAATCCGAAACCGGTACCCTTGGGCACAGCTACCTCCGGATCAAAAGGGTTTTCGATTTGAAGCATCAAATAATTTTGTTCTTTGAAGGCATGGATCGTTATTTTCACGTCCTCTGTGATGCCATAAAGGCCGTGTTTTATTGCATTTTCAAGCAAGGGCTGAATTAACAGTTGAGGCAAACGCATCTGTTTTACTTCATCTGACACTTCAAACACCACTTCCAATCTATGCCCGAAGCGAACGTGCTCGATATCGAGATACATTTTCAGATAACTCAATTCTTCTTCTAGGCTAACCCACTGCTGATGATCTTTCCGGATAGTGCCCCGGAGGAAATCCGAAAGCTGAAGCACCATCTCTCTGGCCTTAGCAGGCTGTGATACCGTAAGGGCACTGATCGAATTGAGGCTATTAAATAAAAAATGAGGTTGGAGCTGCTGCCTTAACTGGGTCAACTCCGCTTCTCTGGAGAGTTCATTCATCATTGACTCTCGATTTTTGATTTCTTTTTGTTCTTCGAGCTTGGAAACTGCCAAAGCCACTATAGCCACCAAAACTTCAGCTATGCCCAGAACAGCCCATCGTAAGAGAAAGTTGCCGCGAAGAAAACTCCAATAAGCCTCATCAGCATCAAAAATCCACTTAATAAGATGGTAATGAAAGTAAGTTGCAACAAAACTGTAAAGCAAAGGAAAGATTAAAAGCATGCTGTTGTTACGCCCTGTTGGAACATAAAAATTGAATGTCCGATCTAGGATATTTACTCCGAAAACAAAGAGAACTGCGTAGAAAAAAGCATCTACTATCGCCGTCGACTGTGCAATACCATAATAGATGAGCAATCCGAATGTTCCAAGGAACCAGATTACTCCGGATCCCTGGATGATCCAATTACTTTTTGAAGGATTTGAAAATGCTCTTGAAAACAAAAGTCAGGGGATTTGAAAGAAGGAATTTCGTTAATAAGATTTGATTTCCAAACCGCCGAAGAATACTGTCCCCCTTATCACCATAACTTTGTCAGAATCTACCTCAGACTGGCGATATACTCTTTTATCCTCTACTCCCGCAGCTATATTGGTTACTTCTACCCGTACATCCCAATGCGGAGGCACCACCAATTTAATGGCCCCGAATATCACGTCCACCTGAAGTGTCACCATCCCTGAAAAATCAGACTGTGTAAGATCCAGATCTATCCCGCCAAAAGCAGCAGTTAGTTTTCCTCCCTGGAAATTCTTAGTAAGCATCCTCTTATTGATCCCACTCATGATAGAATCAATGGAAACACTGTCCGAATAGCTTGTGCCTGAGACTCCCGACATTCCCGCATAAGATTTTTCACCGGCAGGTTGCTCCGTAAAAGAAGTCTTTTCGTCTTTATTGTAGTCTTTGCCCGGAGTAAGTGAGGCAGTTGATCTAGCTTTTATTTTTTCCTGAATATCATCGAGCACCTGTTGTTCCTTTCGCTTCTTTGTGATCAGGTAGATCCCCACCAAAATCAAGGCAATAGGGAATATGAATCGCTGAACACCAAAATGAAAATTGAATTCCCGCTCAAGCAAAAAGAACATCCCTAAGCCGAGCATCATAACTCCAAAGAAACTTTTGAACTCATGCTTAACCAGAGTAATAACTCCGACGGCAATTAATATCATAGGCCATGAAAGCAACCAATCAGGATAAAAAACATCAAGTTTCCTAAGTAAGATTAAGACACCCACAGCCAGGATTATAAACCCGAAGATCATCCCTCCGTCATTATTGTTGATTCTATGATTCCGTTTCATCTTTTAGATTGTTTTAAAATGATAGCCGAAAGTATGGGAAGCCATTGCATTCCAAAACAGAAAAGAGGCCAATTGAGCCAAAAAGTCGGTGAAGCCCCAAAAAAAGTCGGTGAAATTTCACGGAGAAATCTAACCGGTTCTAGAAATCCTTACTGGCGATGAATTCTGCGTAATCCATATCTTCAGGAGAGGTTAGCTTTATATTTTCGGGGTTTCCTGAGATCAGTGCCACCTGCCAGCCTTGATTTTCATAGACTGTAGCATCATCTGTAAACTGCTGAAGTTCAGTCACAGCAAATGCTTTCTTGATTTTTTCTACCAGAAATGTCTGGGGAGTCTGGACCATTCGGAAATACTGCCGTTCTTCATAAAATGACTTGCCGTCATCAGTCAGCTTTCTGATCGAATCCTTTAACGCAATCACAGCAACGGCACTTCCTGCTTTAGCCGCTACTTCAAAGCTTTCTGAAATAACACTCGCTGCAACAAACGGCCTGACTCCGTCATGGATAGCCACCAACTTAGTTTCTGGATTTAGAGAATTCAGCCCATTTCTCACCGATTGAAATCTAGAATTCCCTCCGGAGACCAAGCGATGTGGAATGGTGAATTTATATTCCTTACAAAGTTCCTTCCAGTACAAAAAGTCATTCTCAGGCAATACGAGAATCAAATCCGTGGATGGATCCACCCTATAGAAAACCGAGAGTGTACGCATCAATACAGGCTGTCCCGCTACGGGTAAATATTGCTTGGCAACTGGCCCGCCCATTCTAGTTCCTTTTCCTCCTGCCACCAGGATTGCCGCTTTATCTGTCATAATATTTTCCCGCAAAAGTAAAAACTCAAACCTTCCCAAGTTTTATTGCAACGTTATATCTGTGTGAATATACAAACTATGGTGACTAGGTCTGCAATAACGGTGATTAAAGTAAGCTGCTTAAACAAGGCTTCGACTTCGCTCTTTCTGCCATCAAACTCTACGAAAACCTCCATGCACTCCCCGGCTAAAAGATACCCACTAAAACCGCTCATGAATTGGCAACTTCACTACCCGGGATGAAAACCCCGCTAAATCCAACTTCTGGAGAAGCAGGACCACCGCCACCTTTGCGAAACCTTTCTACTCTCTGGGGTTAAACAAAAAAAGCTCCGTTTCGGAGCTTTTAGTATTAAAGGATCAACATCGCGTCTCCGTATGAGAAGAATCGATATTTCTCTTTGATGGCTTCTTTGTATGCCTTCATGATCAGATCATAGCCTCCGAAAGCCGCTGCTGTCATAAGCAATGTTGACTCCGGCAAATGAAAATTAGTAATCAGCGCATTTGCAATTTTGAATTCGTATGGAGGAATGATAAACTTGTCAGTCCAGCCGGCACTAGCTTTTAACCTTCCGTTGGCAGTCACAGATGACTCGATCGTCTTCAGAGAAGTAGTGCCTACAGCTACAACTTTCTTTTTGGCATCCAATGATCTATTGACCAACCGCACCGTTCCATCGGGAATTTCATAGTTCTCCGAATCCATCTTATGTTTAGTCAGATCTTCCACGTCTACCTGACGGAAAGTCCCAAGGCCTACATGCAGTGTAATAGGGGTTACATCCACACCTTGAAGTTCTAATCTTTTCAGCAAGTGAGGGGTAAAGTGCAACCCGGCTGTTGGTGCAGCTACCGCTCCCACATTCTTAGCAAACACCGTTTGGTATCTTTCCTTATCTTCTGCTTCTACTTTTCTTTCTATAAATTCCTTCAAAATCGGAGTTTCTCCAAGCGTATCGATCGTCTTATGGAATTCCTCTTCTGTCCCATCAAACAGGAAACGAATGGTACGCCCTCTGGAAGTAGTATTGTCAATCACTTCTGCCACTAGATCAGAATCACCAAAGTAAAGCTTATTACCCACTCTGATTTTACGGGCCGGATCTACCAACACGTCCCATAGCTTCAATTCCGCATTTAGTTCTCTTAACAAGAAAACCTCGATTTCTGCACCGGTTTTTTCTTTATTCCCATATAGCCTGGCTGGGAAAACTTTAGTATCATTGGTAACAAAGACATCACCCTCACCGAAGTATTCGGTAATATCTTTAAAAACTCTGTGTTCAATTTCACCTGTATCCCGATGGATAACCATCAATCTGGATTCATCCCGATTTGCTGCAGGATAAAGAGAGATTAGTTTTTTTGGAACGTCAAATTTGAAATCCGATAATTTCATAGGTAAGTTTTAGATGTCTTGAGTGATTTAGAATGACTCTAATAGAATAACTCTAAAAAATGCAAAGATACTAACAATATCAGGCAATTTCAGCTAACTTAACAAATTGTTTTAAACCAACTACAAAGGCATGCTCTTTTTCAAACTCTCATGGGAAAGTTTTCGCTTCGCGATATCAGCATTGAAAACTAATCTGACCCGTACCATATTATCCCTTCTGGGAGTCACAGTGGGTATTTTCGCTATTATCGCCGTATTTACATTGGTCGATTCTCTGGAAAATAACATAAAATCATCTTTTTCATTTTTAGGAACTAATGTGATGCGGGTTGACCGGTTCCCATTCGCAAATGGCCCTCAGGATTATCCATGGTGGAAATATTTCCGCAGACCTCCCGGTACCGTCGATGAGTATGAATTCTTGCAGCAAAGACTTACTTCAGCTGAAGCAGTTACCATATCGGCATCAGCCAATACTACCGTCAAAGCAGGGAGCAATGCCTACCAAGGCATGTCTCTTACAGGTGCAGTATATTCTTACCAAGACGTATATGAAATCTCTCTGGAAGAAGGGAGATATTTTACCCAATCGGAAATCAAAGCTTCTAGAAACTTAGCCATTGTGGGGAGAAAAATTGCAAATACACTATATCCACAGCAAGAAGTGATCGGGAAATCCATCAAAATAAAAGGGATGAAATTTACCGTGATCGGGGTATTTGAAGAAGAAGGCGAAGGACTATTTGATGCCCCTTCCAAAGATGAGGCCTGTCTTATCCCTTACGGGGCTTTCAATAAAATGTACTACACAGGAAGAAACGGCATGGAACCAACAATTGCTGTCAAAGGATTGGAAGAAGACATAGGGTTGGTAGCACTAGAAAACGAAATGACGGGTTTACTTCGTGCCAAAAGAGGCCTAAGGCCTCGGGATGAAGATAATTTCGCTTTGAATAAAACCGAGTTTATTCAGAATGCTATCGGTTCTATTTTTGACGTGATTTCTGTCGCAGGATGGGTAATCGGTGGCTTTTCAATTCTCGTTGGCGGTTTTGGTATCGCAAACATCATGTTTGTATCAGTCCGTGAGCGGACCAATATCATTGGGATTCAAAAATCTTTGGGAGCTAAAAACTACTTCATTTTATTTCAATTCTTATTTGAGTCTGTGTGCTTAAGTCTGATCGGGGGAATCGCAGGGATATTCATTGTCTTCCTGCTAACCTTCATCCAATTGGGCAGCCTGGAAATAGTACTTTCCTTTGCAAACATTATCCTTGGGCTCGGAGTATCTACTATCATCGGGGTAGTTTCCGGGATTGTACCCGCGACGCTCGCGGCACGGATGGATCCTGTAGAGGCGATTAGGACTACATAAAACCTGCGTTTTTCTCTACCTAACCATAAAAAGGGGGTGGTCAATAATTGACCACCCCCTTTTCTGTGTGTATCATCTGTGCAAACTCCCGTTATTTATTCCTTCTCGATCACTTCACCTGCACTTGCTGCCTTGGGGGAAGATAAGCCTGAGGCAGCTTTGATCTTCACCTCCAGCTCTTCCATCAGTTCCGGGTTATCAAGAAGTAAGGTTTTCACAGCCTCCCTGCCCTGTCCAAGCTTCTCTCCATTGTAAGAAAACCATGATCCTGCTTTTTTGACAATGTCCAACTCCACACCCAGGTCAATTATTTCTCCCACTTTGGAAATTCCTTGCCCGTACATGATGTCAAATTCTACAACTTTAAATGGTGGAGCTACCTTATTTTTCACCACTTTCACTTTGGTTCTGTTGCCTAGTATATTATCAGCGCTTTCCTTGATCTGACCGATTCTGCGGATATCAAGTCTCACTGAGGCATAGAATTTCAAAGCATTACCACCGGTAGTAGTCTCGGGATTACCGAACATTACACCGATTTTCTCACGCAGCTGGTTAATAAATATACAAGAACAGCCGGTCTTGTTGATCGCACCGGTAAGCTTACGCAAAGCCTGAGACATCAATCTAGCCTGTAAGCCCATTTTGCTGTCTCCCATTTCACCTTCCAACTCACCTTTTGGCACCAAAGCAGCCACTGAGTCAATTACTATAATATCGATAGCTCCAGAACGGATCAAATGCTCGGCGATTTCAAGCGCCTGCTCCCCATTGTCCGGTTGAGAGATGAGAAGATTTTCTGTATCTATCCCCAGTTTCTCCGCATAGCTCTTATCAAAGGCATGCTCCGCATCAATAAAGGCAGCCAAACCACCCGCCTTCTGCGCCTCAGCTATACAATGTAAAGTCAAGGTAGTCTTTCCTGAAGATTCTGGACCATAAATCTCTATCACACGACCGCGGGGAATCCCCCCCACTCCCAGAGCAATGTCCAGCCCCAACGAACCGGTAGAGATAGCCGGGACATCCACAACCTTATTATCGCTTAACTTCATCACGGTGCCTTTGCCGTAAGTTTTGTCCAGCTTGTCGATAGTCAATTGCAGGGCTTTTAATTTTTCAGCGTTATTACTCATGCTTTTATTTCGTTAGAATTATAGTTATATGAAAGTAATTAAACAGCTGTCTATAAGCAAGACGGCCGGTACTATTGTTTTGGAAAGGCAAATTCGTAATTTTAATCGCCTTTCGGCACGTTTTTTCGTAATACCTATAGAATACAGCTCTTTTCGTCAGGTATTGTCATTAAAATTTATGAAATCGAGCATATCGAAGGCAACACACACCGGAATGATTATTTACCATGCGAGATTCTCCCGATCCGCCGAGGCGGACGGGATAGGCTATCTGTCTTCTAAAAATCAAAAACCAATCAGATGAAAAGAATCTCCGGATTACTTATACTCCTTTTTTTCCTTACCCTACCCGATCTATCAGCACAAGATCCGGTAGGCAGCCCTCCCTTCACTTTTGGCGAGGAGTTATCATTTGAGGTTTCCTATGGTTGGCTAAATCTTGCCGATGCAAAAATGCATATATCCAAACGAGCGCAAGATCAGAATGACAAGCCCCACTATAAGATAGATGTATACGGCAAAACCAAAGGAGCAGCAACTATATTCGGAAAAGTGAATGACAACTGGGGAACATACCTCGATATGGAAACACTTCTGCCAACCACATCTTATAGACATATCGAGGAAGGAAAATACAGAAAACACGAATTTGTCCACTTCGACCAAAAAAACAAAAAAGCTACAATGAAGCTTTTTGACAAAGAGAATAGAAACCTGAAAGAGACGAAAGATTTTGACTTACCTGGCCAAGTTCAAGATTTGGTCAGCGGCTTTTATCATTTGAGATCGCAAGATCTACGGAATTTAAAGCAAGGAGAGACAATAGTAATCAGAGGATTCTTCGATAAGGAAATATATAACATAAAGTTAATCTATGAGGGCACAGAAACCCTCGACACCAAGCTTGGAAAGAAAGAAACTTACATTTTTTCGCCGCAGCTGCCTAAGAATAAACTATTCAGGGGAGAATTCCCCGTGAAGGTATGGGTCACAAAGGATCAGAACAAAATCCCAGTAAAAATCAAAGCCAATCTCTTCATTGGGTCATTGAATCTGGATATTATTTCTGCGAAAGGACTAAAAACGCTTTAATTGAGGTGTTCATAATATAGCGGTAACATTGTCCTTTGAATGCGAAACAAAATGTCACTATTAGCACCAAAAGACAAGCACTTCCCATCTTTTATTTGGCTTCAATCCTTAAATATTCATTAATTTTAATGCAAACATTAAGAAATCACTGATGAGCGACAAGCAAAAAATCAAAGTTCTGGTAGTTGACGACGAACCTGATATTGTTGAAATCCTGAAATACAATCTTCAAAAAGAAGGCTATGATGTAGCTACAGCTGAAGATGGAATGAAAGCGGTAAAGACTGCTGCAAAATTTTTACCCGATGTGATTCTTCTAGACATCATGATGCCTCACCAAGATGGCGTAGAGACATGTCTTCAGATCCGACAGGTCCCAGAACTAAAAAACACCTTCATTATTTTCCTCACTGCCCGTATGGAAGAATATTCCGAAGTAGCCGCATTTGACGTGGGCGCCGATGATTACATCACCAAACCTATCAAACCCAGAGCGCTGATGAGTAGGATTTCAGCCTTGTTCCGGCGTGAGTCAAAAAAAGAACAAGAGCAGATTCAGATCAAAATCAGAGACCTGATTATTGACAGGGGAAGTTATACAATCGACAAATCCGGAAAGACAATCACTCTTCCCAAGAAAGAATTTGAACTTTTGTATTTTCTATCCAAGAATCCCAATATCGTTTTCAGCAGAGATGAACTTCTTCAGAATATATGGGGAGCTGATGTGTTTGTATTGGCCAGAACTGTGGATGTGCACATCCGAAAAGTGCGTGAGAAAATCGGAGAAGACTACATCACAACAGTAAAAGGCGTAGGCTATAAATTCGAATTAGGGCTATAAATGTTTACCACTTCCAGAGGAATTTCCTTGATCTTGGCTGTAGCTATCTCGGCTCTGGTGGCTGCCTTTCTATCACTGGTGAATGGAGCCACCCCCATCCTGCTTTTTGTAGCATGGGGTGTTTCTTTTTCATCAGCATACCTATTGATCTCATTTATGTTGGAATTTCTCATCTTCAAGGAAATAGGAGACATTTACTCTCTTTTGGAAAAAATCCAGCGAAAAGACCTGTCTGAGATCAGTGAAAAAAGAAGAAAAGGCTCTATTTCACCTTTGCGGAAGATCAATAAAGTAATCAACTCCTATGCAATAGCCCGGCAGAAAGAAATTGACACTCTCCAAAAAAACGCCGAATTCAGAAGAGAATTCATCGCGGATATCTCACACGAGTTAAAAACTCCGATTTTTGCCACTCAAGGTTATATTCACACACTATTGGATGGAGCCATCGATGACAAACAAGTTCGCATGAGATTTCTGAAACGCGCTGCCAAAAGTCTGGATTCGCTGGATATATTGGTTCAGGATTTACTTACCCTGAACCAAATGGAAAGTGGTGTGATTAAATTCAATTTCACTGAATTTGACCTCCAAGGCCTCTTAGAAGAAGTTATTGAAGAGCTTGAGCACAAAGCTTCAAAGCGCGAAATACACATACAATTTGAGTTTGAACCCAACAAAACGTATATCACTTCCGGGGATCGGCAGAAAATCTATCGGGTATGCCAAAACCTCATTTTCAACGCCATGAAATACAACCATAATGGAGGAGAAGTGAGAATAGCCATGAAAACCATGAAAAACACTATTCAGGTGGAAGTGCAGGACGATGGCCAGGGGATTCCTCCTGAGGATCTGAAGCGAATCTTTGAGCGTTTCTATCGAGTGGAGAAAAGTAGAAACAAAAAAGAAGGAGGTACAGGCTTGGGTTTGGCCATAGTCAAGCATATCATGGAAGGCCACAGAAGCAAGATTTCTGTGAGCTCTACGGTAGGCAAGGGATCCATTTTCAGTTTTTCACTTCCACTGGTTAAAATAGATTCCCCTGAGGAAAAACTAAAAGCGGTAACTCTCTAAGAATAAAATTAGGAGAAGTTTTTTAGCCACCCTTTTTTATCCTACTTTTGCAGCCTCAATTGAAGAGGCAGGAGAATCCATGAAGAAAGTAGATTTTGAAAATCTTATTCTGTTTGAAAACGGGGATTACCTGGTAATCAATAAGCCACCGTATCTGTCAAGCTTAGACGATAGGCACGAGGCGCAGAACATCCTAGACCTTGCCAAGACACACACCCCCGATTCCCAACTGTGTCATAGACTGGACAAGGAAACTTCAGGATGTCTAGTGGTTGCCAAGAATCCAGTGGCCTACAGGCATTTGGCGATGCAGTTTGAAAGCAGAAAAGTAAATAAAGTCTATCATGCAGTGGTGGAAGGGATCAAGGAATTCAGCGATGAGCTGGTCGACCGCAATCTCTTAGCCAACAACAAAGGAATCGCCAAAGTAAGTAAAGAAGGGAAGCCGGCGCAGACAATCTTCAACACATTGAAGACTTACTATGCGCACACCTTGGTCGAATGCAAACCCATCACTGGAAGATTGCACCAGATTAGGGTTCATTCGGCATATCTGAAGTCCCCGATTTGTGGAGACACCTTATACGGAGGCAACCCTTTATACCTTTCTTCTATCAAACGCCGCTTCAATTTAAAAAAAGAGACAGAAGAATTGCCGATTATGCAGCGGGTTTCGCTTCATGCTTATTCGATTGGATTTCAGGGCTTGGACGGCACGGAAATATTCGTGAATGCGCCTTATCCGAAAGATTTCAAGGTTTTGGTCAATCAATTGGAAAAAAACAGCTAAGATCATCCAGACCAAAAAAGCAAGAAACACCCGATTTGTATTGGTCGTAAAAAGCTAATCCTGTGAAAATTAGGACTTAGTATTGGAAATATTTTGCATCAAAAATAAAATACTCCTATCTTTGTGTCCCTTTTTGAGGGTGAAATAAATTTAACAAGCTAAATATTAAACAGTTACACAGTGGATACTTTGAGCTATAAGACCGTATCAGCCAATGCCGCGACTGCAGATAAGCAATGGGTGGTAGTGGATGCCCAAGCAGCAGTTTTGGGTAGATTGGCTAGTGAGGTAGCGAAAATCTTGAGAGGTAAGACGAAGCCAAGCTTCACTCCTCACGTTGATTGTGGTGACAACGTCATCGTAATCAACTCAGACAAAATCAGACTAACCGGTGACAAGTGGGACTCCAAAGTTTATGTGAGACACACAGGTTATCCAGGTGGACAGCGTATTTCTACACCGAGATTATTGAAAGAGAAATCTTCCACTATCTTGATCGAGAAAGCTGTACGGGGCATGTTGCCTAAGAACAGATTGGGAAGAAAATTATATGGCAACTTGTACGTGTATGAAGGATCTGAGCATCCACATACTGCACAACAGCCTAAAGCCATCACTCTTTAATCGTCTATTATGGAAATGATTAACAAAATCGGTAGAAGAAAAACCTCTGTAGCCAGAATTTACATGGCTCCTGGTAAAGGTGAGATTACCGTAAACAACAGATCTCTAGAAGTTTACTTCCCATTTGAGCTTCACAGAATTGTAGTAAAACAACCATTGACTCTAGTAGGAGTAGATGGTAACTACGACATCAAGATCAATGTAGATGGTGGTGGAATCACAGGTCAGGCAGAAGCAGCCCGTATGGCTATTTCCCGTGCGTTGTGTGAGTTCGACATAGAGCACAGACCTGCATTGAAAAAAGAAGGCTTCCTTACCCGTGACCCTAGAATGGTAGAACGTAAGAAGCCAGGACGTAGAAAAGCAAGAAGAAAGTTCCAGTTCTCTAAACGTTAATCTGGAGATTCTTCCTTATATAGAAAAACACATTTTATAATGGCCAAATTAGAATATAAAGACTTACTAGATGCTGGTGTTCACTTCGGACACTTGACGAGAAAGTGGGATCCGAGAATGGCTCCATACATTTTCATGGAGAAAAATGGTATCCACATCATCGATCTTAACAAAACGCTTGCTAGCCTCGACGAAGCATCTAATGCTATCAAGCAAATCGTACGCTCCGGCAAAAAAGTGATGTTCGTTGCTACTAAAAAGCAAGCGAAAGACCTTGTAGCTACTGAAGCGAAAAGACTGAACATGCCTTACGTAACCGAAAGATGGTTAGGCGGTATGTTGACCAACTTCGCTACTATCCGTAAATCATTGAAGAAAATGTCCGGTTTGGACAAATTGATGAAAGAGGAAGCTTATAAAAACCTTGCGAAAAAAGAGCGTTTGATGGTTTCCCGTCAGAAAGACAAAATGGAAGATGTTCTTGGCGGTATCGCTGACTTGAGCAGACTACCTGCTGCACTTTTCGTAGTGGACATCAAAAGAGAACACATCGCTATTGCTGAAGCAAAAAAGCTTGGTATCCCTGTTTTCGCATTAGTAGATACGAACTCCAACCCTAACGAGGTTGATTTCGCAATCCCTGCCAATGACGATGCTTTCAAGTCCGTTTCTTTACTAGTTAAAGCGTTCGGTACAGCTATCGAAGAAGGTCTTTCAGAGCGCAAGAAAGACAAAGAAGATGCTAAACTTTCTGAAGAGGAAGAAGCTAAGAAAGCTGTGGACGCTGAAACAAAAGAATAATCCACAACTTGATTTGAAATAAATTAAAAATTGAACATCAGGTTTCGGCCTATGTTCAATTTTTTTGTTTTACCTGCATTTGCCCTTTGAGATTTCTCATCTGTGTCAAATGCTTTCCATTACCTAGTAGAAAACCTCGAAGGTCTAGTTCAAGATCCAGAAGTTTTTTCAAATAAAATATACTCTGTTTAATTTTAAACTGACAATACAATGGCAATTACTGCACAAGAAGTAAACAAATTGAGACAAATGACCGGTGCCGGTATGATGGATTGCAAAAAAGCACTTACCGAATCAGAAGGTGATTTCGAAAAAGCTGTTGACATCCTCAGAAAGAAAGGTCAAAAAGTATCTGCTTCCAGAGCTGATCGTGAGACTAAAGAAGGTGTAGCCGTGACTAAAGTGACTGAAAATGGCGCTAAAGGAACATTGCTTACCTTGACTTGCGAAACTGACTTTGTTGCTAAAAATGAAGAATTCGGTGCATTTGCAAACACACTGCTTGATCTAGCAGTAGAAAAAGGAGCAACTTCTGTAGAAGAAATCCTTGCGCTTCCTTTCGAAAACATCACTGTAGCTGAGAAAATCACTGAGATGACCGGCAAAATCGGTGAGAAACTTGAGATCTCTCATTACGAAGTAATCACTGCTGAAACTGTAGTTCCTTACATCCACTCAAATGGCAAATTAGGTGTATTGGTAGGACTGACTAACACTAGCGGTTCTGACGTTGAAGAAGCCGGAAAAGACGTAGCAATGCAAATTGCAGCGATGAACCCAGTAGCTTTGGACAAGGACGGAGTGGATTCTTCTGTAGTAGAAAGAGAAATCGAAGTGGGAAAAGAGCAAGCAAGAGCTGAAGGTAAGCCTGAAGAAATGCTTGAAAAAATCGCTTTGGGTAAATTGAACAAGTTCTATAAAGAGAATACCTTGTTGAGCCAGTCTTTCGTAAAAGACAACAACAAAACCATCGCTCAATACCTTGATTCTGTAAGCAAAGGCATGACTGTATCTGCTTTCAAAAGAGTTTCTATCGGGTAACCCGATACAGATTCCATATCATATAAAAACCTCTTCAATTGATTTTGAAGAGGTTTTACTTTTTATGACTTCTTGGTTTTCTGTCAATCAGAAATGCTTCCAGCCCTGAGCTTTTATCTGAACTGCAGTTCCGCTTTTGGTGACCAGGAATTTACCCTCTTCAGCTTTAGTTATATGACCGATAAAGTGGATATCAGGATGCTTTTCCAGCTTCGCAAAGTCTTTCTGATCAATCGTGAATAACAATTCGTAATCCTCCCCTCCATTCATCACACAGGTAATGGGATCAAGGTTCAACTCCACGGCAGTATCGAAAGTTTGTTTGTCAATTGGTAACTTATCCTCATAGATAGTCGCTCCAACACCCGACGCTTTACAAATATGGAAAATTTCCGAAGCCAGCCCATCTGAAATATCCATCATACTCGTAGGCACCACTTCGATCTCTCGAAGCTCATGGATAATATCCACTCGGGCATCAGGTTTAAGCTGACGTGCAGTAACCAAGGTATATTTGCCCAAATCGGGTTTCATTTCAGGGTTGGCAAGAAAAACTTCCTTTTCACGTTCTAAAACCTGCAACCCAACCAAAGCCGCCCCCAGATCACCTGTCACACAAAGGATATCATTTTCCTTGGCACCCGATCGATAAGAAACTTGCTCAGATTTGGCTTCGCCGATGGCAGTCACAGAAATCACCAAGCCACTTCTAGAAGCTGTGGTATCACCGCCAATCAGATCAACACCATAATGGGCACATGCCGCATGAATGCCCTCATATAACGCATCAATGGCCTCTACCGAGAATCTGTTGGAGAGCGCTATACTCACCGTGATCTGCTTGGGAATAGCATTCATAGCTGCCACATCGGATACATTCACCGCCACAGCTTTAAACCCCAAATGAGGCAAAGGAGCATAGGAAAGATCAAAATGAACTCCTTCCACTAATAAATCAGTCGTCAGCACCTTTACATGATCCCCGGCTTCGATCACCGCGGCATCATCTCCAATACCTTTTAGCGTGCTGGAATTCTTAATAATTACTTTTTCATTCAGATGATCGATCAAACCGAACTCACCCAAATCACTTATTTCTGTTCTCTTTTCTGACATAATATTTTTTCTCGCGGCGACGCAGCGACGCTACGGTTTTAATTCATATAACTTTTGGTATTTCCTGATAATTCAGATTTACGAATTACGATTTGCGAGATTTAGAAGTTAGTGTTCTTCTGCAAACCTCTCCACCTTTCAACCTTACCACTCCAGCCTATCTTCTCTATCCAATTTTCCAATCAGTAATATCGAATAATGAAGGACCAATAATGAATGTTGAGGTTTCTAAATCTCCTGACACAACTCAACCAAAACACCATTTGTGCTCCGAGGATGCAAAAATACCACTAATTTATTGTCTGCCCCAAGTTTGGGAGTTTCATTCAGGATTTCGAAGCCTTCTTCCTTCAGCCGGCTCACTTCAGAGTCTATATCATCCACATCAAATGCAATGTGATGAACCCCTTCGGATTTTCTATCCAAATATTTGGCAATCGGACTACTTTCATCAGTTGCTTGAAGTAGCTCAACTTTAGTTTCTCCTATTTGGAAAAAGGAAGTAGCTACTTTCTCTCCATCGACTTCTTCAGTTTTGAAGTGTCCCTTTCCCAGAAGTTTGGCAAAAAGCGCATTGGATTTCTCCAGATCTTTCACAGCTATCCCTATATGCTCGATTTTCCTCATGTTTAAATTTGCTATATTTGCAATGAATCTTTTCGGGAGTAACACTGTTTTTCCCATACTTCAACATAAGACAAAGTAATAAATAAAGATATGATAATCGTTTCTGACAAAGCCAAAGAGCGTATCCTACAGCTCAAAAAAGAGGAAGGACGCGCAGAAAATGAAAATATCCGTGTTTCGGTGAAAGGTGGCGGCTGCTCAGGTCTGATGTATGACTTGGGATTTGATGGCGCTCAAGTGGAAACAGACCACGTTTTTGAAGATAAAGGAGTAAAAATCTTAGTAGACAGAAAAAGCTTACTTTATCTGGCAGGTACTACGCTTGAATTCACAGATGGACTGAATGGCAAAGGCTTCCAGTTTGTGAATCCAAATGCAAGCAGAACCTGCGGGTGTGGAGAAAGTTTTTCCGTTTAGTCTGCAATTCTTAATAATCATTTCAAGGCAACCTGATCAGGTTGCCTTTTTTAGTGCATTTTTCACCTCAATCCTTACCTTTGCCCACTAGAAAATCAACCCAGATTATGGAAGAGCAAATCAAAAAAATCCAACTCAATGACTTGCACGTTGCCCTTGGTGGCAAAATGGTGCCTTTTGCAGGCTATAACATGCCGGTACGATACAGTTCTGATAATGAAGAGCACCTTTGTGTAAGAAATGGCGTTGGCGTTTTTGATGTCTCTCATATGGGCGAATTTATGGTAGAAGGCCCTGAAGCGCTTAACCTGATCCAAAAAGTCACCTCAAACGATGCCTCCAAAATCGTAAACGGACAAGCACAGTACTCTTGCTTCCCCAATGAAACAGGCGGAATCGTGGATGACCTAATCGTTTACAAATTTGAAGAGGAGAAATACATGCTTGTGGTCAACGCTTCAAACATTGAGAAAGATTGGAATTGGGTAAATACCCACAATACCATGGGAGCTAAGCTCACGAACATCTCAGACGAGATTTCGCTTTTTGCTATTCAGGGTCCAAAAGCTATAGAAGCAGTACAAGCTTTGACACCGGTTAATCTAGCTGAGGTAAAATTCTATCATTTCACCGTTGGAGAATTTGCAGGAGTTCGGGATGTGATTATTTCCGGAACGGGCTATACAGGAGCCGGTGGATTTGAGATCTATGTGAAAAACGAAGATGCCGAGAAGGTCTGGAAAGCAATTTTCGAAGCTGGAAAAGACTTTGACATCAAGCCAATCGGCCTAGGTGCAAGAGATACACTTCGAATGGAAATGGGTTATTGTCTATACGGAAATGACATCACTGACACGACATCTCCATTGGAAGCAGGTTTGGGCTGGATTACCAAATTCACCAAAGATTTCACCAATGTTGAAGTGCTCAAAGCTCAGAAAGAAGCCGGAGTTTCGAAGAAATTGGTAGGATTTGTCATGCAGGAAAGAGGTATTCCAAGATGTCATTATCCTATTGTAGATGCCACGGGAGAAGTAATCGGAGAAGTAACATCAGGCACACAATCTCCAAGCATGGGTGTGGGAATCGGCTTAGGCTATTTGAAAACCGAATTCAGTAAAGCCGGGACAGAGATTTTCATTCAGGTAAGAAATAAAAACCTTAAAGCTCAGGTGGAAAAACTTCCTCTATTGAAAAAATAAATGAAGTCGAGCCTGCCCCCAAAATGCGTTCGCAGGAAATATTCTGCATGCGAGATTCCACGCGACTTTTAAAATCAAATTATTAACAAATGAAACAAGTAGAAATCTGTTTCAGTCCAGAACTCATCCACCTTCATGACTTGCGAGGAAAAATTGTGGTGGTAGTCGATATTTTCCGTGCCACTTCCACCATGGTGGCAGCGCTGGCAAACGGCATCTCTGAAATAAAAACCTGTGCAGACCTAGAAGAATGTCGGGCAATGGCGGCACTTGACTATCTGATTGCCGGAGAAAGAAATGGCATTACGGCGGATGGCTTCCAACTAGGAAACTCTCCCCTAGCCTACTTGGCAGGTAAGTACCATGGCAAAAAACTCGCTATGACTACCACAAATGGAACTTTGGCTATTTCAAAATCAAGAGGGGCGGATGAAATTCTGATTGGAGCTTTTCCAAATCTCCAAGCTACGGTGAGTTATATTCAATCAAGGAATATAGATGTGCTTATTCATTGTGCCGGATGGAAAGGAAAATTCAATCTAGAAGACTCTCTTTATGCGGGAGCCTTGGCAAAAGCACTTGAGTCTACTCACGAAGCAGAGGATGATGCTGCAATAGCGATGAAATCTCTGTATGAAAAAGAAGGTTATGACTTGAAGGGTTTCCTTTCCCAAGCTTCACATGCCAAACGACTCCAAAATCACAATATTGACTCGGACATTGATTTTTGCCTGACATTGGATCTTTTTTCCCTAGTGGGAAAAGTAGAAAATGAAACATTAATTGCATTGGACAACTTGTAAAACCACCCACTTGCTTAACCTTAAACCTTACAAAACCCGATGTAATTTCTATCGGGTTTTGTTTTTTCCGGACTATTTTTCCCCAATGTGATTCTCAAAATCCCGCTTTAAAATAGTTTAAACCATAGTTATAATTTGGCGTTTACCGTTTAAACCAAACCACTAACAAACGAACCTCTAGCGATGAAAAACGGAACTATGATGCAATTTTTCCATTGGTATTCCCCTGAAGACACCCTTTGGAAAGAAGTAAAAGAGAAGGCAGAATACTTGGGTCACCTCGGGATAACCAGCGTTTGGTTGCCTCCAGCCTCTAAAGGAGAACTCGGAGGAATGAGCGTGGGATACGACTCATATGACTTATTTGACTTAGGGGAATTTGATCAAAAAGGAAGTGTCCGTACAAAGTATGGCACTAAAGAGGAATTCATCGAGGCTACCCAAGCACTTCATGATAGAGGAGTTCAGGTAATAGTTGATTTTGTTTTCAACCATAAAGCAGGCGGCGACGAATCCGAGCTGATGCAAGTCGTAAAAGTCAGTGAAGAAAACCGGCTCGAAAATATCTCAGCCCCTTATGAAATCGAAGCCTTCACTCGATTCACATTCCCTGGAAGAAACGGTCAATACTCTGAATTCATCTGGGACAAACATTGCTTTAGCGGAGTAGATTATGATCATCGCAATCAAGAGCATGGCATATTCAATCTTATGAGCGAATATGGAGACGACTGGGAGAAAATGATTTCCAATGAAAAAGGCAACTACGATTTTTTGATGTTTTGTGACATTGAATTCAGAAATCCAGCAGTACGTGATGAGCTGATAAAATATGCGACTTGGCTACAGGAACTTACTTATTACGATGGGGTAAGACTGGATGCTGTGAAACACATTCCACCGGCATATTTCAAAGAATTTCTATACTTGCTTAGGGAACGGACTGGCAAAGACATTTTTGCTGTAGGAGAGTATTGGGCACCTGGCCATGTCGAATTACTTACAAAATATATAGACTCAACTGATGGTGCAATGAGTCTATTTGACTCGGCTTTGCAGCACAATTTTCATCTAGCCTCCACTTCAGGAAGTAGTTTTGACTTGCGCGAAATCTTTAACAAAACACTAGCTACACAAAATCCTGAACTGGCTGTAACCTTAGTGGATAATCACGACACGCAACCGCTTCAGGCGTTGGAAGCCCCCGTAGAGGCATGGTTCAAACCATTGGCATATGCGCTGATTCTGCTTCGGGAAAACGGCTACCCATGTGTCTTTTATCCCGACCTATTTGGAGCTAGCTATTGGGACAAGGGTGAAGATGGTCAGGATTATGAGATTTTCATAAACCGTGTGGACGAACTTGAGGCATTGTTATATGTTCGAAAAGATTTTGCCTTTGGTACCCAGCGCGATTACTTCGATCAGCCAAATGCGGTGGGTTGGACAAGAGAGGGAGACGAAGAACACTCTGGGTGTGCAGTAGTGATGTCAAACGGAGATGGGGCCACCATTTCCATGGAAATAGGAAGTAGGTATGCCGGAAGAAGTTTCCGGGACACATTGGGTAAAATCCAGGACAAGATATGGATTAATGAATCAGGATGGGCTGATTTTCACTGTGCACCCGGTTCAGTATCGGTGTGGACTGAGGTAGTTTAACCCGAAATATGCATTAGCAATTCTACGCCACGGCCAAGTTACTACAGCCATTAATTACTTCAAAATCAGCCATTAAATTGCAGTTTTCAAGTTCACCATATCCGCCGAGGCGGACTCAGTTTCCAAACAACCTGATTTCTTACAATTATTGCCTTCATAGCGAAATCTAATACATAATCCGGGTTTAAAATATTCAATGAAGCCAGAACTTGATTTTCAGTTCTGGCTTTTTCTAAAAACCCCAAAGATCGCAAGCTATGCCAAGCTTCTAATGTGGGGAGAACCTATTGTCATAGACAGGTTTTTCTTATTTCAATTTGTCGTTATTCATGTGTCTATCTACATCCCGGATATTCTTCTTCTCAAAATTCTTTTTCATAGCTTCGGTAAGATTAACTCCGGTCTGATTTGCCAAACAAATAAGCACCCAAAGCACATCAGCCATTTCATCACCAAGATCCCTATCCTTATCTGAATCCTTGAAAGATTGCTCGCCATACGTCCTTGACATGATTCTAGCCAATTCGCCCACTTCCTCCATTAAGATGGTCATATTGGTCAATTCATTGAAATAGCGCACTCCGACTGTCTGGATCCACTCATCTACTTGCTTCTGGACTTCGGCAAGGGTAATATCCTCTTCCATGTATTTATATTTGGTTTTTAGCGGTCACATAGAATCCTAGACGATTAAAATAATCATTGACTTGTCTGTTTTAATGATGATTTTAATCGTGTCGATTTCATGTGTTTATATTTGATTTTTAATGGTCATAACCTATCCTGTGACGAATGAAAGGGAATAATCTGTCCCAAACTCGATTCGGGAGAATCTCGCACGAAGAATAAGCATACCTGTGTGCCACTCTCGTGCATGCTCAATTTCACAATCTTTTATTGCAGTTAATCAAAATTAACATTCTACGGAATTACATTTAGATAAAACCTGAAGTAAAAGGATCGGTTATTGCAGAATTTATCTTTAGACTTTTAGCAAAAAACTTGAAACTCTTTAAGCCTTTATCTGAGCTAAAACATAGTGCATGAACAATTATTTCGAAGCTATCCGAACTTCAATTATTTATTTTCCACTGGTTGCGTTGTTAAGTATTGTCCCATTTGCCTATTTTCAGTACAGGAAAATGGGGTATGTACAGTTTAATAGAAGTTTGGTTTTCTACATTTTTGCTTTTTACGGGATGACAGCTTTTTTCCTGACAGTTCTTCCACTTCCTGAGATTACCGATGGTTTTTGTGATCGAAGAATTGGTAAAGTCGTTCCGAGCTTTTTCCCATTTCGATTTGTAAAAGACACTTTCCGGGAGGTTCAAGGCAATATCTCTCTTTTCAGCATTGTGAAAAGCCACACCCTTATGGTGACAGTTTTTAATGTATTACTTCTTATGCCGCTTGGTTTTTTTCTCAAATATTTGTTCCAAATTAAAAGCGCCGTAATAGCAACTTTGATTGGACTCCTAACTTCACTCTTTTTTGAAATCACACAGCTCACAGCACTTTATGGATTGTATCCATGCCGCTACAGACATTTTGAAGTGGATGATCTGATTACCAACACGTTTGGATGTTTTATTGGTTTCGTAATTGCACGATATTCTAACCTCCTGCCCAATGTCTCCAGCAAACCTCTATTAAACCGTACTGAAGTCACTCTTACGCAGCGATTTTTGGCAATCTTTCTTGATTCCTTAGTCGTAATCCTGTTTACATCCTATATCATTGAAGGTCTTTCACAAAATATATGGCTACTGTCTCTAATGAAAGTTGCGCTGATTTTCTTCTATTTTATTTTCGTCAGCAAGGCCACAAACGGGCAGACTTTTGGAAAAAAATTACTTGGAATTCAAATCATCAGAATGGATGGGCTTAAGTTGACCTATAAAGATCTGATAGCGAGATATGGCATATTCTTGATTCTTCCCTTCCTGGTAGGAGAGGTTTCTAAATTCCTAATAGACACTCGATTCGACGACAAGCTCTATTTATTCTTATATCTATTTTTCTTGGCTATCTGGTTTTTTGGTACGGTCATGGTCACTTTCATCAGAAAAGATCACAGAGGTTGGCTGGATAGATTTGCTCATACTACGCAGGTGCTTGCAAATCAGAAGAGTAATGACAAGTAGTGCTTATAAAAAATATTGAGTTACAATCGAGTAATTCTTGGAATTTTTTGGTTAAGTTTCGATATACACCCTTAAATCGAACCTTGAGCTAGTGATGACACCCATTCACTCCAATTTAAAAATCACCCCTTCAGCCATGAGAAATTTTCTTTCATACCTTTTCGTATTCTTAATTATTATATCCTGCTCTTCCAAAGAAAATTCTAAACCGCTTCCGCGAGTAGCCATAGCAGGCTTGGCTATAGAGTCAAGTACTTTTTCCCCTGCGACCAGTGATGTAGCTGCCTTTCGTACCAGAGAAGGAGCCGATATTTTCAATTATTACCCATTCTTGGATTCAGCTTCTATCGATAGAGGAAGAGCAGAATGGTTTCCTACGCTAAGAGGACATGCCATCCCCGGTGGGATCGTAACCAGAGAAGCTTACGAAGAACTTGTAGGCAAAACGCTGAATATGCTAAAAGAAAACCTGCCCTATGATGGGCTATTCTTTGATATCCACGGTGCCATGAGCGTAGTAGGCCTGGATGATCCAGAGGGTGATTTCATTATTCGCGTTCGGGAGATTGTAGGGCCGGAGACGTTGATCTCTACTTCCATGGATTTGCATGGAAATGTATCCTGGAGACTGGCTGAAAACACAGACCTCATCACTTGCTATAGAATGGCTCCGCATGAAGATGCGCTAGAGTCGAAACAACGTGCAGTGGAAAACTTGCTGGATCGGTTGGAGAGCGGGAAGGGAAAGCCTGCATATAAGGCTTGGATTCCTGTTCCAATTTTGCTTCCAGGCGAAAAGACAAGTACCAGAATTGATCCGGGAAAAAGCCTTTACGCCAAAGTGGATCCCATGACCAAAAAAGACGGAGTAATCGATGCGGCAATTTGGATCGGCTATGCGTGGGCAGACGAACCCAGAAATCATGCTGTGGTAATGGTGACGGGAGATGATGAACAGGCTGTGACGGAGTCTGCTGAGGAACTTGCACAAAGCTTCTGGGATGTTAGGAATGAATTTGAGTTTGTAGCTCCCGTCGCTTCTTTGGAAGAAAGCCTGAATATGGCCCTTGCAAGTGACAAAACCCCATTTATGATCAGCGACATGGGAGATAATCCCACGGCGGGTGGTGCAGGCGATGTGACTTGGACGCTGACAGAAATCCTGAAAAGATCTGAGTTTAAATCCGAAGACGGGCCAACGTTGATCTATGCATCTATCCCAGGTCCTGAGTTTGTGGAGAAAGCCATAGCAGCAGGTGTGGGCGGAAAAGTGGAAGGCACAGCAGGTGCGGCAATTGATGACAGATTTGCTCCGCCGGTCATGCTGAAAGGAACTGTGGAAGCAATCAAAGAAGGTGACGGAGCTGCAGAAGTTGAAGTTGTAGTGAAAGTCGGTTCAGTACATGTGATCGTGACAAAAAAACGCAAGCCTTACCATAACGAAAGTGATTTCACAAACCTTGGACTCACACCAAGAGAAGCGGATATCGTGGTGGTTAAAATCGGTTATTTAGTTCCTGAGCTTTATGATATGCGGGCAGATTGGGTCATGGCATTGACTCCGGGTGGAGTAGATCAGGATCTGGAACGTTTGGGTTACAAGCGAATCAATCGACCAATGTTTCCGTTAGACAAAGACATGGAAGATCCGGACTTGAGCACTAAATTGGTACCTGCAGCGGATGAACTAGATTGATGAAAGTCTTGGATCTTGTATCTAATCTCTAAATTCTTCACAAAATGATGAACGCAAAACCTTCCTCGGTAGAAGAATATCTCAGCTGGCATTCTCCTGAAGTTCGGACAAAGCTTGAACAAATGCGGTCGACTATCCTGAAAGCTATCCCTAAAGCAAAAGAAGTGATTAGCTACAGTATGCCTGCATATAAAACCACCGAGGTGTTGGTTTATTTCGCAGCTGCAAAAAAACATATCGGCTTTTATCCTACCAATAGCGGCGTAAGTGAATTCAGGAAAGAGCTTGAACCATATGTTACTTCAAAAGGTGCAATACAATTCCCCTTGGACAAGCCTTTACCCCTAGATTTGATCGCAGCCATCAGTCAATTTAGATTTCTTGAAGTTGAATAAAAGTGAAATTTAAAAAGCGAAAATCTTAACTCAACACCTTTTTTGTCACTTCTAGAAAGAAGTCTATTTCTCCTTTACTGTTGTAGATATGTGTTGAGATTCGGATCGCATCCAGTCTGCTCTCCGGAACTTGGCGGATCCGAAAACCTTGCTGACTGATCATGCCGGCAGCTAGCTGATAATCCATATTCCTCGGCTTAAAAGTAATCATACTTATGCGGGATTCCGGCTCAGAAGAACTTAGAACATCCAGTTGCGAATTCATTTCAGCCAGTCCCTCAAACAGATGTTGGTTCAGTTCCCGTACTCTGTTTTCTATCTTCCCTTTGCCTATCGCTTCATGGAAATCCGCGGCTGCTACAGCTCCCCTCATCATAGGCAAACTTTGGCTTCCATAATCAAAGCGGTGTGCAGTGGGTACATAGCCTTTAAACTCAGGCGGGTTTTGGTACATATCCCATCCCAAATCCGAATACGCCCCAACATGATAAGCTTGGACCTGTTCTAAAATCTCCTCCCTCACATATAGAAATCCTGTTCCATTGGGCCCTAAAACCCATTTATGATAGCTGCTTGCATATAAGTCACAACCCAGTTCTTTCAGATTAAGATCAAATACTCCCGCTCCATGTGCTCCATCGATCGCAGTAAATATCCCTTTTCTTCTAGCAAAAGCTGAAATCTCTTTGATCGGTAAAACCAACCCTGTGGTGCAAGTGATATGTGGTATTGCGATCACTTTTGTTTTGGGAGTCACAAGACTTTTGATAAAGTCCAGATTCTCTGCTTGTGTAGCTTTGGGTTCAAAAGGCTTCAGAACAATTCCATGCATTTTTGCTCGATTTAGCCAAGGCAATGCATTCCCCACATGCTCATGCAAAGTGATAATCACTTCATCTCCCGTTTGCAGCGGAAGTCCCCAAGCCATAATATTGATACCCTCAGTAGTATTATGGGTAAGTGAAATCTCAGATGTTTTGATTCCCACAAATGCAGCCAACTTCTCCCGCTCAGACTCAATATGACCATATTCCCCGCTTGTATTTGTCTCGACAAAGGAATTTTGCAAAGCTTCCAAAACCACAGTTGGAGAAGGTCCAAAGGTTCCGTTGTTCAAGTAAACCCTATTGCTTTGTAAGGGGAATTTTTTCCGTAAATCTCCCCAAAATTCCTCCCCATGCAGAAAGTGGTTTATTGATTTCGAAGTAATTTGAGTTGGAGAATTAAAGGAAACTAGGCTTGGAATGGCTATTCCCGCACTGAGTTTTTGGAGAAATAATCTTCTGCTTGTCATAAGGCTGAGGGCTTTTTTATGAATTAGGAAATGATTTCCAAAAAATCAAACGAAAAACTACCAGCTAGTCAAAAAACCGGTTTATCGGAGAATCTCGAGGGGACTCTAAAAATGAAATCCCTTTTCTGTGCCAAACAGATCTTCCAAAAAATAGTTTGTAGTATCTCCTTTACACTGAAGTCAACTACGGTTTATAAATTCTGTTATAACCCGGAAAAGCTAAGATCTTGCGATCAAGAGTCCAAATCTCCAACCCAAATCTCTCAGCTGAATGAATGATCACCGCATCGATCAAACCAATTCCACGATTGATTAATCCAGCTTTTCTAGAAAAATCTCCAGATTCAAAAATCAATCCCGGCTGATCCAAAATCCGAAGTTGGCGATAGAAATCTTTGATCAAATTTAATTCTCTGGTATTCTTTACCCCTTGAAGCAACTCAGCAAAGATCAATTCCAAAGAATATATTTCGCCTTTCTCCATCAAATCTATCATCGGAGCGAAGAAATCCGGATTACCTTTTAGAAACTCGATCCACACTGAGGTATCGACAAGAACCTGCTTCATTGCTGATTGGCATCTCTCAATTTGTCAGCTCCATACGTGAAAGCTATTGGCTCCGCTACTATTTGATCAGCCAATTCACGTAACTTTTTACGAGACAAGTAGTCGCGAAGTGCTATCCTCAATGCTTCAGTAATATTTTTAGCTCCTGAGATTTCCATCACATCTTGGATCAATTCATCTTCAATTAAAGCAGTGACTTTCATACCCTTATAGTTTATACACAAAAATACGAAAGACTATCGTATAAATAATCACTAAATAGTAATTGAACGCAACTTTGTTAGCTATTTTTAAAGCATTTGATTAATTTAATACTCTACAAATCATATCTTCCAATGAAAATCATCAAGGGAATTGCGGGATCAGTTGGTTTTTTTCTACCTCTGCTTATAGGTAGTTCTATCGAAACTCCAAGAGATATGGGACTAATTTTGATATATTTTTTTTCATTTGGATTTACCTCAAAGCTTCTATTGCAGATTTTTGAAGGACCATTTCTGAATATTTCTTCAAATACAAAAGCCATAGATCGTCATGAAAGATTTTTAGATTTCATTAGCTCATTTATATTATTTCTTGCTGTAGGTGCTTTAGTGGGTGAACTTGCCTTCTATCAAAAAATAGGTGCTATACCAATTATTTTAATTGTCTTTGGAATTTCCATTTATTTAGGCACCCATTATATCAATAAAAAGGGTTGGTTTTTTAATCAGTAATAATGGAGCTGACCACTCAAAACAGCTCTGCATAATGAGTCAGAAATCCGAACTCATCCATGCCTTGTGATGCTACTTTTTGATGACACCCTTTCAGGGCTAAGATGAAAACGAAACACTCTTGATCTGATCACATCGATGGGCTACACCCATCGCCGGGGTATTCAGCCCTTTCAGGGCCGAAAAATATAAGCTGTTCATTTTGCTACAAGTGTTACTATTCTCTGTCTTTTACAGTCCATTCTCACCACCGTGGTCTGCGTCCTTTCAGACAAACCCACAAGAATTGATTTGACTTCCTAAATCAACTACAATGCATTTAGCTGAACGCTAAATTAAATTCGAAAATCAGTATATTCACTATCCCGGAAAGGGCAAAACAGTAAAGCAACGGTCGCTAGGCCGTTGTAGAGATAGAGATAAGCAGTTTTCATTTTTTAAAGCACTGAAGGGGCGCAATAAACTATGGGACAATCGCTCGTGAAAAATTATGTGCACATTATTTTCAGCACGAAAAACAGACAGCCATTTATCAAACAGGAATATGAAGACGAACTCTTTAAATACCTCGGTGGCGTTTGCAAAGCCTATGACTGTACTCCTATTCAAGTAGGAGGATATTTAGATCACGTACATATCCTTTGTCTCCTTGCTAAGAACATGACAATTGCTAAGTTAGTGGAAGAGATAAAAACAGATTCTTCCAAATGGATGAAAAAGCGCGCAGATGAACTGAGCAATTTCTATTGGCAGGATGGGTACGGGGCATTTTCAGTTAATCCAAGTCAGGTCGATACTGTCATTTACTACATTCAAAACCAGCGTAAGCACCATGAAAAGAAATCATTCCAACATGAATACAGGGCTTTTTTGAAAAAATATCAGGTGGACTATGATGAGCGGTATGTGTGGGGGTAACTCCGTTTTTTTGTATTACGCCCTTTCAGGGCTGGGAACTAAATGATAAAAATCATAATATCGATGGGCGATGCCCATCGCTGGCTATTGAGCCCTTTCAGGGCCAACTAATGAAAAGTAAAATCTTCTTACTAGAACTTGGTATGTATCTGCCAAGGAAAATTAGATCTTCAACAAATCACCGAATTCGATAAACAACTGCAAATCAATTGTTTGAAACACCTTTTTTAGATCGGAAAACCTTATATTTATTAGCCCTGAAAGGGCAAAATAGCTTAGCAACGTTCGCCAGGCCGTTGCTAAAGGGGCGGAATAAACTCCATGGCGATTAATCTGTTTTCATGCAGAACATCATCAGACCAATCATACTATTACCCACCCAGCTCAATCACCTTCCCCACCGCCTCAGGCACATCCTCGGCATAGTGGCTGACATAGATCAGGGTGATTGTACTTCGCTCACAGATTTGCTGTACAGTATCCTTGAAAAGTCTGCGCTGAAACTCATCCATACCCTGTGATGCTTCGTCGAGAATCAGCAATTTGGGCTGCTTGATCAGCGCCCGGGCTAGCAAAGTCCAGCGTTGGTTTTCCAAAGAAAGTCGATTGATGGGGATATTCTCAAATGATTCCAGATGAAAAAGCTTTATCCAAGATTCGGCTAGGGCTACCTGCTCCTCATTTACCTTTTTAAACAAACCCATGGTATCAAAAAGGCCTGACAGAATCACTTTTCTGCAGGTTTGGTTGGCAGGGAAGAATCGGCTGAGTTCCGGTGCCACAAAACCCGTAGGCCGCTTCACGTCCCATATGCTTTCACCTGTTCCCCTTTTGCGCCCAAAGAGCCAAAAATTCTGGGAATAGGCTTGGGGATTTTCTCCGATCAGCAAACTGATCAAGGTGGATTTCCCAGATCCATTGGATCCTTTCAGTAGCCAGCGTTCACCGGATGTGACTTCCCAGTTTAGATTCTTTAGAATCTGTTTATCTCCATAGTTAATACTAAGGTTTTGCAGTCGAATTACTTCGTCGTTTTTATTAAGTCTTTTAGGCAAAAGCGAATCTAAAAGCTCCCAATCGTAAGACAACTTTTGCTCATGCTCAGCCGTCAAATGAAAGTTTTTTGCCGGCCAATCTCCTCCAATTCCTACACTGTTTAATTTGGCTACGTGGGTGATTCCTTCAGGAATTTCATTAGCAGAAGTAGTGAGCAACACATGCACACCCTCAGAAATTATCACGTTCAAAATCTTTCCGAACTCCGCTCTACTTTTCACATCCAATCCTGTCATCGGCTGATCCATTAGGTAGATTTTCGGCTGTCGCATCAGCCCCAGAGCAAGTGCCAGTCGTCGAGTTTCCCCATTGGAAAGCAAGAGCAAAGATTTATCCAGCAAGTGCTCCAAATGCAGCAATCCGGATACTTTCTCCAAAGTCCAGACTCCCTCAACTTTTGCTTTTACCTCCAATAAATATTCCTGCACGGTGGCAGTATCCTCAGATTCAGAGGAATTGAAACGCTGCTGGAAATAGAAGTTTTGCTGATTGGATTTATTGCGGATTTCATACCGTTGGGATACGTATGCGATCAGATCCCGAAAAGAATTGATCTCCCCTGCCTTGGTCTTCTCTTCGGTATAGTCCTTCGCAAAAGGACGGACAATTTCACCCGTTGGAATTACCGTATTCCCCCGAATAGCTTCTATAAAAGCTGTCATCTCAGCCCCGTTGTTGCCGATGATGGCCCATTGCTGCCCTTCTTTCCAATTAAAATCCAAGGATTGAAAAACTTGTTTTCCTTTGGCAAGAACCTGGGCGGAAGTGATTGTTATGAGGGAATTCAAAATGGATAAATACAAAGGTTATAAAACTGAAAGATTGAAAAATTCATTGATGATTACACCCTGTTCTTACTATCAATCAAGATGGTGACAGGCCCATCATTCACCAAGGAAACTTTCATATCTGCTCCAAATTCTCCTGTACCGATTGGCTTGCCCAGTTCAGATTGTAAAGCACTGATCATTTTATCATAAAGCGGAATCGCGATATCAGGTTTTGCGGCCTTAATGTATGAAGGGCGATTCCCCTTTTTGGTACTCGCATGGAGCGTAAACTGAGATATCAGGAGAATTTCCCCATCCACATCCCGCAGACTTTTGTTCATTACTTCCTTTTCATCCGGAAAAATCCGAAGACTGGCAATCTTATTCGACAACCAGACAATATCTTCCTCAGCATCACTTTCTTCTATTCCAAGTAAAATCATCAATCCCTTTCCGATTTCGGATTTGACTTTTCCTTCAATTTTCACGGAAGCTTCAGATACTCTTTGGATTACTACTATCATTTACCACTTAAGTCTTGCATATCTCCAGAGGAGATGATTTCTACAGAATCGGATTTTTTCGCCAGTGCCGTCTTCACTATGGCTTTGGCCACTTGATAATCATAGATTGGTCTGAGATTTTTAAAAAGCTTCAGCCAAACGAGAGGCTTCATCACGATGGATGCCACCTGCTCCCCTAGCCTGAATTCATTTCTATTTCCCAACAAAAGAGATGGTCTGAACAGCCCCAAATAATCGAATCCCATTGTCTTGAGATCATCCTCCGTTTTGCCTTTGGTCCGGCTATAGAATACAGAAGAGTTTGGGTCGGCACCGGATGCAGAAACATAAAGAAACTTGGATGCCCCTAATTCTTTAGCCCAGTTACCAAAGGTAATCACCAAATCATGGTCAATGGCAAAAAAATTCTCCTTAGAACCTGCCTTCTTTATTGTCGTTCCGAGGGAAGAAAAAGCATGCATTTCAGCTGATTTTTCCATTAGACTATTGACAAGAGAATTGTATTCACCTCCCAAACTCTGGGAAGTGACTTTTTCTTCCCAATTCCATTGGTTCAGCTTGCTCAGGTCTCCATCAATCTGTACTAACTTGTGGTGTTTTAGGGCCAGCTTTCTCCTCCCCACAGAAATCACCGTATCGTATGCTGTATTTTGCAGGAGTTGGTGAAGCAATTGCATGCCTACCAAACCTGAGGTCCCTGAGATTAACGCAATTTTCATAGTATTAGATGGTAGAAGCTATCAATGGCAAAAGTTCGTTTGACAAAGATTGATTCTTATCTCTGGCGTACCAAAGATGAGTACCATCGGCAAATTCCTTGGGCGTAATATTTTGAGGATCGAGCTTATACGCCTTTAGGCGGTTTTGAAGAAATTCAGGTCTTGGTCCCCATACAAAAAGCTCTTTGCTAAGATCTCCATTCAACCCTATTAAAATCGGAATCGATCTCGCACCTTCCGTAAGATAGGCATCCATTAAGTCAGGATTTTCATCCCGAAGCACAAATTTCAACTTTATCAGGGGATTCAACTCGGCCAGTTTTGCGATGAATGGCAAACTTTGCGCAGCATCTCCACACCAAGCTTCGGTAATCACAAGCCAAGTTTGCGGAGAAGAAACAGAGGCAACCACTTTATCCAGTTTCTCCGAAACCTTAGCCGTTTTGTCCCAGCGATTCATCCGCTGGACATTCATTTTAGTATAATTAAGATAGCTCTCGGAGTGATTATTTCCTGTGGTTTTATCTTTTGCCAACAGTAGATTGATCATTTTTCGATACTCCGAATAATTTTTTCCCGAATCAATAAGTTCAGGGGTAATCAACGTAATTTCTTGGTCTAGCATTACTTGGGATTTTGGCAGTAAACAGCCTTATTTAAACTTGAGTTCTCTCCCAATCCAAAAAGTCGGCTATCTCATCTTGGATTTTGGCATATATAGCCAAAACTACGCTTAAGTCGTCCGCATAGCCAATGAGGCCTAAAAAGTCGGGAATGATGTCTATGGGCGAAACAAAATAAACCAATGCCAAAAGTATCAATCCCAACGTACTGTTGGCAAGCTTATGTGAACCGTTGAAATGGGCTTTGACCATTCTTATAAAAACAGAAACTGGCTCGATTAGCTTTTTCACCCGTGGATTGTCTCCGAATCGGGAAATCTTATTTCCCACGCCGGCTATCAGCTCACTGACCTTCTCCTTTTGCTTGCCAAGCATATCTACCTGTTTGCCAAACATGGATTTTGCTCTGTCTATGGTCTCGGATGCCTTGGATTGAATAGTCATACTAAAAGTAAATTTGAATCTCTGATTTCACTTGTTTCAACGCATATCCTATAGGATCGTTTATTCTATCCAGAGCTTGTGCGAAAATTGCCTTTGCCATATCCAAGCCAGTGGCTTCTTCATTGAGCATTTGTCGGCTTTGATTAATAATCGTAGTGACTTCCTCCACCGCTCGCTTTACCGCTTCCCAGGTTTCTTCCGAAAAGTACACCTGCTGGGAGAAATTATGGTTGAATTCCTCTCGAACTTCGGCAAGCAACAGCGAATGCAATTCACCTGAAGTCATTCCACTGGGATTAGATCTCCGCACCAGATTATTCGGAGTGATTCTTTCCAGAAATAAACAAATCCGCTCGGCCGCTTGCAATCGAATCGGAAGTATGGTTTGAGAATTTTGGGTTTTCAATTCTACAAGCATTTTTTCTCTTTCCTTTGAAAGAAAAGAAACAACTACGAGATACATGCCATAAAGCACGATACCTGCCGGTAAAAGAATTTTCAATAAATCAACTGTGTATTCCATTTTTGGGGATTAAACTCGAATTTGCACAAATTATCTCCGTTAGAAAACTTCGAGGAATGTAAATTTGAATTCAAGCGAACCAATTTCCTGCCAAAAACATTTCTCCCACATGATTATCCCCATCAAGATCACCGAAAAGGCCGAAGCTGAGATCAAAAATATCATGGCCAATAAAAATATTCCTGCTGATTATCACCTGCGTGTAGGAGTGAAAGGTGGTGGGTGTGGCGGAATGTCCTATGCTTTGGGTTTTGACAAACCAAAAGACGAAGATCAGCAATTCGAGATTTTAGGCATTCCAGTGTTAATAGAGAAAAGACACTTCATGTTTCTGATGGGAATGGAAATTGATTTCTTTGAAGGAGATGAGGCCCGTGGATTTACATTCATCAATCCAGAAATCCCAAAGCGTCACGATCTGTAAATTCGCCAGATGTACAGTTCAACCAAAAAGGTCACAGAGGTTTTCGCAGAGGACACAACTTTATACAGTTGTCCAGCTTCTCCATAAGCTGGATCTAATTAGTTCGTGGATTTGTATCCCAAAACTAATTCACAGATTTTTTCTAAATTCCAGAGGTCTAAACAGGTTACTATGAAAAAGTCGTTTCTTTCGTTAATTCTGCTCTTCATCAGCTTCATCGCTTTTCCTCAGGTCAAACAACTCGAAAAGGATCAGGAACCGGGAAAAGGCAAGGTTTCTGATTTGGATTGGCTGGTAGGTTTTTGGACAGGGGAAGGATTCGGAGGCGAATGCGAGGAAGTCTGGATGCCTGTCGTGGATGAAAA
This sequence comes from Algoriphagus sp. Y33, assembly GCF_014838715.1. Classification (NCBI taxonomy): domain Bacteria; kingdom Pseudomonadati; phylum Bacteroidota; class Cytophagia; order Cytophagales; family Cyclobacteriaceae; genus Algoriphagus; species Algoriphagus sp. Y33. Next base: position 6,205,230 of record NZ_CP061947.1, on the reverse strand, counting down.
TATGATAGGAACCTTCCGCTTTTGGAGTGAAGGGAAACTTATATTTTCCGAATTCATGAATATAGTCCAAGAGGGAGAAACTTTTTCCCTGAAGCTAAAACACTTTAATCCAGACCTTTCCCCTTGGGAAGAAAAGGAAGAATGGACAACATTCAGATTAATCGAGACTGATGAGAATACCGTCTATTTTCACGGCTTGACCATGAAACGGGAAGGAGGTGAAATCAAACTGTGGCTAGCCCTCACTGAAGATGGAGTAAGGACAATAGAGGAATTGAATTACGTAAAGAAGGATTTTTAGGCAGAGATATCTGATTACGATTTTTGCATTGGTTCCTGGCTTTCCAGCTGTAGGAACAACCACCCGAACCTACTCTGAAAACCAACGATAACCCGATATAAGGATTCTTCCGCCCTTACCTTTAGCCATTCATAAGATTAATATGTTCTCTATGAAAGCATAGTCCCCACATCTAAATAGGGCTTGCTGAAAAAGTCTCAGGCATTCCAGATTCAAGGCGGCCGAGTGAAGATGTATGCTTATACCTCGAATGAGGCCAACATAGAAGATGGTATGCGTGAGGCTAGCTTGAACCCAAAATATGCATTAGCAATTCTATTACAGCCATTAATTGTTTCAAAATCAGTCATTATATTGCTGTTTTCAACTTCACCATAGCGGTGCTATACCTCAGTTTCCTAAAAACCTGATTTTCTTGCAATTAATGCCTTTCCCGACTTATCGGGAAAGGCATTAACGAAACCTAATGCATAATTCGGGTTGAAAATCTCGATTTTGAGATTTTCTGATGCATGGATAAAGACCTATTGTCGTCCATAAGTTTGCATCTGCTGAAAAAACCGTTCGCAAGAAAAGCGGGTTAATCAGTCAAAATGATGGCTTTTGATATATTACCGGCGTTTTACAGCACGCTCTAAATATCAAACTTAATCCCTTGCGCCAATGGCAAAGTGGATGAATAATTAATCGTGTTGGTCTGCCTTCTCATATAAGCCTTCCAGGCATCTGAACCTGACTCCCTTCCGCCCCCTGTTTCTTTCTCACCCCCGAATGCTCCTCCTATTTCCGCTCCGGAAGTCCCTATATTCACATTCGCTATTCCGCAGTCAGATCCGGCCACCGAAAGAAACACTTCAGCTTCTCTCATATTGGTAGTCATGATTGCGGATGAAAGCCCCTGAGGCACGCTGTTTTGCATCGCTATAGCTTCTTCAATTGTCTTGTACTTCATCAGGTAAAGGACTGGGGCAAAAGTCTCGTGCTGAACTATATCAAAGCTATTCTCCGCTTCAAATATCGCAGGCTTCACGTAGCAACCGGATTCAAACCCTTCTCCGGAAAGCACCGCACCTTCTACCACGGTCTTACCTCCTTCTTCTTTTACTTTCTTGATAGCCTCTTCATACATTTTTACGGCATCCAAATCAATCAAAGGTCCCACATGGTTCTTTTCATTCAGCGGATTTCCGATAGCTAATTTATCATAAGCAGAGGCTAAGCGGGATTTTACTTCTTCATATACATTTTCATGAATGATCAATCGCCTCGTACTGGTACATCGCTGTCCTGCTGTTCCCACTGCTCCAAACAATGCTCCACGGATCGCCATATCCATATCAGCATTTTCTGTTATGATGATAGCATTATTTCCTCCCAGCTCCAACAAGGATCTACCCAGCCTTCGACCAACTGACTCTCCTACGAGTTTTCCCATTCGGGTAGAACCCGTAGCTGATATCAGAGGAATTCTGGAGTCATTTGACATTAGCTCTCCTATTTTATAATCCCCTACCAAAAGCGATGAAATCCCCTCTGGCATACCTTGTTTTTCAAATACTGTTGCCGCAATTTTCTGGCATGCGATAGCCGAAAGCGGAGCCTTTTCCGAAGGTTTCCACACACAGACATCTCCACAAACCCAGGCGAGAGCCGCATTCCATGACCATACAGCTACAGGAAAATTAAACGCAGAGATAATCCCCACTATCCCTATAGCATGCCACTGCTCATACATTCGGTGACCAGGCCGCTCAGAGTGCATGGTCAAGCCATACAGCTGCCGGGAAAGCCCTACAGCAAAATCGCAGATGTCAATCATCTCCTGAACCTCTCCAAGTCCTTCTTGATAAGATTTACCCATTTCGAAAGAGACCAGCTTTCCCAAGTGCTCCTTAGCTTCTCTGAGTGCATTGCCAATTTCCCTCACCACTTCCCCGCGCAGCGGAGCCGGTACAGTGCGCCAATGCAAAAATGCTTCTTCTGCCTGATCTATAACTTGCTCAAAGGTCTCCGCAGTTGCCATTTGGACTTTAGCGATCACCTTACCATCCACGGGAGAAAAAGAAGCAAGCAAAGATTCTCCGGAATCTATCCAACTTGAGCCTGTGGATACTCCTAAATTATCTGATTGGATGCCTAGTCTCCTTAATGATTCCTGAATGCCGAAATGATCTGCCATTGTAGTTGGGTTTTTATTCCTTCAAATCTAATTTTTTCATTTGCCTAGCCAAAATATAGAACTGATTAATCTTTAATAACAATCCTAATAGGATTTACTTTATTGAACCCTTTTTTAAACCTTTTGCCGGGCAACACCTTATAGATAAAATTTATTCTGAAATTGCCCGTATTCACTGCCACGTTATAAGGCCCACCGTCTATCAAATTGAGGTTTTTATAGACATAACTGGTATTGATAGAAATACGGGAACCATTATATCCCAAAAAACCCCTCAGATGGTAGGTAGGAACCACACCCCATTTTTTAAACTCTTCCCCGCTAGTCCATTTAGAGTATCCTCCACTTAAATTAACTGAAGCCACCCCTGTCACAAAAAAACCTTTACCAAAAACCAAAGTCCCTGCCATTCCTGCATTTGGGCCTGCCAAAAAATACCCCGCTCTCTCAAAATTAACAGGATCAGTAGCCGGAGAATCCGGTAATAAAAGTGAGTCTCCTTTCATAAATCCTCCATACCCCTCAAACCCAACAAATGGGGAATAGGCTGACTTCTTCTGGATAGAAGACTGATTGTGGGAAGCTGCAATAGAAAGCTTATCCCCAAAAAAAAGATAGTTCATATTCAGTCCTAACGAAACTTGGCGTAAATCTTCCCGCAGATAGTCTTCGTCTGAATTTTTTCGATTTTCTGATTTTATTTTGTACCCGTTATAAAATTGCCCGAAAAAATCCACAATGATTTTAGGTGCATAGATATGGGACTGCAAATCCAAATTTCCCCGCCAATCTTCTATCTTATCCGGGTAAAGAAGCTTTACCGGAAAGGAGACATTTACAGTCAATCGCTGATAATTGAACCCAAGCCCCATTTTCAACCCTGTATTTGGGACCAGGGTATATTTCTCATTTCCATCAAGAGATCTCGTTGTTAGCCTTGTGTATTTTTGGGAGAAAAATAGCCTTGAAGCAAATAGTTCATGGGTAGTCTCCACATAGCTGGAGTCATACTGAAAGTTTGGATTCTGTCCAAAGGAGTACTGGCTGATAATTAATATCAATAAGATAAGGTAAGCCCTTGGCTGTGTCATTGGTGGTAAGGTGATTTAGGCCTAAGTTCACTAAAAATTACTCAAAAAAAAATATAGCCTTTATTCTGATTTTTTTATACAAAAAAATGAATCTGAAAAAATTAGGCATCCCAATATCCGCACTCAGGAAAGACAATTATTTCTAAAAAGAAATTTAATCTCCAGTTAAAAGCCATAAATTAACCGCAATAAAACAAGCTATTATTTGAATTTTTACACCTATCCCAAACAATCCCTTACCCTTTATTGGATTCCTGCAACATTCTTTATATTAGAAAACTCACACTCTATTAAATAACTTGCGACGAAGTTCATACATCCAAAAAAAGTCATTGAAACCCCTCATTTCCATAATCATTCCTTGCTACAATCAGGCAAATTATCTTAGCGAAACGGTTGAATCTGCTCTGCAAACTAATTATCCAGAGCTTGAAATTATCATCATAAACGATGGATCTACTGATAGCAGCCAGGAAATTGCCGAAGAATTAACAGAGAAACACAGGAATATCTATTTGTTAAATCAGCTAAACTCAGGTGTCACTATAGCCAGAAATACAGGTATAGAATTCTGCAATGGCAAATACATACTCCCCCTTGATGCAGACGACCTGATCTATCCTTCCTATATACCTGATGCAATAGAAATCTTAGAAAATAGACCCGAAGTAAAAGTAGTTTATTGTAAAGCTGTGAAGTTTGATGAGAAATCAGAACAAAACTGGGATTTAAAGCCTTTCAGTTTAAAGAGTTTGGCAAGGGACAATATGATTTTTGTGAGTGGGATTTTCAGAAAAGCCGATTGCTTGGCTGTCGGTGGATTTGACGATAAGATGACTATGGGACGAGCAGATTGGGAGTTCTGGATCAATTTGCTTAAAAATGGCGGGGAAGTAGTTCAACTCCCTTACGTGGGCTTCAAATACCGGCTGACAAAATCAGGAAGTATGCGGAAAAGAACCGGATCGAGTGAGCTAAAAAGAAAACGTATAGCTTTTCTAAACGCCAAACATAAGGACTTTTTCGAACGGGAACTAAACGGTCCATTGCGGTTTCAACGAACCTGGTCCAAGCCTTACAATACCTTGATGAAATTCCTTGGTAAATTCTGATCAGATTTTATCCATCCCTTTCCAAAATTTCAGGAAATAATATTTTAGCGGATTGCTATATTTGAGTTGCTTCCATGGTCTGCTTGCATGAGGTCTGTGCCAGACAGGAGCATTCATCAGCACATGATTTTTAAAGCCGAGTTCGACTGACTTCTTGGAGATAAAAGTATCGTACCAATCTTTGGCTTCATCCAATCCCATAAAGTCATAGGCTTCTAAAAATGCAGTAGAAAAAAGTGTGCAGCAAAAACTCAAACTCCTTGATGTATCAATCACTGGCTCTTTCACTCCTTTGAATTTCAGGTAAGGGAAATTCACCATGCCATTTTCATCTACAGTCACCGAACCGACTAAGCCGGATTTTATGGTGTTTTTTTGAAATTCCAGCAAGTCCTTAATAGTTTCCGGCTTTACAACCACATCGGATTCAATAACCAAAAGTGGCAGTCTCTCCTCCTTTGCCTTCTTCTGAGCCATTTGTAGCACGAGCTTGTAATTAGGCGAAGGATGATCCGTATGCTGTTCCAGATGAACAAGCCCGTAGCCGATTTCAGTTTGGCTTTGCTCAAGTCCTGCCTTGGTTTCTTCAGTACTGAAGTCGTTAAATATTATATGATTCACCCTTACTGACGAAGCGGATATTGCTCTAGCTGTATCTAAGGTGGTCTCAAGGGAATTTTTAACAGGTGTGATTACGATTACTTCAGCCATAGGGTAATTTTTTCCAAAAATAAGCCTTTCCGGTTAGGCAAAAAATAACCCCGGCATTTGCCGGGGTCAAGTATTGATTTATTAAGCTAGTTCACCGAGAGCTTTTTTCATTCTGCCTAGTGCATCCACCAGTTCTTCATCAGAAGCGGCATAAGAAAGCCTGATACAATCCGGTGCTCCAAAAGCAGCTCCGGTCACTAGAGACACGTGAGCTTCAGCCAATAGGTACAGACAAAGGTCATCCGCATCTTTGACAGCATGGCCTTTAGCACCTTTACCAAAGAAAGCTGTAACGTCTGGAAAGAAGTAAAATGCCCCTTCAGGCACGTGGGTTTTGATTCCGGGAATATCACGAAGCAAGTCAAGCACCAACCCTCTTCTCCTCAGGTAAGCATTTGCCATTTCGGTAGTTGGGGTTTGATCTCCGGAAATACCTGCCAAAGCAGCTCTTTGGGCAATACCCGTTCCTCCTGAAGTAAACTGGCCTTGGATTTTCTCTACAGCTTTAGCCATCCATACCGGTGCACAGATATAACCAACTCTCCAGCCAGTCATCGCATATCCTTTAGAAAAACCGTTTACCGTGATTGTTCTTTCAAACATTCCCGGAAAAGAAGCAATGCTGTAATTTCTTCCAGCAAAATTGATTTTCTCATAGATCTCATCAGCGATCACCATGATGTTTTCATGCTTTTTCACCACATCAGCAATTGCTTCCAGCTCTTCTTTGCTGAATACTGATCCTGTAGGATTACAAGGAGATGAATAAATAACTCCTTTTGTTTTTGAGGTGATGGCAGCTTCCAATTGAGCCGCGGTAGCTTTGAAATTATTCTCCAAGGTGCCTTCGATCAATACAGGAACCCCACCGGCCAATTTAATGATCTCAGCATAGCTCACCCAGTAAGGAGAGAAGATCACTACCTCATCCCCTTCATTGATCATGCACATGAATACATTGGCGATGGAATGCTTAGCACCTGTAGAAACCACGATGTTTTCAGCTTTAGCTTCAGAGATTTCATTTTCCTCACGAAGCTTTTTGGCGATAGCTTCTCTCAGATCCTGATAACCCGCAACTGGAGGGTATGAAAAGTACTTTCCTTCGTCGATTGCATCTTTTGCAGCCTCTTGGATATGCTTGGGAGTCTTGAAGTCAGGCTCGCCCAAACTAAGGCTGATGATGTCAATTCCTTGAGATTTCAGCTCTCTTGCTTTTTTTGCCATGGCAAGAGTGGCTGATTCCTCCATATTGATTATCCGGTCTGATAAAATAGAATTCATTGTTTGAAAGATTTTTTTACAAATTCCACAAAAATAGAGAGAAGATTATAAAATCTAAACAATCGGCTGCTTTTGATCTCGAAATGTTATTTTTGGATAAAATACACCGAAGTATATTGCGTTTTTCTTATCGATGAATAGATATTATATCAGTTTTATATTCCTCTTATTTCTTCCTAGGGTTTCTTTTGCCCAACAAGAACCCAAATCGGATCCTGATTCCAGCGGTGTGGTCAATTCCAGACTACTTCCTACCACTATGCCTTTGCTGCTTTTTGATGACTCAAAGGAAAAGGAAGAAAAAAAAGAGAAGAAAAAGAAAGCGCGAAAAAATGAATGGTTTGGGATCAAAACCCGAAAGGGCTACACCCGACAGCAAATTCGAGACCAACAGATCTTTGAGTATTTCAATTATACTGACGCTACGCACAAGCCAGACCCATATATCCGTGACATCTATTGGTTTGATTCTCAAAATAGAAACATCAAAACAAAGGACTATGAGACAGGAAAAGGCTACTTACTTCATGGCCCCTATGAACGGGTGATCAACGATGTAGTGGTAGAGAGCGGTATGTTTTACTATGGCACCAAGCATAAGACATGGATGCTCTTTGATTCGAAAAATGTACTTCAGGATAAAAATCACTTTGAAGCAGGCTGGCCTAAAGAATCACGCACCCGATACTTCAATCAATCTACCAAGACAATCCAAGAGATCATCCCTGTACAGTATGGGCTGGAGGAAGGAAACTACTTTTACTTCTATGAAGACAAACAGGTGGCTGTGACCGGTGAATATCAGTATGGAGAAAAAGTAGGCCTTTGGACAGAGTATTGGGACACAAACAACACCAAAGCCATCCGAAAAAGAGAAATCCAATATCAAGAAACAGCTTATACAAAAAATTTCCGCCCTTACATCCGTGCTGAATGGGATAAGGACGGAAATCTGGTCTATCGAAGAGACAATTAATTCTTAGTTTTCTCTGAACTTAAACTGTTGGCCGCCTACTGAAGCTTCATACATCAATCCGCCTTTGGTGCGTGTAAATACAGCTACTCCCTCCACATACTTTGCATTCAATGAAGCCCCGGAAGCGGCAGCTACAGCTGATACCTGAGCGGACATTTCCACCTTGCTGTTCTTGAAGCGATCAAATGCTTCTTTGTTTTCAAAGAACACAACCTCAGAATAAGCCTGTCCACCAGCCTGAAAACCAATAGTGACCTGAGTCATTCTAGCGTAGCCTACTTTGCCCCCTCCTTGGTAAGCCACTCCGTTACCTGAGGCTCCACCTATTCCCAGTCCACCTTTGCCCACGTTCGGTAAGATAATGTAGCCATATGAAGAGTCGAAAAAACTCTCCATACTTGGATCGTCTTTCAGAAACGCCGCTTTGGCCTCTTCACTGTCTTCTACTATTCTTTGATCTTTCTTCGTGTCTTGCGCAAAAGCGACAATTGCCAATAAGGCAAAAAAGAAAGTTACTGTTACTTTTTTCATGTTTTTTCTAAAATTAAAACGTGGGTGATTGTTTAGTAAAATGCATCCTCAAAATGCTTGAAATTAATATTTCCAGTTCGATCCTTATAAACGCCAATGATATCAAAGCGGATATCATTATGCCAGTCTTTTTCAAAAATGTAATGATCCGCAGCTTTGATAAGAAGTTTTCGTTTGGTAGAATCCACAAACTCTTCTGCAAAACCAAAGCCGGTACCGGATCTAAACTTAACTTCAACAAAAATTAACAATCCCCGGTGTTTCAGAATTAAATCAATCTCGGCATGCCTATGTCGATAGTTTGTTTCGACAAGTTCATACCCTTTTCCTATTAAAAAATCAGCAGCCAGCTTCTCTGCAAGTTTTCCGGAATCATTGTGTTCTGCCATCTTGGATATTTGTTTAATTTTGAAAAATCAATGAACGAACCCGTTGGAAGTTCAGTTGAAAAGTAAATCTTTCGGGACTATCCGATGAATGAAATTATCAATAAAAAAGTAGAATTCCGAGATCTCGGACAGCTTGATTATCAACAGGCTTGGGATTATCAGGAAGAATTATTTGCAGCTACGGTCGCTTTGAAAATCAAAAACCGCACTTTAACAGCAGAAGACCAGTCTCCAAGTGACAACTTCATTCTCTTCGTAGAGCATCCTCATGTATATACTCTGGGCAAAAGTGGCAGGGAAGAAAATTTACTTTTGGATGAAAACGGACTGAAAACCCACCACGCTCAATACTATAAAATTAATCGCGGTGGCGATATAACATATCATGGTCCTGGACAGCTTGTTGGCTATCCGATCTTGGATCTTGACAATTTCTTCACGGACATTCACAAGTACCTCAGATTTCTTGAAGAAGCAATCATTCTGACTTTAGCCGATTATGGTATTGAAGCAGGAAGGATTGATGGTCTTACAGGTGTATGGATTGATCATATAAAGCAAACCAATCCCAGAAAAATCTGTGCAATGGGCGTGAAATCCAGCCGATGGGTGACCATGCACGGATTTGCTTTCAACGTCAATACGGATATCAACTATTTCCGACATATCGTCCCTTGCGGCATAGATGACAAAGGTGTCACTTCCCTAAATCTCGAACTTGGTAGAGCTGTGGATATGCAAGAAGTCAAAGTGAACGTAAAACGGCATTTGATTGAATTATTTGAAATGGAGAGCATAGAAGCATAATGAAGAAGGACATAGAATTCCAACCGGTGACCGGAGTAAAACTCGCTATTGCGAAGCATGAAACTGCCACGGGGACAGCGTGGTCGGTATATATTATCAACTTGAATTTGATCGAGTTGAAAAATGTGATGATCACTTCCAAAGGATACGGGGAAATAAACGGAGAGGTAAAAAAAACATCTACCCTCCGCCACATGATCGATGAACTGGCAGAGCAGTCTGTAGCCAAAGTCGAACCGATTGATCCTTCAGTTTTTGCCTTAACCAATGAGTTTTGGGTGAGTTATTATATAATGGATCAGATTTTTGATAAAAAGTTTATCTTTACTTCAGGCAGTTTTGATTCGGGATTTATCAAAATGATCCCAGAGCTAGGCCTTGAAGGAGTTCTACACGCATAAAGAAAGCTTATGGCAGACTTTTTTGATCAACTGAACGACATCCTGTTTCTGGATATTGAGACGGCTTCATTGACTGAGAAATATGAAGAACTGCCCGAGCGGATTCAAGAAGAATGGATAAAGAAAGAACGATTGATCCAAAGTCCTGAAAACAATCAGAAACCCGGTTCATTATATTTTGACCGGGCTGGAATTCATGCCGAGTTTGGTCAGGTAGTCTGTGTGGGAGTAGGTTACTTTCAGTGGAAAAAGAAAGACAAAAAACTGACCTTCAGATCGAAATGTTATGCGAATGAAGATGAACGGGAACTTCTTTTGGAATTCAAGGGGTTGTTAGAGAAGAAAAAATGGATTCTTTGCGCCCATAATGGTAAAGAATTTGATTTTCCTTACCTCTGTCGTAGAATGCTCATTCAGGGAGTCGCTTTGCCGGAGCCTTTACAGATCTCAGGGAAAAAACCTTGGGAAGTCCGCCATCTCGACACGATGGAGCTTTGGAAGTTTGGAGACTACAAACATTACACCCGCTTGGAGCTTTTAGCTTCAGTTTTTGGAATTCCATCTTCAAAAGATGATCTTGACGGAAGTCAGGTCAATACTACTTTTCATGTGGAAAAAGACGTGGAAAAAATCAAAAAATATTGCCTGAGAGATGTGGAAGTCACAGCTCGGGTATATATGGCTATGCATCCGCAGTCGGATGACTTAGAAATTGAAATTATCCATTCAGAAGAAACAAAAAAAGATCACAAAGATTAATGGGCGCAGGGACATAAATCTTTTTACCTTAACATTAATCAACAACCCAAATCATGGGAAGAAAATCAGACAGAAAACAAACAAGCAAAACTAGAGGAGGAAAACAAACAGACGCTGCCAGCCTGGCCCGTCGTATCCTCCAATTTTTGGATGCACACTACGGCGAAGAATTCAACTCCAAACAAATTATCAAGAAACTCGAAATTCGGGATGCGCTTACCAAAGGAGGTGTAGAACCTGTGCTTAGCAAACTGGTAGAAGCCGGTTCAGTATCCCGTAATCCAAGGAATTATTATTCATCAACCCAAGATCCTGAGTTCATAGAAGGCATCGTAGATTTTGTAAATCCACGGTTTGCGTTCATCGTTCCCCTAGACCCAGAAAAAGTTGATGGGGATATCATGATAAAAGAAGCAGATCTCAAGCAAGCGCTTGATGGAGATAAAGTCCGCGTAATGGTCTATCCGCTCAAAGGTAAAACCGGACGTGTAGAAGGGAAAGTATTAGAAGTAGTGGAACGAAACCGCGATGAATTCGTGGGTCGTGTAGAAATATCACCACGCTTTGCATTTGTAGTACCTGACTTTAAGAAAATGCACAAGGACATCTTCGTGCACCGTGGCGGACTCAATGGCGCAGTGCATGGGGAAAAAGTAGTAGTCAAACTTACCGAATGGAGAGAGGGAGACAAAAACCCAACAGGAGAAGTGACCCGTGTATTGGGTAAAGCCGGAGAACATGAAGTAGAGATTCACTCTATCATGGCGGAATTCGGTTTACCATTTGAGTACCCGGAAGAGCCGGAGAAAGAAGCAGAAGCTATTTCGGAAAAGATCACTGCAAAGGAGATCAAAAAGAGAAAGGATTTCAGAGATGTATTGACATTCACCATTGATCCGGCAGATGCAAAAGATTTTGACGATGCCATTTCCTATAGGAAATTAGAAAATGGCAATCACGAAATCGGAGTACATATCGCTGATGTTACTCACTACGTACAGCCAAAAACCGCTTTAGAAAAAGAGGCTTACAACCGAGCCACCTCCGTTTATTTGGTAGATCGCACGATCCCTATGCTCCCGGAGCGCTTGAGTAACGGGCTTTGCTCACTTCGCCCACATGAAGACAAACTGACTTTTGCCTGCGTTTTCGAAGTGGATGATGAGGCTAATGTAAAGAAACACTGGATCGGTAGAACCGTAATCCACTCTGACAGAAGATACGCCTACGAAGAAGCACAGGAAAACATAGACAATCAATCAGGGGATTTCTATGAAGAACTGACATTGCTAAATGTGATGGCAAAAAAAATCCGCCAACGAAGATTCAAGCATGGCGCGGTTAACTTTGAAACTGTAGAAGTGAAATTCAAGCTAGACGAAAAAGGCACACCGCTTGGCTTGATGATCAAGGAGCGAAAAGATATTCATAAGCTCATCGAAGAGTTTATGCTTTTGGCGAACAAATACGTGGCGGAGTTTATTTTCAATAAGAACAAAGGAAAAGATACCTTTGTGTATCGTACACACGACTCGCCGGATATGGATCGCTTAGATACATTCTCCGGATTTGCAAAACGGTTTGGTCATCCTTTTGACATAGAAAATGAGAAAAATATTTCCACTGCACTGAATAAGTTAATGGAAGACATACAGGGTAAACCTGAGCAGAATGTGCTTGAGCAGCTTGCAATTCGCAGCATGGCAAAAGCCAAATACACCACCGAGCCAAAGGGGCACTTTGGACTTGCTTTTGCCCATTACGCTCACTTCACCTCCCCTATCCGCCGCTATCCCGACATGATGGTTCACAGATTACTGGAGCTTTATCTTGATGGAGGAAAATCTCCTGACGCAGAAGACTGGGAACAAAAATGTGTTCACTCCTCGGAGCGTGAAAAACGTGCTGCGGATGCGGAAAGAGCTTCGATCAAGTACAAGCAAGTGGAATTCATGTCTCTTGCAGAAGACAAAGATTATGAGGGTATTGTAGCAGGGGTCACAGAATGGGGAGTCTTTGTGGAGATTACAGAAACTAAGTGTGAAGGCATGATCCGTGTCCAAGATATGGATGACGACTACTACGACTTCGACCAAAAAAACATGCGCTTAGTGGGTTCGAAGACAAAAAAAATGATCACTTTGGGCGACAAAGTGAAGGTCCGGGTAGTTAATACCGACATTGACCGTAGAACAATTGATTTGGAATTTGCAGATAATGACAGAAAAAAGCCACGCACACGCGCTGTTAGGTAAGCTGGAAGATTACATCCGGAATGAGTTTCCGGTAGATGCGGGAATAGGAAAGTCGCCACGAGAACTTTATGAACCCATTACTTATATATTAGGTCTGGACGGAAAGAGAATCCGTCCATTGCTTAGTTTATTAGCCTATGGAATCTATAAGCCTAATCCCGAGTCAATCCTAAGCCAGGCAGCAGCTATCGAAGTTTTTCACAACTTCACGCTGATGCATGACGATATTATGGACAATGCTCCCCTACGCCGGGGGAAAAAGGCTGTCCACATGAAGTGGAATAACAATGTCGCTATACTTTCTGGAGACGTAATGCTGGTAAAAGCGTATGATTTGCTCTTACCCACTGCGTCAGACAAACTGGGAGAAGTCATTCGATTGTTCAACAAAACAGCATCGGAGGTCTGTGAAGGGCAACAGTTCGACATGAATTTTGAATCTTTGGAGTCTGTACACGAAGAAGAGTACCTGAACATGATCCGTTTGAAGACAGCAGTACTCCTGGGATTTTCCTTACAACTTGGTGCTTTATTAGCCGGAGCGGAGAAGAGTGATGCGCAGAAATTGTATGATTTCGGCGTGAATATCGGAGTGGGTTTTCAGTTGAAGGATGACTTGCTCGATGTATTTGCAGATCAGGAAAAATTCGGAAAACAGGTTGGTGGGGATATCATTTCCAACAAAAAGACCTTTCTACTGATAAAAGCGATGGAACTGGCGAAGGGTGAGGATGCCGAAGCATTAAACTATTGGCTATCGCTGACTGAATTTGACAAAGAAGAAAAAGTAAAGGCTGTTCACAAGATTTACGAAAAACTGGGGATTAAGGCATTTACAGAAGCCAAAATGAATTCCTATTTCGAAGCAGGATTTGCACAATACGAAGCGATCCATTACAAAAATAAAGACTATTTCCACGAACTCAAGAAAATAACTCAGGACTTAATACACAGAGAAAAATAAATGAACTTATCAATAACAGTTGTCCTGATTATCATTACTTCCATTAGCAGTTTTTACGGGATCAATAATGCAGCGTTTATGGACCGTTGCATGTTTATTCCTTTTAAAATCAAGCGGAATGCCCAGTGGGATCGTTTTGTCACCTCAGGCTTTATTCACAAAGACTATATCCATCTACTTTTCAACATGTTCACTTTCTACTTCTTTGGAGGTGCGGTAGAGCAAGTTCTAGCCTATAAATTTGGCGCAATGATAGGCGGCACGGTATATGTCCTATTCTATCTTCTGGCAATTGTCATTGCCGACATACCAACATATCTCAAAAATAAGGATAACAGTTACTACAGAGCATTGGGGGCTTCAGGCGGAACTGCAGCAACGGTGTTTGCCAGTATCATTATCCTACCACTTTCAAATATCTGCCTATTTGGGATTCTTTGCTTACCGGGATTTGTATTAGGTATTCTATTTCTGATTTATTCTGCGGTGAAAGCCCGAACAGACTCAGACGGAATAAATCATGATGCCCATTTTTACGGGGCCTTATTCGGCATTGCCGTTATCCTAGTTATTTTTCCACAAAGTGGGGTAGATTTTATTCAAGAAATCAAGAACTACCGTCCCTTTTGACGGTAGTTCTTTTTTAACTTTCACTTATATTATTTCAATTTTTGGAGCTGCCTGATATTTTTATCCGTAACGGATTTCAGCATCCCTATCCAATTATCCCCATCCTCGTCTGCGTATACATCCGGACCTGGAATCGCCACACGCATTCCCAATTTAGAGACCGCGGCTCCTCCTTGCCCCTCTTTATTGATATATAGGTTCACTTCATTGATATCATTGGCAAATCGTGTAAGCTTGTCTATGCACGATCTTAATTCTGCCTGAACTGTTTCGTCCACTTCCATATGGGGTGCCTGAACATCAATTTTGATTCCTCTGTAGTTTTCCGTGTAATTCATAATAGCAAAATTTAGTTTGTATTTATAGCATGGCTTCCTGTTTGTAGGAAAATAGCATACCATCCTTATTTAGATGGAGAAATAAATTACAACCTAAAAACCATGAAAATTTTTGATCGCAAAAAGTTCGTGGATCTTTCGAAAAAATCCGCTCATCCCTATATTTCTATAACGGGTATAACGGGGCATACTGCCTGATAGATGAAGCTGCAACCACAGTCATCCAATCCAATGGAAACGTCTATATGACTGATCCTGAAGAAATGCCGGGGTAGGCCCGGATCGCAGGAATATTACGCTATCCACTTACAACACAAGCTTGATTGTAAAAAGTTTTTCATCAATGCGGATAAGTGTAGGCTTGAGAAATACGAAGTGAACAAGTTTGAAGATGATTTTATGATAAGCGCCCTTGCAGCAATGATACCTATTCCCAAATAAAAAGAAATACGATAGAGTCAGGGTGACCATACTTAAAAAAACATGGGTACGGCAGGGATTATGCACTTACTAGAATTGTGTCTGGTTCTTACCTGGAAAAATCCCTCCATGGCAGTCGTCCGGACAGGCTTTTGCCCTCCGGGAGGACGGGTATTGCCTAATAAGCATTAATTCAAAGCACATACGTGCAGTTAAGAGGATACACATATAAAATAAAAAAAGAGAGGTATCTTCCGAACCTCTCTTTTTTTAAGTTTTACTGAAAACTTATATTAAGCTTCAGCAGGTAATACACTTACGTATGATTTACCGTCATATTTCTTTTTGAAGGTAACCACACCGTTGGAGGTAGCAAACAAGGTATGATCTTTACCAAGTCCTACATTCAGACCCGGATGATGCTTAGTGCCTCTTTGTCTTACAATAATATTTCCGGCGATTACTGCTTCGCCACCAAATTTCTTCACACCCAATCTCTTGGAATGTGAATCTCTACCGTTTTTGGAACTACCGACGCCTTTCTTATGTGCCATGGTTTTATTCTTTTATGTTTTCAGAAGAGAAAACTTAGATTGAAATACTTTCTATCAATACTTTGGTGAAGTCTTGTCTGTGACCGTTCTTCTTCTTGTAGCCCTTACGGCGCTTCTTCTTGAAGACGATGACTTTATCACCTTTTACATGATCCAGGACCTTCCCGGATACCTTCGCTCCTGCCAAAAGGGGAGCGCCTACAGACACAGATCCATCAGCTTCTGCCAATAGTACCTGGTCGAATTCCACGGAAGCGCCAGTTTCTAAGTCTAGCTTTGGAGCATAGACGAACTGATCTTGTGTTACTTTGAACTGCTTACCTGCGATGTTTACAATTGCGTACATAATTCTTGATTCTTTTGAAATCGGAGTGCAAATATAAGGAAGTTATACAAAACAAAAAAACAGGCTTCTGAAATATTATTTGGGATTAAAAGTAAACCTTTGCAAATCGTCTTTTGGAGGACAAATCGCCTTAATTAAATCCCCTTAAAAAGACAATTTTATTCAGAAATGATTTAAAATCTTTCAGCAGATTTTCATTCAACACATTGACCGTCAAAATCTTGAAAAGCAAAATTATTTATACCAAATACTTGACTATAGTTCAATTCCTGTCTTGAATTTTGGTTGAAAATCTTTTTTGAAATTATTTCAAAATATTTCAAACCCCTAGAAATAGCCCATTCAATTAATTTAAAGCTATACTGAAGTAGATTTAACCCACTGAATAATTGACCAATATACAGTTATTGAACATAGGTCAATACATACATTAAACTATTCCTTCACAGGTTTTATTTCCCGATTTTGATTTACATATTTGTTCAAAGGCTGTTTTAAAAAGGCAGACTTTCCTATCCCCCGGCTCTCAAAATCATCTATTTAAATAAGAGCAAATTCATTACGATTAAAACAACTAAGTAGCAATGCAGAACGAACCAATATTAGAAGAGAACAAGAACCGCTTTGTTTTATTCCCCATACAGCACAATGACATTTGGCAGTATTATAAGAAAGCCGAGGCAAGCTTTTGGACTGCTGAAGAAATTGATTTAGGCCAAGATATGGTGGATTGGAAAGCATTAAATGACGGAGAGCGCCATTTTATATCCCACGTTCTGGCATTTTTTGCAGCCAGTGACGGAATAGTAAATGAAAACTTGGCTGAGCACTTCGTCTCTGAAGTTCAATATACAGAAGCTAAATTCTTCTATGGCTTTCAGATCGCCATGGAAAACATCCACTCAGAAACGTACAGCCTCCTTATCGATACTTACATCAAAGATGCTGTAGAGCGTGACAAGCTACTACACGCCATAGAGCACATTGACTGTGTAAAGAAAAAGGCAGACTGGGCACTTAGGTGGATTGACAACGGTAACTTCCAAGAGCGTCTCATCGCTTTTGCCGCGGTAGAAGGAATCTTTTTCTCAGGTTCGTTTTGCTCTATTTTCTGGCTCAAGAAAAGGGGCTTGATGCCGGGACTTACCTTCTCCAATGAATTAATCTCCCGTGATGAAGGTTTACACTGTGACTTTGCTTGCCATCTGTATACAAAGCACCTGAACAATCAACTGCCGAAAGAAACGGTCCGGGAAATCATTCGGGATGCTGTAGAGATTGAAAAAGAATTTGTAACCGATGCATTGCCTGTACGGCTCATCGGAATGAACGCTGAACTAATGTGTCAGTACATTGAATTCGTAGCAGATAGACTGCTTGACGAATTAGAATGTGAAAAAATATGGAACAGCACAAACCCTTTTGATTTTATGGATATGATCTCACTTCAGGGGAAAACCAATTTTTTCGAGAAAAGAGTTGGGGACTACCAAAAAGCGGGAGTCATGAAATCTAACGAGGGCTCTGATGATTCACCAAGATTCTCCATTGGTGAGGACTTCTAATTAACCCAATCTATTCCATCAACCTAAAAATCCCAAAGAAATGCTAGTATTAAAAAGAGACGGAAGGCGAGAATCAGTACGATTCGACAAAATCACAACCAGAATTGAAAACCTCTGCTATGAGTTAGACCAAAAATTCATTCAGCCAATTGATGTTGCCAAAAAGGTGATTGATGGCTTATATGATGGTGTTTCCACTACAGAACTGGATAACTTGGCCGCAGAAGTCTGCGCCTCTCTGACGGTGAAGCATCCGGATTACGCAATATTGGCTGCGAGAATCGCTATCTCCAATCTTCACAAGACTACTAGTCAGTCTTTTTCAAACACCATGAAAAGACTATATACTCACGTAAATCCAAAGACCGACGAAAATGCAGCTTTGCTGGATCCGGAAGTCTATGGCATCATCAAAAACAACGCAGCCAAACTAGATGCGGCAATTGATTACAAAAGGGATTTTGGATATGATTATTTCGGATTCAAGACTTTGGAGAGAAGTTACTTGATCCGGTTGAATGGAAAAGTAGTAGAACGTCCCCAGCATATGCTGATGAGAGTGGCTGTTGGGATCCACAAGGAGGACATGGAATCAGTGATTGAAACGTACAATCTTCTTTCCGAAAAGTGGTTTACGCATGCTACTCCTACACTCTTCAATGCCGGCACGCCAAAACCCCAGCTTTCCTCCTGCTTCTTGCTTACCATGAAGGATGATAGTATTGACGGAATCTACGATACCTTGAAACAATGCGCCAAGATCTCCCAGTCTGCCGGGGGCATAGGTCTTTCTATTCACCATGTAAGAGCCAAAGGTTCCTATATCAAAGGTACAAACGGGGTGTCCAATGGGATCGTACCGATGCTTAGAAACTTTGACATGACAGCCCGCTACGTCGATCAGGGTGGAGGAAAAAGAAAAGGAAGCTTTGCGATCTATCTTGAGCCTTGGCACGCAGACATCAAAGATTTCTTGGAACTTAAAAGAAATCACGGAAAAGAAGAGATGAGGGCGAGAGATTTGTTCTATGCACTCTGGATTCCGGATTTATTCATGAAGCGTGTGGAGCAAAATTTGGAATGGTCACTATTCTGTCCGCATGAGGCTCCGGGGCTTTCTGAGTGTCATGGAGAAGAATTCGAAAGACTCTATGAAAAGTACGAAAGAGAAGGCAAAGCACGTGAGACTATCAAAGCACAAGAACTTTGGTTTGAAGTACTGGAATCCCAAATTGAGACAGGTACACCATACATGCTTTACAAAGATGCAGCAAACGGTAAATCAAACCAGAAGAACCTTGGAACCATCAAATCATCCAATCTGTGTACCGAGATTATAGAATACACAGCACCTGATGAAGTAGCGGTTTGTAACTTGGCTTCTATCGCACTTCCAAAATTTGTAACCCAAGGGCCGGATGGAAAACTGTTCTTTGATCATCAAAAACTATATGAAATCACTAAAGTAGCCACCAAAAACCTGAACAAGGTGATTGACGTAAACTACTATCCTGTGGAAGAGGCGAAAAGATCAAATTTCCGCCACCGTCCGATCGGTCTCGGAATCCAGGGACTGGCGGATGCATTTATTCTGCTACGTATGCCTTTTGATTCTCCGGAAGCCAAAGGCCTAAATGAAGACATCTTCGAAACAATGTACTTTGCAGCCGTAGAGACTTCCATGGAACTTGCCAAAGTTCAAGGCACCTACGAAACCTACGAAGGTTCTCCGGCATCCAAAGGAGAGTTACAGTTTGATCTTTGGGGTGTGACACCAAAGTCCGGAAGATGGGACTGGACCGGGGTAAAAGAAAAGATCAAGAAATACGGAATGAGAAACTCGCTGTTGATGGCTCCCATGCCTACTGCTTCTACTTCTCAGATTCTGGGCAATAATGAGTGCTTTGAACCTTACACTTCCAATATCTACACCAGAAGAACACTGTCGGGTGAGTTCATTATTGTGAATAAGCACTTGATGAAGGACTTGATTGCGCTTGGTCTCTGGGATGACACCATGAGAAACAGATTGATCTCAACCAACGGTTCTGTACAGAATGTGCCTGGAATACCTCAGCATATCAAAGACATTTACAAAACCGTGTGGGAGATTTCACAGAAAATCATCATTGATATGTCCGCTGACAGAGGCGCATACATCTGTCAGTCTCAAAGTATGAATGTCTTCATGCAAGATCCAAACTTCGGTAAATTGACTTCCATGCATTTCTACGCTTGGAAAAAAGGGTTGAAGACAGGTATGTATTACTTGAGATCTCAAGCAGCCACAGCAGCTATTAAATTCACGTTGGATAAAACAGGATTTGAACCTAAAGTTGAAAAAGCCCAGCAAGAAATAGTAGAGGTAAAATCCCAAAAACAAGATGCCATTGCATGTTCTCTCGACGATCCTGAAGGATGTGAAATGTGTGGAAGTTAAGTCTTCAAAGTTCAATAAGCACCAAAAAGCACTTGATCTCTCAAGTGTTTTTTGGTTTTATGTTATCAAAAGCATAGATCCAACGATCCGCCCGCCATACAGTTCACTTTCCCCTGATTTTCATCAAAAGATACGCAACCCCAAATCCCAGAACACCCAAGACAAAAGATAAAATCACAGCCCCGACCAAATACTGATAAAGCTGAAGATAAATTGTCTCTAAGGTTATTTCAGAAAAATCAGGAATCAGCACTTTCTCTTTTACAAAGAAGCTTCCAAAAAAGTAGCTCGACAATATAATCACAGGAATCAAAGGAGGCAGACTAATATTCGAAAAAGTAAGGACAATGACCCGATTGAGTTTCAGCAGGCTTGCTACAAAAAATGCCACAATCATCTGAAATCCCCAAATCGGAAACACTCCAAAAAACAATCCCAACCCCACCGAACCTGCCATATGGATAGGGTCGTCTTGATGTCTCTGAAACTCTCTCCTAATCTGTTTAAATATATTACTGTCCCCTTTTGTGAACAATAGACGCTTGGGTGCATAATAAACCAAGGCCAATGCAAACAGCACCGTATTCAACACGGAAATTCTACTGAAATCGGTAAACGGGCGAAAATGGCTGACCCTATCTTCTGGGTAACTGACATGGATAGGCACTTCCTTGATTGGAATCCCATCCCATGCCAGTCGGACAATTGCCTCTATCTCAAACTCAAACTTCTTGGTAAACCATCTCTTATCCATAACCGCAGCTAATGGATAAGCCCTAAACCCAGTCTGCGTATCAGAAAGCTTAATTCCTGTATCCACCCAAAACCAAAAATTACTGAAGTTATTGCCGAAACTGCTTTTCTTAGGAATACCTGCTTGGGTCATATTGCGAGAGCCCATCAGAACAGTTTCCCTTTCCAAGAACTGAATCTGATCCAGAAGATCTTGGATATTTTCAGGCTCATGCTGGCCGTCCGAGTCCAAGGTAATGGCATAATCAAACCCCAGTCCGAAAGCATGTTCAAATCCTTTTCTCAGTGCATATCCCTTACCCTGATTAATTTCATAGCTAATGAAATCCAATTCAGGAAAAGCCTGCAGAATTGATTCTGTACTATCTGTAGAGCCATCATTTACCACCAATAAGTCAGGACAAATTGACAAGACTCCGGATATTACTTCACTGAGCGTGGCTTCATTGTTATAAGTAGGGATGATGATGCAAACTTTCTTTTCCATCAAACCTGCGTGTAAACACCTTTCATTTTAAAGAAAACCGTATCTTCAGAAAATAGGTTTGCTTCTATTTTCAGCCCATCTTCTACTTCTGAGTGCTTTATTCCCAAATGCACAACTGCATTTTTAGATGGATTCAGAATTGACAGAAATTTGATGCTTAGCGCTGTCCTAAGATGAAATTCTTTCCCAAAGAGTCTTTGTAGTGACGACCTGACCGCCTCCACCATAATCACCCCAGGCAAAATTGGGTTTCCGGGAAAATGTCCCTTGAAAACAGGACTATCCTCCAGAACCTGTACTTCCATCACTGACTCAGCATCATTTTGGGATAGTATTGCGATATCAAGAAGTTGATCTAAAGCTACCTGTTGCATTTTATTGGAAAATTGATGCGGGAATCTTAGTATTTAATTCCTGGTTTGTAAAAATAATTTCCGTGAAATCGTTCTGATTCTCGTGCATTTTCAGCTGATCGAGCAGCAACGTTTTCTCATCAAAGACCAGTTCTATCTTCGTCAACCGCTTCGCCATCCGCTTATCCATAGGCACTAGTGTGATGGACATTTTGCCATTCTTGCCCAGAAAGCTCTTATCAAATGAAGGATCATTCAGGATAGACCCATCCACAGTACTCAGGATAAACTGCCTGAAAATGCTCATCTGCATATTCAAGCCCGTTGATTTTTTAATAGCTTCCCCATCAAACTGAATTACCTCATCCTTATTCAGGATAAAATAAGTAGCACTTGGGTCTTGTTGTTCCCAGCGGATTTTGTCAGGTTTTTCATAATAAAAAAGACCGCTGGACACCAGTGGCTCATCAAATAGCAAGCTCTGTTTTCGCTGGGTAAAATCAGCCGTTATGGATTTTACAGTCTTGTAGTGTTCCTGTAATCCGGTGGCAAAAGCTGCATCCTGATTCTGGGCAAAAACAGGAGCGGACAGCGTAACAAACAATAGGAGCGTAAGTAGAAATTGCATTTAATTCAATTCAGCTTTTAGGGTCATTTTTTTTCTTTTCAGTTCCACTATCAAAGATTCCACTATCGAGACTGTGTAAGCTTGTGTATCATGCAAGAGTACAATATCTGATCCTTTTATTTTCCGCTTCAAACTTTCAAGCAATTTTTCAGGATCTTTTTTGACGGTATCATAGCTTCTCACCGTCCATCCTACAGCGTGCAATCCGCATTTTTGGAGTGCAAAGGCGATGTTTGGATTAGTAACTCCAAATGGAGGTCGATACCAGTTGCCCGCCTCAGGAATTATAATCTGCAACGCATCATGTCCGTCACCGATATCCAAGGTCGTCTTCTTTCTGCTCCAAAGACCGATCATAGGATCATGACTATATGAATGACTTCCGAGTAAATGCCCTTCTGCATGCATTCTCTGAATAAGTGCTTCATTCCCCTTCACTTTTTCCCCGATCAGAAAAAACATGGCGGTCACCTTATGCTTTTTCAGAATATCCAACACCAAAGGCGTATTCACAGGATCGGGTCCATCATCAAAACTAAGCAAAACATTATTTTCAGTCGTCTTCAACACATACTTGACAAAAAATTGCGGTTTGATAAGCATGGCCATGGCAAACAAAAAAAATGAAAACCCTACAGCCAAAGCAATCAAGTATAAGTTGGGAATTGAGGTCGTCAAAATCACAACCGCAAGCAGCACGGCTATTCCCAAAGCAACCTGAATTTTACTCATGGCCAAGCAATGTTAAGCCTAAACCGGTAGCTGAAGTGGCACAGATCAAGATATGCCGATACGCTTTCTCTGATAAATACGAACATCCCAAATGCATCGCTAAGCCTGAGCTGGTCATATATCTTCCCGCTAATCCTGCCACAGATCTTTGATCCATATCGCAGTTGCTTTTCAAATCGGCCGTGGTAAGAAGCAAACAGAATTTCTTATCAACCTGATTTTTCATTAAAAAAGTATCAATTTCTTCAGAAAAGCTCTCAGCTTTCGTCTTGATCAAGATATCCTTTACAAAAATCTCTGAAGGAATATTGGCACTCATCTGAAAAAACGACGCTCCTTCGCCTAATTGGGAAATGTCCGCTTCCCCGTAACCCGCCTCTCTCGCCAAACTATCAAGCAAGGGAATATACTCATCTGCTACCCCTAGTAGAATGTTATTCATTCCGGATTGGGACTGAAGGGTTGCATCTTTCAAGGCATTTTCAAAAGAAAAATTTCGCTGCACATGTGTCATATTATAGCCGTGATTCTTCAGTTGCAAAGCAAGCTGCCCGGAAAGCGTATTATGGCTGGACTGAGTAAAGGCAGTCGGGGAATTCAAACCTGCTGCAGAACCTGAAATAAGATTCAAAAACTTCTCCGTATCCGCTAGATTCCCAAGTCCCGTTCCCACAATTATCGCATCCCAATCCAAGGCAGCATTTTGGGAAATTGTCAAACCACACATCAAAGCCATTTTGGTGCTTTTTGACATCCTTCGCAATGTCATTACCGGAATCACTGTTTTGTAGTCCGGATCAAAAGCCCTGAATTCTTGCAGATCCTCCTTCAAATCCGACAGACAAAAACCTTCCCAAAAGCCTTGGGCAGAAATCGAAACCGCATGATGGATGTATAGCTTTCTCATCAATTCTTAGAAAAAATCAAAGAGGTGGAATTCCCGCCAAATCCGAAAGAATTTGACATGACGTGATGAATGTCTTTTGAAACAGCTTTTCGCAAAAGTGAATGAGATGCTGTCATGGGCTCAGTAATACTGAAGTTTCCAAAAGCGCAGTTTTCAAGTAAACTTTGCACCGCAAAGACAGCTTCTATCGCTCCCGAAGCTGCCAAGGTGTGTCCCGTTGCTCCTTTGGTAGAGCTGAATGCAGGGAGATTATCTCCGAAAACAGCTTCCATGGCTACCAATTCCGATGAATCGTTATTCTGGGTTCCAGTACCATGGGCATTGATGTAGCTGATTTGATCAGGCTTAAGATCTGCTATTTCGAGGGCTGTACGCATGGCTTTTTGCGCGCCGATTCCTTCAGGAGAAGTCCCGGTGTTATGAAACGCATCGTTGCGATTGGCCCAGCCTGTAAGTTTTGCAAGGCTTCGATTCCCGCTTTGCCTTACACTCTCGTCACTTTCCAAAAGCAAACAGCCCGCTCCTTCACCCAGATTTAGGCCACGCCGATTTGCATCAAATGGTTGGCATAAGTGAGGATCATAAACCATCAAAGATCTAAATCCTTCGGTTGTAAAGTTGCACAACGCATCAGTTCCGCCTACCAGCACACGGTGATATTCTCCCGAATGGATCAATTGCGCCCCTAACATGATTGCATTTGCAGCTGAAGAACATGCAGTAGAAATTGTACTTACATACTCAAAATCACCAATATTTTCCGCAATGTACGCTGAGTTGGCACCTAAGTCATGCATTTGAAAAAGAGCTGCATCTCCCTGCTCACCTTTGGCTTTTGAAGAGAAATATTTCTCACTGAGATCCATTCCGCCTACTGTGGTTCCATTGATAAATGCAGCAGGCATTCCAGAGTCTACAACGGTTCTACCCAGGGCTTCTTTGGCAGCCAAAATCCCCAATAGTGCCGTTCTTGAGGTATATTCTGAAAAAGCAACTCCACCTAATTTTGATAGTTGTCTATTGTTAAAAGGTACTTTTCCGGCATAGAAATACTGTCCATCACGCTGATGATGACTTATGCCTATCATCCCCGATCTGAGTTGATTGAAGTGATGCTTTGCACTGATACCCAAAGCACTCACCACTCCTAGTCCGGTAATATTAATCTTAGTCAAGACCGACTTTTTACAATATAATCTGCAAGTGTATTCACTGACTTAAAAACTTCCCTTCCCAACTCCGGATTTTCCAATACTACTCCGAAATGATTATCCAGGATCACAATAATCTCCAGTGCATCAATTGAATCCAACCCTATGCCTGCGTCCCCAAAAAGCGGCTGATCATCTGCAATATCCTCAGGAGCCAGATCTTCCAGATTCAACTGCTCAATCAAATGCTTTTTTATTTCTTCCTGTAAACTCATAGTTATATACTTAATGTAGACATTTTAACTCCCTCAGCTTCCACCAGATAAAGTTGCAGCTGATAATTCTCCTGAAATACATCTATCCAGCCTCCAAGACAATAGGTGGCTTTTTCGCCGGAAATCAGCAAATCAGCTTCCATCGTCCATTCTTCGAAATTAAAACTTGGCTTCAAAATAAGCAGATTTTCTCCATACCATTTATTTCTGATGGCTATTTCCCCCATCATAATGTTCGGCAAGGTATATACAAAGACCGCCGGGCTGACTTTCGCCCTTTCATAAATTAGCTGTTGATGTTTTGAATCCGTATCCAAACTGGATTGCCCGTTATAAAAAACCAAGGCAACTTCATCATCTCCGAAAGTTTGCTTTGTCTGTTTCAACAAATATTCTGATCCCAAAAATGCCAGTTGGCATAGCTTATCCATCTTGTAAAACTTCGGGTAGATAGAATCCAGCTCCTTAAACGCTGTCTTCAAGAACTCGGAAAAGTCTCCGTTTTCAAGAGAAAACACAGTTTTCCCGTTGACGGTTACATTGCCATTTTCAATACTACAGGAAGAGATTACGTGTATTGCCATTTCTTACTGTTTTTCTATTAAAACCGCCGCATTACAGCCGCCAAAACCCGACGCCGTTTTCAGTGCAAGTTTTACGTCAATTTCAAGATTTTCCTTTAATACATTGAGTTCAGTTTCTGTCCCTGTATCCAAACATCCAAATGTCTTTAGCAGCAAGCCCACTCGCATGCTCTGCATAGTCATTGCGAGCTCGATCAGACTACTCGCTCCCAGTGTATGTCCAAAATAGCCTTTCAAACCATTCAAAGGCGTTTTCCCCAAGCCCAATCGGTTAAAAGCCTTAGCCTCCATTTCATCGTTGTACAATGTCCCGGTTCCGTGAGCTGATACAAATTGAATCTGATCAGCCGATAAATCACTGTTTTTAAGCGCCCTTGAAACTGCCCTGTAAAGACCTTCTCCCGTCCGGGAAGGCCCCGAAATATGATTAGCATCATTGCTTGTAGCTCCGCCCTGATACCGGAAAGGTTCGGATTTGAAGAGACTTTTATCCTTCGACAATACAACACTTGCTGCTGCTTCTCCCAGATTCAATCCATTTCTATGTTTGTCAAAGGGTTTGCATTGTGCTGTGTCCAGTGCGAAAAAAGACTCGAAACCCAGTGTGGTAAATTCGCTAAGTAGATCTGCCCCAACTACAAGCGCATGATCTACTTGATCAGCGGCAATCTTGTCCGCTGCATAAATCAATGCAGACAATCCTGAAATACAGGCACATGAAATCACCTTTCCTTCAGAAGGAAACGGTAATTCCTTCTGAAGCTGTTGCATCAAATAATAGGGATTTGCACGCTCCATATCGCCATTTTTCAAATGGACAATATCACCCTTTGTAGTACTCAACACAAACAGCCATCGCTCTTCCAATTGATGTGCGAAATGCAACTCTCCCAAACTTCCATAGCAACTTTCTCCGGCAAATTCCGCTATTGCTGAGTCAGTAGAGAAGGAAGAGTCATCAAATTTAGCCGCATTCAATTTTGATATCCCCTGAAATGGCTGCTCCAATTCCTTGAGACCGGTTCTTCCATTCTTTGCATTGGAAAAAGCTTCCTGCACCCCCCATCCTAATGGTGAAATCACATTTTCCCCTCCTACAAAAACCGTTATTTTTCCAGCCATACTTGATTAGACTTCCAATTTTCAAAAACCGGAGGAGTATTCAACTGCAATTCCATTTCTTCATTCACAAAGACTTGGGTAGTTTCTCCCACAGCTGCCAGCTTACCGGTGGTTTCATTATAAACTGTGTATTTGTAAATAACTTTGGCAGCTTGATTATACTGCAGTCGCGTGACGAGACGAGCCACATGACCGAATTTCAACACCGATTTAAACTGCAACCTAGTATCGACTATTGGCAAAATCAGCTTGTTCTCATAGAGATCATGGTACGACATACCATACTTCAGTCCGAGATTTTCGCGACCATCTTCAAAAAACTTTAAGTAATTTCCGTGCCAGACTATTCCCAAGGAATCTACTTCGGAAAAACGGATATTAACCAGTATTTCGTCCTCTATATATTTCATGTGTTTATAATTCTTCTCTATTGGCCACATGGAATCTCGCATATGGGATAATCATACCTCTGTGTGTCGCCTTCGAGATACTCGATTTCGCGTGGTTATAACTGTTTTCAATGGTCAGAAACTGTCCCGTGACGAAGGATACGGGATAGAATCCCTGCTCCTCATAATATAATCGGGACGCAGGATTTATAATCATCCCGCTGTGTGTCGTGGGTACGGGATCATACCTGTTTGCCTCAAATGGGCTCGATTTCATGTGGTTATAACTGTTTTTCAATAGTCACATGGAATTTTGCATGGCTTATAATCATCCCAGTGTGTGTTGCTTGCGTCATGCTCAATTTCACGGATTGATTACAATTTTCATTTCACATTCCATCAGCAATTTATCCAAGATAAAGCATTTACCTCTGATTAGCGTAATATTAAACACTTCCTGCAGGATTTCCACTTGAGTGGTAATCGTCTGGGAGACTGTCGCAAAACCGGTTACTTTCACTTTATTAATTCCTCCAATAACCCCTAAAGGCACTTCTTCTCCTAACTCTCTAGCTTCCAATCCCACCATTCCCGCCGCTGTCTGAGCGATATTCTCCAACATTCCCGATTCTGAAAAAAGATTTTGATTCACAAAGATATTCTCCGCTTCAATATCAAATTCCGATTGGACTTTCCCCTTCGAATAGGCTGTAATTCTACTGATCATCACCATTGGTGAACGCTGAGGAATTAAGGATATAACAGGAATTCTATGTAATTGTTGGGCTGAAGGCATTAAGATGGATCTTGATAAAAATCGTAGTAATTAAACCACTGCTCTGGATGTTGCTTCACTTTTTCCTCCAGAGCAACCACATAATTCTCTACAATTTCATGGATGTCGGTATCCGCTTTACGTGGTGTGGTTGCACTGAACTCATATCCAAATTTACTGTACTTCACCGCAAAAATGAAGGTATATTCAGCTTTTAACTTATTTGCTATGGAAAAAGGCCCTTCGGGAAAGTGTGCTTTTGAGTTCAGAAAATTAGCCGAGATGGTTTTCGATCCCGGTAAAAAACGGTCCGCATTGATGCAGATCAATTCCTTCTGTTTGTAGTGTTTGTAGATTTTCACTAAATGTGACATATCTTCTTTGATCGGAATAATATTAAAACTTGGTTTTGATCCAATTCTCTCCAAGTAGCTATTGATTTTTTGCTCCTCATTTTCGAACATTACCACATTGAGTGGTACATCCAGATTTTGAAGCAGATTACCTGCAATATCCCAATTCCCCACATGGGCAGAAAAAACAAATCCACCCTGTCCTGATTTCGCCATTCGTATCAGTTGATCCTCACCATCCTGCCGGTAGAAAATATCCTCTCCCAAATCCATTGCCAGTGCGATCTTATCGAGGATACTTTGAGCTAACAAAAAAAAATTTGCTTTGCATAGAGCTTTTGCCTTGTGAGCAGAAAAGCCCATGTGATTTTGATAGAAATCAAGAATATGCTCCTTGGGATCCCCCGCAAAAATATAGTAATAAAAGGAAATTACTTTAAGCAAAATGTACGTATTGGACAGGCCAAAGATGCGGAGAGAACCTACTACTATTTTGTACCCAAGAACATTCCCCCTACTTCTACCCGTCCATGAAGCCATTACTTCGCACTCACTTTATCAAAAATCAGATCGTAAAAATCCTGATAAGTACTTACAGACTTAAAATCTTCTCCGGTCACTTTAAATCCAAAATTATTTTCAATCACTACTACCAAATCCACGTAATCCAAACTGTCCAATTCCAATGTGTCTTTTAAACTGGCATTAGGTTCAATGACGCTTTCATCCACCTCAAATTCTTCCACAAGGAAGTTGTTTATCCTCTCTATTACGATTTCCTTCGTCATACTTTCTTTATAATTAAAGTTGAATTAGTGCCTCCAAACCCAAAAGAATTAGAGACTATATGGCTTAACTCAGCTTTCTTTGAATGTGCAATAATATTAAGTTCCGAAGAAACTTCATCTGGATTTTCGAAATTAATGTTAGGCGCAATGAAATTATTATGCATCATCAGCAAGCAATAAACAATCTCACTGGCACCTGCCATCCAGCATTCATGGCCTGTCATAGACTTAGTAGAACTGATGGGGGTTTGCGATCCAAAGACCTCTTTAAGTGCCATTCCCTCAAATCTGTCACCCACAGGAGTAGATGTAGCATGTGCATTTACATAGTCGATTTCTTCAGCATTCAGACCTGCTGCTTTAAGTGCCATTCGGATAGACCGTACCTGCCCGTCTATGTTGGGATTGGAGATATGCTCACCATTGGAAGAAAAACCATAACCTACCAATTCCGCCAAAACAGTGGCACCCCGGGCTATAGCAGACTCGTAGCTTTCGATAATCAATGTAGCTGCTCCTCCACTTGCCACGAGTCCATCCCTATCTTTGTCAAAAGGACGGCAGGAAGCTTTAGGATTGTCTTCACGGGTAGAAAATACACCCAACCCATCAAAACTCCCGAAGGCCAAAGGGTTTACTTCCTGTGCTCCACCGACAATAATCATCTCTTGCATTCCGGCTTTGATCAATTGGTATCCCATACCGATGGCATGCGAACCTGATGCACAGGCTGCACTGACTGTATAATTGATTCCCCTTAACTTGTAGATCGTAGCTAAATTCATGGTGACAGTACTGTTCATCGATTGAAAAATAGATCCTGAACCTACCAACGTAGTATCCTTCTTTGCACGGATCGTATCTACAGCTTCTATCACTGCTTTAGCTGAAGAATCGTTTCCATAAATCACTCCCACCTCATTCTCCTCAAAATAGGAGATATCCAAACCTGCCGTTTTCAAAGCTTCCTCTGTAGCTACGACAGCATACTTGGCTTCCTCACTAAGCGTATTCCGTTGTTTTCTGTTCAAGACAGCTTTTAAATCCGGCTCTTCTACCATACCTACCAGCTTGGACCGAAATCCCATTTCTTCTCTCGTTGGATCAATGGAAATGCCACTCAGTCCATTTTGCAAGGAGTGCAATACTTCCTCCAGATTTTTGCCTATACAGGAATAAATCCCCATGCCTGTGATCACTACCCTGCTCATGAGATACCTCCGTTTATGTTGATTACTTCGCCGGTGATATAGGCAGCTTTTTCAGAAACAAGAAATGAAACTGTCCCCGCCACTTCTTCCGGCGAACCAAATCTATTCATTGGAATCATTTTTTTCAATTCATCCTCAGGCAAATCCTGCGTCATATCAGTGCTGATAAATCCCGGAGCTACCGCATTCACAGTTATTTTTCTTTTTGCCACTTCTTGCGCCAAAGACTTGGTAAAAGCAATCATACCTCCCTTGGAAGCTGAGTAATTCGTCTGTCCGGGCACGCCTTTGACCCCGGCAAGGGAAGCGACATTGATGATGCGTCCATATCTTTTTCTCACCATATGATTGATCACTGCCTTAGTCACATTATATGTACCCCGCAAATTGATATCGATCACCTGATTAAAATCGTCCTTTTCCATGAAAACCAACAGATTGTCTTTAGTAATTCCAGCGTTATTCACCAGCACTTTAATCTGATCCTTAGGATTTGATTTGATCCAAGTTTCTATTGCTTCCGTGGTATTTTCATAATCCTGAACTTTGAATTGCATCAGCTCGCCAGAACCGCCATTTGTCTCTATAGCTGTTAAAGTCTCCATAGCAGCAGCCTCATTTTCCGCATAATTAATCAAAATATGAAATCCATAATCCTGAGCCAGCGTGATGGCGATGGTTTTTCCAATACCTCTGGAGGCTCCGGTAATCAAACAACAATCTCTCATTTTATACTCCTGCTTTACTTTGTAACAACTTAGTCTTTAATCTGGCCAATCCTTCATAGTTGGGCTTATCGGCCTTTATCACTCCTATTTCCCCCCTCACAAAATCATACAGACTCTTCGAAGCCGAAGAAAGCCTATCGTAGCTCTGAGCTATATCTATTGCCTGGGCAATCGCAACCAACTGGACCGCCAATACTTCAAAGGTATTATTTATCACCCGCTCCGCCATGAGTGCTGAATTCGTGCCCATACTCACAATATCCTGGTTATCTCCATTATTAGGGATGGAATGAACATACACAGATGTACTGAGCGATTGATTTTCAGCCGTGGTGCTCACTGCTGTGAATTGCATTCCCTGTAAGCCGAAGTTGAATCCCAATTTGCCCATATTTAAAAAAGCCGGAAATTTATTGTTCAATCGATCATTCAAAAGGTAATTAATCTGCCTTTCCATCAACATGCTCAACTTGGTCACGCCGATTTTAAGCTTGTCCATCTCGAAGGAAATGTAATCCCCATGAAAATTCCCTCCATGATATACATTCTCGGTATCAGCACATACTATGGGATTGTCATTTGCCGAGTTAATCTCCTCCTCCACTATTTTCTTAGCATTCAAAAAAGTATCGTAAATAGGGCCGATGATCTGGGGTACACATCTAAGTGAGTAATATTCCTGCACTTTCTCGGAGAAAAACTCCTGACCATCTATATATTTCTCATTAAAGAGATGGTCTTTTCTGTTTTTCAATACACTTCCGTCGGCCAAAAAACCACGCATTTTCTTAGCTACATATTGCTGCCCCGGATGAAGTTTCGCACCATTAAGTTCCTCGCTAAAGGAATCCGTGTAGGAGGCTGTCAATTCATTCATCACTGAGGAAGCCAACACACTATAATGTAAGAGCGTGGATGTATGGATTAGATTAATCGTGGCCAACCCACTCATGCAGGAAGTCCCATTAATAAGAGACAATCCATCCCTGAGTTCCAGCTCAGCAGGCTTGAGATTGGCAAGCACGAGTGCTTGGGAGACAGGCATCATTTTATCGTTGAAATAAGCTTTTCCCTCTCCTATCAGTCCTAACGCCAAATGTGCCAATTGGACCAAATCTCCGCTGGCTCCGACTCCACCATGCTGTGGAATTAGTGGACAAATACCCTGCTCGATATAGTTCGCCAAGGTCTCCAATACTCTGGGACTAGTACCTGAAAAACCCAATGCCAAAGTATTTAGCCTACAGATCATAATAATCTTGGTAGCCTCGGGAGAGAGAAAACCACCGGTTCCATTGGCATGACTGCGTATCAGATTATACTGAAGTTCTCTTAGATCATCTTCGGCTATACGATACTGTGCCATTGGCCCAAACCCCGTGTTGATTCCATAAATCACTTTGTTTTTGGAGAATTCTCTTAAAAAATTGAAAGAGCGGATTGACCTTTTAAGCTGGGTTTCAGACAATACATACCTACTATCATTCCTATAATATTCCTTAATATTCTCCAACCCCAGATAATCACTTGGCAGATTTCCCATTATATCGCTAAAATCTTGTAAATAACAAAACTAGGATATTTCGTAATCCCGATAAACCCGAAGTCCTATTTTAAACGAATATTTAAATAAGTTGCGAAGAACTTCCATAGGTAGATTGTAATATTGCACTTTGAGACCACAGAATTGGTAGTTGGATTTTTATGCGTGAATTGATTAAATACCTCCCTGTATTTCTTTGTGTTCTAGTGCTTTTGTCAGGTGCTTACAGCACTTTGAATCTGGATATCCATGAAAATCTAAACAAGTCAATCCCTAAAAACATAGACTTGAATGCTCTGCAGCCGGTGATCGAAAAGGGTGAACGAGCCGTGTTTTTCTCAGTGGATATTCAGGATTTCCATGGAAATAAGTATAAAATAGACAGTGTAGGAAATGCGCTAATCACAAGTTTAAAGAACAGCTTCGGCACTCAACTTGGTGGATTTCAATACCGATCCGATATAGATCCCGATGTTTTCAACTCATTCGTCCAAGACCATCTTTATTTGTTTTTGGAAAAAAGTGATTATGACGCTATCGACAGTCTGCTACAGAGAAAAAACATCGTAACAGCTCTGGCAGCAAACAAAAAAATGCTCAACAGCGCTCAGGGTTTTGGTATGGCACAGTCCATCTCAAATGACCCACTCCACTTTAACCAATTGGCTTATAAAAATCTCTCAAAAGGTCTTTCTCTTCAAAATATGCTTGCTACAGAAGGACTCTACATCTCGACCGATGGCACGAGCCTCATGATTAACGGCGAGCTTATTTTTGATCCTAAGGAAGTAAACAGTGTACAACTTCTTGACACCCAACTTGCCGATTTCAGGGATTCTTGGAATCAGAACCCTTCTCATGCCCAACTCGATTATTTTGGCTCATTTACGATTGTATCAGCGAATGCACGTCAGATTAAGAAAGACATTGTTATCACTATAAATTTAGCTCTCCTATTCATAATAGGACTGCTCTACTTTTATTACCGCAGACTTTCCACCATTCTGTTTTTTATTTTACCAGGCACTTTTGGGATTGCTGCATCCATCACGTTGATTTACCTCTTCGCCGGTGGGATTTCTCCATTGGCATTGAGTGCAAGTGCTGTGATCATGGGAATCGTGGTGGATTATTCATTCCACTTTTTCTCCCATCTGAGTCAGGACAAGGATGCACTCAAAACCCGAAATAGCATTGCTTTCCCACTGATTGTAAGCAGCATCACCACAATTATCGCCTTCTTTTCGTTGACTTTTGCTAATTCCGAAGCCCTGAAGGATTTTGGTATGTTTACGGGGCTGAGTCTCCTGTTTACCTTGCTTTTTATTCTGTTCCTTTTGCCGCATCTAATCCAACTTTTTGGCAAAAAAACAACGCAAAATGGCAGCAAAAAACTGGACAGCCTGATTGAAAAGTTTAGCTCAGAAAAGATCAAACAGCCTAAATGGATACTATTAGTCATCCTTCTGGCAACAGGGTTTCTTGCCTTTCATGCAAATGATGTAGAGTTTGAGAATGATCTAAACAAGCTTAATTTCTATCCCGAGGAACTCAAAAAGAAAGAGATAGCCCATCAAAACCTAGATCCTGATACCCAAAAGCGGATTACCATAGTGGCTCATGGAAGAAATGAAAATGAAGCTGCTGAGCGAAACCGGGCACTTTTCAAAACGCTGACTCAGAATTCGATAAAGAATAAGGAAGTTAATTCTATTGGTTCCTTTATTTTCCCGGAAGAAGAAATCTTACAAAAAGCAGAAGCTTGGATGGCTTTTTGGGATAAGAAAGAAGATTTTACCACTCAATTTGCCACGGTTTCCGATTCCTTGGGCTTCAGCTCCCGTGCTTTTTCTTCATTTCTAAGCAGTATACAATCAACGCCTGAGAAAATCAACACGTTTGAATTTGCTGCCCAGTTTGAAAGTCTTCAAAAGCTGATTATTCATGACCGGAACACGAGTATTCTCACGACGGTAGTTTTTGACAAGGATGAGTATGGGCAGTTGAAAGAAACGATTGAGTCAGTGTCTGGAATAGTTATCGTAGATGGAGAAAGCGTGGCAGAATCACTGGTCAATTCCGTGAAAGCCGACTTCAACCTACTCCTCGTCATTGCCAGTGTGCTAGTGTTTGTGACCATGCTGTTTGTCTATGGCAGGTTGGAATTGACGCTGATTTCTTTTCTGCCAATGGTGTTAAGCTGGCTATGGATTTTGGGGTTGGCGGCACTTTTTGATATCAAGTTCAACTTTATCAATATTATGATCGCCACGATCATCTTCGGTTTGGGAGATGATTTTGCCATATTCATCACCGACGGATTGCAGACTAAGTACACGTATGGAAAAAACGGTCTGGCTACAAACAAAGCAGGGATTTTGCTTTCTTCTATCAGTACAATTATTGGGACAGGAGTCTTGTTCTTTGGTCAGCATCCCGCAATCAGATCTATAGCCGCGATCAGTGTGATCGGGATCAGTACCATCGTCATTCTGAGTTTTGTGGTTCAGCCTTTTCTGTACAGCATGCTAATCACCAGACGGACAAATCAAGGGAAACCACCCTATACCTTACTAGAACTAATCTTTAGTATTTTCGCCTTTACTTTTTTCTTCCTTGGTTGCATGATCAGCACCCTACTGACCGTGATCGTGATGCTTATTCCATTCTGGAAAGTGAAGAGCAAAAAACTTTTTGTGCACCGACTTATACAATTTTTCACCTGGTCTTTGTTGAAATTCATGGTGTTTCTCAAGAAGCGCTACTATGATTTTGAGCTGCTGGACTTTTCCAGACCTTCGGTGATCATAGCAAACCACAGTTCTTTTCTGGATATCTTGTACATTGCAATGCAGCATCCGAAAATCACGTTTTTGGTTGGCCCATGGGTTTACAATTCACCTATTTTCGGCAAGTTTATCCGATTTGCGGATTACATTCCTGCCTTTCTGCCTATTGAAGACAGTTTGGAAAAGCTGCAAGGCCTGGTCGCTGACGGCTACTCTGTATTGGTCTTCCCTGAGAGCCACCGATCAGTAGACGGGAAAATGACCCGGTTCCACAAAGGAGCTTTTTACTTAAGCGAATTACTGCAGATTGACATTACACCGGTGCTGCTGCATGGACTGCATTATACTTTACCTAAAGGTGATTACTATGTGAAGAGCGGGTATTTAAATATGAAAGTCCTTCCTAGAATTTCAAACTCAGACAACAGTTTTGGTCATGGGTATAGCCAGCGTGCAAAGAACATTACAAAGTATTTCAAAACAGAACATGCTCAATTCACTCTGGAAAGAGAGGATACAGACTATCTGAAGACACCGCTTACGTATGCATATCTGTATAAAGGACCAATTTTAGAATGGTATTTTAAGATAAAATACAGGCATGAAAAGCGTAATTACGAACTGATTCACCGTGAACTGACCGGAAAAAACAGCATCTATGACCTTGGCTGTGGCAATGGATTTTTGAGCTATTTTCTGAAATTGAAAAACCCGGAAAGAAAGATCATCGGGGTAGATTACGATGAAAATAAAATAGCCATTGCAGAGAATTGCTACCTGAATGATGACACCCTGGAGTTCATTGCCTCGGATATTTCGGAGATAGATTTAGCTCCTGCTGAAGCCATTATCTTAATGGATGTGCTGCATTACCTAAGCCCTGAGAAAAGAAATAAGGTGCTGAACAAGTGCCTTAAAAGCTTGACAAACGACGGTATTCTGATCATCAAAGACGGCTTACTCAGTGATTCTGAAAAGCACAGATGGACGCTCAACTCCGAAAAATGGAGCACCAGATGGGTTAAATTCAATAAAGTAACAGATGAGCTATCATTTTTTGACTTGGCATTTATAGAAAGCTGGGCTTCCTCAAATCAACTGGAATTGAAAATCATGTCTGAGTCCAAGGACTCTAGCAACACCCTGATGGCGATTAAGAAAAGCTTTAGATAGATTGGCAGAATTCAGGTAAGAAGCATATGGTTTTAGTTTGTTCTTTTTTTTCAGATTCCGGTTATTACAGATTTTCTTTTGGTGAATGGCTGGTGTATACTTTGAAGGATCGTGTAAAGTATGAGTTTGGTTCCCGTCTGGTTTTGTGCATTTTCGGGTGGTGGTGAATTTGTGGCCAATAGGTTGCAGGGAACATAAAGCTCTAAATCCTGCTATTGGGAGAGTCGTTTTGAAACCATAAACCAAATACGTACGTTTGAAAAAAAAACACGTACAATGAATACTAAACTCACATTAACAGTTGACAAGGCTATTATTGACAGGGCTAAATCGTATGCAAAAAATACAGGAAGAAGTTTATCCCAACTAATTGAAAACTATCTTATTACGCTTACACAAGAAAGTTCCCCAAATCAGTTGTCTCCTAAATTGAAAAAAATAGTTGGCGCCGTGAAGCTTCCAAAGGACTTTGATGAGAAAAAGGAATTAAGAGCTTTTTTAGAATCCAAGCACCTATGAGTAAAGCTTTTTTAGATACAAATATAATTGTTGATCTCGTTGCTGACAGAAAACCTTTTAGTAAATATGCCATTGAAATTTTTCAAAAAGCTGAAGAAGGTGAACTAGAAATTTTCACTTCATCCCACTCGATAGCAACGACTCATTACTTACTAAAGAAATATTTAGAAGAAAAAGAGTTACGTGAAGTATTGTCTAATCTACTTGACTATATAAAAGTAATTGCTGTGGATTTAGCTATAATAAAGAAAGGACTTCGCTCAAACCACAAAGATTTTGAAGATTCTATTCAAATCTTCTGCGCATCTTCAATCGAGAATATTGACTATATTATTACTAGAAATATAAAGGATTTTAAAGAAAGCGAAATCAGAGTTATGACGCCAGACGAATTATTATTAAACATATAGTTTTTTTTTGTCCGTGTAACAATCTGTTGCAACAATTACGCAGTTAGCAGCTAACCGCAAGTCAGTTAAGGATTTAAGATCATTCCTAAACTGCCGCTGCGCTTATAAACAGCCAGTTTCATGTGTTTATAATTGTTTTTCAATGGCCACATGGAATGCCTACATAATCATTCCTCTGTGTGAGAAACCTTTCTCATGGGCATTTCATGTGATTATAACCAGCAGGCAGGCTCGATTTCAGGTAATCATACTATTCTTTATAATCCTCTGCTACATTCACCGCTTTATTTTCAATATTGATCACTTTCGCCAGTGTTGAAAGTATGGTGCGGTGCTTTTTCACAAATGGATTAGCATTATCCCAAACATGCCCGGCTAATACTGAGCAGATCTTTTTTTTGATTTCGGGATTGATCTTAGGATTGAAAAAAATGGTTTGCAGCTCACCGTTATACCAGCCATTGACATAGGACCGAAAAACCTCAATACCGTACTTCATTTCATCCTCATAGGCTGTTTGCCAATCCACAGATTCGCCATTCAATTCCTTTTCGACCAATTTTGCTGCAAGCAGTCCGGAAACTGTAGCCAAGGTAACTCCAGATGAAAATACCGGATCCAGAAACTCCGTCGAGTTCCCACACAGCACGTAGCCTTCCCCATACATCTGCTTCACTCCTACCGAATAGCCTAAAATCATGGTAGGCTCACGCCGATACTCAGCTTCGGCAAATCTCCCGTTTAACAGTTCAAAATTCCTCACAAAGTTTAAGTATGCTTTGTAATCATCAGCCGCAAAGGCCTTGGTCTCTTCTGTCTCGGAAACCAACCCGACACTTGCCGTCCCATCTGAAAAGGGAATCACCCAAATCCAGGAATTTTTATCGTCAAAAGGATAGATTAAAATATCATCCCCTTCTCTTCCTGTTCTTTTTTGATCTACAAAGTGTGCAAAGACAGCACCTCTCGGTTTCTGGACCGAGGGTTTTTCCAAGTCCAACAACTTGGGCAGCACACGTCCATATCCGCTTGCATCGACAATAAAGGATGCCTCAATAGTCTTTTTCTCACCGCTCTGCTCGTAAGTTACCGTACGATGTTCTCCATTGATCTCCACCGCGGTCACTGTGCTATCAAAGAGAAACTGAACTCCATTGACTTTGGCAGCATCAACCAGGTCTTGATCAAAATGTATGCGTTGGATATTCCAGGTCCAATCCCAGGATTTCGAGAATTGCTGACTGAATAAAAATGAACACGTTTGATTTTCTCTATTGTAATAAGAAGCTCCCATCTTCTTTTGGTAGCCCTTTTCAAGCAAAGGCGGCAACAAGCCCGCTTCCTCCAATGACTCCATGCACTTTGGCAAGAGGCTTTCTCCAATCACAAACCTTGGAAACCCCTCTTTCTCCAGCACTATCACTTCGAAGCCCTGCTTTACCAGATAACTGGAAGCCACAGCTCCGGCGGGACCAGCTCCGATCACTACTATTTTATTCATACCAAACCTTTGCCCGCTTCCTCGCTTAATTTCAAATAGACTACTTCTTACTTACCTTTTTTAACTGCCTTCTCCTTGCTTCCCAGTAGTTCATATATAGTTCGGGCCCAGTAGTTCCTCAAACCGAATCCTCTCGGCTTTTCCACAAAATACTCTGCTGAAATGATCTCAGATGTTTGGGCATCGATTAGAACCAACCAATGCGAACCCCTATTCGCTTTTTTATTATAACACTCTGCCACCAGAAGCGCAGCTGTGCCTTGGATCCCGGACAAATCATATGATCTCGCAACAGTCTCCGCTTCTTCCAGGGTGATCTTGTGATCCTCCTCCTGAACCATCGCTTCAGTATCAAGCCCCTCATTTTTTTCATAAGTGTAAGACAAATCTATGGTCACATCAGAGGTACCCAATGCCTTTTTTATATCATACTTATCGGGTTCAGTGATAACAAAATCATTCCATGCCAGCAAAAATCTCGGCAAATCACCCGGATCAGTAAACCCCTCCGCACCTACAAATTTGGCCTGAGTGTAATCAATTCCTATCCAAGTGACAGGCCCATCGATTTCAGTAATCTGATTTTCCACACTTGAGAAAAATGCCAGAAATGGAAGAATAAGGGAGCAAAATAAATTCATAACTTTGACGATTATTAATGTGAATATTCCTTCTCTTTTATTCAAAAGAATCAAGGGACTAAATTAGACTAGAATTGCGGAAGAAAAAACTCATCATTTCCGGAGTCATTTCTCTGTTGATCATCATCCCTTTAATTTTTATTAAAATTACGGTTTATCCCGCTCCGGAGTTACCCGAAATTCAGATTCAAAATCCACAACGGGAAACAATAAATAGCACTACCTTTCGCTACAAAAACAACTGGCTACGAAAAAATAAGTCAGGTAACTGGGAAAGCTACGTCGAAGGAACAGCCTATGAGCGTGGTATTGCACTGGGACTTCTTCACAAGGAACTTATCCAAAGTCAGGAAACAGCCTTCGTGGGAGAAATAGAGAAACTTCTTCCCTCAAGAATCCTGCGTACTGTAATGCAGTTGGGTCTTGGCTGGTTTAATCGTAATCTGAATAAAGATATCCCAGAAGAATATCTCCAGGAAATCTACGGAGTCTCACAAAGCTTCTCTGATGAGTATTCCTACGTGGGACCAAAATTCAACCGGGTGCTGAACTATCATGCCGCTCATGACATCGGGCACATGGTTCAAAATATGAATCTGGTAGCTTGTACCGCTGTATCACAATGGGATTTTGAGTCCGGGGAATCTGAGATGGTTTTGGGAAGGAATTTTGATTTCTACTTCGGAGATGAATTTGCCAAGGACAAAATTGTCCTCTTCGTCAATCCAAGTGAAGGCTATGACTTCGTCTCCGTGACTTGGGGAGGCTTTAGCGGAGTAGTATCCGGTATGAATGAAAAAGGTCTGACCGTCACGCTCAATGCCCTGCCTTCGGAGATTCCCACCAAAAGCTCCACCCCTGTCTCTATTATCGCCAGGGATGTGATCCAATATGCCTCTACCATTGAAGAAGCCTATGCGATCATCTCCAAGTATGATGTATTCGTATCCGAATCATTCACCATAGCTTCTGCTCTGGATCAGACCACCGCTGTAATCGAAAAAACCCCTGAGAAGACGGCAATCCATTATCCCGAAGGCAATCAGCTCATCGTGGCAAATCACTTCCAAAGTGATGAGTATAAAAACTCTCCGCTCAATTTAGACCATATCCGGGATTCCGAATCCATGCCCCGGCATGACCGTATGAGAGAACTCACTGCTGACGACACCGCTATTTCTGTAGAGAATACACTTCGATACATTCGCGATCAAAAAGGTTCCAATGGCAAGGAGCTGGGAATAGGAAATCCCATGGCAATCAACCAATTATTGGCACATCATGCAGTGATTTTTGAACCTGCAAAAGGAATTGCATACATCTCTGCCGCACCTTTTCAAGAAAATGTGTTCAATGCTTACGATGTCAGGGCTATTAAAGCGATGGAAAACCTCGACCCGATTCATTCTCCTGAAATAGACTCATTGAGATTGGGGCAGGATCCGTTCTATACTAGCCGCGAATTTTCAAATTATGAGAAATACAAAATTTTAAAGGAGAATTTTAAGAAAGACCCGACTAAGAGTGTTTCAGAGAAAGGATTTATAGAAAAGTGGATTGCTACAAACCCGGAATACTACGAACCTTATTTATTGCTGGCAGATTACTATTTTGGCCAAAAGGATTTTGAGTTGGCAAAGACTTACTATGAGCAAGCCCGAAG
Source organism: Algoriphagus sp. Y33 (assembly GCF_014838715.1). Classification (NCBI taxonomy): domain Bacteria; kingdom Pseudomonadati; phylum Bacteroidota; class Cytophagia; order Cytophagales; family Cyclobacteriaceae; genus Algoriphagus; species Algoriphagus sp. Y33. The sequence goes on along the minus strand of NZ_CP061947.1, from coordinate 6,163,702 downwards.
TAAAGCAATCCCCTATCTTGGAATCAGCACACACATCTCAGAAAACCTAGCTAAAATCAAATGAGAGGCATAGGAATTGATATTGTGGAGGTGATGAGAATGGCACAGAAATGCCAAAAACCTTCATTTGTACGGCTGGTCTTCACTGCTGAAGAAGAAACGTATTGCCTAGCTCAAGGAAATTCTGATGAGTGCTTTGCTGCGAGATTTGCAGCAAAGGAGGCTTACATGAAAGCGGTAGGATTGGGCTGGACAAGTGATGCCCAATTCCACGAAATCGAGATCTACAAACTTGAATCCGGACAGCCTAAACTACGATTGTACGGAAATACGAAACAGACTTTTGAAAAAGAAGGCTTTTCGGATATACTTTTAACACTCAGTCACACTTCACAAACTGCCGTGGCAGTAGTAATTGTAGTTTGAAATTATGAATATCACGCCGGACAATCCCATCGACTATCTGCCTGCTGATGGAATAGAAGCCAGACAGATAGAATTGCTGAAAAAACATCTGAGCTACGCCCTCAACCACTCTCCGTTTTATAGGGACAAATTTTCAGAGCAGGACATCGCTGCTATTTCCAAACTTTCGGATTTATCCAAATTTACCAAGACATCAAAGAAAGACCTTGCTGAATTCAATGCTGAATTTTTGAGTATTCCTCCGCAAGAGGTAGTGGAATATGTCACCACCTCAGGAACCACCGGAAAACCCGTAAGCATCGCACTCAGCAAAAATGACTTGGGGAGATTAGCCTACAATGAAGCCCGATCCCTGGAAATTGCCGATTTTACAGCTGATGACATCGTCCAAATCACCACTACGTTGGACAAATGCTTCATGGCGGGAATGGCCTATTATCTTGGCTTGACAAAAATCGGTGCCGCTGTACTTCGGGCAGGGCAAGGTACGCCAGAGTTTCACTGGGAAATGATCAGACAAGTCAATCCCACTGCGTTAATAGCTGTTCCTTCATTTCTCCAAAAATTAGGTTCACATTCCGGTGCTGTTTCCAATCGGATCACCAAGGCACTTTGCATAGGCGAGCCGCTGAGAAATGCTGATTTCAGCGATAATCAACTCTCAAAAAACATTAAGCAGCATCGGGACATTGACCTGAGATCAACCTACGCCTCTACAGAAATGGCCACTGCATTCACAGAATGTCAAGAAAAGCAAGGTGGACATCTACTTCCCGAGCTTATCATTTTGGAGATTTTGGATGAAAATGGAAATGAAGTCGCAGATGGTGAGCTAGGGGAAGTCACGGTAACTCCATTGGGTATTGAAGGAATGCCATTGGTGAGATTTCAAACTGGTGACCTTGCCAGAAAACATAGTAACACATGCGCCTGCGGCAGAAACACAGTGCGTCTTGGCCCTATAGAAGGCAGATTGGCACAGATGATCAAGTTGAAAGGCACAACTATTTATCCAAATCAAATCGAAGAAATCCTTCATAACTACCCTTCAGCAAGTCCTTACCTGATCGAAATTGACCGGGATTACAATGGTTTAGATGAAGTGAGTCTTGTACTGCCAGAGACTTTTACCGAGGAAGAATCCCACTATCTTCTTATTGGATTGCAGGCAAAACTTCGAGTGAAGCCGACTATAAAGAAATCATCCGTTCCCGCTATCCAACAGTTACTTTTCCGGGAAAATAGCAGAAAGCCAAAAAAGATAATTGATCACAGAAATGCCTAGATTTAAAGAAGAATATGACATTGTCATCATAGGATCAGGACTTGGAGGTTTGCTCTGTGGATATGTGCTGGCAGAGGAAGGAAGATCCGTATGTATTCTTGAGAAAAACGCACAGATAGGCGGGAATCTGCAGACGTTCAAGCGGGACAAAGTTAAATTCGATTCGGGAGTACACTACATTGGCGGTTTGGATAAAGGTCAGGCACTTTATCCTTTCTTCAGATACTTCAACCTTTTGGACAATGTGGAAAAAGAACTTCTGGATAAGGATGCTTACGATGTGATTTCTTTTGAAGATGATGACGTGCACTATCCCCATGCACAGGGGTATGAAAATTTTGTGCAGCAACTGCTCAAACACTTCCCCAAAGAGGAAGAAGGATTACGGAAATACTGTGAGGAAATTCGGCGCATTTGCGAAAAATTCGAATGGTATAACCTAAATAAGGACTATTCGGAAACTGATGAAATGAGTACGTTCAGCCTGGGTGCCAAGGAAGTTATAGCCTCATGCACAGGTAATCAAAAACTTCAGCAAATCCTCGCAGGATCAAACTTGCTCTATGCCGGAGAGGGAGAATCATCCCCTTTTTACATCCATGCGCTGATTATTGATTCATATATAGGCAGTGCTTACAAACTGAAGCACAGCGATCAGATCTCGAAGCAGCTTCGCAAAGACATTAAGAAAATGGGGGGAGACATTTTCATTGACTCTGAGGTAACCAAAATCCACAATACCCCTAAGCGTATTGATTATGTGGAGCTGGCTGGTGGGCAAAAAGTCAGTGGAAAACAATTCATATCCAATATCCATCCCACCCAGACTTTCAAGCTACTGAATACTGAAGGGCTTCGGAAAGTAAATGTCAACCGTATGATGCAACTGGAGAACACCACGTCCTCCTTTATCCTCTACATCAAATTAAAGCCCGATACGTTCGAGTTCTCAAATTCCAACCGCTATCATTTCATAGAAGGAGATGTATGGAGTGCACACAAATACGAGCCCGACAATTGGCTGAAAGCCCTGGCAATTTTCAATTCCAGACCAAGCACTAATACAGACTATGCGCATACACTTACCGCTATGGCATACATGAAGTATGACGATGTGAAAAAATGGGAGAATAGCTTCAACACCACACTTAGCGAAAGTGAAAGAGCTGAGGAATACGTGCAATTCAAAAAAGAAAAAGCAGAGGAAATAATAGAGGCCCTTTGTAAGATTTATCCAGGCTTTGACAAATGCATAGAGAGCTGGTATACAGCTACGCCACTCACCCAAAGGGATTACATTGGGACTATTGAAGGCGGGTTATATGGCATCAAAAAGGATTTCAATGCCCCTGTAAAATCTTTTATCAGTGCCAACACCAAATTGGAAAATCTATTTCTAACAGGCCAAAATGTAATTCTTCACGGGGTGCTGGGGGTTACTATCAGCGCAATGGTCACCTGCCAGTTTATTCTGGGCAAAAAACACCTGCTGGATAAGTTCAAAGGGTTTGCCTGATTCACATTAACTCCTGGTTAAATAATAATGAATGCTATTCACGTCTCCTCCTGTCTCTTTGAAACTAGGATAGCTTAGGGGGCCTTTCAATTCAATAGCCATGGGTATACAAACCGTAATATACGCCCAGATCATACGTTAGGCTTAACTAGCATTAACAATTAATCCTTAAAGGGAAAACACCCTTTCAATAGACTTACGGTATAATCAGCAAACAAACCAATCCCTTGATCTTCAAAAATTTGACGCTCATTATCATTCTAAGCTTCAGCCAAATCCCAACTTATGCTTCATTTCGAAAAAGCTAAAAAAAGCGGAGAGATCAGCCGGAAAAGAATTCATTTTGCTTAATATTGAGATTAAATTACTCTTCAATCAACACCATGGGAAAAATCATTGCCATAGCCAATCAAAAAGGCGGAGTAGGCAAAACTACCACTGCGATGAACCTTGCAGCTAGTTTAGCTGTCCTGGAATTTAAGACCCTGGTGATTGACGCTGATCCGCAGGCAAATACCACCTCCGGGCTGGGTCATGATCCCAAATCCATCAACACCAGTATTTATGAATGTATGGTAGATGGAATTGACGTCAAAGAGATCATTCACAAAACAGAAATCGAGCATCTGGAATTGGTGCCATCCCACATTGACCTCGTTGGTGCTGAGGTGGAAATGATCAATCTGGATAACAGGGAAGAGAAGATGAAAGAGGTCATTCATGACCTTAAAGAGCTGTACGATTTCATCATCATCGACTGCTCTCCTTCCTTGGGATTAATTACTATAAATGCCCTTACAGCGGCAAACTCCGTGATTATTCCAGTTCAATGCGAATATTTTGCACTGGAAGGACTCGGAAAATTATTGAATACGATAAAAATCATCCAGACTAGGCTAAACCCTGACCTGGAAATAGAAGGCATCTTGCTGACCATGTATGATGTCAGACTTCGTCTTTCCAACCAAGTGGTGGAAGAAGTGAAACTTCATTTCAAAAACATGGTTTTCGAAACTATTATTCCCCGCAATGTAAGGCTAAGCGAGGCACCTAGTTTTGGTTTGCCGGCGATTTCCTTCGATGCTGACGGAAAAGGGGCAGTCGCCTATTTGAACTTGGCAGGGGAAATAATACAGAAAAATGACTTGCAAAAAGTGACCAAATAACCATGTCAGACCAAAAACCGAATCGTAAAAAAAGTGTCTTGGGTAGAGGACTTGGAGCCTTACTGGAGGATAGTCCCGCCAAGCACAAATCTGAGGAAATTTTGCCTGAGGTAGTTAAAACCGGCATTTTCGAAATTCCTCTTGATCAAATCCAAGTCAATCCTTTTCAACCCCGGGTTCACTTTGATAAAGATGCGCTGGCAGAGCTGGCAGAGTCCATCAAGGTTCAAGGGATCATTCAGCCCATTACAGTTAGAAAACTTGATACCGATGAATATCAACTAATCTCAGGAGAACGTAGATTTCAGGCTTCAAAAATCGCAGGGTTAGGTCAAATCCCGGCATATGTACGTACTGCCAACGACCAGCAAATGCTGGAGATGGCGCTAATCGAAAATATTCAGCGTGAAAATCTAAATGCACTGGAAATAGCTCAATCTTATCAGCGACTACTGGCAGAATGTGACTTGAAGCAGGAAGAATTAGGAGAACGTGTCGGAAAAAACAGAACCACAGTAAACAATTATTTACGTCTACTCAAGCTCCCTCCTTCCATCCAAGGAGCGATCCGCGATCAGCAACTTTCTATGGGACATGCACGCGCATTAATCAACGTAGAGGATGTAGATGTGCAGCTCGCCATTTTCAAAAAAGCAGTAGAGGAAGAACTCAGTGTGCGAAAAGTGGAAGCAATGGTAAAGGCCTTGAGTGAAGGTAAACCAGAAAAACCCGCATCTCCGGAACTGGATCCCGTCAGAAAATATGAGATCAATAAACTCCAGCAGCAACTAGCTTCTCATTTTGGGACCAAAGTCGCACTAAAATCCAATCCAAAAAACAAAGGTGAAATAAAAATCCCCTTTAATTCTGCTTCCGATTTAAATCGGATTCTGGAAATACTAGAAATCATTTAACCTTGAATCCCCCGGTTTCCCATAGCATACTTCATATGAAAGCCCCACTCATTTTAGTGGGACTTTTGCTTTTCTGTTTTAGCCTGAGCACTGCATTGTTTGCTCAGGAAGCAGGAGAGCCTGAGACCTCAAACCCGGAACCTGATTATACCTTACTTCCAAAGAACCCAAAAAAAGCCACCATACTTTCAGCTATTTTACCCGGAGCAGGGCAAGTTTATAACGGCAAGGCTTGGAAAGTCCCGCTAATTTACGGAGGCCTTATTACGGATATTTATTTCATAGATTTTAATAATCGTCGCTATCAAGTCTTCAAACAGGCTCTCTCTGATTTTGATGCGGAACTACCAAATGATTTCCCCAGCTTAAACCGTGATGGATTAGTTCGGAATGTAAACTATTGGCGAAGAAACCGTGATCTTTGCTATCTGGTTTTAGCAGGAATCTATGCATTGAACCTGATCGATGCGAATGTAGATGCTCATCTATCAGGATTTGATGTCTCTGATGATATCGCATTAAAATTTGAACCTCATTTCGAAAGCTTCTCATCTAGCAATAGATCGGTTGGGCTTTCTGTGAAAATCAACTTTTAAACATGAAATCGAGCATAACGAAGCTGGTAAAACAGTGGAATGATTATCTATCTTGCAGCCTGCCGCAGGCAGGGATTCCCTGTCCCATGGCAGGCGGGCATGTGTCTATACAAAACAAATTATTATCACATGAATATATTACTTCTAGGCTATGGAAAAATGGGCCAATTGATAGGTCAATTGGCAGAATCCCGTGGACATAGCATCGCAGGCAAAATCACTATAAACAACCGCGATGAGTTGAATTCAATGGATTCTGCTACTATTGATGTGGCAATAGAATTCAGCCAACCTGAAGCAGCTGTAGAAAATATCAAATGGGCAATTGAACGGGGAATTCCAATTATCTCAGGCACCACTGGATGGCTTGATCAAAAACCGGAAATCGAACAACTCACCCTTGCCAATGATGGAGTGTTTTTCTATGCCTCAAATTACAGCATAGGCGTCAATATCTTTTTCAAAGTCAATGAGTTTCTAGCTAAGCTTATGAACGAAACGGTCGGTTACACAAGCGCTATAGAAGAGATACATCATACAACCAAACTAGACGCCCCTTCAGGAACAGCTATCACTTTGGCCGAAGGCATTATCAAAAATATAACGGAACTGAACGCTTGGGAGCTGTCCGAAGGGACGAACGGAAATGAACATTCGCTTCCAATTACTTCCAAACGCATAGATCCTGCTCCCGGTACACATATTATCCGCTATTCATCTGAAATCGACGATATTGAAATCACTCACACTGCACATAGCAGACAAGGCTTTGCTCTTGGCGCAATTTTGGTGGCTGAGTGGATTCAAGGAAAGAAAGGAGTGCTTTCTATGGATGATTTTCTATCTTTCTGAACTTAAAAACCAATCATGAGTAAGTCAACAAAAAAAAAATCAGCCGCCAGAGAATGGAGTGATGCATTGATTTTTGCCGTAGTGGCAGCCAGTTTGATCCGATGGCTACTATTGGAGCCATTCACAATCCCCACAGCTTCGATGGAAAAATCACTTTTGGTGGGAGATTTTCTTTTCGTAAGTAAAATGCATTATGGAACAAGGTTTCCGATGACGCCACTGCAAGTGCCTCTTACTCATCAGAAAATATGGGGGACCGAACTCCCTTCTTATTCAGATGCTATTAAGATACCTTACTATAGACTCCCGGGGTTCTCTGATGTGAAAAGAAATGATGTAGTCGTATTCAATTACCCTGTAGAATTTCAATATCCTACCGATCTTAAAACCAACTATATCAAGCGGGCAATCGGGATCGCTGGAGATGTAATCGAAGTAAGAGAGGGAAATGCTTTCGTAAATAACGAACCTTCCCCAAAACCTGATGAAATGCAATTTTCATATGATGTGATCACTAACAGACCTCTTACAGAAGATTTCTTCAAACAGTACGACATCAATCCTGAAAGTCATTTGACTTTCAGTGATGGATCGGGCTATTTGGTCTTTGCCACGGAAGAGGTGATCAATAGATTAAAATCATCCCCTGTGGTGACGTCAGTGACTAAAAGGCTCCAGAAAAGCGGTGGAGAATCAGGTGTTTTTCCTGACGGATTGACTTTAGGCTGGAATCGCGACAATTATGGCCCTCTTAAAATCCCTGCCAAAGGCTGGACAATCGAGATGACCAATGAAAATGTGATGAAATACAGTTTCACTATCGAGAAATATGAAGGTCTGGAGAATGTAGAAGTAAAAGAAGGACAACTTTTTATCGATGGTCAAAAAGTAGACAGCTATACATTCAAACAGAATTATTACTTCATGATGGGGGACAATCGTCACGATTCGCTGGATTCCCGCTATTGGGGCTTCGTTCCCGAAGACCATATCGTAGGCAAAGCTTGGTTCTTGTGGCTTTCGCTGGACAAGCATGAATCAATGTTCAGCAAGATTCGTTGGAGTAGAATATTTAGCGGAATAAATTAATCTTTAAGGGACTGTCCCATAATCAGCTTTTCTCATCAGACTGGGCGAAGTCGAATTCTTTTATGTGCTAATTAAGCCCATTTCGACTTCCCGCCACAGCAAGGCAAGCTGCTCAATGTGACAATCATGAGTTATGAGACAGTCTCTTTTTTTAAATGTTTTAACTTAAGTGTAGACACACAGATTTTCACAGACGCCACAGATTATAGATCATTTTCAGGCAGGTCTTCCTATCTTGGGGAAAGTCCAAGTTTATCAGAATGGGCGTCCGCCTACCGGTGGGCAGGAAGTTGAAGTCTTATTTACCAAATACACTTTTGCTGCAGTCGGCGCGTCTTGACTCGCTGATTCACCAGTTAATTGGCCCTATACCATTAGCAATCAAATAGTCATTTGCTTTTGAAAAGTGCCTGCAGCCAAAAAACCCGCGGTATGATGAGAGCGGGCTTGGATGCGGTGCTTTCAACACCAAGTGCTTCTCAGAATCAATGAGTAAGGATTTTCTCTGGGCATACGCTCCCCAAAGCAAGAATACCACATGCGATCTGCTTTCACTGATTGCCCGAATCACCGCATCGGTAAACTCCTCCCATCCCTTATTCTGATGAGACCCTGCCTGATGAGCCCGCACGGTGAGTGTAGCATTCAATAAAAACACACCCTGGTCTGCCCAGCGTGTCAGATCTCCATTTGCGGGCAAAGGCTTACCTAGATCCGATTCTATTTCCTTAAAAATATTCAGTAGGCTTGGCGGAAAAGGCACTTCTGGCCTAACAGAAAAAGCCAATCCATGTGCTTGTCCCGGACCATGGTAGGGGTCTTGCCCAAGAATCACCACCTTTACAGAGTCAATAGGGCAATGATTGAACGCATTAAAGATTTCCTTTCCCGGTGGGTAAACTTTTGTCGTCGCATACTCGTCTTTCACAAAGGAAACCAAGTCATTAAAGAACTTTTGTTCAAACAAATGCATTAATGTATTTCTCCAGCTTGGCTCTATTTTCACATCCATGGACATATTGCTAATCAAACTATAACTTATATATTTACAGACTTTTAAATTACTTAAATTATGGCAATTGCGATTACGTCCGGAATTCAAGTAAGTGTTGAAGTCACCTACCAATCAGAATTCTCCAGTCCTCATCAGCACCATTTTGTTTTCACATACAAGGTAACTATTGAAAACAAAAGCAGCCAAACCGTGCAGCTATTGCGCAGAAGATGGGAAATTTCTGATGCAGCAGAAGTCAAGAAAATAGTTGAAGGGGACGGCGTAGTGGGGCAACAACCTATTCTGGAACCCGGCGAGACACATAGCTACGTGTCAGGTTGCAACCTAAAGTCGGGCATGGGAAAGATGACTGGAATTTACTTTATGGAAAAACTCTTTGACGGAAGTAAATTCGAAGTAGTAATACCCGAATTTCAAATGATTGCAAATTACTTTCATAATTGATTTGCTAAACAAATCTTTTCCGCTACTCTCCTACCTAGCTTACTGGCTGAATAAAGAAGACAAATATTCCCTTCAGTCTCCCTTGTTATTCAGTACCTATCAAGATCTTTTCGACTACATTGAGGCAAATAAAAGTATAGATCTTGACATCGAAGTATATAGAAAGCATTTGCTTTCGTCGGATGAAGTCATTGAAGTAGATGATTACGGCGCAGGATCCAAAATTGTCAACACTGCGAAGCGACACGTGGCTGACATTACCAAGTTCAGCACCAGTAGTCGGAAGTATGCACAACTTTATCAGTTTTTCTGCTCGCTGACTCCTGCTCATATCGTCGTCGAGTTGGGAACTTGCATGGGTATCGGTAGTAGGTATCTATCTAGGACTACTCAGGGAAGCCTATACACTTTCGAAGGTTCCACTGAGATTGCCAGAGTTGCCAAGCCAAGTCAGGGATTCGAAAATCTCAATTTAATTGTTGGAGAACTTAACCACACGCTGCCTTCCACGCTTTGCACCTTGGAAAAAATCGATTTTGCCCTGGTAGATGCTACACATACTTACGAAGGTACTTTAACTTATTTCGAACAAATACTTCAAAAAACCCATACGAAATCCATTATTGCTATAGGAGATATTCATTGGTCAAGGGAAATGGAAAAAGTATGGAAAGAAATAAAATCCAATCCCCTAGTCAAACTTAGTTTAGACTTTTATGAATGCGGTATTGTGTTGTTGGATTACCCCGGAGAAAAAAGCGACTATGTGCTAGACTTTTGAATTCTCCATCATCATAAACACCTCCGACCCAGATCGCTCTGCAATCGAATTATAACATGATTCACAGGTTTTGATTTCAAAATACTTTTCAAATAGCAATACATACTCTTCCACCCTTCCTCCAAAAGGCGGGCCGTCAAAGTCAAATTCCCCGTCAAACCATACGCCCACTATTTTACCCCCGGGCTTTAGCAGTTCTTTCATTTTCACTGCATAATCCTCTCTAAGAGCCGGATCCAGTGCGCAAAAGAAGGTCTGCTCCAAAATCAAATCATAGGACCCACAATGATCAAAGAAATTCTGATGATGAATCTGCTCAACAGGAAAACTCGCATCTCGAACTTTAAAGCGCAATAAAGGTTCTTCGGAAAAATCCAGAACATGCAGGTTGCAGAACCCAGACTGCCAAGCATATACTGCTTCATAGCCAGATCCAGCACCGGGAATGAGAGCTTGAATCTCTTTATTTTCAATTTGGTCTAAATATTGCACAAGTGGAGGGGATGCAAAGCCTATATCCCAGCCGATTCTGCTTGAATTGTATCTTTCCGTCCAATAATTTCTATCTAAAAAAGCCATTTTAACGCCTTACCTGAATGAATACTGAATTTGAAAATAATACCCCCGAAAAGAAAGACCAAGGCAAAAACATTATCATTATCGTTTTGGTGCTCTTAGTGATAATTAGCGGCATCAAGCTTTACACCGATTATGTAGACCGAACTAAAAAATCCGAAGAAATTCTTCTGCTTTCGACAGAAAACAATGATCTGAACAAACGTTTGGATTCAGTCACCTATCAATTGGATTTGAGGATTCAGGAAATCGAAAAACTCGGCGGAGATGTGAAGGCACTCGAAGAAGTGCGTGACCAGCTAATTTCTGAGCGAAATACTTCCAGGCAAAGAAGTTCAACGGAAATAATAGCGTTGAATGAAAAAATAAAGAGCTACAATTCGATGATGGTAGAAAAAGATCAAGAAATCCTTGAGCTGCGGGCAATGAATCAACAGCTTTTTACAGAAAATCAGGATTTAAAAACTACTCAGGCAGAAATAGAAGAAGAAGTAGCTCAGCTAAATATCCAAAAAGAAGATCTACAAGCCAAAGTCACGGTAGCTTCTATGCTGAAGGCTGAAAACATTGAAATAGCCGCTGTAAATTCCAGAGGGAAAGAACGGGTAGAAACCACCAAAGATTTTAAAAATCGACATATTGAAAGAATCAAAGTAAGCTTCAATCTTGCCGACAACAAAGTAGCCGAAAAAGGCCCCAGAAACGTCTATGTTCAAGTTTTAGCACCAAATTCACAGCCTATTTTCGATGTTGCAAAAGGCTCTGGCACGTTTATGATGGACGGAGCAGAACAATTCTACACTGTCAAACAGGATGTAATTTTTGATAACACCGAGCAGATGTTGACATTCTTCTATGAGAAAGGTTCCGATTATGTATCGGGCACGCATGAAGTTAAAATTTACGTGGATAATTACGAAATCGGAGCAAAATCCTTTACAGTAAAATAACTAAAGCCTTCTTTGGGAGTTTTTTTAAACAGGTCTAGGCTTTTGGTTTAGCTATTTGTTTGGAATTCAGCAGGATTTCCTTACTTTTGCATCCTGTTTATTAAATTCCTTAAACACATTAAAAAAATGTTCCAAAGAAATTACGAGACGGTATTCATTTTAACTCCCGTTTTATCTGATGTTCAGATGAAGGATACTGTCGACAAGTTTGTGAACTTGTTAAAAGAACTGGGGGCAGACGTTATTAATGTGGAAAATTGGGGTCTTAAGAAAATGGCATACACCATTGAGAAAAAGACTACAGGATTCTACGTTATGGTTGAATTCAAGGCCGATCCTACGCTTATCCGCAAATTCGAAGTAGAATTTAGAAGAGATGAGAAAGTGATGAGATTCTTGACTACTGTTTTGGACAAGCATTCTATTGCTTACGCCGAAAGAAGAAGAAAAGGAGAGTTTAACAAAAAAGTTGAAGCTAAGGAGGAAGCCACCAAATGACACTAGTAAACGAGCCAATCAATAGAGGCGAAATCAGAAAAAAGTATTGCCGATTCAAAAAGCACGGCATCAAGTACATTGACTACAAGGATCCTAATTTCTTGTTGAAATTTGTCAATGAGCAAGGTAAAATCCTTCCTAGAAGACTTACCGGAAACTCTGCCAAATTTCAGAGAAAAGTGGCCCAGGCCATCAAAAAAGCAAGACATTTGGCGTTGTTGCCATTCGTAACCGATGGGTTGAAATAATTCGGTCTTGTATCGTCCAATCACAAAAGATCATTACAAATGGAAATCATACTAAAAACAGACATCAAAGGTCTTGGCTATAAGAATGACTTGGTAGATGTAAAACCAGGGTACGGAAGAAACTACCTGATCCCTCAGGGTTTCGCAGTACTAGCCACTGGTTCTAACAAGAAAATTCTTGCTGAGAATATCAAGCAGGCTGCTCACAAAGCAGAAAAGATTAAAACTGAAGCTGAGAACATCGCTGCAAAACTTGAGGCTCTTACATTGGAGATCAAAGCGAAAATAGGTGAATCAGGTAAAATCTTCGGTAAAGTAACTACTCTTCAGATTTCTGATGCACTTGCAACTCAGGGTATAGACATCGACAGAAAGAAAATTTCTATCAATGGACCGGTAGATGGTGCAGGTGAATTTACAGCTGAAGTTGATCTTCACAGAGAAGTGAAAACTAACGTTAAATTCAACGTATCTGGAGAATAATACTCTACCCTGACGAGCATAAAAAAAGCCCCAAAATTCGGGGCTTTTTTTTTATGCTTAATTCAAAGCCTTTTCTAGGCTCTCCACTAATTTCTTGGAAACTGCCTTGCTGTTATTTCGCTTAGCCTCTTTTAATAGAGCTAATGCCTCTTGCCCTTTCTCTACTACGCCCGCAGGATTATTGTCATACTTGAAGCTTCCCCAGCACCAGTCAAGTTCCGCCGCCAGTAATTCTCCTGATTCCAACTTTGCTAACTTCTGTACCACTTCAGGTACTATTTTCTCTAATTTTTCAACTTTCATGGCTATATCTATTTAGTAGTCTTTTCAGTATTTCAACAAAAATGATTAAAGATTTCTTATAATACAACATAACCGCCACAGTGTTAACAATATCACAATTTAGAAACATCGCCACTCATTTCTTATAATAAAAATTTCGCCACAAATTTAATCGTCATTTGCTACACTAGAACATGCTATTAGGAGAATATCAAAGTAAACACTGAATACCTCTGCCCCTGCCTCGCAGTATTTAGTAGTTTTAGAAACACTGGCACTGGTAGGAATAGACTTGTCGATTATATTGATATCCTGCCATTAGTTTTAGATCAATATTTTCTTCTGACTTAAAGGTGTTTAGGTAGAAATCATAAAAATGTTTCATAACTCATTTGGAAAAAAAGAAGCAAGACTCTACCTTTGTGACACTTTAAAGGAGAGGAATTATATCTCTCAATAGAACTGGCTCATGGTGTAACTGGCAACACGTCTGATTTTGGTTCAGAAGAGTCCAGGTTCGAGCCCTGGTGAGCCAACAAAACCTTCTAATTTTCAAGTTAGAAGGTTTTTTTTGTTTTAGGCAAACAAATAAATTTCGGGGATTTTAGGATCAGGGATCAGTCTGAATATCGGATCAGTCTGAATATCTGGGGAGCTGATTATTCTAAGCATAGATATTTGATAACCTGAATAGGAAGAACTCGATGTTGGACACTCCTCTCAACTGAGCCCTGAATGCCTTGATTTTTGCATTGAATGATTCTGCTGATGCATTTGTACTCCTGTTTTCAAAGAAGTTAAGAATGGAAGTGTAGTGATTCTGTATGGTTCTGGACACCGTGTTGAGTGATTTCAAGCCTGCTTCTTCCACTTCATTGTACCAACGTCCCAGCTTGGTGAAGGCGATGCCTTTTAGCTTGCTTGTCTGTTAGATCCTTGCCAGAGACTTGGATAATCTGTAGGCTTTTTCCAGATCAGGGTAGCGCTGGAAGAGAATCTCGGCGCGGTGTGCCCGGGATACCGTCCATTTATCTTCTCCTTTGAAAAGCAGGTATCTGCTTCCGGCCAACAGTTGTTTCTCGGTATCGCCATTTTCGAGCTTGTGTGGGATAAATGCCTTTTTACACTCCCTGCCCAGCTCCATTTCTTTGTTTTCCTGTTCGATGGCCTCCCGATGGCCTCCCATCTGTGGGCGATTCTCATTTCCTGAACCGCGTCATAGACCGGTTTCTGGACATGAAAGCGGTCAGTGACCAATTGGGCTTTGGGAAAACTACGGCGCACGATCTTTTCCATGCCGGCGGCCATGTCCAGCGTCACTTCCTCTACCTTCTTCCTTTTGTTCTCGGGAGTTGCCTGAGAACAGCATTTACGGTTTCACTGTCTGTCCCTTTTATCAGGGCCACCAGAGCACCCTTCTTTCCTTTGGCTGCTTTATTGGTCAGGATGGGATGGTATACAGCTCTCCTTGGGAAAGGGCTGTCTCATCAATACTGAGATGTGTTCCCAGGTTTTCAGGAAAGAGAATCCAGTCTTTGGCATGTGGGCGTTGCGGCCAGTCCAGGAAGTTTCTCAGATTGAAAACGTATTGATGCTCTAGGTTTTTTCCGTTTACATGAAAGTTCTCCGCCAGACTTTTACAGCTTACCGGCGATGAATCAAACCGTTCCTTTTTAAAAAAAGCGCGAATTCCCCTGTCATCCGCGTGCCGTTTGCTACCAAGCTCCAATCCCTGCTTACATTCTTCCCTGTCTCTTCATTGAGCCACTTCCTTCTTTTTACGTTAAGAAAACAGGCTTTCCCACGTAGCGGAAAGTCCTGGACGCACACGTCTTCATAAAAACCCTTTGAGGTCAGTTTTGATCCCTGAAGATGCTCGGGATGAATGTTGAGCTCCTCCAGATAAATGTGGTAGGCATTGTCTTTAAGTACTGCTGAAGTAACCTTGAAAAATTCAAGCAGGCCTTGAGGCAAAATCAAGCTGAGGTAGTCCTTTTCTTCCAATTCTTCTTCCATCAAAGAAAATCGATTCAGGCAAATCCTCCAACTTTTAGGACTGATCCGACTTTGTGTGTATCTGCCCCGCCGGTTTCCAAAAGGGAGCAACGCAAAAAAGCCAGCATAGTGCTGGCTTTTGAATAAATAAGGCGGCGGCCTACTCTCCCGGGTGTAACCCCAGTACCATCGGCGCTGCAGGGCTTAACTTCTCTGTTCGGGATGGGAAGAGGTGGGACCCCTGCGCCAGGCCGCCTAAATCTTTGTGGCTATACATCACATAATATCTTAAGTTCTTTCCAGATACCCCGTACCTGG
Source organism: Algoriphagus sp. Y33 (assembly GCF_014838715.1). Taxonomy (NCBI): domain Bacteria; kingdom Pseudomonadati; phylum Bacteroidota; class Cytophagia; order Cytophagales; family Cyclobacteriaceae; genus Algoriphagus; species Algoriphagus sp. Y33. The sequence goes on along the minus strand of NZ_CP061947.1, from coordinate 6,148,268 downwards.
GAAAACAACATGTCTTGGCAGAAACTGTAACAAACAGCGCGTAAGTTTTTGGGCAATTAGTACTACTCGGCTATGGCATTGCTGCCTTTACACCTGTAGCCTATCGACGTCATCGTCTCTGACGGCCCTAGTTGGAAGTCTCATCTTGAGGGGAGTTTCGCACTTAGATGCTTTCAGCGCTTATCTCTTCCCGACGTAGCTACCCGGCAATGCAATTGGCATCACAACCGGTACACCAGCGGTCAGTCCAACCCGGTCCTCTCGTACTAAGGTCAGGTCCTCGCAAACTTCCCACGCCCGCAACAGATAGGGACCGAACTGTCTCACGACGTTCTGAACCCAGCTCGCGTGCCACTTTAATGGGCGAACAGCCCAACCCTTGGGACCTTCTTCAGCCCCAGGATGTGACGAGCCGACATCGAGGTGCCAAACCTCCCCGTCGATATGAGCTCTTGGGGGAGATCAGCCTGTTATCCCCAGCGTACCTTTTATCCTTTGAGCGACGGCTCTTCCATTCAAAACCGCCGGATCACTATACCCGTGTTTCCACCCTGCTCGGCTTGTCGGCCTTACAGTCAAGCTCCCTTATGCTATTGCACTCCACGTACGGTTACCAAGCGTACTGAGGGAACCTTTGGAAGCCTCCGTTATCCTTTTGGAGGCGACCACCCCAGTCAAACTACCCACCAAGCAATGTCCCCCTATACAGGGGTTAGATACCAGACAAACAAAGGGTGGTATTTCAACAGTGACTCCACGGATCCTGGCGAACCCGCTTCAACGTCTCCCACCTATCCTACACATCATTTGTCCAGTACCAATACTAAGTTGCAGTAAAGGTGCATGGGGTCTTTCCGTCCCGTTGCGGGTACGCGGCATCTTCACCGCGACTACAATTTCACCGAGCTCATGGCTGAGACAGTGCCCAGATCGTTACACCATTCGTGCAGGTCGGAACTTACCCGACAAGGAATTTCGCTACCTTAGGACCGTTATAGTTACGGCCGCCGTTTACCGGGGCTTCGATTCAATGCGTCCCTTGCGGTAACATCCCCTCTTAACCTTCCGGCACCGGGCAGGTGTCAGGCCTTATACTTAGTCTTGAAACTTTGCAAAGCCATGTGTTTTTGTTAAACAGTCGCCTGGGCCTCTTCACTGCGGCCCCCGTCGCCGGGGGCGCCCCTTCTCCCGAAGTTACAGGGCCATTTTGCCGAGTTCCTTAGCCATGATTCACTCGAGCACCTTAGGATACTCTCCTCGACCACCTGTGTCGGTTTGCGGTACGGGTAATTATACGCTTAGCGCTAGAAGTTTTTCTTGGAAGCCCTTAGGATCACTATCCGCCTGTCCGAAGACGCACGGTACTGTCAGCTTCGGCTAAACCCACGCATTTTACTATGGGTCCAATACCTACTGCCTTTAACGCGGTATTCCGTCACCGCGCGGATCTTTCATCACTCCGTCACTCCATCACCTGTATAATTAGTATGGAAATATTAATCCATTGTCCATCCACTACCCCTCTCGGGTTCGCGTTAGGTCCCGACTAACCCTGATCCGATTAGCGTTGATCAGGAAACCTGGGTCTTGCGGTGTGCGGGTTTCCCGCCCGCATTATCGTTACTCATGCCTACATTTGCTTTTCCAAAAGCTCCAGCACGGCTGACGCCATACCTTCACCGCCGTTGGAATGCTCCCCTACCACTCGCTCCGATAAATCGGAGTCGAATCCTTCGCTTCGGTACCGTGTTTGATGCCCGATTATTATCGACGCCCTGCCGCTCGACCAGTGAGCTGTTACGCACTCTTTAAAGGAATAGCTGCTTCCAAGCTAACCTCCTGGCTGTCTCTGCAGCTGGACCACCTTTGTTCAACTTAACACGGATTTGGGGACCTTAGCGGAAGGTCCGGGTTCTTTCCCTCTCGGACTTGGACCTTAGCACCCAAGCCCTCACTGCCGGTTCTGTATGACGGCATTCGGAGTTCGTCAGGATTTGGTAGGATTTGACTCCCCCTAGTCCTATCGGTAGCTCTACCTCCGCCATACAATTCCCGACGCTGTTCCTAAAAACATTTCGGGGAGTACGAGCTATTTCCCAGTTTGATTAGCCTTTCACCCCTACCCACAGCTCATCCGGAAACTTTTCAACGTTTATCGGTTCGGTCCTCCATTGTGTGTTACCACAACTTCAACCTGGCCATGGGTAGATCACTAGGTTTCGCGTCTACCCCCACCGACTAATTCGCCCTTTCAGACTCGCTTTCGCTCCGGGTGCGGCACTGAATGCCTTACCCTTGCCGGTGAGGAGTAACTCGTAGGCTCATTATGCAAAAGGCACGCCGTCACCACACACAGTGGCTCCGACCGCTTGTAAGCGCACGGTTTCAGGTTCTATTTCACCCCGTTATTCACGGTACTTTTCACCTTTCCCTCACGGTACTAGTCCACTATCGGTCTCTCAGGAGTATTTAGCCTTACCGGATGGTGCCGGCAGTTTCAATCGGGATTTCTCCGGTCCCGACCTACTCAGGATACCCGTCTCAAAAACAACGATTCCGGTACGGGACTATCACCCCCTGCGGTCAGCTTTCCCACGCTGTTCCCGTCTCGTCGTTCTTGATTGTACAGGTCCTACAACCCCGCCCATGCCGTGACATGGACGGTTTGGGCTCTTCCGCTTTCGCTCGCCACTACTCACGGAATCATTGTTATTTTCTCCTCCTATGGGTACTTAGATGTTTCAGTTCCCCACGTTCGCTTCCCTTGCGGGATCCCCGATAAATCGGGGGGGTTGCCCCATTCGGATATCCACGGATCAAACCGCATTGGCCGGTCCCCGTGGCTTTTCGCAGCTTATCACGTCCTTCTTCGCCTCTGAGAGCCTAGGCATCCCCCGTGCGCCCTTATTCACTTACTCTACTCGTGCGGCGCTCGCGCACCGCCTCTGTTACAATTTCTGCTAAACATGTCAATGAACTTTGTCTCCCCCCTTCGGGGGAACGTGTTTGAAGCAATGCAAGACTCCTGGTGACAGGGACTTTTCCAGAAAGGAGGTGTTCCAGCCGCACCTTCCGGTACGGCTACCTTGTTACGACTTAGCCCCAGTTACCGGTTCTACCCTAAACAGCTCCTCGCGGTTACTGCCTTCAGGTCTACCCGACTTCCATGGCTTGACGGGCGGTGTGTACAAGGTCCGGGAACGTATTCACCGCGCCATGGCTGATGCGCGATTACTAGCGATTCCAGCTTCACGGGGTCGAGTTGCAGACCCCGATCCGAACTGAGACGCACTTTTAGAGGTTGGCATCTTATTGCTAAGTAGCTACCCGCTGTATGCGCCATTGTAGCACGTGTGTCGCCCTGGGCGTAAGGGCCATGATGACCTGACGTCGTCCCCTCCTTCCTCTCTGCTTGCGCAGGCAGTCTGTCCAGAGTCCCCGCCATTACGCGCTGGCAACTGAACATAGGGGTTGCGCTCGTTGCGGGACTTAACCCAACACCTCACGGCACGAGCTGACGACGGCCATGCAGCACCTTGTTTCGGGTCATTGCTGACTGCACTGTCTCCAGTGCATTCCCTCACATTCTAGCCCAGGTAAGGTTCCTCGCGTATCATCGAATTAAACCACATGCTCCACCGCTTGTGCGGACCCCCGTCAATTCCTTTGAGTTTCACCCTTGCGGGCGTACTCCCCAGGTGGATTACTTAACGCTTTCGCTTGGCCGCTACATCATATAGACATAACAGCGAGTAATCATCGTTTACGGCATGGACTACCAGGGTATCTAATCCTGTTCGCTACCCATGCTTTCGTGCATCAGCGTCAGTTGTTGGCCAGTACAATGCCTTCGCTATCGGTGTTCCTGACGGTATCTATGCATTTCACCGCTACACCGTCAATTCCATGTACCCCTCCAACACTCAAGCTGTCCAGTATCAATGGCACTGCCCCGGTTGAGCCGGAGTCTTTCACCACTGACTTAAACAGCCGCCTACGCACCCTTTAAACCCAATAAATCCGGACAACGCTTGCACCCTCCGTATTACCGCGGCTGCTGGCACGGAGTTAGCCGGTGCTTATTCATCTGGTACCGGCAATTTCCCCCGCAGGGGCATTTTCTTCCCAGATAAAAGCAGTTTACAACGCAGAACGCCGTCTTCCTGCACGCGGCATGGCTGGGTCAGACTCTCGTCCATTGCCCAATATTCCCTACTGCTGCCTCCCGTAGGAGTCTGGCCCGTATCTCAGTGCCAGTGTGGGGGACCTTCCTCTCAGAACCCCTACTGATCGTCGCCTTGGTGGTCCGTTACACCCCCAACAAGCTAATCAGACGCATGCCCATCCCATACCGATAAATCTTTAACTGTAAAGAAATGCCTCTTCACAGTGCCATGGGGTATTAATCCAGATTTCTCCGGGCTATCTCCCTGTATGGGGTAGGTTGCATACGCGTTACGCACCCGTTCGCCACTCTCAACTACCCGAAAGCAGTCTACCGTACGACTTGCATGTATTAGGCCTGCCGCTAGCGTTCATCCTGAGCCAGGATCAAACTCTCCATTGTAAATTATCATTATATACACTGTCCGTGAAACCGCACGAAGCAAGTCCCACAAACGTCTCCCTGTCTGTTACCAGGTTAATTTTTTTTTCGTCTTACATTACTTCAAAGAACTTGGTACCGCGCATTTGCGGTCTCTGTCAGAGGCTTCAACCTTTCGGTTTCCGTTCCGTTTTTTCCCCTTCCCTGCCGAAGGGAGTGCAAAGGTAAGAGAGATTTTTTAATCTGCAATACGCTCTGCCAAAATTAATTTTTAAAGTTTTTCGGAGGCTTCTCCCTCCCCGCTTTGTCCCCTTCCCTGCCGAAGGGTCTGCAAAGGTAAGTGGTCTTTTCTGACTTCCAAACACCCTCGCAAAATTAATTTTTTCAATGCTTCTTCAGAGCCTTTCCTCTCTTTCCCCGGCTCCGTATGCGCCGTTTGGGAGTGCAAATATCTCCCTTTTTATTTTACCGGCAATAGATTTCTGAGACTTTAACACTCATTTATCGTAACCCGCTGATAGAGACAGAGAAAAATTACAACAAAATAAAAATGCCCTGACAACTCGATCATCAGGGCATTTCATCTATAGCTTTTGGTCTGTTAAAGCTTTTTCAAAACAATGTTTCGCCAGTAAACCTTAATTCCTCCGCCATCATGGATTTGCAGGCAAATACCGCCTTTTCCTTCACCTATTTTGGCATCTGAGAAGTTTACCATTTCTTCTCCATTTAAATAAGATGTGACATTATCTCCTTTGACAACGATCTTCATTTTGTTCCAATCACCAAATTTCAAATACTTGTCTTTTTCCGGATCCGGCTTCACCAACCAGCCTCTACCATAGGATTCATAGATCCCGCCGGTATCATGACCGGGAGGTGCTACTTCTACCTGCCAACCTGAAACTTTTGTTCCATCCACGGTAGATCGAATGAATACCCCACTATTTCCATTCGCTTCTTGCTTGAATTCAAGTGTGACTTCAAAATCATCATACTCTTCATCCGTACCCAAGTAACCATAATCTTCATCAGGACCGCTTTCTGAAACTAACAAACCGTCCTCTACATACCACTTTTCCGTTCCATAAACAGTCCAGCCTGAAAGATCCTTGCCATTAAAGAGTTTGACTTTCTTCTGCGCATACGCAAAATTCACAGATGCCGCCAACAGCATCACCACTACTAATTTTTTCATAGTTTTCTAATTTTAATGTTTTTGAACCAGGTCTCTGCACCATGATCCTGTAGGGAAATCAATCCTGTTTTTGAAATAGCGTAGTCAGGGAAGTCATTCCATTTACCTGAATTACGGGCTGCGGTCCATTCTTCAGAATAAGGCATAAACTCGACAGTCTTCTTTCCATTCAGGTAATAGCTTGATCCTTTTTCCGAGAAAATGATTTTCGAAGTGTTCCATTCACCTGCCGGCTTCACAACTCCTTCATAATCCGGTTCAGTCATAGCATAATCTGCTCCGATTGATTGCCATTTCTCCAAAGGCTCTGCAAACCCCAGCTGATCAATCATCTGATATTCCGGCCCAGTCTCGTATGGAGCCTTGTACTTTGGATCTTCTACCACATGGTAGAGTACGCCGCTATTTCCTCCGGGAGCTATTTTCCAGGTCCATTCCATTTCAAACTGTTCAAATTCTACCGGGGCAAACACAATATCTCCACCGACATCCCCTCCTTTTCCAAGGGCTTTCAAAGCGCCGTCTTCTACTGTCCAGCCATCGGACGGAAAACTATCCCCATTAAATGCTCTCCATCCATCGGTATTGACACCATCGAAAAGAAGCATCCAGCCCTCAGCCTTTTCTTCTTCTGTCAATGAATTTTCCGGCACCAAAACCTCCTCAACAACAGTTTCGGTCACTGAATCATCTGCCGGTTTTGGGCCACATGACCAAGCCAAGGCGAACAAGGCCACCCATGCATATCGTGTATTTTTCATAGTGTATTAAGTTTCAAATTAATTCGATTCAAAAGTTAATTGATTTTTTTAATAAAGTCTTCCGGATAAATAAATTTTTTCATGAGCGGTATCCTGGATTTGCGCTTGTTAAGGATTCCTGACACTCATAAGCTTTCACAATACGCTTTCGCTTTAAGTAGTCTACTTCCATACCAGGAGAAAATCTCCCCATCTACCAGAATGATTTTCGTATTAGGCAAAAAAGATTGAAAATACTGAATATGCATTTCCTTAAAAGGAAAAGGCTCTGAGCTTAGTAAAAGATATTCAGGATTCAGGTCTACTAACACCTCTTCTGAAATCTGAGGATAGCGTGGAATCCGGATCAAGTTCTCGAATCCTGCAAAATCCAGCATCTTATTTATAAAGGTTTCAACACCAGCCACCATAATTGGGTCTTTCCAGATCAAATAGACAGACGTTCCCTTCCTGGAAAGTGGTAAAGCAAAATCTGATTTCAACTGATTGATGATTTCTTCGGCTTTGGCTTGTACGCTTAGCATTTTTCCAAAATGCCCAATCATCTGCAAACTGTCCTCCAGCGTATAGATATCACTCATCCAAACGGGATATTTCTCCATGAGCTCTTCTATGCCGGTTTGCTCATTTTCTTCCTTGTTGCCTATGATAAGGTCTGGCTTCAATGATTCAATTACGTCAACCCTATAATTCTTTGTCCCCCCTACTATAGCTTTCCGCTTTTTCAAGCCTTTGGGATGAACACAAAATTTGGTTACTCCCACAATCCTTTCCTCCAAACCCAAATCTATCAATAACTCGGTCTGCGAAGGAACAAGAGAAATAATCCGCTGAGGCGGATCAGTAACGAAGATTGTGCGATTAAGCTGATCCGTGTAGTTCATCTGAATCGTAGAGTAAAGCCCATAGACCGTGGAAAACATGGCCTATGGACTTTTGAGCTATGGACTTATTTTATATATCTAAAATCAAATGTGGGATCAAACTCCAACAGGAACTCGTACATCAAGTTAATTACCTGCTCAATATCATCTTTGCTCGCAGTCTCCACCGTAGTATGCATGTACTTCAGGGGAAGGGAAATCAAAGCCGATGGTACACCTTCATTGGAATATGCAAAAGCATCCGTATCAGTCCCTGTCACACGTGATGCAGCTGATCGCTGAAAAGGGATCTCTCTCTTCCTTGCCGTGGCGATAATCAGATCCAGCAACTTCTTGTGCACCGAAGCGCCGTAAGTCAAGACAGGCCCGTTGCCTGCCGTGAAATCTCCGCTTACCACCTTATTATATAAAGGAGCGGTAGTATCGTGGCAGACATCCGTAATTATTGCAGCATTGGGTTTGATTTTGGCAGCAATCATTTGAGCTCCGCGAAGACCAATCTCTTCTTGGACAGCATTTACTATATAGAGTCCAAAGGGCAATTTCTTTTTATTCTCTTTGATTCTCCTGGCAACTTGGGCAATCATATATCCTCCGATTCTATTATCAAGCGCTCTTCCAGAGTAGAACTTCCCATTCAGTTCAGTCAATTCGTCTTTGAAAGTGATCACACATCCCACATGAATCCCCATTTCCTCCACTTCATCCTTGGTTCTGGCTCCCACATCAATGAATATATTATCCAAAGTAGGGGTATCTTCTTTGCCGTCTTTTCTTACATGTATGGCCGGCCAACCAAAGACTCCCGGAATCATTCCCTTGTCCGTATGAATATTCACACGCATAGATGGCGCGATCATATGATCCGAGCCCCCATTGCGACGTACATAGATGTAACCGTCGTCTTTGATGTAGTTCACAAACCAGCTGATCTCATCGGCATGCGCTTCGATTACCACTTTATATTCGGCCTTCGGGTTAATCACTGCAACAGCAGTCCCATAATTGTCGGTGAAATAATCATCCACAAATGGCCTAACATAGTCCAGCCAAATCTGCTGACCTGAAGCTTCAAAGCCTGTGGGGGAAGCGTTGTTTAGATAGTTATATAAAAAGGTATTCGAATCCATATTGAAAATTGTATTTGAAAATTGATAATTGTATTTACTTAAAGCGGAATATTCCCATGCTTTTTCCTCGGGATTTTATCCACCTTATTTTCCAGCATTTTGAATGCTCTGATTAATTTGATACGTGTCTCGGATGGCATGATTACTTCGTCAATGAAGCCCCGATTCGCTGCCCGATAGGGATTTGCAAATTTGGACGTGTACTCATCCACTTTTTCTTGAAGTTTGGCGACAGGATCTTCAGCTTCAGCGATTTCCTTCTTGAAAATAATCTCTGATGCTCCCTTCGCTCCCATCACTGCAATTTCGGCTGTGGGCCAAGCAAAGTTCAAATCAGCCCCGATATGCTTTGAATTCATCACATCATATGCTCCTCCGTACGCTTTTCTGGTAATAACAGTAATCCTCGGCACGGTAGCCTCTGAAAATGCATACAGTAATTTTGCCCCATTTGTGATGATCCCATTCCATTCTTGATCCGTTCCCGGCAAAAACCCCGGAACATCAACCAATACCAACAGCGGGACATTAAAGCTATCGCAAGTTCTGACAAATCTTGCTGCCTTGACAGAGGCATCATTATCCAAAACTCCTGCCATGGATTGGGGCTGGTTTCCCACTACGCCTATGCTCCTACCGGCTATTCTGGCAAAACCAACTACAATATTATCGGCAAAATTTTCATGCACTTCAAAGAATGAATTCTCATCAACAATGCCTTTCACCACATCACGGATATCATATGGATAGTTGGGATTCTCCGGTATTAAGGTGTCTAATTCTTTTCTGCTTTCATCTTCCAAAAGCTCATATGAATAAACAGGAGCAATTTCCTCACAGTTTTGTGGCAAATAGCTCAGTATCTTTTTTACATACTGAATACATTCCAACTCATTTGCGCAGGCAAAATGCGTAACTCCGCTTTTGGTACTGTGCGCCGATGCTCCACCCAATTCCTCGGCAGTGACATTTTCCTGAGTAACAGTTTTCACCACGTTTGGCCCAGTCACAAACATATAAGAGGTATTTTCCACCATCAGTATAAAGTCTGTGATCGCAGGCGAGTAAACCGCCCCACCTGCACAAGGCCCCATAATTGCAGAAATCTGCGGAACAACTCCTGAAGCAAGTGTATTCCTATAAAATATATCGGCATAGCCTCCCAGAGAACTTACTCCTTCTTGGATTCTCGCTCCACCGGAATCGTTCAACCCAATAACAGGAGCCCCATTCTTCATGGCCATATCCATGATCTTGCAGATTTTCTCGGCATGAGTTTCGGATAGCGATCCCCCGAATACTGTGAAGTCCTGCGAAAAGACATACACCAATCTCCCATTTATTTCGCCATATCCGGTGATTACGCCATCGCCAAGGTAATGTTCCTTATCCAACCCAAAATCTTTGGCCCGATGCATCACAAACTTGTCTATCTCTTGAAATGTCCCCTCATCCACCAGCAGATCCACACGCTCACGGGCTGTAAGTTTGCCTTTCTTATGCTGTGATGCAATCCGCATTTCTCCTCCACCAAGAAGTGCTTCTGCATTTTTCTTTTTCAGCAATTCGATTTTACCCTCTTTCCCGGGCAACGTATAATTGGGTTTATTCTGATTGTCCATACGATAGTTTTTAGACTTGCCCAAATATAACAGGCTTTGTCAGCTATGGAAAAAAACCTTGATGAATGAATTTGATATAAAAAGTGATTACACCGATCCCCTATATCTGCCATTGACAAAAGTCAGAACCTCCTTTTTCAAAAAATCAGGTAAAAATCCAAAGTTGAAAGACCTCATTTCAAATAACTTTCTATATTCGCCCATCCAAAAAATTGGCAGCGTATGAGTACCCGAAAGGCGGCGGTAATAGACATGGGCACCAATACATTTCATTTGTTATTGGTAGAACTAGATGGTGTAAGTTTTAAAACAATTTACAAGGAGAAAATCCCTGTCAAATTGGGTAAAGGCGGCATCAATCAAAATACACTTGGCCAAGATGCCCAAAAAAGAGCTTTTCATACGCTCAAACATTTCAAAAACCTGATCGATGGGGAACACATAGATCAGGTTTTTGCTTTTGCTACCAGTGCGGTTCGAAATGCCGAAAATGGCTCCGATTTTGTCAAAACCGTCAAAGAAACCCTTGGAATTAATATCCAAGTACTTTCCGGCACAGAAGAGGCCCAGATGATCTATGAAGGAATCCGACTTTCAGGCTCACTTAATGGTCAAACAGAACTTATGATGGATATCGGAGGCGGTTCCGTAGAATTTATCATCGGCAATAGTCAGAAGTCACTATGGAAGCAAAGTTTTGAAATAGGAGGCCAGCGTCTATTGGAGCTTTTTCACTATCATGATCCTATTTTGCCTGAAGAAGTTGAAAAACTTGAAGGCTATTTGGAAGAGAAGCTCCAACCTTTGATTGAGGCTATTAAAACCTACCAACCGGTTGGACTAGTGGGAGCTTCGGGAACTTTCGATACGCTGACAGATATTTATTTCGAATCGATGCTTCAGTGTAAACTCACCGGGCGACATGTATTCGAGTTACCCGTGGAAGAGTATGAGGCTATTCATCGTATGATTCTGAGCAAAAACAAGGAAGAACGTCTGCTGATTCCAGGAATGATCCCTATGCGTGTGGACATGATCGTGGTCGCCTCAAGTCTGATTGAATTTATTCTACGTTACATTGAGGTGGATTTTATCACCTGCTCACATTATGCCTTGAAGGAAGGCGCTATCGCATCCTTGCTGATTCCGGAGCAAACGGCCCTTTAAGCCTATCTAAAAAAATTCCTTTCTTACTTTATTTGCCAGCTTAATCCCCTATAGATATGACCTATTCCTATGAACAACTTCACTCATTTACGTTGGGCATGCTTGCCAAAATCGGCTGTCCGGATGAGCAAGCCAAAACGGCTGCGGATGTGCTGCTCTCAGCTGATCTCCGTGGAGTGGATAGTCATGGAGTAGCGCGACTTTCGGGGTACGTAAGATTATGGGAAAAGGGTAGAATTAATGCCACTCCTAATGTGAGGGTTGTTCATGAAACCCCTTCCACTGCTGTAGTAGATGGGGATGGAGGTCTAGGACTGGTGGTAGCTCCATATGCGATGAAAGTTGCTATTGAGAAAGCCAAAATTGCAGGTACAGGCTGGGTTTCGGTGAAAAACTCAAACCATTACGGCATTGCCGGCTATCATGCGATGCAGGCATTGGATCATGATATGATCGGGATTTCCCTGACAAACGCAAGTCCGCTGGTAGCACCGACTTTTTCTCAGGAAAGACTATTGGGAACCAATCCAATTGCAGTTGCAATACCGGCAAAAGATCAGCCTCCTTTCGTAGCAGATTTGGCTACAACTACAGCTGCCAACGGGAAATTGGAAATTTTACAACGCAAAGGGCTGGATACGCCCACAGGCTGGGTGCAGGACAAAGATGGGCTTCCCACTACATCTGCCAATGGCGTAAAAGATGGTGGAGCATTGCTTCCGTTGGGTGGAGACAGAGAGCATGGTTCGCACAAAGGATATGCACTGGGCTCCGTCGTGGACATTTTTTCCGCAGTGCTTTCAGGTGCCAATTATGGCCCATGGGTTCCTCCTTTCGTGGCATTCTTAGAACCGGATCCAAATCCTGTGGGAGAAGGAATCGGTCACTTTTTCGGAGCGATGCGTCTGGATGCATTCCGTCCTGCAGATGAATTTAAAGCCCATATGGACAATTGGATCTCTCGATTCCGTGCTGCCAAACCAACCCCAGGAAATGAAAAAGTCCTGATCCCTGGAGATCCTGAACGTGAATTGGAAGCTATTCGCATGAAAGAAGGAATTCCATTGCTTGATCCGGTGGTGAAGGACTTGACGGAATTAGGGGAACGGTTTGGAGTGAAGCTTTAGGAATGTTGGATGTGGGATGTCGGCTGGCCGATGTAGCCTAGCTTCTTTATGAATAAAAGATCGAGTAAAAAAAGAGACCTTTTGTTTGTATAAATTTTTAAATTGGCTTTATACCTTTTTACAAGACGTCTGACAGTCCTAGAAAATTCAAACTCGACCGATCCACCTTCCAAGCAAGAAATGCTTATCAGCAAGTCAATTATGGGGAAGAATACAGGAATTTGACTTGGCAAGAAAGGATGCGAATCCATAAGTACCTCAATAGCATAGCTTTCGGGTATGATTTGGATAATCCGCCAAAAATGGACAGAACCATATTTAGTGCGCGCTCTCACGAAAAATGATAATCGCTACCATGCAAAGATTTAACTCCAGCATGTTTGTGATTATTATGATTTCAAATGTATTCCTATTCATCCCTTTTACATTTAAGCTTTTGCTGACTGGAGGTGGACCTTTTGCATTTGGGATTCTACTTCTCCCTTTTCAAATTATAGCACATCTATTTTTAATTCCTGCCTTTTTATCTCTAAATAATAAATATCAGGATAATCGCACTTATATATTGATCACCTATATATGGATCAATGGAATAGGAGCCATTATGTCAATTCTTTGGTCAACAATTATCTTGATCCATATCGAATCCTACCGATCTCTTTTTTAGAAAATGTTTTTCTAACTTTGCTTATGCCTCTCTCATCCCTCACTCCCCGCCCATCCTTTGAAATAAACCCAAAACTGGCTAAAGCAGCTCATAATCTAAGCTCACTCTTGGATGCAGTCAGACTCAAAAAGATCCCTGTAAGTACCGAGTTCCAAATCAATGAAATCATATCGGGAGTAAATAGCTTTTCCGGTCCTGATCCACAACTGCTCAAACATATTTCCACTGTACAGGCTACAATTCTCAAACTTCTGGAAAACGAGCTTCAACTAGTCCCAAAAAACCACTATCAAAACCAATGGCTGGCTTTGGGAATGGCTGCTTTTGGGATTCCGTTAGGAGTTGTTTTTGGTGCCGCATTAGGAAATATGGCCTATTTGGGAATTGGATTGCCTATCGGAGTGGCTATAGGACTAGCTATCGGCAGCGGCAAAGACACAGACTCAGCAAAAAGCGGGAGACAACTGGACTGGACTTCTAAATAGTTTATTAGATTCTATTTCCATTCAAAGCGGCCCTATTCCGCCTACTTATAACTTCTTGCCAAAGTCCGTACTTTTTGTAATTTGAAAAGCTAAAACCCTCAAACCCATAACCTATGAATCCCCTAAATAGAAGAGATTTTTTAAAAGGAAGCACTGCCCTGATGTCGCTGGCAAGTTTCGGCTTGCTTGGAATGAATTTCAAAGACCGGGAAGGTCCGCTCCAAGTTGCCCTGATAGGTACAGGCTGGTATGGCAAATCAGATCTTTTCCGACTGATTCAAGTGGCGGATGTAGAAGTAGTAGGGCTTTGTGATGTGGATAGCAAGCAGCTCGCTGAAGCGGGGAAATTAGTAGCCACTCGTCAAAAGTCGGGAAAAGTGCCTGCGCTTTATGAAGATTATAAAGAACTTTTATCGAAAGAAAAGCCTGAATTTGTATTGATCGGATCACCGGATCACTGGCATGCTCTTCAGGCGATTGATGCCGTAAAAAGCGGTGCTCATGTATACCTTCAAAAGCCGATTTCCGTGGATGTGATCGAAGGAGAAGCAATTTTGGCGGCAGCCAGAAAGTATGACCGTAAGGTTCAGATCGGGATGCAACGACGAAGTACTCCGCATCTTGTCCAAGCAAAAAAGGAAATCATCGATTCGGGAAAGCTTGGTAAAATCTCCCATGCAGAAGTTTGCTGCTATTATCATATGCGAAATAAAAGCAACCCCGAAGTAATTCCGGTTCCCGAAAATCTCAATTATGATCTCTGGGCAGGCCCAGCACCCATGCTCCCCTATCGTGGGATACTACATCGAGGCTGGCGGGCTTTTATGGAATATGGCAATGGCATCGTGGGTGATATGTGTGTACACATGCTGGATTCTGTCCGGTGGATGCTTGATTTGAGCTGGCCTGTACAAGTGACTTCTACCGGCGGAATTTATGTAGATAAAGACTCAATTTCCAATATTTCAGACACTCAAACAGCACTTTTTGAATTTGACGAACTGAATGTAATCTGGCAACACCGCACATGGGGCAATCCTGTAGACAAGGACTATCCTTGGGCTTTTAAAATCTATGGAGAAAACGGTATGCTTGCAGGAAGTCCGATGCGTGCTGATTTCTATCCTGAAGGCAAAAATAATGGTGAGCCAATCCATTACCCCGTAGTACTAGAGAAAGAGCAGTATCCGGAAGATATCACTGAAAAAGACATTGAGATCCATGCCGCTCCGGCGACTAGAGAACAACTGAAAGACTGGCTTCAGTCCATAGAAAAAAACACCTTACCAGTTGCTGACGTTCTCCAGGGTCATATCTCCACAGCATCCTGTATTTTGGCAAATATGTCCATGGAGCTGGGAGGAAGACCATTAAAATATGATCCAAAAGCCATGACCGTGATTGATGATGATGAAGCAACGGCACTTTTGAGAAGACCTTATAGGGACGGTTATAAACATCCGGAGCCTGACCCAATCTAAACATTTCTGATTCGTCTTACGTCCACTCATCCAATTCTTGTTGCGAAGGGAATGTGTTTTTGTAACTTATGTGCTACAATAAACCTCAACCCCTTACTCAATGAATGCTCTTAACCGCAGAGATTTTCTCAAAGGCTCATCTGCCTTGGCCACGCTTGCCAGTTTTGGATTATTAGGAATGGATTTTAAAGATCGGGAAGGGCCTCTTCAAGTCGCATTAATAGGTGCGGGTTGGTATGGTAAATCAGACCTTTTTCGCCTGCTCCAAGTAGCAGATGTGGAAGTCGTTGGGCTTTGTGATCCAGATAAAAACATGCTGAAAGCTGCTGGGGACATGGTCGCTACCCGCCAAAAGTCTGGGAAAATCCCTGCTCTATATGAAGATTATAAAGAACTTTTGGCCAAAGAAAAGCCTGAATTCGTACTGATAGGATCACCTGATCACTGGCATGCTCTGCAATGCATTGATGCCCTGAAAGCAGGTGCGCATATTTATGTGCAAAAGCCGATTTCTGTAGATGTAATCGAGGGAGAAGCGATGGTGGCAGCTGCCAGAAAGTACAATAAAGTTGTTCAAGTAGGGACACAACGGAAAAGTACCCCACATTTGATTGACGCGAAAGAGCAAATAATTGATAGTGGAAAGTTGGGAAAAATCTCACATGTGGAGATGTGCTGCTATTTTCATATGCGCGCCGATGGCAATCCACCGGTAGAACCTGTACCGGAGTTTTTCAATTATGACCTCTGGACAGGTCCTGCGCCACTGAGACCTTATGATGGTATTCCACATAAACGTTGGTGGAGAACATTTATAGAATATGGAAACGGCATCACCGGAGATATGTGTGTACATATGCTGGACACTGTACGCTGGATGCTGAAACTAGGTTGGCCGATGCAGATCACTTCCACCGGCGGAATCTATGTACAGAAAGACGGGAAATCCAATATATCGGATACACAATCTGCCATTTTCGAGTACCAAGATTTGAATTTAGTTTGGCAGCACCGAACCTGGGGAAATCCGGACGATCCCGAGTATCCATGGGCCTTTAAGATTTTCGGTGATAAAGGAATGCTGGCAGGAAGTACGATGCGGGCCGATTACACACCATTAGATAAAGATGAAAAACCCATACATTTTGAATGCCTTTTCGAGCGGGAAAAATATCCGGAAGATGTAAATGAACCGGATATCGAGCTGAATGCAGCTCCGGCAACCCGTCTTCATATGCAGGATTGGTTAAAAGCGATCAAAAATAAATCATTGCCGATTGCGGACATTGAAGAAGGACATATTTCTACAGCGTCTTGCATTCTGGCTAATATTTCCATGGACTTGGGCGGTCGGGCGTTGAAATACGATCCCAAGACTATGACAGTAATTGAGGATAAAGAAGCAACTGAGAGATTGAGAAGACCTTATAGAACTGGATATCTACATCCGGAACCTAACAACGTGTAATCAACTTTCAAAAAAACTAAAGCCGAGTCCTCAAAAAATGAGACTCGGTTTCTTTTTTCAGAGACAATCGGAATAAATTGGCTTTTAAAATTCACCATTTATGATTCAGATAATTCCCGCAGCCAAAGAAGAGTTGAAAATTGTCCAAAATATTGCGCATCGAACTTGGCCCGACACTTTTGGCAAAATACTTAGTCCGGACCAAATCGATTACATGCTTAATTGGATGTACAGCTTGAGCACACTTGAGCAACAGGTAAGCGATGGATACCTATTTTATTTTGCAGAAGAAGATGGGGAAAAGCTTGGGTTTGCAGGTTTTGAATTCAATCAGGAACCGGGAAAGACTAAAATTCATAAGATTTACATTCTACCTACTGCCCAAGGAAAAGGGATTGGAAAGAAATTGATCAATACCATCAAAGAGATTGCTCTGGAAAATGGGCAAACCAGCCTCCTGCTGAATGTAAATAAATACAATCAAGGAGCGATTGAGTTCTACGAGTACTTGGGCTTTATAAAGATTAAAGAGGAAATCATCGACATAGGAAATGGTTATGTGATGGATGATTATGTGTTTGAGTTGAAGCTTTGAGTAACCTTTGAGGTGTTATTTCGAAGGAGGAACGACTGAGAAATCTCCTCGAAGGTTTTAAGGTTAACTCGCCTGATTTAGTCCCCCAGACCAGAGTCGAAGTGTGGCAGTCTACAGAGTCCAGCTTCTGGAGAAGCAGGACAACGATAGATTTTGAGGTGAGACCTTCGGGGTTTTGAAAACCCCAAAGGAATTCTAAGAGATCAAGTCTCCAACTCAACCCTTCGAGGTCAAAAAAAGACCTCAAAGGTTGTTCAACACTGTCTCCCAAAGCATCAAGCCATTTGCAGGAGCAGGAGGTAATTTTTCAAATTCATCCGGAGATTTAAATCGCTGAGTAATTTCTGAAAGCTCTATTTCTCCTTTGCCTATTTGCCAAAGAGCAGACATCATCATCCGAACTTGATGATACAGAAACCCTTTTCCTGTGATTTCGAAGTAGTAGATTTCCTGTGGAAAAAACTGACCGAGAAATTCTCTTGATGTAAAAATTCCAGTCGAAAGCACCTCTCGTATATAATCCGTCTTGTTCTCCGAAGGCTTGCAAAATCCCCGAAAGTCATGATTTCCGATATACAATTGACAAGCTTCCTTCATTGCTTCCCAATTCAACTCTCCTACTACATTGACTGCAAAAGCTGAAGCGAAAGGATCTAAATCAGCAGAATTGGAAAAATAGTAACGATACGTCTTCTGCTCCACAGACTGGATTAGATTGAAGCTAACCGAAACTTCCTGCACAGAATTCAACCTGATATCCTGGGGGAGATGCTCGTTAATGATTGGGAGAAGTGAATCCATTTCTACTTTTTCCCGAAGAAAAACCTGCGCATATCCACCCACACAGGAAACTCCGGAATCTGTGCGACTCGCGCCGATCAAAGAAAAATCGGCATGGCCGAGCACATGCCGAAGCACCCGCTCCAACCTACGTTGTACAGTTGGCTGATTAGGCTGAGGTGCCCAGCCTTTATATCGGGCACCGTAGTAGGAAATGGAAAAAAGATAGGAAAATGGGCGGGATTGCAAGGAAATGGGAATTCAGGTTGTAAACTCCAAAGTTAATATTCCTAAGCTGGATGTAAATAACTCAAGCTTTAATAAATTAGAACCTAGCTATCCTCAATTATGCCAGTAACCTCCTTTTCTTTGCACACCTAAAGGATGGCAGGCGGAAATGACAGAAGATCAAAGTGGCGGCAACGCTGGAATTTACCAAATCCTCTATTGGTTTTATCTCACACTGGCGAAGTAGTGTACAACCATAATTTCAAGAGTTCAAATTCAATATTCAAGGTTAATCTTTCAAAAATGTAAGCTCGACGGCAGGATGGATTGGATCCAAATTATTAACACCAATTTGACCTCCAGTAATATAAAATCCCAAATCAATATCTTTGGTGTTCTTTTGGTCAACAATTGCGAATCGTGATTTCGGCTCCTTTTCCAGCAAATCAAAAACAATAAACAAATCACCAACTCCCCTTGGTATCTGCATAGGCTCCTGAAATCTTACTTGCTGCCATCCAGAATTAGACACTGTTATGATTTTGTTCTCTTGAAGCAATTCTGTGAATTCAGCTATGGAGTTTATTTTGCCTGGTACAATCCGCTTCCCTGAATTAGGATAAAGTACTCTCAAAGAGACATCAACTTTTTCAGCCAAAATATTGGAAACATAAAACTTGATTTTATCTAATAAAAGCTGATTCTTTTTTGGGATTTTGACCCGGATAGTATAACGGTAAAATTCGCCTTCAGGCCCATTAATCAGCCCCATTGGCTTGGACACTTCCCAACCTTCAGCGGAAGAATCCCCGATTTTCAGCTCACTCAGCTGACGGGAATTAATGGCCACTTCTGGCAGTTCAAATTCCTTTGCTTTTAGAAAAACCGTGTCTAGAGACATCAGTTGTTGAATGGAAATCAGGGTATCATTGATCCCATATCCTGATATATTGAAGGAAGAAATTTGTGGAATATCGGAGGTTGTAAGCGCTAGTTTCCCTTCCAGATCAGTAAAGAAAGCCTGCTTCCCATCTGTGGGCAGCAAACGAAGGTAGGCAAGCGGGGTTCTTTCATCGAGTGAAAAAAAATACCAAACCTTACTTTCTTGCCCATATGTCTGAAGACTAAGCACTAGGCAAAGAAGAAACAGCCAGTTATTTGCCGATATAATAGGATACCAAAATAGGTTTTTCATAATCAATAGTGGTTTCATTAAGTATGAAAGCGACTTCTTCATCAAATTCCCCTGGAAGCAGCACCGTATGAAATAAATCTTCCCGAACAGATATAGGTTTCAAAAAGAGTTCCTTTATAGAAGTGTCAATCGGAAAACGATAGGTTTCTCCATCTTCTATCAAACCAAAATTTAGGTTTTCTATTGTCTGATTGTAGAAGTTAAATGCAATTGATTTTTCTCTTTTCAGCAGATTATGGGCAGCGAAATAATAAGATCCATTTTCTAAAATTGCCCAAAACTCCTCCGCTTCTATCGTCTCTGAAGCTTCTGCCGCTATTTCCTTAGCCCCAAAATCAATACGAAATGAAACCGTCAAAGAATCCTTTCGTACCTCGAATACCTTATTACTAAACGGCTGCACCAGATAGGACTTCCCCCCAAAACCGGAAATGCTCTGTGGGAGAAAAGCTTCTACATTCCCCGAGAACTGTGGCATATAATTAGAATTATTAAAGTCTGCATCGAAAAACCCATAGCCCTTATAGATTTCACCTTCCAACTCAGAATCAGAAACTAAAAACACACGGTCATCAACAAAACCACCTAGACCTCCCATAAAATAATCCTGCGTCTTATATTCTTGAAGTACCGAAAAGTCAGTTGTAGAATAGGAGATCAGTTTTTGGTAAGAGCGATCATAAACTAGGATTGAGCTTTCTCTTAATAAGAAAAATTCGATTTGCGAATACTCACCCAGCCCAGTACCTAACGTTAAAAGTTGCCTTTTAAATCCTCCCTCTCTGTCAAAAACGAGGATAGAGGAATTTAGGCCATCTTCAAGTACAAAAATCTCAGAATCAGAAAACTCTACTTGAATTATTTTACCAATTGAAATAGAATCGGGAATGTCCAATTGAAAACGCTCTTCAACTTTTATCCAATCTTTAACTTCCTCGTCCACTATTTTGGGATTCGAGAAATCTATTGGATCTATGTAATCTGTACTCTCTTGAGAAGAACAGGAAAATAAGCTTAAGGCAATAAAAAACAAGATTTTTCCCCTCATATCGAATTATAAATCCACTCTAAAGTTAGAAAGCTTAGAGTGGATTATTTAAAATCTAGATACTTATTGTTGGCATATTCGGCTGATCGCAACGAATCACACAAATATCACCCGCCTTTCGCTTACAACCTGATACAAGAAACCTTTTTTTGTAATCAATATTTTGTTCACCACATGATGAACCGGATTGCGCACTCACTTTTTGATCGCTTGAAATAAAAACAGCTCCGATAAAGGCAAATGCAAACAAGAAAGAAAATTTTGTTTTCATAATCACTTAAAGTTTGAAGTTTGAAAATATCACAAAGTACCTTGAAAAGATTGTCTGACAACTAAAAATATCCCCCCTCAATAAAAAAACAAATATTTGAATAAAAACTTCAGCATATTTTAAAAAAAACAAAAACCACCTCTCCCAAAGTGGTTTTTACTTTATCAACAATATAAGCCTAAGCCAATATCTTCGCAGCTAGCCAATCGCCAACTTCAGAAGTTTTGTAAGCCGTACCGCCATCTGCGATATCTTCGGTTACAAAACCTTCTTCAAGAGAAAGATTCACTACGTCTGAAATCAACTGCGCTTCATCTTTCAGATCAAATGCATAATCAAACATCATCGCTGCAGAAAGTACAGTCGCCAATGGATTGGCAATATCTTTTCCTGCGGCCTGAGGGTATGATCCGTGAATTGGTTCAAACAATTTTATAGAAGTGCCCAAGGAAGCAGATGGCATCAAGCCCATAGAACCTGAAATCACAGAAGCTTCATCTGTCAAAATATCCCCAAATAAGTTCTCGGTAATCAATACATCGTAAGCTTTTGGCCACTGGATAAGGCGCATCGCTACTGCATCTACAAATTCATATTCTACTTTCACATCCGGATATTCTGGAGCAAGCTCCTGTACGGTTTCTCTCCAAAGTCTGGAAGTAGCCATTACATTCGCTTTATCCACACAGGTAAGTAATTTTCTTCTTTTCTGTGCAGCTTCGAATCCCATTCTTGCCAAGCGTACAATCTCATGCTTGCTGTACACATTGGTATCAAATGCTTTGGTTCCTTGCTCATTTCTTCCTCTAGGCTCACCGAAGTAAATCCCTCCCGTCAATTCTCTGAAGAAGACAAAGTCAACACCATCTACACGATCCAACTTCAAAGGAGATTTGTGCACTAAAGAAGGAAAAGTGAAGGTTGGTCGAACATTGGCAAACAACCCCAATTTCTGACGCATCAACAACAAACCTTGCTCTGGACGAACCTTTGCTTTCGGGTCATTATCATATTTAGGATCACCGATAGCTCCGAAAAGAACTGCATCGGAAGCCGCTGCGATTTCATGAGTAGAATCTGGGTAAGGTTCACCCGTCGCATCGATAGCCGCCGCTCCCACTACTGCTTCTGTAAACGTGATTTTGTGTCCGAATTTCTGGCCGATAGCTTTCACTACTTTCACAGCCTGGTCGATTACTTCAGGTCCGATGCCGTCACCCGGCAACAGCGCGATATTCATTTCCATAAAACTTGGATTCTTCTTTCGTTGGTGTTTGATTAAAAGATTCGACGATGTTCAGCATTTTCTCCGTGGCCATCATCGCTGCCACTGTTTGGTCGGGATCAAGCCCCTTTGTTTTGAATATTTTCCCATAATCCCATGTGATGACGGTCTCTACGAAAGCATCCGTTTTTCCTCCGGGAGGAATTGAAACATGGTAATCGATCAACTTAGGAAGTTGCCTTTTTCGGGATTTATAGATTTTTTTTATAGCCCGCATGAAGGAATCATATTGACCATCTCCTGTAGCGGTGGCATCATAAGATTTCCCATAAATATTTAATCTCAGCTGTACCGAAGGCTTCAAGCCTTTGGAATGCGTCATGTGATAACCTTCAATAAAGATATTCTTAGAGATGGAATTGTTCTGCAACACATCTGAAATGATGTACGGCAAATCCTCGGTAGTCACCCGTTCCTTTTTATCACCGAGTTCGATGATGCGTTGAGTTACT
This sequence comes from Algoriphagus sp. Y33, assembly GCF_014838715.1. Classification (NCBI taxonomy): domain Bacteria; kingdom Pseudomonadati; phylum Bacteroidota; class Cytophagia; order Cytophagales; family Cyclobacteriaceae; genus Algoriphagus; species Algoriphagus sp. Y33. The sequence goes on along the minus strand of NZ_CP061947.1, from coordinate 6,125,878 downwards.
TTGGTGAGTTCGTCCTTTTCCAGAGAAATCCCCAATTCTTCCAAATTCTTGACAATATTGGCTTTACCGGAAGTCTTGCCAAGAGCATATTTCCGTTGACGCCCAAATCGCTCAGGAAGTAAATCGTTGAAGTAAAGGTTCTTTTTATTATCCCCGTCAGCGTGAATTCCCGCTGTCTGGGTAAAAACATTCTCTCCTACCACAGGCTTGTTTGCTGGAATATGCTGCCCTGAAAATTGTTCTACCAATTTACTGACGCGGTAGATTTTCTGCTCCTGCACATTGATTTGAAGATCCGTAAAATCTTTGATTACGGCTATCACTGATTCTAGAGGCGCATTTCCTGCCCTTTCACCCAAACCATTGATCGTAGTATGAATTCCTGATGCCCCGTACATGATCGCCTCCATGACATTCGCGACTGAAAGATCATAGTCGTTATGCGCATGAAAGTCGAAATGTGCATCAGGAAAGGCAGTACAGATCTGGATGAAAAAGTCCTTAGTCTCCTCCGGAGAAAGCAGTCCCAACGTATCAGGGAGCATAATTCGCTTCACTGGCAAAGTCGTCAGAAATTCTATTAATGCAAGTGTATATTCCTGGGAATTACGCATGCCATTAGACCAATCTTCCAAATAGACATTTACATCTATCCCATTCTGCTGAGCATATTCTATACTTTTTTGGATGTCGTGAAAATGCTCCTCCTGAGTTTTTTTAAGCTGATGAACTAAGTGATTGTGCGAACCTTTAGTCAGTAGATTCATAACTTTGGCACCGGCTTTCATAAGCCAATCCACAGAAGCTGGCGTGTCCACAAACCCTAACACCTCTACACGATCCAAGTAGCCTTTCTCAGCTGCCCAATGCGTGATTTTCTGTACTCCTTCCAACTCACCTTCTGAGACTCTTGCTGAAGCCACCTCTATCCGATCTACTTTCAATTCATCGAGCAAAAGTTTGGCGATCTGCAGCTTTTCAGAAGGCAAAAAGGAAACACTTGAGGTCTGTTCACCATCCCTCAACGTTGTGTCCATTATTTCAATGCGCTTCCCTGCGGTCATTTTCACTTATTTGTTCGCTGCAAATGCGTCGATTTCCTCCGACATATTCAATAAATAGTCGATGTCATCGAAGCCATTCTGCATGTTATCTTTCTTGTATTCGTTGATGTCAAAAGATTCAGATTCACCTGTAGAATCTAACGTAATCTTCTGAGAAGGAATATCTACTGTGATCGTAGTAGCAGGATTAGCTGTAATCGTCTCAAGTAATTTGTCCGCAAATTCAGGAGAAACTGTCACCGGCAACACTCCGATATTCAAGCAGTTGTTTTTGAAGATATCTGCGAAAAAGCTGGAAACCACGCACCTGAATCCATAGTCATAAATTGCCCAAACTGCGTGCTCACGGCTGGATCCTGAACCGAAATTTCTTCCGGAAACCAAGATTTTGCCACTATAGGTAGGGTCGTTCAGGACAAAATCCTTTTTGGGATTTCCCTCCACATCGTATCTCCAGTCACGGAAAAGATTGTCTCCGAAACCTTCCCGCTCTGTAGCCTTCAGGAATCGTGCAGGGATGATTTGATCTGTATCCACATTGTCTGTCGGTAAAGGAACCGCAGTACTGGTGAGAACAGTAAATTTATCGTAAGCCATTTTTTATCGATTGAAAGATTGAAAGAACTTGTCCGCCGTGGCGGATTGGAAGATTTGAAAATTCTCTTTTGGAAGATTTTCAATTTCCAACTTCATATTAATTTTCGAATACTTCTCTTGGGTCGCAGATTTCACCTCTCACAGCTACTGCTGCTACAGTCAAAGGAGAGGCAAGCATGGTACGTGCTCCAGGACCTTGACGACCTTCGAAATTTCTATTGGAAGTAGACACGGCGTACTTTCCAGAAGGAATTTTGTCATCATTCATTGCCAAGCAAGCCGAACAACCTGGCTGACGAAGTTCGAATCCCGCTTCTTCCAAAATTTTCACTAATCCTTCTTCATGCGCCATTTTCTCCACTTCACGGGAACCTGGCACTATCCAAGCGGTGATGTTATCAGCTTTCTTATGTCCTTTTACAAATGCTGCTACCGAGCGAATATCCTCAATACGTCCATTAGTACATGATCCTACAAAAACGAAATCGACTTTTTTGCCTTTGATAGCTTCACCTGGCTCAAAGCCCATATAGGCTAAAGATTTAAGATAAGAAGTTTTGTTGCTTCCCTCCATACCTTCAGTTGTAGGAATTTTCCCTACAACTTTGATTCCCATACCGGGATTAGTGCCGTAGGTAATCATCGGCTCGATATCCGCAGCATCAAAATGGTATTCTTTATCAAAAACAGCACCTTCGTCAGTTTTCAGCGTTTTCCAATATGCAACGGCCTTATCCCACTCTTCACCCTTAGGAGCGTATTGCTTTCCCTTTAAGTATTCGAAAGTGGTCTCATCAGGTGCTATCAGGCCACCACGTGCTCCCATCTCTATCGACATGTTACAGACGGTCATTCTGGCTTCCATGGAAAGGCTCTGGATTGCAGAACCTGCATATTCCACAAAGTACCCAGTAGCTCCAGCCGCAGAGATTTGGGCAATGACGTAAAGAATCAAGTCTTTGGATGTCACACCTTTACCTGCCACCCCATCGATAGTAATTCTCATTTTTTTGGCTTTAGACTGCATAATACACTGCGTCGCCAAAACCATTTCAACCTCTGAAGTACCGATACCAAAAGCGATAGCACCAAAAGCACCATGCGTAGAAGTATGGCTATCTCCACAAACGATGGTCATACCCGGCTGGGTGATGCCAAGCTCCGGGCCTATCACATGAACGATACCGTGATGGGCAGATCCCAAATCGTGAAGCTCAATGCCATATTTAGCACAGTTCTCACGAAGTCTTTCCACCTGCATCCTAGAAAGTTTATCCTTGATCGTTTTGTCCTGATCAACCGTAGGTACGTTATGATCCGGGGTAGCAACCGTTCGATATGGGTTTTTTACTCCTATTCCACGCTTCTCCAGATTAAGGAATGCTACCGGTGAGGTTACTTCATGGATAAAATGTTTATCAATGAAGAAAACATCTGGCCCATCGGGAACTGATTTCACGACATGGGAGTCCCAGATTTTATCAAATAAAGTTGTTTTTTCCATAATTATGCGGTCGCATATTCTTTGACCGGGATTTTATTAAGTGCATCGACGAAAGCCTGAGCTGAAGCTAAGACGATGTCTGTATTAGAGGCAAAGCCATAATAAGGCTTTTCTCCTTTGATTAATCTCATGTGAACTTTGGCCACATCATCGCTGCCATGGGTGATCGCCTGAATCAGAAATTCTTCCAAATCCACTGCCGGCTTGGCTATTTTATCAATTGCTTTTAAGACTGCATCTACAGGCCCGTTACCATGTGCTGTAGATGTATGGGATTCATCCCCAATTTTCAGTTCCACTTGAGCTTGGATAGTTCCATTGGAAGAATAGGTAACTCTACCCAATTCGATAAAATTGGATTCTTCCATGTATTTTCCCACCAAACCAAGTAGGTCTTTTCTCCCTATATCTCTCTTATTATCTGCAAGAATCAAAAACTCCTCGTACACTTCCCGAAGTGCTTCCCCTTCCAATTCTACTCCCAAAGCATCCAAGTGATGCTTCAATGCTGCACGACCGGATCTCGCCGTAAGGACAATGGTAGATTCCGCTACTCCGACATCTTTAGGGTCGATGATTTCATAATTCTCTCTATGCTTCAGCACACCATCTTGATGGATTCCTGATGAATGCGCAAATGCATTTCTACCCACAATAGCTTTATTAGGCTGCACGGGCATATTCATCAATTTGGAAACCAAGCGGCTAGTATTGTAAATTTTTGGAGTGACAATATCCGTATGAACCTCAATGGACTTATGGCATTTAATAGCCATCACCACTTCTTCCATGGATGTATTGCCTGCCCGCTCACCTATGCCGTTGATGGTCACTTCCACTTGACGTGCTCCATGCTGCACACCTGCTACGGTATTTGCAGTAGCCATACCCAGATCGTTGTGACAATGGGTAGCAATAATAGCTTTGTCGATATTCGGAACGTTATTTTTCAAACTGGCGATTATGGCTCCGTATTGTTCAGGGAGACAATACCCGGTGGTATCCGGTATATTGACCACAGTAGCTCCGGCTTTGATCACTTCTTCAATGATCCTATTTAAGAAGTCAGACTCAGCTCTCCCGGCATCTTCAGCGTAAAACTCCACATCATCCACAAACCTTCTGGCAAATTTGACTGCCGCTACACCCCGGGCAATAATATCCTCGGGGGTAGAGCGCAGTTTGTATTGAATATGATAAGGAGAAACACCAATACCGGTATGTATGCGGCCTTTCTTTGCAAATTTGAGGGACTGAGCAGCTACTTCGATATCTTTCTCAACAGCTCTGGAGAGGGCACAGATAATCGGGTTTGAAACTGCCTTTGAAATCTCGAGTACAGAATTGAAATCTCCCGGACTTGAAATTGGAAATCCAGCTTCGATAATATCTACACCTAATTCTTCCAGTGCTTTTGCTACCACAATTTTCTCCTGGGTATTCAGCTGACACCCGGGCACTTGCTCCCCATCTCTCAGGGTAGTGTCAAATATCCATAGCTTCTCACTCATAATTCTTGGGGGTTTTATATTAATTATTTTCTGGTCTCAATTGACGGACGACAGCACCTGCCTGCCACATTTCAGAATCTCTCAATTCTTTCAATTCAGCTTCCAATTTCACTCTATAATCTTCTTTAGAGTTAGAGTCAATTGACTTCTGCGCCTCTTGTCCGGTTTTTACACTGTTGTATAGTTCTTCGAATACTGGCTTAGTAGCATCTCTGAAAGGCTTCCACCAATCCAAAGCTCCTCTTTGTGCCGTAGTAGAACAGTTTGCATACATCCAATCCATTCCGTTTTCAGCTACCAATGGCATCAATGATTGGGTCAATTCTTCTACTGTTTCGTTGAAAGCCTCAGAAGGAGTATGGCCATTTGATCTCAACACTTCGTACTGAGCTGCAAATATTCCCTGAATAGCTCCCATTAAGGTACCTCTTTCACCTGTCAAATCAGAAGTTACTTCACGGTAGAAATCCGTCTCGAACAAATATCCTGAGCCTACACCGATTCCAAGAGCTACAACACGGTCTTTAGCCTTACCGGTTCCGTCCTGGTAGATTGCATAAGAAGAATTCAATCCCCTGCCCTCTACAAACATTCTTCTCAATGAAGTACCGGAACCTTTTGGAGCTACCAAAATCACATCCACATCAGCAGGAGGAACAATGCCTGTTTTATCTTTGTAAGTCACACCGAAACCATGGGAGAAATATAATGCCTTGCCTGGAGTAAGGTGTTTTCTTACAGTCGGCCATAGCGCAATTTGTCCTGCATCAGAAAGAAGAAATTGAAGAATTGTGCCTTTTTCGCAAGCTTCTTCCAATTCGAAAAGTGTCTCTCCCGGAACCCAGCCATCAGCCACGGCTTTGTCCCAAGTCTTTGAGCCTTTACGCTGACCTACAATCACATTGAACCCGTTGTCTTTCAAGTTAAGCGCCTGACCTGGACCTTGAACGCCATAACCCAATACTGCGATCACTTCGTCCTTGAGTACTTCTCTTGCTTTTTCCAGTGGAAACTCTTCCCTAGTTACTACGTTTTCTTCTGTTGAGCCGAATTTTAATTTCATCTGTTTTTTATTTTGATTTTTGATGGTCAGATGGAATCTCGCATGGTTGATAATTACACTCGCGTGTAACGCTCTTGTCATGCTCGATTTCATGAGCTTTTATAATTTATTACTAGTGTTTAATAGGTTCCTTTGGAATCCCTTTTTTGGTTTATTATTATTTGACAAAACTGTCAATTGTCAACATTCTTTTTGCTACAGCTACTCTTCCTGATCTGGCAAATTCCAAGAGCCCGTAGCCTTTTAGAATTTCGAGCAACTCCTGAGTTTGCTCCTTATGTCCAGTCAGTTCTAAGACCACAAAATCAGGCTCTGCGGCAATAATCTTCGCATTGTGCTGACGAATAATCTTCTCAAGCCCACCATCAAGACGGGAAACAGGAATTTTATACAACGCAATCTCCTGATATACAACACTCTCATCCTCATGATAGAATGCCTTGATCACATCGATGATTTTCTCGATCTGATTGACCAGCTGAATCACTGTGTCTTCCGAAGCAGTAACCTCTATCGTGATCCGATGAATCCCCTCCAAGCGGCTTTCGGAGGCTGTAAGTGCATCGATATTTATACCTCTTCGGGTAAAAATAATGGTGATGCGATTAAGGATACCGATGAAATTCTCGGTAATAACGAATATAGTATATCGTTTCATATGTTTATAATTTGACCTTTAATGGCCATATGGAATCTCGCATTGTGGATAATCATTCCCTTTGTGATGCCTGACTCATGCCTGTCTGCCTCAACAGGCTCGATTTCATAGAGCTGGATTAGCTAAGTCTTACCTCTTCCACCGAACAGCCAGTGGCAATCATCGGGAACACATTATCTTCTTTTTCCACTACTACTTCAAGAAAATATGGACCATCGTGAATTAGCATATCTTCAATCGCCTCTTGCAAATCACCACGTTCTGTGACCTTTTGAGCTTGAATATTATATGCCTCAGCAATCTTAATAAAATCAGGATTGTCAAGTTCAGTAAATGAGTAGCGCTTGTCAAAGAACATTTGCTGCCATTGTCTCACCATTCCCAAGAAATTGTTGTTAAGCAGCACAATCTTCACAGGAGCTTTAGTCTGCATGATGGTTCCCAATTCCTGAATAGTCATCTGTATACCACCATCACCGACTACACATACCACCTGTCTGGAGAAGTCATACATCTGAGCTCCAAGCGCAGCCGGAAGCGCAAATCCCATAGTTCCCAAACCGCCGGAAGTAACTTGCGTTCTTGACTTCTTAAAGTTGAAATATCTCCACGATATCATCTGATGCTGTCCTACGTCAGTTACAAGCACCGCGTCATCAGCTTTGTATTTATTGATTCGGTGAATCACTTCCCCCATAGTCAACCCTGGTTTTGTTGGAGTCAAATCAGGCTCGATAACTGTCGCCCTTTCTTGATCTGCCAACTCTTTAAACTTGGCCATCCACTGCGGATATGAATTCTCTCTCACCGCAGCTGTCAATAATGCCAAGCTGTCCTTGCAGCTCCCCAATACGGCTACTTCACACTTCACATTTTTGTTGATCTCTGCCGGGTCCAACTCCAAATGAATCACTTTTGCCTGCTTAGCATAGCGCTTCAAATCTCCGGTGACACGGTCATCAAATCTCATACCTACCGCGATCAGAACATCACATTGATTAGTCAGCAAATTTGGGGCATAATTTCCATGCATCCCAAGTTTTCCCACATAATTAGGATGATCCTCCGACAATGCTCCAGAACCCAGCAAAGTACATGCCGCGGGAATACCGGACTTCTCCAAAAACGCCTTCAATTCCTCTTCCGCCTTTCCCAACACAACCCCTTGACCAAATAGAACATAAGGTCTCTTGGCCATATTGATTAAGAATGAAGCTTCTTGAATAGCAGTTTTCTCTACCGGGATATGTGTTTTATAAGACCGAAAGCCTAAACATGGCTGATAATTGAAGTGACCAAAATCCTGCTGGGCATCCTTAGTGATATCAATTAGTACCGGCCCAGGCCTTCCCGATCGGGCGATATAAAATCCCTTGGCGATTGCGGGAGCGATATCCTCCACACGTCTAACCTGGATATTCCACTTAGTGGCCGGCATTGATATACCCACTACGTCAGTTTCCTGAAATGCATCTGTCCCCAACAAATGTGAAGCTACCTGCCCTGTAATACATACTAATGGAGTACTATCGATCTGTGCGTCAGCCATACCGGTTATCAGATTGGTAGCTCCCGGGCCTGAAGTAGCCAGACAGACACCTACTTTTCCGGACACCCTAGCATATCCCTGAGCTGCGTGGATCGCTCCCTGCTCATGGCGAGTTAGGACGTGTCTCAACTCTTCATGATAATCATGTAATGCATCATAAACGGGCATTATCGCTCCTCCGGGATATCCGAAGATTATTTCCGCATTCTCGGCAATGAGTGACCTAACAACTATGTCAGCTCCTCTTATCATTGAATCCTTCATGGGCTTAGAATTTGTCTGTTACGCAACCTTCGGATGCGGTAGATACTAATTTGTTGTATTTCTTTAATGTCCCCTGCAAGTCAGAAACGTCTTTCTGCTTCCAAGATTTTTTTCTTTCGGCTAATTCCTCCTCGGAGACTGCCACGGAAAGCTTCAATCCTTCAGCATCTATGGTGATAATATCTCCATTTTGTACCAATCCTATAGGTCCGCCGCTCCAAGCCTCAGGGGTAACGTGCCCCACCACAAATCCGTGTGTGCCACCAGAGAATCTTCCATCAGTGATCAATGCAACATCCGCTCCCAATCCAGCCCCTATAATCATGGAGGTAGGTTTTAGCATTTCCGGCATTCCGGGACCTCCTTTTGGCCCTATGTTCCGGATGACAAGCACTTCACCTTTTTGCACTTTGTGATCCCGGATTGCATCATTCGCTTCCTGCTCCGAATCGAATACATGGGCGGGCCCCGTAAATGAGCTGCCTTCTTTCCCTGTGATTTTTGCCACAGCTCCTTCCGGTGCCAAGTTCCCCTCTAGTATACACAAGTGTCCTGTGGCTTTAATTGGTGTTTCTAATGGGTGAATCACATTCACCATAGAAACTGTGACCGGCTCTATGTCTTTTAGGTTTTCCTCCAATGTTCTTCCTGTCACAGTCATACAGTCACCATGCAAGAATCCATTAAGCAGCATGTACTTCATAAATGCCGGAACACCGCCCTGCTCATGCAGATCTTCCATCATGAATTTACCCGATGGTTTGAAATCACCTATCATGGGAGTCTTGGCATTGATCGCTTTAAAATCCTCAATAGTAAAATCAACACCTGCGGTTCTTGCTATTGCGATGATGTGCATTACTGCATTTGTACTCCCCCCCAAAGCAATGGCAACTGTAACCGCGTTCTCTATGCTTTTTCTGGTAATGATATCACTGGGTTTGATATCCTGTTCCAACAGTATTCTCATGTATTTATTAACCTCGCGGCACTCTCGGAGCTTCTCCTGAGAATTGGCAGGATAGGAAGCCGAATAAGGAAGAGACATCCCCATTGCTTCTATCGCAGAAGACATGGTATTTGCGGTGTACATTCCACCACAAGCGCCTTTCCCGGGACATGCATTGCGGATGACACCATCATAGTCCTCATCTGAGATATTCCCATTTACCCGCTTACCAAAGGCCTCGAAAGCAGATACGATATTCAGCTTTTCACCTTTATAATTGCCTGAAGCTATAGTGCCCCCGTATACCAAAATACCGGGTCTATCGGTTCGTATCATCCCCATTAATGCTCCCGGCATATTCTTGTCACATCCAGCGACTGCCACGCAACCATCGAAAGAATGCCCTATGACAAATGATTCAATGGAATCAGCAATCACTTCTCTTGAAACCAATGAGTAGCGCATTCCCAATGTGCCCATGGTAGTCCCATCAGAAATCCCTATGGTATTAAAAACCAAACCGGTCAGATCATACTCCTGTGAGGAGGTTTTGATCAGACCGGCGAAGTCGTTCAGGTGCATATTGCAGGGATTACTCTCATAGCCACAACTGGCTATCCCTACAAATGGCTGTTTCATTTTCTTGTCACTCATCCCGGTGGCATACAACATTGCCATGCCTGCCGGATGCTCAGGATTGTCGCTTATTTCCCAACTGTGTTTTTTCAGGGTCATATTCATGGGGGTATAAAAAAAGTGCCTCAGGTTAGTGAGGCACTTCAGATTTTTTTTTATTTCATTATAAAGAATAGTCTAGTGCCTCACATTTAGAATCCAATGAGAATAATTACGCTTAGCAAAATGACTACTTTATACATACTGTTTTTCGAGCTTGGTTTCGACGTTATGCCGAAGTACGGGACAAACTTAAAACCGAATTTTCAGACTTACAATATTTAATTTTACATTTTTCTAGTATCTCAGATAAAAAATGTATGGAAATTTTATTTTTTCAAAATATAAGTTCACAACACCCTCAGTTTTCCCCTGTTTTCCAGCAAATGATTTGTTCAAAATTTCAATTCTCAAAATTTTGTACTGATTTTTGATTTTCTCAATTATTAACAAAAGTTATTCTCTTTTTTTTAATAAGAAAAATGATATACCACATTTCCTTCAACAAATGCTAGATTTTTTACCGAATTATCAACGGAGGAAAATCACTATCCCCTAAAATTTGTTCTAATTTTGATCAAACTTCAAATTCAATGATTTCATTTCCAAACGCTAAGATCAACCTAGGCTTACATATCACTGCAAAACGAAAAGACGGTTACCATAATATTGAGAGCTGTATGATCCCGATCCCACTTACCGATGCCTTAGAAATGATCACTGACAGCAAAAAAACAATTTTTACAGCTAGTGGCTTCGATATCCCGGGAGATTCGAAGGACAATCTCATTCTCAGAGCTTATCAGCTGCTGAAGAAAGATTTTCCAAACTTGCCTCATGTATGCATCCATTTGCATAAAAACATCCCAATGGGAGCCGGGCTTGGCGGTGGATCAGCAGATGCGGCATTTGCATTAAAGTTGATGAATAATCTCTTTGACCTGATCTTAGATGATTTCTTGCTGGAAGAATATGCGGCCCAACTTGGAAGTGATTGTGCTTTTTTTGTAGAAAACACTCCTAAAATTGCCAGAGGAAGAGGCGAGCTACTGGAACCCGTGGAATTAGACCTTTCCGGAACCCATTTGGTTTTGGTCAATCCCGGAATTCATATAGGTACCAAAGAAGCTTATGCGGGAGTCACTCCTGCTCCCCCCAAAATAAAACTTGAAGAGGTTTTAAAAGATAAAAGCAGATGGCAGAGCGATCTTGTAAATGACTTCGAAGCCAGTATATTCCCCAACCACCCCGAGATCGCTGCCATAAAAAGTAAACTCTATGAAAACGGGGCTTATTATGCTGCCATGTCAGGTTCCGGTTCTTCGGTTTTTGGGCTTTTTGAGGAGAAGCCTACTTCACTTGAATGGGAAGACAGCTATTTTAAGTTTGAAGAAATATTATAAAACACTGAAAGTAAGCTTGCTACTTATTTTATTGTATTTTATATTTGTAAAATATAAATACAAAATACAATGGCGACTTACACTAGTACCCTACCCGATGACCTCCTTCGGAGGCTTGCAGATTATGCCAAAAAGCTTTCTCTTCCAAAAAACAAATTGGTAGAAAATGCCCTCAATCTCTATCTCGACCATCTCAAGAGAGCTGAATATGTCAAATCATATAAGCAGGCGGCTCAAGACGATGACATTCTCATGGTGGCAGAAGAAGAAATGGACAATTACCTAAAGCAGATTGAAGATGAAGCAAGGTGAGATCTGGATGTCCGATCTCAATCCCGTGATGGGATCCGAGCAGGCCGGCAGAAGACCGGTTGTTATTCTGAGCGGAAATCTGATGAATAAATTCCTGCAGGTGGTGATTACCGCTCCTTTGACTTCCAAGGTCAAAAACTATCAGGGAAACCCAATCCTAGCACCATCTCTAAAGAATGGTTTGAGGCTGAAATCTGAGTTGATGGTTTTTCACATCCGATCCATTTCTAAGAATAGGCTGATCGAAAAAATAGGAGAAATTTCAAATGAGGAGTTAAAAATGGCATTGGCGACTCTTAAGGATATTACAATGCTCTAGATTTTTATCATCCCAGTGGACGTACAGGTTTCCTCCTTCTGTTCAAGTAATTCAAAACGGGATAGCTCAACACCGACATCAAAATGATCCCAGTACCCAAGTAAAACTGCGGAGTCATTTTTTCGCTTTCTCCAAAAATCAACACTGCCAACACAATCCCATACACAGGTTCCATATTTACTGTCAGGTTAATGGAAAAGACCGACAATCTCTTCATCAACTCCACCGACACAGAAAAAGCATACACCGTGCAAATCCCACCAAGAACAAGGAGCCAAAACCAATCGTAGCCGCCCCATGCCAAATTCAATCCTTCCCCTGTCAGGAAACCGGAATAAATAGGCATAAATAATACAGTAAATAAGCATGCCCCAGCCATCTCATAAAACGTAATCTGATAGGGGTTATGCTTATGGGTAATCTTGCTATTCAAAACAGAAAAAACCGCACCACAAAATGCTGAAGCCAAAGCCATGCCCAATCCCAACCAATAGCCTGATTCAAAGCTGAAAATCACCAGCAAGCCTGAAATCGCCATCAGGCCAAGCCCTACTTCATACCATTTGACTTTGGTACTATTGAACAATGGCTCCACAAATGCTGTCCACAGCGAGATCGTCGCCATCCCCGCCAAACAAACGGAAGCAGTGGAAACTCTGGCTGACCAGAAAAAGAGAATCCAGTGCATAGCAATCACAAACCCTACCCCCATGACTTTAATCATGTCCGGAAAAGGCAGGAGCAGATTTCTCTTTTTCAACAAGAATAACACTGCCACTCCCACAGCCGCAATCAAGGTTCTATAAAAAACCAATTCTATTGCCGGTAAACTGATCAGCAATCCCAGAATAGCCGTAAATCCCCAAATGAGTACAATCAAATGGAGCATTAGGTAATCCTTAATCGTAGCGTTCATTTAGCGTGGGACTGTTTTATAGAGCAAAAGGCCGGTTGCAGCAAAAATGATATTGGGCAGCCAGACTGCAAAAATCGGGTATGAGGTGCCGTTTTCAGCAAAGGTTCTGGACAAAATAAATAAGATGATGTAAACAAATGCGAGCAAAAAGCCCATAGCAATTTGGAAACCCGAACCTCCACGGGTTTTTCTTGCCGACATGATCACCCCAATAAAAGTCAGAATTATTGCAGCAAAAGGTGACATAAATCTCACATAACGTTCAATTTTATAAAACTCGACATTATCTGCTCCACGCTCTTCCAATATCTTAATCTGCCTCCCCAAGTCAGGAAGCTTCAAAGTCTCATGGTGCTTCTCGGGCAAATCAAAATCTTCCGGCCGAATAGAAAGCGTAGTATCAAGATCCTCTCCTACCGTATAGACTTCTCCCCGTTCGTTTAGTTCCCGCAGTCTCCACTTGCGAAGAGTCCAAACCCGCTTGGCGGTATCCCATTCTATTCGGTCCGAAGAGAGCTTGGCCAGCAATTCTCCATCTTTAATAGTCTCCAAAGTGAAATGATACCCTGTATTTGCAGTGTTATAAAACCGGCTTATGTAGGCGTAAGAATCCGCTCCTACTTTGATATGAAGATTAGACTCGGAGGAAGTTTTCTCTTTGTCCAAATAGGTCATTCGGAATTTTGTTACTCCCGCAGTAGCGCCGGGAAGAACCCATCCGTTCAATAAAAAGCTAGCGCCGCCTATCATGGCTGCGGCAAAAAGGAAAGGCCTTAGCATTCTCATAAAACTTACTCCACTGCTCAGTATAGCTATGATCTCCGTCCTTCCTGCCATTTTGGAAGTGATAAAAATAACCGAAATAAACACAGTAATAGGAGTTAAAAGATTGTTCAAATACAAGCCATAATTAGCCATGTATTTAAAAATCTCACCGGAAGGCACTTCATTCCTAATGTAAGTGTCATTCTTTTCCGTAAAATCCAAAACCAAAACTACCAGAACCAGCATGACCACTACAAAAAAGTAGGTCTTGAGAAAATCCTTGATTATCAGTTTGTCCAGTAGTTTCATGTGTTTATATTTTGTCTTTCAAAGGCCACATGGAATCTCACACGGTTTATAATCATCCCAATGTGTGACTTTTGAGTCATGTCTGCCTGACGGTAGGCAGACTCGATTTCATATCACAGTCTTGTACTCACTTTTTTCACCATTTGATCTTTCCAAACGGCAAAATCACCGGCAAGGATATGTTCCCTAGCCTGGCCCACAAGCCAAAGGTAAAAACTCAGATTATGAATACTCGCAATTTGCGCAGCCAAAATCTCCTTACTGATCGTCAAATGCCTCAAATATGCTTTGGTGTAAAAAGTACTAACATAGCCTCCTATTGCCGGATCAATCCCGGTAAAATCATCCTTCCACTTTTCGTTACGAATATTAATGAACCCCTCAGAAGTGAATAGCATGCCATTTCTGGCATTTCTCGTAGGCATCACGCAATCAAACATATCCACACCTAAGGCAATGCATTCCAAAATATTGGCAGGCGTGCCCACACCCATCAAATACCTGGGCTTATCCTGTGGCAAAATATCAGTGACCAACTCCGTCATCTCATACATCATTTCGGCCGGCTCTCCCACTGAAAGTCCGCCGATGGCATTACCTTGCCGGTTAGTCGAAGCGATGAATTCGGCACTTTGCTTACGCAGATCCTTATACACAGATCCCTGTACAATAGGGAAAAGCATCTGGTTGTATCCATACCTCCCTTCAGTTGCATCAAAACGTTCAATGCAACGAGTCAGCCAGCGATGGGTCATTTCCATGGAATTCCTCGCATAGCCATACTCACATGGATAGGGGGTACACTCATCAAAGGCCATAATGATATCCGCTCCTATTGTCCGCTGGATATCCATGACATTTTCCGGTGTGAAATGATGCTTGGAACCATCTATGTGGGACTTGAACATCACACCATCTTCCTTGATTTTACGGGTGCCTGAAAGTGAAAAGACCTGATAGCCTCCACTATCGGTCAAGATTGGTTTCTCCCATCCATTGAATTTATGGAGTCCGCCGGCTTTTTCAAGCACATCAAGACCGGGACGTAAATACAAATGATAGGTGTTCCCAAGTATAATTTGAGCCTTGATATCCTGATCCAATTCCCGCTGATGAACAGCCTTCACAGAACCCGCAGTACCCACAGGCATAAAAATAGGAGTTTGGATATCACCATGATCGGTTTTCACTACACCTGCTCTGGCTTTACTTTTGGAATCTTGATGGGCTAAGGTAAACTTCATGTCGCTAATGGGTTGCTGGAGAGACATTCTACACATTGTCTCAATCAGCCTACAAAAATATACGCTTATTCTTAAATGGTTTGCTGAATTTGATTTTATATTTGCCGAGCAAAAGCGACCTATGGGCCTATTTTTACTTTGGTTTTTCTTCGGTATCGGAATACTTATACAAGCAGTTTACCTCTTGTTTATTTTTGGGAAGACAGCCTTTTATGCCTACAATCCCCCCCCATCTACATCCAAAAATGAAGCAGGCGTAACTGTGGTAATCTGTGCGCACAATGAATTTTCCAATCTCAAGACACTCATCCCTAAGCTTTTCGAACAAGACTATCCACTCTTCGATGTCATGATCGTCAATGACCGGTCTTCAGACAGAACCAATCGACTATTGGAGAACATGATGGAGAGTTACCCCAAACTTCGGTCCGTCACGATCAAGTATACCCCCCAGCATGTCACAGCCAAGAAGTATGCACTAACGCTTGGCATAAAAGTATGCAAGCATGACATCATTCTCTTGACTGATGCAGATTGCATGCCCGAGACCAACCAGTGGATTAGAAAAATGACAGCTCCGGTGAGAAATCAGGGTAAAACTTTTGCCGTTGGATTTTCAGGATATAAACAAAAACCCGGGTTCTTGAATAACTGGATTCAATTCGAAACTTTGCTTACGGCACTTTATTACATTTCTTTTGGGCTATGGAATAAGCCCTTTATGGGGATTGGAAGGAATCTATGCTATCGTAGGGATTTCTTCTTGAATGTAAAAGCGTTCAAAGGAATTTGGCATATTGAAGGAGGCGATGATGACCTTTTTCTAAACCAGTATGTGAGCGGTAGAAATACCGCAATAGTTTTGGACCCGGAAGCGAACACGATTTCCAAACCAAAAGAAACGCATAAAGAGTATCTTGTTCAGAAAAAAAGACATCTGCATGTGGGGAAATACTATCGTGGAGTAGACAAGCGGAAAATTGGATTATACTCCTTTTCCCATGCATTATTCTGGCTTGGAGGAATAGGATTACTTATTTATACCGGTTTAGCCCACAGCTGGGAACATTTTTCCATAGTTTTCGGTATTATCCTACTGAGGTCTATTCTTATAACGCTTACTTTCAAAGCGGCGGAGAAAAAGATCCAAGGAACTAAACCACCGAAAAACATCTGGATGCTGGATTTCTTGTATTTAGGTTATTTTTGGATTTTAGGGACTATATCCCATCAGGCAAAAGACATCCAATGGAAATAAACGAACGCGGTTTTTCTAAAAAAGCACTCGAGGATTTTGAGTTAATTGATCAGGCTGTACAACAGAAAGATCAGCAGGCGTATGCCTCTTTGATGAAGCGCTATAAAAAGGCCGTTTACTACATGATCTTAAAAATGATCCGGGATGCGGATGATGCTGAAGATCTTACGATGGAGGCTTTCGCCAAAGCTTTTAAAAACCTCCATCGATTTAAGAAGGATTATACCTTTTCTACCTGGCTGTTCCGCATAGCTACCAACAATACTATTGATTTCATCCGAAAGAAGAAGCTCAAAACCATGAGTCTGAATACAACCATGTCTGATGATGGAGGAAACTCAGTCACCATTGACGTGGAAGATGATGACAATAATCCACAGGATGAGTTCATCCGCACGCAACGGATCGAGATGGTGAGGATTTTCGTGGACAAGCTACCTGCTAAATACAGAAAACTGGTACAGCTACGCTATTTTGACGAGCTTTCTTACGAGGAAATTGCACAAGAACTTGAAAAACCGTTGGGAACTGTGAAGGCACAACTCCACCGATCCAGGGAATTACTTTACGAAATTGCCGCCGGCAAACAAAAACACATTTGATGAACTCTGGTACCCAGCTTATCCATTCCTATTTCCCTAACCTTTCTGAAGCTCAGCTTGCACAATTCGACAAGCTTCAAGAGCTATACGAGGATTGGAACTCCAAAATCAATGTGATCAGCCGCAAGGACATGGAGCATTTCTATGTGCATCATGTGCTGCATTCTTTGGGAATAGTGAAAGTAATGCCATTTGAGCCCAGGTCGAAAATATTGGATATCGGTACGGGTGGTGGTTTCCCCGGGATTCCGTTGGCGATTATGTTTCCCGAGACACATTTCCATTTGGTGGATTCTATTGGGAAAAAGATCACAGTGGTGAAGGATGTGGTGAAGCAGTTGAAACTTTCCAACGTGGAAGCCCAGCAAGCAAGAGCTGAGCAGCTAATTCGCAAATACGACTTTGTGATCAGTAGGGCTGTGACCCGTATGGCTAATTTTTATCCATGGGTGAAAAACAAAATCCGTAAAGAAGACATCAATGAGTATCCCAATGGCATCCTTTATCTCAAAGGCGGTGAAGTCGATGAAGAAATGGAGGAATTGGGCAAGTCCTATGTCGTTTACCATCTCGAAGACTACTTCAAAGAAGAGTTTTTTGAAACCAAAAAGGTGATTTATATGCCTTGGGAGGATAAGAGATAAATTCCTGTACCTCTTGAGATACACAAAACCTCTCAATTTGTACCTTAGAAGATACAATAAATTAAAATATATGCATCTTCGAAAGTACAATGCAGCAACTCATTCGTAGATATCAAAACTTACTTCCGGGAATTCAATTGGATTTCGAGAGAACTCTTTCGGCTAAAGTCAACTTCAAAATGCGGACATGAATGTCACACACCCTTCGAAAGGCGACTTTATGGTTAGCAGCGAAATCCTTTTAGAAATAGGCGGTAAGAATAAAACCCCATTTCACTAGCTAAACTGTACAAATTTGAAATCAAGTCTGTACAATTTCAAAATGAAACATGTACAATTTCAAAATACAACTTGTGCAATTTCAAAATTAGACGTTAATTTGTAGCAAATGAACGTTATTAATCGACGGATATACAGCGCAGTACGGGAATATCAAAATAAATACCCCATACTTGCAATCACCGGCCCACGACAGTCAGGAAAGACAACGCTTTTACGTACCCTCTTCCCTGACTATCGCTATGTCAGTCTCGAAAATCCAGACAACCGGGACTTTGCTCTGAAAGACCCGAATGGATTTCTCAACGAATATGATGATCAGGTTGTTTTTGACGAAGTGCAACAGGCTCCGGCAATTTTTTCCTACCTGCAGACCATCGTGGATAACAGATCTGACAAAATGGGAGGTTTTATTCTTTCCGGTTCGCAAAATTTTCACCTGATGGAGCGAATCACTCAAAGTCTGGCGGGAAGAGTGGCTATATTTAAGCTTTTACCTCTAGATATCAAAGAGTTAGAAGCATCGGACTTATTAGCAGACGACCCTTTTAGTCAATTGATTCATGGGTTTTATCCAGCTATGTATGATCGAAAGATTTCGTCCAGTGTATTCTACCCGAATTATGTCCAGACATACGTTAACCGCGATATCACTGAACTAATGGTCGTAAAGGACCTGAGGCAGTTTCAAAACTTCTTGGGGCTATGCGCCACTCGGGCAGGTCAACTATTAAATCTAAGTGCCTTAGCAAACGAAGCGGGGATCACCCAGCCCACAGCCAAATCCTGGCTCTCTGCCCTGGAATCCAGTTACATCACATTTCAATTGTATCCCTTTCATAAGAATTTCAGCAAACGGGTGGTAAAGACACCCAAACTCTATTTTTACGACACTGGGCTATTGTGCCACTTACTCAAGATCACCAAGAGAGAAACGTTACTTACCCACCCCGTCAAAGGGGCGTTATTTGAAAATATGATAGTAGCAGAATTCTTCAAGCAAATGCATCATAGTTATCAAAATCAAAGTCCATGGTTTTGGAGGGACAACCATGGCAATGAAGTAGATCTACTGCTAGATCAAGGGCTTAGCCTGGACATTTATGAAATCAAAGCCAGCAAGACAGTCCTAACAGAAAACTTCAAAAGCTTGGCGAAGTTCGAATCGATTTCTACCATTCCTATATACTCAAAAGGACTGGTGAATGCTGGAAGTCTGAACCAAAAAAGATCTTATGGAAACGTGATTTCATGGAAAGATTTTCCGGAATTCTCCTAATCTTCATTTTCACCTGAAAACCAATCTACCTCCTCAGAGATTAAAAGTCCCAACGTGATACCCATGACTTGTAATTCAAGCTAGGTGCCAGGAAGGCAGTGGTGAAAAGGCTCGCCAAGTCCAGCTTTTAGAGATAGCAAGAAAATCGTGATTAAGCTGTGCCTTCTGTGTACACAGTGGTTAAATTCGACTCGGATAAAAATTCCCCGACAATTACCCCCACTCCACTTGTCTCCTTTCAGAGATTAGCCCTAATTTGAAGTCTCAATTCCCCAAGCTGTATGTATTTAATTTTTGACACCGAAACCACAGGTCTTCCCCGCGATTACAATGCCCCCATGTCCGATGTGGACAACTGGCCAAGGCTAGTCCAACTCGCATGGCAACTGCACGATGCTAAAGGGAATCTGATTTCGAATCACAACTACATCATCAAGCCCGAAGGCTTTACCATTCCCTACAATGCGGAGAAAGTGCACGGGATTTCGACCAAGCGTGCTTTAGCCGAAGGCCATGACCTGAAGCAAATCCTTGGAATCTTTGAAGGAGATGTGAAGCAAGCCAACTATTTGGTGGGACACAATGTCGAGTTTGATGTCAATGTAGTAGGCTCGGAATATTACCGGGCGGAAGCTACTATGCCGCTGACGGCAAAACAGCTGGACACAAAAGATATCTCTACGGAGTTTTGCGCACTACCTGGCGGTCGGGGCGGCAAATTCAAATGGCCTACACTAACGGAGTTGCACCAAAAACTTTTTGGCAAAGGCTTTGGTGACGCCCACGATGCGGCTTATGATGTGGATGCTACAGCCCGCTGTTTCTTTGGATTGATCGCCCAAGGAGTACAAGCACCCGAGGCTGGAATTACAATCCCTGAAGTAATCTACGAAGCTCCAAAGCTGGAGGAAGCTAATTTTGCGCAAGCAAAAGATGCTCAAAAAGCCGCCGCAAAAGATGTACTGAAACAGGCAGGTAAAGCGGATATCTCTGATCTTACTGACATTCCATTTACACACCTGCATGTCCACAGCCAATATTCGGTACTTCAGGCTACTTGTGAGATCCCTGCGATGGTAGCTCGGGCAAAAGAGCTCGGAATGCCTGCAATTGCGATGACGGATCATGGTAATATGATGGGCGCTTTTCACTTTGTGAAAGAAGCTATCGGTAAGGACATCAAACCTATTTTGGGGTGCGAATTCAATCTATGTAGAGACCGAAAAAATAAATCCAACAAAGACGATGGCTACCAAACCGTCTTAATAGCAAAAAATAAAGCGGGGTACCACAACTTGGCGAAATTGGCTTCCTACGCCAATATTGAGGGATTTTATTATTTACCGAGAATAGATAAAGAGGTCTTGGTTCAATACAAAGGAGACCTAATCGCTACGACCGGCGGACTTTGGGGAGAGATACCATTCTTGATTTTGAATGTGGGAGAGACTCAAGCTGAGGAAGCTTTTGTGTGGTGGAAAGAGCAGTTTGGAGAGGATTTCTATGTAGAGCTAAACAGACATGGAGTTCCGGAAGAAGAAAAGGTAAATGAGGTACTCTTGGAGTTTGCCAGAAAATATGATGTGAAATATTTCGCCGCAAACAATGCCTATTATGCTGATAAGCCAGATGCAAAAGCACATGATGTACTCCTATGTGTGAAAGACGGGGAACTCTACGACAAACCGAAAAAGTACATTGGCAAGCGGGGACGTGAGTTCCGCTACGGCTTCCCAAATGATGAGTTTTACATCAAGACTCCGGATGAGATGAAAAAACTCTTCGCGGATCTGCCGGAAGCGATCGAGTGTACCAATGAGATCACTGAGAAAATCGAGACCTATAAACTTGCCCGGGAAGTGCTTCTTCCTGCATTTGAAATACCTGAAGAATTCAAACATGCAGAAGATGATGTGGATGGGGGAAAACGTGGGGAAAATGCCTTCTTAAGACACTTGACTTACGAAGGGGCAAAAAAGCGCTATAAGGAGATCACTCCCGAAATCGAAGAACGTTTAGACTTTGAGCTCGCCACTATCCAAAATACCGGATACCCCGGTTACTTCTTGATTGTACAGGATTTCATTGCGGAAGCAAGGAAAATGGGAGTTTCGGTTGGCCCGGGACGGGGATCCGCAGCAGGATCTGCCGTGGCCTATTGCACGGGTATCACCAACATTGATCCAATCGAATACAATCTCCTTTTTGAGAGATTCCTTAACCCGGATAGAGTTTCACTACCCGATATTGATATTGACTTTGACGATGAAGGCCGTCAAAGCGTGATTGATTATGTAATCAAAAAGTACGGTTCTAATCAGGTAGCCCAGATCATTACTTACGGTACGATGGCTGCAAAATCAGCCATCCGGGATACAGCAAGGGTATTGAATCTTCCACTTGCAGAAGCAGGGCGATTGGCCAATTTAGTACCTGATATTAAATTGAAAGCACTTTTTGGCTTGGCCGGCAATAGAGCTGCACTTTCGGACAAACTGAAAGGTCAGGGCGAAATGATTGCAAAAGCTGATGAATTGATCCGAATCTCGAAAGGCCAGGACGAATCAGCCAAAACCATCAATCAAGCCACAATGCTGGAAGGATCTGTGCGAAATCTTGGTATCCACGCCTGTGGAGTGATCATCACTCCTTCTGACATTACCAATTTTGTCCCGGTAGCCTTGGCCAAGGATTCAGACATGGTTTGTACGCAGTTTGACAACTCTGTGGTAGAATCAGCAGGTCTGCTTAAAATGGACTTTTTGGGTCTGAAAACGCTGACTCTTATAAAAACCGCAATCCGGATTGTAAAGGAAAGGCATGGTATCGAGCTAAACGCAGATCATTTCCCTATTGATGATGTGAAGACTTATGAGCTTTTCCAGCGAGGTGAGACAGTAGGTATCTTCCAATATGAATCTGCCGGGATGCAGAAATACATGCGCGAACTGAAGCCTACGGTTTTTGCGGATTTGATTGCAATGAATGCTCTTTACCGACCGGGACCGTTGGCATATATACCTTCCTTCATTAAGCGTAAGCATGGGACTGAAACCATCGAATACGATCTGGAAGACATGAAGGAATACTTGGAGGAAACCTACGGAATTACGGTTTACCAAGAGCAAGTGATGCTTTTGTCGCAAAAACTCGCCGGTTTCACCAAAGGTGAGGCGGATGTATTGCGTAAGGCAATGGGTAAAAAGCAGAAAGATGTACTGGATAAGATGAAGCCAAAGTTCGTAGAGCAGGCTTCTGCCAAAGGCCATGATGCCAAGAAATTGGCGAAGATCTGGACTGATTGGGAAGCATTTGCTTCTTATGCCTTTAATAAATCCCACTCCACCTGCTATGCGTGGATTGCCTATCAGACGGCCTATTTGAAAGCCCATTACCCGGCTGAATACCTTGCTTCGGTGCTGAGTAATAACATGAATGACATCACTCAGGTGACATTTTTCATGGAGGAATGTAAGCGGGCAGGAATCCCCGTATTGGGACCGGATGTAAACGAATCCAAAAATGGATTCACAGTAAATGCTGCGGGAGAAATCCGGTTTGGAATGGCCGCGATCAAAGGAGCCGGCTCAGCAGCCGTGGACGCAATCATCGTGGAGCGTGAAAAAAACGGACCTTATAAAAATATTTTCGATTTTGCGAAGCGCGTAAGTTCCAAAGCCCTGAACAAGAAAACCATGGAAGCTCTCGCGATGGCAGGAGGTTTTGATTGCTTTCCTCAACATCACAGAAGGCAATATTTGGAATCTGCGGATGGGGATTTGAATTTGATCGAGAAGGCAACCAAGTACGCCCAGAAAGTACAGCAAGAAGAAGAAAGCAATCAGGTGAGTCTTTTTGGTGGGGGAGCAGGTAGTATGGAAGTTCCTCTTCCTACCATTGCTCCGATGGAACCTTTCACCCAACTGCAACAATTAAATATTGAAAAGGAAGTAGTCGGGCTTTACATATCGGGGCACCCACTTGACCAGTTTAGATTGGAAATCGAATCGTTTACCAATGCTTCTTTGCCTGATCTGAATGACTTGGAAAGCTTAAAAAGCCGAAGTGATATCAAACTGGCAGGTTCAGTCTCCAGTTTTGCCCATAGAACTACCAAAAACGGAAAGCCATTCGGAACACTTACGGTGGAAGATTATCAAGGGGCATTTACCTTCTTTCTGTTTGGAGATGATTACGTGAAGTTCAAAGAGTATTTTATGCCCGGTTGGTTTTTATTCATCAGTGGATCGGTAGCAGGCAAGCGCTGGGCAGAAAATGAACTGGAATTTAAAATCGGCAACATCACGCTTCTAGACGAGATTCGTGGCAAAATGGTAAAAGGTCTTCGGGTTAATATTGACTTGGATGATTTAACACTTGATTTGATGGAGAAACTGCAGGCAATCACAGAGAAGTATAAGGGAGATGCCAAGCTGTATTTTGATGTAGTGGATCGTAAGGAAAATATCGCTTTAGAGCTTTTCTCTAAAAGATTCTCAATTGATCCTAGTGCAGAAATGATAAAGGAACTGAAGGAAATACCTGAGGTGGCTTACCGGGTGGTTTAGGAGAATTCTCGGCTTAAGTTCTACTTTCTTAAGAGAATACATAGTTTCATGAATAGTATCAAGTAGTTAGGGCATGCTGAAAAACGCCAATAATAGATCAAAAGCTATCATATTGAATGATTAATCCATTTTTGCTGAGAACGGTTTTTCAGCAAGTGCAAGCTTATTGACCATAATAGGTCTTTATCCATGCATCAGAAAATCCCAAAATCGGGATTTTCAAGCTAGCCCTAGTTAGTAGCTAGATGTAAGGCAGAGAATATTTTGAGTCTTGGCACTTATTCCTAATACTCTTCTATATCACTTGGTATTCATCTACTAAGGACCGCCGTCAAGAATGATAGTATTGTGTACAATATATAAGCTAGTTTCTATCGTTTTCCTCAATGCCCCATAGGCAAAAAAAATAAATCCTTCGGAACTTATTAATACGCTATTGGCTTTTGCACATATATTTGAAATCTCAGAAATTAAAAACCAAACATACAATGGCAAAAGCAATAGAAATTACTGACGCAAACTTTGAAGAAATTATCAAATCCGAACAACCAATCCTAGTGGATTTCTGGGCAGAATGGTGTGGTCCTTGTAAAATGATCGGTCCCGTAGTGGAAGAATTGGCTGGAGATTACGATGGCAAAGCAGTGGTAGGTAAAGTAGATGTGGATGCAAATCCAGCTGTAGCTCAGGCTTTCGGTATCAGATCTATCCCAACACTTCTTTTCTTCAAGGGTGGTGAAATCGTGGACAAGCAGGTTGGGGCAGTTCCAAAATCTGTTTTGTCACAAAAATTAGATGCGCAACTTTAAGAGTTGACTATATTGCATACAGAGCCGCAAGGAATTCCTTGCGGCTTTTTTTATCTTCATACGTTATGGCGGAGCAGTTAATTTCTTTAGATGATTTTTGGAGTTTACGGAATCAGTTTCCTGTGATAGATGCGCGCAGCGAAAGAGAGTTTGACCAAAGCCATATACCAGGCTCCATTAACATTGCCATCCTTAATAATAATGAGCGAATTCAAGTTGGGACACTTTATAAAGAACGAGGTCCAGAAGAAGCAACTATTAAAGGGTTTGAGTTAGTCGGTCCAAGATTTCATTTAATTTTAAAAGACGCTATAAAGCGATTCCCTGAGAAAAAAATAATAATCTATTGTTGGCGCGGCGGGATGAGGAGCCATATTCTTTCTTGGTTATTAAGCATGGTGGGCTTTGAAATCTTCCGCCTTGTTGGAGGCTATAAAACTTATAGGACCTACAGTTATGAACTGGTCCGAAAAGATTGGAATCTAATTGTTTTAGGAGGAAAAACAGGAAGTGGAAAAACTAGATTACTAAAAAAACTCAATGAAGCTGGTGAGCAAATCATCGATCTCGAAGGACTTGCAAATCATAAGGGTTCCGCATTTGGGGCTATTGGACAACCCGTCCAACCTTCAGTGGAGCAATTTGAAAATGAATTTGCAGAAACTTTACAAAATCTTGACCCCGATAAACCCAGCTGGGTGGAAAATGAAAGCCGAAAAATCGGAAGACTAATTCTCCCTGATAAATTCTACCATCAGATGCTTACCTCACCACTGATCGATATTTACAAGACTGACCAAGAACGAATTGATTTGATTGTAAAAGAATATGCAAGCTTACCTCAGGATGAGTTGATTCTCGCTGTTTTACGTATCAAAAAACGTCTGGGGGGATTGCGAACATCCCAAGCGATACAAGCAATTATTGATGGAAATCACGAAGACTGGATCTCAAACATGCTAATCTACTATGATAAGGCTTATACATTTGATCTTGATAAACATCCTGATGGGAAAACGATCCAGTTAGACCTTTCCGGAATTGATGAAGACAAGGCTACACAAATACTACTTGAAGCAAAATCCCAATTTTATGGAAAATACACCTACCCGACTGACCGAGTGGAGTGAAGGCTCAGGCTGTGGTTGCAAAATCGCACCAGCAATTTTAGACCAAATATTAAGTTCAAGTGGATCCTTTTCCCAATCCGACCCAAATTTATTGGTAGGCAATTCGGGAAAGGATGATGCTGCCGTTTATCAGGTGTCAGAAGATTTGGCTGTCATCAATACAGTGGACTTCTTCACTCCTATCGTAGATGATCCTTTTGACTTTGGAAGAATTGCAGCTTCAAATGCACTTTCGGATGTCTATGCTATGGGTGGTAAACCGATTTTCGCGAATGCTATTCTAAGTTGGCCGGTAGAAAAACTTGCGCCTGAACTCGCAGCCAAGGTAATGGAAGGAGCAAAATCTATTTGCAAAGCTGCGGGAATCGAATTGGCCGGTGGACATTCCATAGCTGCAAAAGATCCGATTTTCGGGCTTTCAGTAAATGGCGTTGTCCATCCCCATAAAATCAAAAAGAATCAAGGCGCTAAAGCCGGAGACATCATTTACCTGACCAAACCACTTGGTGTGGGCGTATTGGCTACGGCACTAAAGCGCCAAAAGATATCTGATAAGGACTACATCAGCTTAATCGATACTGCTTGTAGGTTGAATTCCATAGGAGAAATAATCGGCAATCACGAAGAAGTTCATGCCATGACAGATGTGACAGGTTTTGGGCTTCTGGGTCATTTGATAGAAATGTGCGAAGGATCGGGACTTTCCGCAGAGATTGCTCTCTATAAGCTCCCCATGATAGCAGGTGTTCAAGAATACATCAATCAGTTTATTTTTCCTGACAATACTTATCGTAACTGGAATGCTTACAGCGCCAAAACAAAAGGAGTGGTGGGCATGGACTTGGTCAAACTTTGTGATCCTCAAACTAGCGGAGGGCTAATGCTGGCTGTAGATCCTGGAAACCGGAACTGGTTTGAAGAAGCTATGAAGCAGCACAGTCAAGTGATTTGGGAGATAGGTCGCTTCACTGAAAAGAATGAGCAGGTGGTAGAAGTTTTACAATAAGTTTCATTTCAGTTCCTTATATTAATATGAAACTGAAAATAAACCCATCATGTCCAACCTACAAACACTCTTTACTGTTACATTTCTAGTTTGTTCATTCTCACTTTTTGCGCAGCAAGCCCCAGAAGGAACGACGAGTGAATTGGTAATTCTCAATGTAAAATCCGGAGAACAAAAAACTGTCCTTAAGGAAGTAAGGCACTTTGAAGCGCCAAATTGGTCAAGAGACGGAAAATATCTCATTATCAATTCTGGTGGGCAACTTGAAAAAGTAGATTTTGCAGGAAAAAAGTTAGGCAAAATCTTACCTGATAAAATCACCCGTGCAAACAATGATCACGGACTAAGTTTTGACGGTAAATTACTGGTGGTCAGCAAAAGTGATGAGAACTTTGGTTCCCGGATTTATACCGTTCCTATAACTGGTGGTGAGCCAAAATTAATCACCCCAAATCACCCTAGTTATTGGCATGGAATCAGTCCGGATGGACAAATATTAGTTTACTGTGCACAGCGAAATGGAGCTTGGGACATCTACTCAATTCCTACTGCTGGAGGTACAGAGAAAAGGCTCACCACTTCAGAAGGACTAGACGATGGTCCAGAGTATTCCTATGACGGAAAATGGATCTATTTCAACTCAAACCGTACTGGTAGAATGCAAGCTTTTAGAATGAAGCCAGATGGATCCGGAACTGAGCAGCTGACTCACGATGAACTGGACAATTGGTTTCCACATCCATCGCCCGACAATAAATCAGCTGTAATCATTTCATACCTAGAAGATCAAAAAGGAGCTCATCCTTTTGGCAAGGATGTCAAGCTTCGTTTGCTGAATGTGGAGACAAAAGGAATAAGAGACCTAACAGAAGTATTCTATGGTGGTCAGGGTACAATCAACGTCCATAGCTGGTCACCCGATGGTGAATGGATAGCTTTTGTGAGGTATCACAAGCCTTAATCAAATCAAAGGAGAAACTCCTCCCGATACCATAAATTTCATCACATCAGAGCTTTTCACTCCCACTAGCGGAGTTACTTTGTCTTTGGGAACCAAGAATACATTTCCCGAAACATTGTAGCTATGCGGGAAATAAACGGCTACCATCTCCGGTTCGCCTACAATATCCATGCTTTCCTGAGTAATAAATCCCAACCTGATAAGAGTGTCGCTGAGCTGTACTTTGACAGGAGATGAAAATTTCTTTTTATCGCCCACAAAAGCCCCCATCAAATCCTTGATGCTGGTATAGATTAGGTTCACGAGCGGAATTCTGATCAAACCACGCTCGAACCAATCAAAAATGGGCTTGGCAAAGAAAAGGCTTGCGAGATAACCTACAAAAGTGATCAAAGCCAAAACCATCAAAATCCCGATTCCGGGCAGTGGTACCGGAATCAGATTATCCAGAAAAAGGATGGTTTGATAGATAATATAGAGTGTCACTGCCACCGGTGTGACGAATAGCAGCCCTCTAAGAAAGTACGATATGATTCGTTTGTATGTAAATGCCATGGATGTAAAATGAAAATCCCGATTATTACTCAATAATAATCAGGATTTCTACTTCAAGATACTTTCTCTCCGAATTAATCCGGAAGAATTTTAACTTTTACGCTTTTGAAATAGATTACTGACTTGGGATCGTGAGCCTGAAGGGCAATAGTTCCGCGATCTAGTTTTTTAGTACCTAGATCTCCTTTACGGTTTTCATCTTTCGATTGATCGTAAATATTGATCGTTTCCCCGTTGATTTTCACAGTCACCACATCACCTTCTACGATAATATGTTCAGTGTACCATTCTCCATCCTCCACATAGACTTCTTTTACGTCTTGGAAAGAATAAACGCTGCCTGTTTTTCTCCAATCACTATGGCTTTGATTTACTTGAATCTCATAGCCTACATTTGGCCAGCCTTCTTCTTGGTATTGGGTATGGATGAAAATACCGGAATTTGCCCCAGGCATGGTTTTCACTTCAGCAATCACTTCGAAATTATTGAAGTCATGATCTGCTACATCTCCAGCATAGAAAGCATGTCCGCGCGGACCTGCCACTTTGATCACTCCATCCTCTACCTGAAAGGATTGAGATTGTTCAGAAATTTTCCAACCATCCAGGTTTTTGCCGTTAAAGAGTTCAATCCATTCGCCGGTCTGGGCAGAGACCGAAAATGTAAGTGCCAGAAAGCAAAAGCAGGTAACTAAGATTTTCATAAGAGTCAGGGTTATTGATGAACTAGTTTGAAGGTCAAAAGTTACTAGGTAATGGACAAAAATCAATTACCGTTAAAAACAAAAGCCCTGAGATACAATCCCAGAGCTTTTGTCTATATTCTAATCTTAATGTGATTACAAATCAATACCCATAAAGGACATAAAAGCGAGCCCCATTAATCCGGTTAAGAGCATAGTAATGCCCAAGCCTTTCAAACCATTTGGCACATGGGAATATTTTAGCTTCTCACGGATAGCAGCAAGTGCCACTATAGCCAAAAAGAAGCCTGTTCCAGAGCCGAACCCATAAACTGCGGATTCAGCAAGTGTATAATCTCTCTGTGCCATGAAAAGTGATCCACCTAGAATTGCGCAGTTAACCGCTATCAAAGGAAGAAAGATCCCCAAAGCTCCATAGAGAGCAGGAGCAAATTTCTCAACCACCATTTCTACAAGCTGGACCATGGCAGCGATGATGGCAATAAACATGATAAATCTCAAGAATGTCAAGTCAATAGAGGCAAGGCTACCACTTACCCACGACAAAGCTCCTTCTTTCAATACATACTCATTCAAAAGCCAGTTGACAGGCACGGTCACCGTCAAAACGAATATTACAGCCGCTCCAAGTCCTACTGCTGTACTTACTTTTTTGGACACTGCCAAGAATGAACACATCCCTAAAAAGTAAGCGAAAATCATATTGTCGATAAAGATCGACCGGATTCCTAAATTAATTAATTCCATTTCTTCAGCTGATTTTAATGTTCAACATAGCCTGTTTTGGTACGCTGGATCCAAATAATTAACCCAAGTACCATAAATGCTCCCACTGGGGAAACCATCAGCCCATTAGTGGCCAATTTGAAGTCAGGTCCGAATAAACCTGAAATATATTCGTACACAGGCACGCCAAATACTGCTCCTGATCCCAACAATTCTCTAAAGAAGGCTACTGTAAGTATAATCCATGAATAGCCCAAAGCTGATCCAAAACCATCAAGAATAGAATCATAAGGCTTATTGCCTAAAGCGAAAGCCTCAAGACGTCCCATTACAATACAGTTAGTAATAATCAACCCTACGAATACGGAAAGTTCTTTGTACATATCATATGCAAAAGCCTTCAATACCTCATTAACCAAGGTAACCAAAGTGGCTACTACAGCTAACTGAACGATGATACGTACTCTGCCGGGAATTGTATTTCTCAGTAATGAAATCAGCAAATTGGACATCACCACCACGAAAATCACAGCGATGGCCATTACCAAGGTAGGTTTCATTTGCGTGGTGACAGCCAATGCAGAACATATACCCAATACCTGAATGGTAATTGGGTTGTCATCAATCAGCGGATCACTAACAAGTTTTTTTCTGCGTTTGGAAAGCAGCGCCTCTGCAGGCTTTTTTTCAATAGTTTCAGCACTCATATTTAAATAATTCTTGAGTTGATGTTTCGATTAAAGCACAGCTACTGCTGAGGAAGATTTCTGACTCTTAATGTATGCTTCATAATGCCCCAAATAATTTTTAAGCATATTATTTACACCTTTAGCAGTAATCGTTGCCCCAGACATCCCGTCCACTTGATGGGGGTTATCAGAATAATCTTTCCCTTCGCCCTTTTGCATTTCTACTGCGATTAATTCGCCGGATTCATCATAGATAGTCTTACCTACATAACGTTCTTGTACTCCCTGTTCAGTAATTCTCGCCCCCAGCCCCGGAGTTTCTCCAGCGTGGGCCAAGGTAATTCCTCCCACGGTGTTCATATCAGTTTCCAATGCGACATAGCCCCAGATTGCATCCCATAGACCTGCACCATACAGTGGAAAAATATAAGATTTAACCTTATCATTATCCCCTTCTTCATGGTAAATAAACACAGGATAAAGTCTTTCTTCTGCCGGCTTTTTATAATTTTTTGCAATATCCACACCTTCAGCAGTGACAGTGGCCCCGTCTCTCTCAGTCACTTCCTCCCCATTGACGTCTACCACGATAGAGGCAATATGACTTTCATAGTACTTATTCACCTCTTCAGGTTTCATTGCATCGATTTCTTCCACAGGAATCACCGCACCCAAGATTTGCTTCTTAGTGTCCAGGGCAATGGCTTCCTTCTGCATTGGCCCCAGCACTTGCGAGGTACCGGATAGAAGTAATCCCAAAACTACCGTCAAGATGACGGAGAATGTAATAATATAAGCGTTAGACTGTTGCACGTTGTAACCTCCTTGTTTTGTTTGCCTTAACTACATAATAATCGATCAATGGGGCGAACACGTTCATGAATAGAACCGCTAGCATAATTCCCTCAGGATACGCCGGGTTTGTCACACGTATGATCACAGTGAGCATACCGATCAAAAGACCGTAAATCCACTTCCCTGTCTCAGTTTGTGAAGCAGATACCGGATCAGTTGCCATAAAGACAATTCCGAATGCCAGACCTCCCATTACCCAGTGATACTGAGGGGGTAATGCCATGTATTCATTTACCGCCAAAAGGTTCATCACAAATCCCATGATATAAGCACCCGCAAATCCTGAAACGATAATTTTCCAGCTTGCCACACCGGTCGCAACAAGTATGAATGCTCCGATCAATACCATCAAAGTAGAAGTTTCTCCAATCGACCCCGGAATCCACCCCATGAAAAGATTAGCAAATTCATATAGACCCGAACCGAGCACACTGTTATGACTAGCTAATGCCTCTACAGCAGTTTGTGTTCCATCTACTCCTGCATTGTATACAACGGAAAGAGCCGTGGCTCCTGAAAAACCATCTACTGCGGCTTTGTCTCCTAGATAAGTCCATACCTGGTCACCGGAAATCTGAGCAGGGTAAGCGAAGTACAAGAATGCTCTTGCGGTCATGGCTACGTTAAGGATATTCATCCCTGTCCCACCAAACACTTCTTTTGCAATCACTACTGCGAATACAGTGGCCAAAGCCACTTGCCACAGTGGAGTGGTAGCAGGTACCACCAACGGAATAAGCATCCCTGTCACCAGAAAACCTTCATTAATGGGGTGTTTTCGGATCACTGCAAAAACTGCTTCTACAATACCCCCTGCAGCATAAGCTACGATGATAATAGGTAAAACCAATTGTACTCCGAGCCAAGTTTTGTCACCGAAATCTTCCCAAAGCCCCGCTGTTCCTCCGGTAGCCAATAAATGCTGGTGTCCAGTGTTGTAAATACCAAAAAGCAAACAAGGAATCATGGCGATTACCACCGTGATCATCATCCGCTTTAGATCAATCGCATCTTTTACCTGAGCTCCTTTAATACCTGTAGTATGCTTAGGGCTAAACATAAACGTCTCCCCCGCCTCAAATGCGTAATATAGACTTTCAAGCTTTCCCCCTTTTTCGAAAAGTGGCTTCTGCTTGTCCAATAAATCTCTTAGAAACTTCATATGGATTAACTGTATTGGATTAATTCAATTCCTTTTCTCACCAACTCCTGCACAGGATGTTTTGAAACATCCACAAACTCGCAAAGAGCTAAATCTTCTTCCACGATCTCATAGATCCCCAATTCTTCTATTTCGTCAAAATCCTCAGCCATAATAGCTTTCAAAAGATAAACCGGAAGAATATCCATCGGAGTTACTGATTCAAATACACCAGTCTGCACGAATGCTCTCTCCTCTCCCCTGCCATTAGAATCCAAAACGAATTCTTTTTTCGGCGTAAGGAAGGACAGCAACCCCAATGCCCTGTGGTAGCTCAGTCTAGTGGTAGGCTTTGCCCATCCCATAAACTCATAATAATCTCCCTCAGGAATAACTGTGATCTGATTATGATAATATCCTAAGAATCCTTCTAGGGCGATTTTTTCACCTGTAAGTACATTTCCGGAAACCACTCTAACATGACCTGAATTAAGGTTACCTTTTACAAAAGTGGAAACACAAGCTCCGCTGTAGGTTTTTACATAAGCAGCTTTTGTCAGCTCAGAGCCGGTCACCGCGATCACTTTGGAAGCATCATAAATACCTTCCAAAATAAATTTACCAATCTGAGCTACTCCATAAGGAGAGACAGTCCAGGCAATTTCACCCTTGTTGATCGGATCAAGATGGTGAATCTGTACACCTACGTTACCGGCAGGATGTGGTCCTGAGAATTTATTTATTTGCGCGCCTTTCAAATTTGAAAAAACCGCAGGGGTGGCCTTAGAACCATCTACATTTAAGTGAACTTTGCCGCTTGTAAGTTTTGCCAAAGCTTCGATGCCCGCTTGAAGATATCTCTCTTCTCCCTGCAATGCAAAAGCATAATCAGGAGCTAAGGGGTGTGTATCAAAAGCAGATATGAAAATACTCTTTGGAGTATCAGCAGGATTTGCAACTATGCCGAAAGGTCTTTGGATGATATTGGGCCATGCGCCACTAGCTGCTAGCTTAGCTGCCAAGGCATCTCTGTCGAGAGAAGCGATATCAACTTGGCCAAACTGCTCGTGGGTGATGGTAGCATCCGCCAAAATACCGATCTCAAGCAATTTGCGACGATCCCCTCTTTTCACTTCGACAACTTTGCCGGAAACAGGTGCCGCATAAATTACTTGATCCAATGCTTTGTCGATCAGGATCGGAGTACCTGCCTTTACGGTATCTCCTTCATTGACAAGAACTTTCGGGCGTTGCAGCCCGATGAAGTCTGTCGGCTTAATTGCGAAGGTTTGAGCAGGGGTGAAATCAGCTAGCTCTTGCTTAGCCTTTCCCACCATATTGATGTCAAAACCTTTCTTAAGCTTCACTATTTTAGACATATCTGTTTTTGAACTATGAGCTTTTGAAAAACGCCCCAAATCTAATAAATAACCTTTTTAATTTGAGGGTATATGAACTTTAATGTTTGAACTTTTGGAAGAATGGCTTCCTAAGATTTTAAATAACTCTATTTTATATGGAAAGCACTCCTTCTTCAAGTGATTCCACATAGGATTTCACTTGCTCCATCAACCACATGGGCGTGGAAGTCGCTCCGCAAATTCCTACTTTTTCATCTTTATGAAACCAGTCAGGATTGATTTCTGTCTCGTTTTCTATAAAGTAGCTTCTAGCATTTTGTCCAAGGCAAACCTGATAAAGTGCTTTACCATTGGAGCTTTTCTTGCCTGACACAAATAAGATTACGTCATTTTCCTGAGAAAAACGATGTAACTGCGGCTCACGATTAGAGACTTGGCGACAGATCGAATCATTTGGATTGAATGTATCCCTGTTCACTTCTTGTTTGGCGGCCTGGATACGCTCTTCGATTTTCTGAGAAATCTCATAAAAGCCTTTCGTACTTTTCGTGGTCTGACTGAAAAGCGTCACAGGCCTGGAGAAATCTATTTTATCCAAATCGGAATCCTCCATCACCACAATAGCTTTTTCCAGTGTTTGACCGGTCAAGCCGATTACCTCAGCATGGCCTTTTTTGCCATATATGACAATCTGGCCTTCCTCACGTTCCATCTTATCAAAAGCACTCTTCACCCTGTGCTGAAGCTTCAACACTACGGGGCAGGAAGCATCAATTAACTCAATATTATTTTCTATGGCAGTTCTGTACGTTTCCGGAGGTTCTCCATGAGCCCGTATTAATACCTTACAATCATGCAATTCTGAAAGTTGCTCACGATCTATCACTACCAAGCCCTTTTCACTAAGGCGGGAGACCTCCATATCATTGTGTACGATATCACCTAGACAATACAGCTGATCGCTTTGCTCCATCTCATCCTCGGCCATCTTGATGGCAAACTCAACACCGAAGCAATACCCTGAGTTTTTATCAATGGTTACCTGCATAGCTCTGTTGTTTATCAATGATTTGTCGTGCCGTGTGGACTATCTTCCCCACTTGCTCTGCAAAGGTACTATTACTAGTATCCACCTCCACCGCATCAGGCATTTTCTTAAGAGGGCTTTCTGATCTGGAAGAATCTACCCGATCCCGCTCGGCCAAGTTGTCTTTGATGTCTTCAAGATCGACTAGCTCCCCTTTTTCCAACAATTCCGCTTGTCTTCTGATTGCTCTTGTTTCCAAATCGGCTGTCATGAACACCTTCAGATCTGCATCAGGAAAAACCACTGACCCAATATCTCTGCCGTCCATTACCACTCCTTTTTTCTTTCCAAGACGCTGTTGCTGGGCTACCAACTCTTTTCTGATAGCAGCTACGGTGGCTATTTCACTCACTTTATTGGAAATTCGCATGGTACGAATTTCATCTTCTACATTCAATCCATTCAGATAGGTCTCTTGTTTAAGAGTATCAGGATTGAGGTGAAAAGAAATTTCCAGTGATTTCAACCCTTTTTCCACATCATGCGGATTGGCAGGAGAAAGAAAGTGATTCAAAAAATGTAAAGTCGCCGCCCGATACATTGCCCCGGAATCGATGTAGGTATATCCCAGATCCTTTGCAACTGCTTTGGCCGTGGAGCTCTTCCCACACCCCGAATATCCATCAATGGCGATGACGATTTTATTCATTCAAAAAACCTGCTTGATTCGTTTTTTTATTACTGCGCAAATATAGTAGTTTTAATCTAAACCAATCCCCAACCCATGGCGGTGAATCGCTTATACAGATTCTATCCAATTAATTTTCCTTTACATTTTCATGCAAATTCCAGGTCAACTCGTAGATATCCCAAACCGAGAGATTTATACAGTTTCTCTCACAATTGAAGACGGTAGGATTTCCAAACTGGAAAAAATCCAAACTGACTCTTCCTTGCCTTATTTGATGCCGGGATTTATTGATGCTCATGTGCACGTAGAATCTTCAATGTTGGTGCCTTCCGAATTTGCCCGGCT
Organism: Algoriphagus sp. Y33; assembly: GCF_014838715.1. Taxonomy (NCBI): domain Bacteria; kingdom Pseudomonadati; phylum Bacteroidota; class Cytophagia; order Cytophagales; family Cyclobacteriaceae; genus Algoriphagus; species Algoriphagus sp. Y33. The sequence continues at coordinate 6,090,146 of NZ_CP061947.1, read as the reverse complement.
GGCAGTGGTGCACGGCACTGTGGCTACAATATCCGATCCGCATGAAATCGCCAATGTCTGTGGAATGGAAGGGGTGGAATACATGATAGCCAACGGAAAACAGGTCCCTTTTAAATTCTATTTCGGTGCGCCTTCCTGTGTACCTGCAACACCTTTCGAGACGGCAGGTGGAGAAATCAATGTAGCTGATATAGAAAACCTGATGTCACGTCCCGAAATTCATTACTTGGCAGAAATGATGAACTGGCCTGGAACAGTGAATCGGGACGAACTGGTGATGGAGAAAATCCACATCTCAAAGAAATACGGCAAACCCATCGACGGACATGCACCTGGACTGAAAGGCGAAATGGCAGAGAAATATGTCAGTGCCGGCCCAAGTACCGATCATGAATGCTTTACAGCGGAAGAGGCGTTAGGAAAATTAAAGCTAGGAATGAAAATCGCTATCCGCGAAGGTTCCGCTGCCAAGAACTTCGAAGCACTAATCGATCTTATTGATGAATATCCAGAGATGATTATGTTTTGTTCGGATGATAAGCACCCCGATAATCTTGCCATTTCGCACATCAATGCCCTTGCTGCCCGGGCTGTTGCAAAGGAAAAAGATATTTTTCACGTGCTCCAAGCTGCATGTCTTAATCCCATTGCACACTATTCCATGAACGTGGGACAATTAAAAGAAGGGGATCCCGCTGATTTTATTTTAGTAAAAGATTTAAAAGATTTCCAAGTCATGGGTACGTATATCAATGGGGAGAAAGTGGCTGAAAATGGCAAGACATTGATCCCTTCTATCAAAAATGAAATCATCAACAATTTCAATACTTCACTTAAGAAACCAGAAGACTTTCAGCTCAAAGCCAGGGGATCGAAAGTCAGAGTGATTGAAGCCCTAGACGGGCAACTGATCACTCCGGAAATCAGTGGAGAGATCCTGATCAAAGAGGGTTTTGCCGAATCAAACCCATCCCAAGACATCCTAAAAATCACCGTAGTCAACCGCTACGAAGATGCTTCACCGGCGGTAGCCTTTATTAAAAACTTTGGATTGAAAACCGGAGCAATCGCTTCTTCGGTAGGTCACGACTCACATAATATCATAGCAGTCGGTATCGATGATAAATCCATTTGCAAAGCAGTCAATCTAATTATAGAAGCTAAAGGTGGAGTTTCTGCCGTATCAGCAACTCGGGAAGAAATCCTGCCCCTTCCTGTCGGCGGAATTATGTCTGCCTCCGATGGATACGAAGTGGCAGCAGCATATACTAAGATCGATAAACTGGCCAAAGATATGGGCGCAACGCTAAACTCTCCTTTTATGACGCTGAGCTTTATGGCATTACTAGTGATCCCTGACCTGAAACTCAGTGACAAGGGTTTATTCAATGGGCAGAGATTCGAGTTTGAAGAAGTGTTTTCAGAAAACAGTCCGAAGACAGGTGACCGAATGACCTTGACCTAAAGCGAAGCTTATTCTAAGACGCTCATTTTTGTCTAAAAAGTCAGGCATTTTATTATGAAAGATAGAGACATCGATGTTTTATCTCAAATCCAAAAAGCCCATTCAATTGGAATGTAGAAGGACAAAATTTCAAGAAACCTGCCAGATTTTGAAAATCTGGCAGGTTTAGTGCATCAATACTCCGAAGTAAAATGGAACTCTATCTCAGGATAGTTGTCCATCACCATCTGAAGCCAGGCTTTTGACTCGGCCATAAAAACCAGCTTACCGTCCTTATCATGAGCGATGTGACGGTTTTTGGAGCGGACAAATTCATCCAGCTGTTTTTTGTCCTTACTTGTGATCCAGCAGGCTTTATAGAGATTCATCGGGTGAAACTCCACGGTGGCGTTGTATTCATTTTTCAATCGAAACTGGATTACTTCAAACTGGAGCTGTCCCACTGTACCCACTACCTTTCTAGAACCCATATCAAAGGTAAAAAGCTGTGCTACTCCTTCTTCCATCAGTTGCTTCAAGCCTTTTTCCAGTTGCTTGGTCTTCATGGCATCCTTGTTCACCACTTCACGGAAGATCTCCGGAGAGAAACTCGGAATACCTACAAACTGCATATCCTCCCCATCAGTCAGCGTATCACCGATTTTCAGATTTCCGGTATCATAAAGACCTACAATATCTCCCGGAAATGCTTCGTCGATCATTTCCTTATCCTGGGCCATAAATTGGGTCACATTAGAAAAGCGTAAGGGTTTTGGCCCACGCACATGATTGTATGGCTTATTCCTTTCAAAAGTTCCGGAGCAAATTCTTAAGAATGCGATTCTGTTTCGGTGATTTGGATCCATATTGGCATGGATCTTAAATACAAAACCCGAGAACTTTTTTTCATCAGGCTTTACTTCACGATCCTCCGTCCTACGACTTTTGGGAGCCGGAGCTATTTTGATAAACGTATCCAGCATCTCATTGATCCCGAAATTATTTACAGCTGAGCCAAAGAAAACCGGAGCAACTTTCCCCTCCAAGTACTCCGTAGGATCAAAATCGGGATAAACCCCCTCAATCAATTCCACATCTTCCCGGAGTTGGTCTGCATAGCTTTTCCCTATCAGTCCTTCCAGTTCCGGATCATTCACGTCTTCAAATGATTTCCGCACATCACTTAGCTTTCGCTGAGAAGGTGTAAAAAGGTTGAGTTTATGATCAAACAAATTATAAACACCTTTAAAAGTTTTACCCATCCCTATAGGCCAGGAAAGCGGCCGACACTGAATGTTGAGCTTTTGCTCCACTTCCTCTATCAGTTCATAAGGATCCCGTCCTTCTCTATCGAGCTTATTGATAAAGCAGATCACGGGTGTATTTCTCATACGACAAACTTCCATTAGCTTCTCTGTCTGAATCTCCACACCTTTCACGCAGTCAATCACCATGATTACAGAATCGACAGCTGTCAATGTACGGTAAGTATCCTCCGCAAAATCTTGGTGTCCGGGAGTATCGAGTAGGTTGATCTTGATGTTCTTGTATTCGAATCCCATGACAGAAGTCGCTACTGAGATCCCCCTTTGCTTCTCTATCGCCATCCAGTCAGATTTTGTAGCGGTATCGATTTTATTCGATTTCACAGCACCCGCTGTCTGTATTGCACCTCCAAAAAGCAACAACTTTTCCGTCAAAGTGGTCTTTCCTGCATCCGGGTGGGCAATTATGGCAAAAGTTCTTCGCTTCTGGATTTCTTCTTTCAAACTCATGGGAGACATCAAATTAAGGGTGCAAAGGTAAACAAAAAATAGGTGGGAAGGAGGGAATCTTGAAAGTTGAAATTTTGACTTTTGATTTACGAAGGACGATTTACGAGATTTTCGATAGTGTTAATATCTTTCTACAATTTTGAGCTTTGTGACATAAAGAATAAAATCCAAGGCCAGAGGTTCTTAGTCTGTTAAAACTTCATTATTCCTCATTCTAAATTCACCATTAAAAAGCTAACCATTATCAAAAATGCCCGAAGTTCCAATTGAACTCGTAAATCCAAAATCGTATATCTGAAATCAATACTCAAGGATTCCCTCGGTAACAAACTGCGAAGCTCCTTCATGACTTCCATGAATCAAAATCCTAAAAGTAGTCCCTTTCCCCACTTCGGAATTTTTGACGAAAATTCTCCCTCCATGATAGCCTTCCACAATTCTCTTGGCAAGTGTCAAGCCCAGCCCCCATCCTCTTTGTCTAGTCGAAAATCCAGGATTAAAAACACGCTTATACATCCTCTTCTCCATTCCTTTACCTGTGTCGGTGATATCCACGATTACAAATTTGTCACTGTCCTGCAGGATAGAGATATCAATTTTCCCTTTTCCCCGCATTGCATCCACCGCATTTTTACAGATGTTTTCGATAACCCACTCAAAAAGCGGCTTGTTCATCATGGCTTCCAGATCTTTAGAATCGGCATGGATATTCAACTCCACCTTAGTAGAAATTCTTGGCCGTAAATAAGTGATTGTATCTTCGATCACTTCATAAAGATTCTCCGCCTGAATCACAGGCTTGCTTCCAATGCTGCTGAACCGTTCTGTCACCATCCTCAATTTCACCACATCCTTGTCCATTTCAGTGATAATCTCTTTATTTTCATCCCACACAGGGGAATTCCTCAGGTAATCTATCCAGGCCATGAGCGAGGCGATTGGGGTTCCAAGTTGATGGGCAGTTTCTTTTGTCAGTCCGGCCCAGACACGGTTTTGCTCGGCAATTTTGCTTTGATTGAAAAGTGCATACGCCAAAACGCCGAAAATCATGATAATCCCCAACTGCACATAGGGGTAGTACTTCAAATTAATCAGCAATTCAGAATTCCTATAATAAACCTGAATGTCAGCCTCCGGAAGCAATATAGGTTCATATTCCGCACGCATTTCTTCAAGCTCCTTCCTTAGCGTTTCCAATGAATCTTTGGCATTTGAATTCTTCTTAAAGGGAATATTCCTAAATTCTATTGGATTTGCAGAAACATCTACCATAATGATAGGGATGGAATAATTCTGCTGAATAATCTCCTGATTAATAAAAGTCAGATTTTCCATGGTAGTGGCCGCATATTCCAATGCACTGGATAGCAACTCTATCTGCCGTCTTTCTCTCTCACGCAATTCCTCCACCAAGCTATTTGTGTACCAAATTGAGCCGGCTCCTATTATCAAGGACGCCGCAATCACCAGCCATTTGACTTGCTTTTTATTTGTATAGAAATCTAAAGAGGTAAGGTCTTGAAATCTTTTTTTCATTTATCAAATATGAATTACTATCGTTACTAACTTCCCAATCACATAGATAGTATGAGTTGGAGATAGATTTTATCAGTTGGGAAGGTATCGACCTTTGGAGTAAATTTATACTTTAATTCAAGCAGAGAAAATTAAACAACTGAAATATGAAAACGAACGACATCGGATTAGAAATCAAAGAAAGTAAGGTGTTGGTAGAAAAGCTTAATGACTTGCTCGCCAATTATCAGGTGTATTACCAGAATTTGAGAAATTTTCATTGGAACGTCACGGGCCAAAACTTCTTTGAGCTTCATGCCAAATTTGAAGAGCTATACAATGCTGCCAATGAAGCTGTGGATGTGACTGCTGAACGGATCCTGACATTGGGAGCAAGACCGCTTTCCTCGTACCAAGAATATATCGATACTGCCACGATCAAAGAAGCCAAAGAGGTCAGTGATCCTACCAAAATGGTGGAGACCGTGAAAAGCAATTTGAACACCTTGTTACAACTGGAAAGAGAAACATTGGAGGCTGCTGGAGCTTCGGGCGATGAGGGAACTTCCTCCCTGATGAGTGATTATATCACTGCTAAAGAAAAGGTCGTTTGGATGCTTTCTGCATATTTGAGATAGGAACGCTCAAAACAAAAATCCCGATCAGAAGTAGATCGGGATTTTCTGTTCTATTTCATTTTTACAGCGTCTTGATTCTAGGCTCTAAAATCTAGATTCTTAATTATCCGTCTTGATCCACTTCCAAAGTGTTTTATAACTCGGTTTTGTCCCATGCATAAGTATTCCAATTCTGTAGATTTTCCCTGCCACCCATGTAGTGAACAGAAAGCCGGCAATCAAAAGCCCCATGGACAGCATTAGCTCCCAAATTGGCACCCCATAGCTCATCCTTCCCATCATCGCAATTGGTGAGGTCAGCGGAATCACTGAGAGCCAGAAAGATGTTGTACTGGAAGGGTCATTCAGCACAAACACAAATAGTCCCATATAGGCGACAATCAAAGGAATAGTCACTGGCAGCATAAACTGCTGTGCATCCGAAGGTGCATCTACAGCAGATCCTATAGCGGCAAACAAAGCTCCGTAGAGCAAATATCCTCCCAGAAAGTAAAACACAAAACTCAATACTATCTCTACGTAGTTGATACCGGAGATCACCTGAAGAATATCCCCCATATCTGTATCTTGGGACAAGCCCTGAGCCAATTCCGGATTGGCAAGTTCCATCGCTTGCTGCTGTGGCATTTGCATTCCCAGAAATCCTGTCACAATCGTAGTCAATGTACCTATGAGTACTATCCAAATCAAAAGCTGCGTTAGCCCCACGCCTGCTATCCCTATGATCTTGCCCAGCATCAGTTGAAAAGGTTTCAGGGAGGAAACTAATATCTCAACTATGCGACTTGATTTTTCCTCGATCACCCCTTGCATAATCTGATTGCCATAGATGAAAATAAACATGTAAATCAAAATGCCCGCAACAAACCCAATTGCATAATTAACGGTGGCATCACTCACCGTCTCCATACCCTGTTCATCCAGCTTGATCGATTTGATAGCTACTTTTGTTCTTACCTCATTGATGATTTTGGGATCAATCCCACTTTCAAAAAGCCGTTGTTCTTCGATTTTCTTTCGAAGATTGTTCTCCAAGTAGCTGATCAAACTCATGCTTGGATTATCCTCCCCATAAAATGAAATCCCCGTAGGATCCTTTATGTCAAATTTCGGGATATGCAGAAAACCATAGCGATTTCCCTCCTTCACTAGATTTTTGGCTTCTTCGGGGTTTGCATCCGAAAATGAAAAAGCATATTGTTCTGAACTCTCCAGAAAAAACAGTTTGTTTTCGTCCACCACCTCGATGATCCGTAAGGCCTGATTATCCTCTTCTTGCAAAGCTATCCAAACAAAAATCCCCATGATGGCAGGAAAAATCAACGGAGTCAGCAAGGTGACTAGTAAAAATGATTTCTTTTTGACACGCGATACATACTCACGCTGAATCACTAACCATATTTTATCCATTCTCTGTGGATTTTACCTGGTGGATAAAAATTTCTTCCATACTGGGAATTAATTCTTGAAACCGATTCACTTGCCCGTATTGCATTAATTCATTTAACAGTTCATTGGGATCCTTCCCACTCAGCGGCAGGGTAAAACTATAGCTCCCCTCATCCTCTTTTGATATCCACTCAGTAGGCAGATCCCTAGTGAGGTGATCCAGCGTAATGGAATAGACTTCAGGTCTATAGATAGATTTCACCTGTTTAATTGTGCCATCCAGAATTTTTTTTGAGCGATTAATCATAGCCACCTGGTCGCAAAGCAGCTCTACAGATTCCATTCTGTGTGTACTGAGAATGACAGTTGTTCCCTTGTTTTTTAGTTCAAGAATTTCATTTTTAATAACCTCTGCATTTACGGGGTCAAAACCCGAAAATGGTTCATCCAGGATTAAAAGAGGAGGATTGTGAATAATGGTAGAAATAAACTGGACTTTCTGAGCCATTCCTTTAGAGAGGTCCTCGATTTTTTTGTCCTTCCAAGTCCCCATTTCAAGTTTATCCAACCAATATTTGATCTTTATCTTGGCTTCTTGTGGGCTAAGTCCTTTGAGTCTTGCGAAGTAAAGCATCTGGTCCCACACTTTCATTTTCTTATACAGTCCCCGCTCTTCGGGTAAATACCCAATCAACCCAATATGCCTAGGGGCCAAGAGCTCACCTGCTATATAAACCTCACCGCTATCTCCATCAATTATCTGATTGATTATACGGATTAAGGTAGTTTTTCCTGCACCGTTTGGACCGAGTAGACCAAACACTACGCCTTCGGAGACATTCAGATACACATCCGTCAGTGCCCTATTGGGCCCGTAGGATTTATTAAGCTTTTCTATTTTCAGCATGTTCCAAAAAACAGGAATTATTCTACAATTAAAGATCCTACTCCGACATCAATGATCAATTCCATCAATCTCGGATCGTCAGCATCGTAGCCTTTGGTGACATAGATCCCTTTTTCCAAAGTTTTTAAATATTTCGGCAAAGAGGTTTTACACATAGCCGTTGTTCTCATTTTAATTTTGATGGGAAAAGAGTCCGAAGGTAAGTGTAGATGGAGGGATCCTGCACCTACGGCGGCAATCACATGACTTGCATTGGGCATTCCTTCAGAAAAGGACAAATCAATTTTACCATAGTTTACCTCAAAGATCATCTTTTTGGCATTGGTGAAATTGGCCTTTTGAACCACAACTGTCCCCATATTCAAAGTCACCAGCAAGGTGTCCATCTGAACTTGGTTTGGAGAATCGCTACCGTAACCTATAGTCACATCAGCACTTGCACTTTTTACTTTCAGCTGATTGATAGTCAGGCTTGACAAGTCAAAATCAGCCTTACCCATCCCAAGATTAAAATCAAGATGATAAAGGTAATTGGTACTTAAGCCTACGTCCCAACTATGATCAAAATCCTCTGAAGATCCTGAAAAAAGTTTTGAAGTGATACTCTTTCCCAGATTCTCCGACTCAATATTTTTATGAATCAGAGAGGTCTGAAGCACACGCTTGGATATTTTCTTAGAAAAAACAGGGATAATATTCATCTTATCCAGATGACCATGAATATTGACGGGATCTGAAGACCTTGTTTTTCTCAATTGAGTTGCACTTTTATAAGTAGTGAACTCAAGAGCAACCATATCAAAACCTTCTTTTTCCGTCGATCTAAATTCCTTGACTAGTTGCGCCCTACTCACAGCTACCCATCCAATCATCATCAGAAAAAGCAGACACAATTTTCTAAGCATACGGTAAGGTTACGAGGCGACTATAAAAAGGTTTTTTAAAAATATAAAAAAAGCCAGAATTGCTTCCGGCTTAATTTATATTAAAAGAACTCTTTCATCTTATCGAAGAATGATTTTTCGCTGTTTCCGGGGTCAGGTTTAAAATTATCCGAATCCCGAAGACCTTCCAAGGCCTCCTTTTCCTCTCTGGACAAATGCGTAGGCGTCCACACATTTACCATGATAAGCTGATCCCCCTTAGCATACCCATTGATATCTTTGATTCCCTTACCTTTCAACCGTAGCATTTTGCCACTTTGAGTTCCTTGATCAATCTTGATCTTAACTTTTCCTTCAATAGTGGGAACTTCCACAGAAGCTCCCAGAGCAGCATCGATAAACGAAACATATAAATCATATATCACATTGTTTCCGTCCCTCTGCAGAACTTTGTCTTCAATTTCCTCGATAACAATAAGTAGGTCTCCGGGAATTCCGCCGGGAATCTCGTTTCCCTTCCCTGACATACTGAGCTGCATTCCTTCCGCTACTCCACCGGGAATATTAATGGAAATGACTTCCTCTTTTACTATAAGACCTCTGGAATCTGCATCTACAGGCTTTTTGTCAACTATTTGACCGCTTCCTCCACAAACCCCACAAGTACTGGCAGAAACCATTTGCCCTAGCATGGTATTGACCACTTTCTTCACTTGTCCGGATCCTTGACAGGCAGAGCAAGATTTGAAAGTCACTCCATCCGCTATCAAATGACGCTTCACTTTGATCTTCTTCTCTACGCCATTGGCTATTTCAGCTAGAGTCATTTTCATCTTCACTCGAAGATTTGTCCCTTTCTTGGTACGTCGGCTACCGCCGCCACCTCCGAAGAAAGAACCAAAACCTCCGCCCCCACCGCCGAAAATATCGCCGAACTGGGAGAAGATATCATCCATATTCATTCCGCCGCCGCCAAAGCCTCCGGCACCGCCTACTCCCTGATGGCCAAACTGATCGTAGCGCTGTCTTTTCTCAGGATTGCTTAGCACCTCGTAAGCCTCTGCCGCCTCCTTGAATTTATCTTCAGCTTCAGGATTATCAGGATTTTTATCCGGGTGAAATTTAATCGCCAGTTTCCTGTATGCCTTTTTTATTTCATCAGCAGATGCTGACTTTGCAACCTCAAGTACTTCGTAATAATCTCTTTTCGCCATAATATTATGCTCCTGTCACCACTTTTGCGTAGCGTACTACTTTATCTCCCAAAACGTAACCTTTCTCTATCACATCTATTACTTTCCCTTTCATATCATCACTTGGTGCCGGTATCTGGGTTATTGCCTCTTGGGTCTCTGCATCAAAAGGCATACCTATAAGCTTATCCATAGGCTTTAGCCCTTTGGATTCAAGAATTTTGGCCAATTTTTGGAATATCAGAAGATTACCCTCCCGGACTTTAGACGCTTCAACTTCATTCTCACTTGCTCTGAACGCACGCTCGAAATCATCGACTACAGGAATCAGATCTTTTATCACTTCCTCAGAGGCAGTCGTTATCAGATCCAATCGCTCCTTAGCTGTTCTTTTTCTGTAGTTTTCAAAATCGGAATACAGACGAAGGTATTTATCTTTCAGATCGGCTACTTCGTATTCCAATTTATTCTCTTCTGATTCGGCTTGAGGTTCTCCACCTTCAAACTCTACTCCGGCAGAAGTGTTTTCAGCCGTTTCTTCGTTCAAATTCTCGTCCTTAAGATTCATTTCCTGATCCACTTGTTCTTTATTATTCATAACTGAAATAGACAATAGTTGGCAATATGGCTTTATCAATATTGTTGCCATTGCACTTTCCCTGACAAACTGACATCTTAACCTTCTTGGATAGTCTGCCAGATTAAGTCTTTGAGACTGTCAAGATTGTACTGAGAGACTGAAGAAAGAAATACATGGGGAACTCCTTTCGGCACTTCCTTTTCCATTTCTTTCATGAGTTCTTCATCCAGCATATCTGCTTTGGATATAGCCAAAAGCCTTCGCTTATCGAGAAGTTCCGGATTATACTTTTCTAATTCACCTAGTAATATCCTGTACTGCTCTGCTATATCAGCAGCGTCGGCCGGTACCATAAATAACAATATAGAATTACGCTCAATATGTCTTAGGAATCGAATCCCCAAACCTTTTCCTTCAGCTGCCCCTTCGATAATTCCCGGAATATCTGCCATCACAAAGGATTGGTCTCCCCGATAGGCCACCACGCCAAGATTTGGAACTAGCGTAGTAAATGGGTAATCTCCTATTTCAGGTCTAGCTGCCGAAATAGATGACAGCAAAGTGGACTTGCCTGCATTTGGAAATCCCACCAACCCAACATCTGCCAAAAGTTTCAACTCAAGGATTATCCATTCTTCAATACCTTCTTCGCCAGGCTGAGAGTAATGAGGAGCCTGATTAGTGGAGGTCTTGAAATGGTCATTCCCCAAACCTCCTCTCCCGCCTTTCGTCAGAATTACTTCCTGACCATCTTCTGTGATCTCAAAGCGTTTCTCTCCGGTCTCAGCATCCCTTGCAATAGTCCCCAATGGTACTTCTAGAATAATATCCTTTCCGTCTGCTCCAGTTCTTCTCCCTCCTTCACCACTTTTACCCGCCTCAGCTATCACATGCTTTTTGTATTTCAAATGCAGCAAAGTCCACACTTGCGTAGTACCTCTTATTATAATGTGTCCACCCCTTCCTCCATCACCACCATCGGGACCTCCTTTAGGAACATGCTTTTCTCTTCGAAAATGCGTCGATCCAGGTCCGCCTGCACCTGATCTAGAGCAGAACTTTACGTAATCTATGAAATTTGAATCAGCCATTTTTGATAAAGAAAAAGGCTAAGCTTAAAAGCCTAGCCAACTATGAATTGCAAAATTAGGAAAATAAAGGGAATCAGTAGCTATCTATCACCGAAGTGATGTCAGTGAAGATTTGGTCAATTTCTCCTACACCATTGATTTTCTTAAGCTTGTCTTGTGAAGCATAGTAATCGGCCACAGGAAGTGTTTCGTCAAGATAAACTTTAATACGTGTATTGATTTTCTCATCGTCTTGATCATCCACCCGGTTAGAGGTTTTGCCTCTCTCCTTGATTCTAACTCTCAACACCTCTTCGGGAACGTCAAGAGCAATCATTCCACTGATTTCGAGATTATGGTGCGAAAGCATTTCATCCAGTGCTTTTGCTTGAGCCGTCGTCCGTGGAAATCCGTCAAAAATAAACCCTTGAGCATTTTTGGTTTCATTGATCTTATCCTCAACCATTCCGATCACTACTTCGTCAGGCACCAAACGTCCCTCATTCATGTACTTCTTCGCGAGCTGGCCCAGTTCCGTACCCTCACCAAGATGCTTTCGGAAAAGATCCCCGGTGGATAAGTGTGTTAGTCCATATTTCTCAATAAGTTTTTCACTTTGAGTGCCTTTGCCTGCACCCGGAGGGCCAAATAATACTATATTATACATTCGTAAGTCTATTATTTAAGGAGTACTGAGTTGATAAATACCGGGCAAATTCCTGCCCAAACCATCGTAATCAAGGCCATAACCAACCACAAATTTATTGGGAATTTCAAAACCGACATAATCCAACGTGTAATTAAACTGAAAAGCATCCGGTTTATGAAGCAATGTAACGACCGAAAGTTTGGCGGGATTTAATTCAAAAAGTGCCTTTAACAAATAATCCATGCTGATTCCGGTGTCCACTATATCCTCCACAATAAGAACATTTTTACCTTCGATTTTTTCTTCCAATCCCAAAATAGAACGAACACTTCCAGTAGATTCAGTTCCTGAATAGCTGCTGACTTTGATAAATGCAGCCGTAAGAGGCAAATCAATATGCCGGCAAAGATCAGCCATGAATACAAAGGATCCATTCAAAACCCCGAGCATTATCAACTCTTCTCCTGCAAAATCCCGTGCGATCGCTTGCCCAATCTGAGAATTGCGTCGACTAATTTCCTCAGCACTTAGGCAGATTTCAAACTCCTTATCTTTAATTTTCACTTTCATTCCATCATATTTATAATCTTTCCATTAAATACGGATAAATATCCAACATCGCTTCCAAATCGGCTAAGGAGACTTTTTCATCAGGTGTATGCACATTTTCCTCCGCAGCACCAATAAAGCACCAATCTATCGCATAAGGAGAAAACTGAATTTCTCTCCCATCGCTGCCTCCATACTCCTCTACTTCAAGCTGAAATGGAATCCCGCTCTCTTTTGCCATGTTGATAATTTTATCAATAAACTTTTTTCTGGGAATGAACTTGTCCCGGATAGAGATTACAACCCCATTATGAAAACCAACCCCTTCAGTAATCCAAGTAATGTCGGCAATTAACGCTTGCTTAATGGGAGAGATTCTCTGTATAAATTTGATCAAAAAAGGCATACTACCACCGCCATGCTCCTCATAAGTGGTAAAAACCACCCAACCATCAGAAAGAGTTTCACAAAGTTTCAACGCAGTATACACTCCCAGTCTATTGTCCAAATAGGCCGCTTGAATGAATTCCCCATCTATTCTGATGTCCTGCACAAAGGAAAGCCGTGTTCCAGGGTCAATCCCACGTGGAAAATCATGAGAAATATCATTTTCATCACCCTTTAATTTACAATTTATTTCACCTAAAGAGTCCCTACCAACTAATTTAGTACCTTCAACTATCTCGGGGCCTCCAACGCTAATCAGTTGATTATTATACCTTGACATGAAGCCGATGGTATCTATATGGGCGAAAACAGCGGTTCTAGGCTCTCCGAATTTCAGTAAAACACAGTCATGAAATTTTTCACCAAAATAGATTTCGGGTATAACATTCCAATAATTCTTTCGTTGGTCTATATATTGCAGGAGGAAAGCGGAGATTTCAGACTCATCACCTGAAACACTATGTTTCTTGAGGATTTCGAACAAAAATTTCATTTTGGCATAAATTATGTTAATATTTCATCACTATATTTGAAAAAAGACAAGAATTAATTTTTTATCCACAATTGGGTTTTAAATTATTCAGCTAGATTTGTAGTAAATTAAAAGTTTATAAATTTGTATTCACATCAATCAACACTTAAAATTTGAACAAAAATTTTTTGTTATGAAAAAACTAATACTATCAACAATTATGGCAAGCGCTCTGGCATTCGGAGCTAATGCACAGGAATTCGACAAGTTCTCTCTTGAAGTGGGCGGAGGTTTTAATAAACCTATGGCACCAATCACCCCCGGATTCCTTTCTCCTTCTTTGAACCTCGGTCACATGGAAGTAGGAGCCAGGTATATGTTCAACGAGAAGTTTGGTCTGAAAGTAGATTATGGCTTCGGATCAACGAAAGAATCAGGAGCAGATGATGCGGCTACAGGTACATTTGATACCAGATACTACCGCTTGAACCTTCAGATGGTCACCAATTTAGGCAGAGTGATGAATTTCGAATCATTCACCAGATCGATTGGCCTCTTGGGTCACTTTGGTGCAGGCATTGGAAATGTGAAGCCTCAAGAAAATCTTTACAGTGGTGAAACTGACAAAGTCTATAATTTCATCGTAGGACTTACTCCTCAACTGAAATTAGGCAAGAGTGTCGCCTTAGTAGGTGACATCAGTACCATCATCAACGGTCGCCAATCGATGAGATGGGATGGTGCTTCTATAATAGGCCCTGCTGATCAGGGATACTATGGTGCAAATGGCACTTGGTGGACAGGTTCAATTGGACTTCAGTTTTACCTAGGTAAAAATGAAGAGCATGCTGACTGGTACATTGCAGCTGACAAATACGCTACAAAAGAAGAGCTTGCCACTCAGATCAACGGAATCAAAGATATGTTGAAAGATTCTGACGGTGATGGTGTTCCTGATTATTTGGACAAAGAACCTAACACTCCTGCCGGAGCACGAGTTAACTCTTCCGGTATGACTTTGGATTCTGACGGTGATGGTACTCCTGATCATATGGATAAGTGTCCATTCCTTCCTGGCCCGGCATCTACTAACGGATGTCCTGTTGAAGAAGTAGATGAGCAGGTTGATTTCTTTAAGAAAGCTATCAACGACGGTTATGTAAATGTTTACTACGCTTTCGATAGCTCTAAACCACTTGGATACTCTATTAGCGCAGCTAGCTATGTATCTAACTTCCTTAAGAAAAATCCGGGTGTAAGTGTTGAAATCAAAGGTTATGCTGATGAATTAGGCCCTGAGGATTACAACATGAAACTTTCAGAAAGAAGAGCTAAGTCTGTCTATGATATCCTAGTAGCCTCTGGAGTAGATGCTTCAAGACTTTCTTACAAAGGATACGGTGAAGACACCAGCGTAGACAAATCTTCTGCTGATGCTAGACAAATGGCAAGAAGAGCTAGCTTCGAAGTGAAGTAATTAGCACAGAAATACACATATAGCAAAAGAGCTCGATATTGTATCGGGCTCTTTTTTTTGCTTTCATTATTGTAATGAAGAATGGGCTGATTTTTTTGAAGGATAACTTTCTGGCATTAATTTATTCCATATTACATTCCGCTGATAAGCAGATCCTTATCTTATCCATTACCCCTGTCAAAACAAATACAGATTACCGGCAATGATACCAAAATCTCAATCCGGCTACATAGAAGCCCACAATCTTCGAAACCAATCAGCAGTGAGCACAAGAGGTATATTCCCAAAATTATTTCACTGAAAAAATATATTGATAAAGCGCATTATTACACCTGCTTTTCAATCTACTTTTGAGAGATTTTTGCGAGCAAAAAAAGCTTTCAAACAAAAATCTATGCACTATGATCCTTCAAAGTATCCTTCTCCTTGCCGGACTCTTGTTATTGGTAAAAGGAGCTGACTGGCTTGTAGATGGGGCCTCCGTTTTAGCAAAAAAACACAAAGTCTCTGACCTTGCTATAGGCCTGACGATTGTAGCTTTTGGCACTTCGGCTCCCGAACTGGTGGTCAACTCCGTTGCGTCTGTAGGTGGCTATCCTGATATTGTCTTTGGTAATATCATCGGTTCCAATAATTTCAACTTATTTATCATTCTTGGCATTGCCGGACTCATTACTCCGCTTGCAGTAAATTCAAGTTCAGTATGGAAAGAAATCCCCTTTTCTCTTTTAGCTGCCATTGTCCTATTATTCCTTGCAAACAATTATTTGAGTGAAGAAATCCCAGGACTTTCGAGAATAGATGGAGGTATATTGATCCTCCTGTTTGCAGGTTTCCTATATTACGTTTTCACCCAACTCAAATCGGAACCAACTCAGGAAGAAATACAAGTTAAAAACTATCCCAATCTGAAGATATGGGGATTAATCCTCATTGGATTGGCAGGACTTGTTATTGGAGGCAAAATAGTGGTAGACACCGCAGTATCTATGGCTCAGTCACTTGGAATAAGTGAGAAAATTATTGGGCTTACTATTGTAGCAGCAGGCACTTCTCTCCCTGAACTAGCCACATCAATAGTCGCGTCAATGAAAAAGAACAATGATATCGCAATCGGCAATATCATCGGCTCTAACATATTCAACATATTTCTGATTTTGGGCGTTAGTTCACTGATCCAACCGCTGAATTTTAAACCCGCATTCAATCAGGATATTTACATACTTATAGGAGGAACGGTCTTTTTATTCCTTGCCATGTTCGCAGGTAAGAGGAAAACACTGGATAGATGGGAAGCCGCATTACTATTAGTCATGTATTTAGGTTATACCACATACTTAGTCGCTTTAGAATTATAGCCACTTATTTCAGACTTTATGATACCGTTCTCAATTTTTTCCATTGAGCTACCCATTACCAATCCAGTACTCAAGTTTCTGGTGATTTTACTCATCATTCTTCTAGCTCCACTTTTACTTAACCGTATAAAAATCCCTCCTTTACTCGGGCTGATTATAGCGGGAGCAATAGTAGGCCCTAATGGATTAGACATGATCGAAAGAGACGGCGGCATTATTCTTTCGGGAACTGCAGGGTTGCTTTATATCATGTTTCTGGCCGGGCTCGAAATAGACCTTGTTGACTTCAGGAAGAACAGTAAAAAGAGCTTTGTTTTCGGAATGTTCACATTCTTGATTCCTATGGGATTGGGGATTTTAGCGGGTTTGTACCTGTTGGATTTTGGCTGGGCAACTTCGATTTTACTTGCCAGTATGTTTGCTTCACACACGCTTATCGCCTATCCAATGATTTCAAAAATGGGTATTGCAAAAAACAGGGCAGTGAACATTACTGTAGGAGGAACTTTAATCACTGATACCCTAGCTTTATTGGTATTGGCAATTATAGTCGGTATGGCCCACGGAGAAGTTAATGCAGCTTTCTGGACTAAGCTCGGACTCTCACTTTCTCTATTTGTCATCATAGTTTGGTTTGTCCTTCCGCAAATTGGACGCTGGTTTTTTAAGAAATATGAGGGCAACGTGTCTCAATACATATTTGTATTAGTATTGGTTTTTGCAGGAGCTGCTTTGGCAGAATGGGCTGGAGTCGAGGCTATTATTGGAGCATTTATGGTCGGACTAGCAGTAAATCCATTGATCTCACATACGTCTCCGCTGATGAACAGGATAGAATTTGTAGGTAATGCGATTTTCATCCCTTTTTTTCTGATTGGAGTTGGTATGTTGGTCGATTTTCGTGCATTTTTCCAAAGCAAGGAAACAATTATTGTGGCGATAGTAATGACACTCGTAGCGACTACTGCTAAGTATCTTGCTGCTTTGGCTACCCAAAAAACCTTTGGCTTTACAAAAGATGAACGCAAGATCATGTTCGGCCTGAGCAATGCACAGGCCGCCGCCACTTTGGCTGCTGTGTTGGTCGGCTTCAATACGATCATTGGCACAGATGCAAGTGGAGAGCCTATGAGACTGCTTTCAGAATATGTACTGAATGGCACCATTGTCATGATTCTGGTGACTTGTACCATTGCTTCTCTAGAAGCCCAGAAAGGAGCCAAACGAATTGCCATGTCCGAGTCTCCACTTAATGAAGAGAAGAGTGAAGATATTGCAGAGCGTATACTGATCCCCGTCCGAAATCAAGAAACTTCAGACGAACTCATTCATCTGAGTATGATGCTGAAGTCGCCACAGAAAAAAACAGGACTGTATGCATTAAGTATCATCAACCCGGAAACGGAGGATACAGGAGCTGAGATGAAAGCTCAAAAAACATTGAATCAGGCTAGCAAAGTGGCAGGGTCTACCGATCATTTCCTATATGAACTATTGCGCTACGATACCAATGTGGAGCATGGGATTTCCAGTGTGATTCGTGAAAATAAAATTACTGATCTAGTTCTTGGACTCCACGAAAAGCGTGGGATGGATGATAGTTTTCTTGGAGATCTGACTGAAGGACTACTCAGCAAATGCGCGACAACTACTTTTATTTACAAGCCGTACCAACCATTTGACACACATAAACGACATTTGGTATTCATTCCTCCAAATACGGAGAAGGAACTGGGCTTCCCATTTTGGTTGGTCAAAGTCTGGAATATTGCCAGAAATTCAGGAGCCAGGATGATTTTTTACACAGGAGAAGAAACAAGGACATCTCTCTTGGAAATTCTCCAAAGACACCCTATACGCGTTGATTTCCGCCCTTTCCCCACTTGGGAAGAACTGGACAAACTAGACATTTTACTCAAACCTGATGACAACATTATTATGGTGCTCAGCCGTCCCGGTGAAACATCTTATCACCCAAAAATGAGGCAAATCCCTCATCTGATCAACATGTGGCTCAAAAACCACAGCTTTATTCTAATCTACCCTAATCAACCAAAAAACGGTGCAATGCCAGTGATGGACATGATACATGGCTCATTGATTGGACCTATTGAGAGGTTGGACTGGATCGGAAGAACTGTCTCTAATCTTTTAAAAAGAAAATAGGCACCGGAACTAAACTGTAAGCTTTAATCAGTCTGTCCTTCAAAATACACCTTTGGTCATTTTTATGCTGATTTTCCTAAAAAATCGAAATATATTTTCATGATTCTAAATGAAGACATGATTTGATTTGGAACTATATTAACCCAAACCTATACCTAACCAGACATCTAATGTCCACTTATTACCATTTACCATTTCGAAAAATTACAATTTCGATTATACTGAGTATCCTTTTTTGCCCTCCTGCTTTCTCACAGCAAGAATCCAATATCAAAATTACGGGGGTCGTCCTCGAAGAAGGTTCAAGCACCCCGCTGCCCTATGCCTCAATTGGCATTTATAATACAGCAGACAGTCTTATTTCCGGAGGGCTTTCAGATGACAGCGGCAAGTTTCAAGTGGACATTTCCATTGGAGAATATTATGCGTCTGTTGAATTCATGGGTTACGAGCCTTTTAAAACTGGTTTGTTTACAATTTCCGGAAATTCATCCTTACAGGACTTGGGACAAATCCATATGAAAACCACTGCTGAAAACCTTGATGAAGTAATTGTTCAGGGCGAAAAAACCATTATGGAGCTCTCATTAGACAAGCGAATTTTCAATGTGGGAAAGGACCTGGCAAATGCCGGAGGCAATGCAAGCGATATCCTGATGAGTCTTCCTTCCATTGCGGTAGATCCGGAAGGAAATGTACGCTTAAGGGGTTCGGACAATGTCCGAATACTCATTGATGGGAAACCCTCCGGGTTGGTGAGCTTCAAAGGCAGTGCCGGCCTGCGTCAGTTGCCTGCCAATATGATTGAGCGGGTGGAAGTCATCACTAATCCCTCTGCACGCTACGAAGCCGAAGGGATGGCAGGGGTAATTAATATTATTCTAAAAAAGGATAATAACCAAGGATTTAATGGTTCATTCGAATTGGTCGGCGGCTCTCCTACCAATCTGGGCTTCACAGCAAACCTTAATTACAGACACAAAAGGATTAATTGGTTTATCAATTACAGCCTTACCCATCGCCGAGCCCCAAATGTGGGAGAGTTATATCAGGAAACGTACGGAGAAGACACTACTTTCATCTTAAACCAAAGAAATAAAGGATTGGTAAAAAGCCTTAACAACAATATTAGGGGTGGCTTGGATTATTACTTCAGCGAAAGCAGTATACTCACACTCTCCTACCTGTGGAGAAGAAGCGATGCTCACAGAATTACAGACATTCGCTACGAAGACTCTTGGAATACTTTGGGCAATCTCCAGAGTTATACGCTACGGAAACAGGATGAAACGGAAGAGGAACCCAACTCGGAAATTTCTATGAACTACAAGAAAACCTTCGACCGCAAAGGACATGAACTGACAGGAACACTGACTTATTTGAATTATTGGGAAAATTCCGATCAACTATTTACCCAAGACGGGTACACACCTCAAGGGAACCCAATCGCAGGCTCATCGGTACTCCAAACTTCCCTGAACGATGAATACGAAAATCAATACCTTGCTATGCTTGATTATGTCCAACCATTTGGCAAAGAAGGAAAATTCGAGAGTGGGTTTCGGACAAGTTTTAGGGAAATGAAGAACGACTACCTTGTGCAGCAAGCAAATGAAAGTGGAAGTCTTGAGCCTATTCCCGGTCTGGACAATATTTTTCTATACGATGAAAACATTCTCGCAGCCTATGGTATCATTGGAAATAGCACTAACAAATGGAGCTATCAAGGCGGGCTTAGAATAGAATATACAGATGTAGAAACTACATTGGAAAAAACCATGGAGGTAAATCCCAGAAAATATACAGATCTCTTTCCCAGTGCCCATCTGACCTACAATATTTCAAAAGAAAATGCCTTTCAAATCAGCTACAGTCGCAGAGTACGACGGCCGGTTTATAATGATTTAAGCCCTTATGTAACACTTTCGGATGCGCGGAATTTCTTCAGTGGAAACCCCGACTTAAATCCCGAGTACACCAATTCTTTTGAGCTGGGCCACATCAAGTATTTTGACAAGGGAACTCTTTTCACCACAGTTTATTACCGGAGCACAAATGACAAAATCGAACGGCTACGCGATGTGGACCAAGATGGAAATTCTACCACATTACCTTTCAATCTGAATGGAGAAAATTCATTTGGTGTGGAACTCAGCAGCGACTATCAACTATTCCCTTGGTGGAAATTGGACTTCAATGCGAATTTCTTCCATGCTGATATCGATGGAACTAATATTCAGAATGGATATGAAACCAAAACTTATTCTTGGCTTTTTCGACAGACCTCCAGATTTACATTGACACAAGGACTTGACCTACAGCTTCGCGCAAATTACGAAGCTAGACAAAAAACAGTACAGGGGGTTAGAAAGGGGATTTTCTTTATGGATTTTTCCGCAAGTAAAAATATCCTACAGGATAGAGGCTCCTTAGTTTTTAATGCTACCGACATTTTCAATTCGAGAAGAAACAGGTACATCAGTGAAGGATCCAATTTTTATGCCGAGGGAGATTTCCAATACCAGAGGAGGCAGTTTATTTTGACCTTAAGCTATAGATTAAAGCAATAAAAGTTTATTTATTTTTTTCATTAACTTAGCTGTAGCTTATAAAAAAATTACTTAATATTTCGAGAATAAACCCTTATCAGCATTATAAGTATGCCCCCATGCGTAATCTGATTCTTCTTTTGCTGTTGGGAATGGCCAACACGACGATACTTTCAGCACAGAAAATCAACAATTCCTATCGACTACATATTCAGAAAGCCTCCTCTGAAATCCTGATTGACGGAGCTTTGGATGAGCAAGCGTGGTTGGATGCGGAAGTGGCCAAAGATTTCTTTATGATCACGCCGATGGACACGAGCTTTGCTCAGGTAAGAACTGATGTGAGAATGACTTATGATGATGAAAATCTATACCTCTTGGTAGAGAATTTTCATGCCGTCGAAGGCCCTTATATGGTTGAATCACTTCGGCGGGATTTCAACTTTGGCAAGAATGACAACTTCCTACTCTTCATGGATCCATTTGATGATCAGACAAATGGGTTTTCCTTTGGTGCCAATGCGGCCGGTGCACAGTGGGACGGAATCATGTACAATGGCGGAAGTGTGGATCTCAGTTGGGATAATAAATGGAGTTCCAAAGTCACCAATTATGATGACAAATGGGTTTTTGAAGCAAAAATCCCATTCAAATCCATCCGTTACAAAAAAGGAATTACAGAATGGGGAATCAATTTTTCCCGCCTTGACCTGAAAACTACTGAAAAATCAGGATGGGCCCCAGTTCCACGTCAATTCCCATCAGCCTCTCTCGCTTACACTGGAATACTTGTTTGGGACGAAGCTCCTCCCCAGACGGGGGCAAATATCTCCGTGATTCCTTACGCTTTGGGAGGAGTAAGTAAGGAAGTGTCATCAGGAGGTGAGGCAGAATACCGAAAGGAGATAGGAATGGATGCAAAAATCGGCTTGACTTCCTCGCTCAACTTGGATCTTACTGTTAATCCTGATTTCTCACAAGTAGAAGTCGATCGACAAGTCACCAACCTAGATCGGTTTGAATTGTTTTTCCCAGAACGACGCCAATTCTTTCTGGAAAATGGTGACTTGTTTGCAAATTTTGGATACAGCACGATCCGCCCATTTTTCTCCAGAAGAATCGGATTAAATGCTCCAATTCAGTTTGGTGCTAGACTAAGCGGAAAAATCAACAAGAGCTGGAGAATCGGTGCCATGAATATGCAAACCGGCCAAGTGGAAGAAGATAAGTTGCCTTCCCAAAATTTTACAGTTTTGGCACTTCAACGACAAGTTGGAGCAAGATCCAATATATCCGGGATTTTCATCAATAAGCAATCGCTAAACTATAATCCGGATCCGACTGTCGAAGCTCCGATTTATTCCCAATTCAACCGCAATGTAGGATTAGAGTACAACCTAGCCTCTTCGAACAACCTTTGGACCGGCAAAGCAATGGTTCTACAGAGTTTTGGGCCGAATAATATTGGCAATGGCTTTGTCCATGCCGCCAATTTGAAGTACACTGCAGGGAATCTCTCATGGAACTGGCAGCATGAATATGTGTCTGAAAATTACACCGCAGAAGTGGGCTATGTGCCGAGAACAGGGTTTTACAAAATCAGCCCAGGGGCAGGCTATCGCTGGTTTCCGAAAAGTGAAAAAATCTTGAGCCATGGGCCGGATTTTGGCACAACATTCTTTTTCAATAAAAGGGGAGAACAAACAGACAACACTACATTTCTAGCATATAATCTAAAGTGGAGAAGTCAAAGCACGTTTATGCTATGGACGAGTACAGATTATGTAAAGCTACAACATCCCTTTGACCCAACAAATTATAGTGGAGATACTCTGGCAGCGGGTACAGCTCATCAATGGTATGCGATGGGGGCTGAATACGCCTCTAAACCGCAAAGTGTCTTAACTTATGCTTTTTCTATGCGCTTAGGCGGATACTATGCGGACGGCGAGCGCTATAATTTGATAGCTGAGCTTGGCTATAGGTTCCAGCCCTATGTGAGCATTACGATGAATGCAGGCTATAATGCCATTCATTTACCTGAACCGTGGAATACTACAAGCTTTTGGTTGATCGGTCCCAGAATAGATGTCACCATGACAAATACCCTATTTTTCACCGCATTTGTCCAGTATAATGAGCAAATTGAAAACATCAATCTAAATACCCGCTTCCAGTGGCGATTCAAACCCGCTTCAGACCTGTTTTTAGTTTACACCGACAATTATCTTCCCGCTCCATTTTACACCAAAAACCGCTCGCTGGTACTGAAGTTTACCTATTGGTGGAATGTATAGAGACCACTCTCCCTCTCGATTGATGGATTGCGCTCAAATATTAGCCCTTTCATCCCATTTAGGAGATATAATTTTACTTTAGCAGTACAGAAAGCTAATTCCATTCTCATGAACCGCTCATTTAAAAAGTCAATTTTTATCTTTTTGGCATTTTTCGCAATTGGTGAATTATCTGCCCAAAGCTCCGAACTCCTTACCCTCGACAGAATCTACAGCTCGGGAGAGTTTGCACAAGAAAGGCTCCAACCAATCCAATGGATTGAAAATGGGGCTGCCTATGTGACTGTGGATAATGGAAATGAGCTGGTAAGATGGGATAGCAAAAATTTGGAGAAAAGTGTTTTTGTCCCTAAAGAAGCTTTGCAAAACGCTGAAAAATCTATTGCAATTGAATCATTCACGCTATCAGATGACGGATCAAAAGTCCTGATTTTTACCAATTCCAGCCGTGTTTGGAGGTCAAATACAAAAGGAGATTACTGGGTTTATGATTTAGAAACAAAGCAGTTAAAACAACTGGGAAACGAATTTGAGCCTTCCTCCCTTATGTTTGCAAAATTTTCGGCCGATAATAAATACGTAGCCTACGTGCATCAATTCAATCTGTACATACAAAACTTTACTACAGGTGAAATCACACAGCTTACCAATGATGGTACAGGCAAGCTCATCAATGGAACCTTTGACTGGGCTTACGAAGAAGAGTTTGGGAAAAGAGATGGGTTTTCCTGGAGTCCCGATGCCGCGTACCTTGCTTTTTGGCAGATCGACGCATCTAGGATCGGCACTTTTTACATGATCAACAATACCGACTCGGTTTATTCCCGTCCGATTCCTTTACAATACCCAAAAGTGGGTCAGGAACCTGCGGGAGCCAAAATCGGCCTGATTGATATGGTTTCGCAACAGACTAAGTGGATACCGATTCCGGGTGGAGAAAAAGAAAATTATCTTCCCGGTATGCAGTGGATCAATGCTGATTTACTCTTGATTCAGCAAATGAATCGTAAACAGAATAAGCTTACCGTATGGACCTACAAACCTTCCAATGAAGAGCTGAAAGAAATCTATGAAGAAACGGAAGAAACCTGGGTGGATTTGGCTTATCCTGATCTATCCCGATATGGCTGGAGCGACAATAGTTTACCTCTCGTCGATAAAGGAAAAGCTTTTCTCAGAATGACAGAGAATGATGGCTGGAGACATATCTATAAAGTCGAAATAGCTACGGGACGGAAAACGTTGGTCACGCCAGGTGAATTTGATGTTGCTTCATTTGGAGCTGTGACCGAAAAAGAAATCTATTTTATTGCCTCTCCTGACAATGCCACCCAACGTTATTTGTACGCTATTGATTTGGCAGGCAAGGGAAAACTCAGAAGAGTAACACCGGAAACTTTTGAAGGAGTAAATACCTATGACATTGCTCCCAATGGTCAAATCGCTGTACATAATCATCAAAGTACCGCTATTCCACTTACTACGCGATTGATTTCTTTGCCAAAGCATGAAACCATAAAATCCCTGGTTGAAAATAAAGTGTACAAGCAAAAACTGGCATCACTCAAAACTCCCGATATTAAATTCACAACAGTGACCACTTCCGAAGGAGTGACAATGGATGTGAGAGTGATCTATCCAATTGATTTTGATGAATCTAAAAAATACCCCGTGCTCTTCCACGTCTATGGGGAGCCTTGGAGCACTGTAGCTACGGATACTCAGGTTGGACTTTACAATATTATGCTGGCGCAAAAAGGTTATTTCATCATTGATATGGACAATCGGGGCACACCAACTTTGAAAGGGAGCGATTGGAGAAAAAGCATCTATAGAAAAATCGGAGTAATCAATGCCCAAGATCAAGGGCTGGCTGCCAAAGAACTACTGAAGCTTCCCTATCTGGATGAAAGCCGGGTTGCAGTTTGGGGATGGAGCGGCGGAGGCTCCATGACACTAAACCTGATGTTTAAATTCCCTGAAATCTATCAAACGGGTATGTCCGTTGCCGCAGTATCGAATCAACTGATTTATGATAATATCTACCAAGAAAGATACATGGGCCTACCTCAAGAAAACATGGAAGATTTCATAAACGGATCACCGATCACTTATGCTAAAAACCTAGAAGGAAATCTATTGATCGTACATGGCACCGGCGATGACAATGTGCACTATCAAGGAGCTGAAATGCTAATGAACGAATTGATCAAACACAATAAACAATTCCAGATGATGCCTTATCCTAACCGTTCCCATGGGATTTATGAAGGTGCTGGAACGAGCTTGCATTTATACACTCTGCTGACAAACTACCTGATGAAACATACGCCAGTCAATTAACTATCAGAAGATTAGGATTTATGAACTATTTTGTTTTTCTTACTATTAAAATTTAGTAGTATTATGAAAAACACATTGGACAATTCCCACAAACGCTACCAAAGGAAGCTAAGAGTTGGTTTTCTTACAGCCATTTGCTTATTCATTGGAGGAATAGCATTTTCCATTTCAAAGCTCACTGCTGCTCCTGATGCGGGACAACTTATAGCTGATAAAACTGTAAAAGGACTTATCCTTACCCCAGAAAGGAAACCCATTCCGGGTGCGGTCATCCTTGTCAAGGATACAACTACTGGAACCGTAACAGATATAAATGGAGTTTTCACCATGGACTTGCAATACTTCAAAGAAGAAAATGTAACTCTAAAAATCTCTATGGTTGACTACGAATCCATAGAAATGGTGGTGAACACAAACAAGCTCCCAAAAGAGCTGGGTAAAATTACACTTCAAAAAGAAACGGACTAAAGATTGCATTTAAATCGACACCGTTAACTTTCTTAGGTATTACAAAAGCAGCTGGAGTGATCACTCTAACTGCTTTTTTTGTCCATTTTCGATCTGCAATTTTGCCCAAAACTTTTATTCCATTCTGCAACTCTTTATCTAACGAACCAATAGGAAGAGGGCGAGCAGTTAGCAAATCAAAAAACCAATTCTGAGAGCTGTGATTTTAATTAAGAGAACGGGCACTGGAACCGCCGCTGATATTAATAGCTACTTTGAACTAAATATCTATAAATCGTCACTTTAGTGACCACTTATTCAGATTCCACAAATATTAAGGCGGATGTCAAAACATCCAAACTCCCGAAGGATCTTGGACAGATCAAATTTAATAAAAATAAGAACTGACGATATTTACATTAATTAAGACAATAAACTGACGGTATTTACATTAATTTCATCAGTAAGCTGACGGAATTTACATTAATTGAGTCAGTTATATATTAAAATCAAGTAAAAAATTATACATTGCACTGTATTTCAATCCGATAGACAGTGCAAAATATCCCGAGAGCTTTACAAGCCAATTTCCATCGCAAACTCAAGCCAAACAAGGTATTGATGATCCTTGGCCCGAGAAGGTCTGGGAAAACTGCGCTTGTACGGCAATTTACCAAGGATGTCGATCCGCAACAAAGCCTGATCCTCAATGGAGAAGATGTGTTGGATGCAGCGCTCTTGCAGGAAAGGTCAGTGGCCAATTATAGCAGATTGCTGGCCGGCAAAAACTTGTTAGTCATCGACGAGGCGCAGCATATTCCGGACATCGGACTCATTCTCAAACTAATAGTGGATAGTATCGATGGGATACAAGTGATCGCTACCGGTTCCTCTTCATTTGATATGCACCAGCAGGTGGGAGAGCCTTTGGTAGGCAGAAAGAACACCTTATTTCTTTATCCACTGGCACAGATGGAATTTGCGAAAATAGAAGATTTCAAAACCACATTGGAAAACCGTGAAGAACGCCTGATTTTCGGAGGCTATCCGGAACTCACGCGCTATCCCGACTGGAAGGACAAGGAAGATTACCTCTACCAGATCATGAACGACTATCTTTTGAAAGATATTCTGATGGTCGATGGGGTGAAAAATTCCGACAAACTCTACTCATTGCTTCGGCTGATAGCTTTTCAAGTGGGAAAAGAGGTTTCTCTGGAAGAACTCGGCAAGCAACTGGGAATGTCAAAAAATACGGTAGAGCGCTATTTGGATCTGCTGTCCAAAGTATTCGTGGTGTTCAAGATCGGCGGATACAGCAGAAATCTCCGCAAAGAAATCGTGAAGAACAGCCGTTGGTACTTCTATGATAACGGTGTCCGAAATGCCATCATCCAAAATTTCAACCGCTTGAATATGCGGGCAGACGTGGGAGATCTATGGGAAAATTACTTGGCGGTAGAACGGAGGAAATTTCAGAATTATAGTCAAATGCACTGCACTAACTATTTCTGGAGGACATACGATCAGCAGGAAATCGACTGGGTAGAAGAAGAGGGAGATTTGCTACGTGCTTTTGAATTCAAATACCAACCCAACAAACCTCCCAAAGCGCCGGCGGCTTGGGCAAAAGCTTATCCTGAAGCGAGCTATGAAGTTATTCATCCGGTGAATTACCTGGATTGGATCGGGGGATAATCATCCAAAAAAAACCCTTGAAGCCTTACTGGCCTCAAGGGTTTTGAATAGTTGAGTAGACTACTGCTTACAACTCAGCAGTTTCCACATTTTTGAAATACACATGATTATCCGCATCCAGGTCCACCAACACTGCAGAGTCATTTTTGATATAGCTGGATAATATTTGCTTGGACAACTCATTCAGCACCAATCGCTGCATGGTTCTCTTCAGGGGTCTTGCGCCGAAGTTAGCATCAAAACCAACTTCACCCAAGTAGTCCAGCACTTCTTTAGTGGCTTCGATTTCTATACCTGATTCAGATAGTCTATGCTGAATTTCTCTCCATTGGATGTCCACTATCTTGCGGATGGTATGCTTATTAAGCGGTTCAAACATGATGGTTTCATCTATTCTATTCAGGAATTCAGGACGTACCGATTTTTTCAAGAGCTCATAAACTTCTGTTTTTGTCTTTTCCAAAATCTCATCTTTATTCCATTCTTCTATTTCAGCAAACCGCTCCTGAATCAAATGTGAACCTATATTGGTTGTCAGAATGATGATGGTATTCTTGAAGTTCGCCACACGTCCTTTATTATCAGTCAATCGACCATCGTCCAAGACTTGCAAGAGAATGTTGAACACATCAGGATGTGCTTTTTCAATCTCATCCAGCAAAATCACTGAATAGGGTTTTCTTCGAACCGCCTCAGTCAATTGCCCTCCTTCATCGTAGCCCACGTAGCCCGGAGGCGCTCCCACCAGCCGGCTGACGGCATGTCTTTCTTGGTATTCAGACATATCGATCCGCACCATAGCGTTTTCATCATTGAAGAGATATTCCGCCAATGCTTTCGCAAGCTCAGTCTTACCTACGCCGGTAGTCCCCATAAAGATAAAGCTACCGATCGGACGCTTCGGATCTTGCAGCCCAGCTCGACTTCTGCGGACAGCATCGGACAACGCTGTAATCGCCTCTTTTTGGCCAGCTACTCTCCTTCCAAGCTCATCTTCCAGATGCAGTAACTTTTCCCGCTCAGATTGAATCATTTTATTCATCGGGATACCTGTCCACTTGGACACTACCGCAGCAATATCCTCCTGGTCTACTTCCTCTTTCAGCAATGGTGAACCGGCCTGCATCTCTGCCAATTGAGATTTGAAAGACTCCAACCTCTGCTCAGCCTCGCCTATTTTACCATAACGGATCTCTGCTACTTTACCAAAGTCACCGGCTCTTTCAGCCTGTTCAGCTTCCAGCTTATAATTATCAATACGCTCTTTCTCACGCTGTATTCCGGTGATCACGGCTTTCTCACTTTCCCATTTGGCTTTTACGCTGTCCCGCTTTTCTGCCAACTCAGCCAGTTCTTTGCTTAGAACAGTTTCCTTGTCCTTATTTTTCTCTCTGCGAATTGCTTCCCGCTCGATCTCCAACTGCATGATTCTACGGTTTAGCTCATCCAACTCCTGTGGCAATGAATCAATCTCCATTCTCAATTTAGCCGCAGCTTCATCCATCAAGTCAATTGCCTTATCCGGTAAAAAACGATCAGAAATATACCGCTGCGAAAGCTCTACTGCTGCAATAACCGCATCATCCTTAATTCGTACACCATGGTGCAATTCGTATTTATCCTTAATCCCCCTAAGAATAGAGATCGCGTCTGCAGCATCCGGCTCATCCACGATTACAGACTGGAATCTACGCTCCAGTGCCTTGTCTTTCTCAATGTATTTCTGGTATTCCTTAAGGGTGGTCGCTCCTATTGCATGGAGCTCTCCTCTAGCCAAAGCAGGCTTTAACAAATTGGCCGCATCCATGGCTCCTTCACCGCCCCCACCGGCTCCAATGAGTGTGTGAATCTCATCGATGAAAAGAATAATCTCTCCCTCTGCATCCGTGACTTCTTTGATCACGGCTTTTAACCGCTCCTCAAACTCCCCTTTATACTTGGCTCCTGCGACAAGCAACCCCATATCCAGAGAAATCAATGTCTTGGATTTAAGATTTTCGGGCACATCACCGGACACTATCCGCTGGGCAAGTCCTTCGACGATAGCAGTCTTACCCACACCTGGTTCACCAAGTAGAATCGGATTGTTCTTGGTTCTACGGGCCAAGATTTGAAGTACTCTCCTAATCTCTTCATCACGGCCTATCACTGGGTCAATCTTCCCCTTCTTGGCCATTTCATTCAGGTTTTTGGAGTATTTCTCCAATGCCTGATATTTGCTTTCTGCATTTGGATCAGTCACTTTATTTCCTTTTCTAAGTTCTTTGATAGCTTCGATCAAAGGCTTCTCGGAAATCCCCTGATCTTTTAAAATTTTTCCCGCAACATCTGCATTTGCCAGAATAGCAAGCAACAGATGCTCAATTGCTACGTACTCATCACCAAAGGTTTTGAGATAATCCTTGGCTTTGATCAGCACCTGATTGGAATAATTGGAAAGGTAAGGCTGCTGGCCACCACTTACTTTAGGCAATTTAGCCAATTGCTCATCCACTTTTTGGGTGATCAACTGCTTGCCCGTACCGAATTTTTTAAATAAAAATTCGGTTACATTCTCATCTTCCGAAAGGAGTCCTTTGAGCAAATGTACCGGCTCAATATTCGGCTGTCCTGCCGATGTTGCCAACTCTAAAGCCTTTTGGATGGCCTCCTGAGATTTTATTGTGAATTGTTTGAAGTCCATATAGTTGGGTTATTAGTGGTATCTAAATTTACAGGTTGAGGTTCTAAGATTCTCTTTAGCGCACCTTCATTTCTCACTCTGTATTATCAAACCTACTTCCAATTACTTTTTTCGGTCAAAATGGCTGAAAAACAGGGCATTCAAAGCAGAATACGGAAAATTTGACGGGATTTTATTCGAGGTACGGTCATTTCACGACATTATGAATGTTTAAAATTCCGGATTTTCCTATATTAGATTTACACTTTTTATAATAACCACATCTATGAACGAACTTTTAAACGAAGAGCAGGTTCTCCAGCTCATCCACAAAATCCGCCAACAAAAAGTTATGCTGGATAGTGATTTGGCAGAAATGTATGGTGTGGAGACGAAGCGTCTCAATGAGCAAGTCAAAAGAAGTATTGATCGATTTCCTGAGGACTTCATGTTCCAGCTTTCTTCAGAAGAATGGGAAAACTTGAGGTCGCAAATTGCGACCTCAAGTTGGGGAGGCCGTCGTAGTTTACCGTACGTGTTTACAGAGCAAGGAGTAGCGATGCTCTCATCAGTTCTCAATAGTCCGCGTGCTATCCAAGTAAATATCTCCATTATCCGGATTTTCGTAAAGATTCGAGAATGGGCTTTAAATTATTCAGAATTGCAGGACAAAATTCAAGCATTGCAAGATGCTGAATCCAATCAAAACGAACACATTAATCACATCTATCAGATGATGGAAGAGCTTTTGAAGCCAAATCTGGGAAAGCGAAAGCAAATAGGGTTTAAAAAGTAAAACCCTGCTTCAGTCGAGAAACAGGGTTTATAAGTTACAGTAAGTAATCAAAGTTACTGTTGGCTAGCCGCATAATCCTCCACAGCGTTCCAGACTCTAAACACATTTTTATAACATATCTTTTCTATATCATCTCTGGTGTATCCCCTCTTTAGAAGCTCTGCAATCAAATTTGGAAACATAGAAACATCCTTCAACCCAGTGGGCAAAGAGTCTCCCACCCCATCAAAATCAGAACCCAATCCTATATAATCTATCCCTACCAGATTTTTGACATAATCGATGTGGTCTGCAACCCGATGTACCGTAGGAAAAGGATTGTTTGCCGCCGCATATTCAGCAGCATAAGCTTGAAATACAGAATCACGACGGCTCAAGTTATTCTCTGCCATGTAGTTTACCAAATGCTCCCGCACTTTATCAGTACCGGCCGAGTAGGCAGAATCTATAAAAGACCCACCGAAATTGATCATCATCACACCTCCATTTTTAGCCATAGCCTGAATCAATTCATCACTCATATTACGCTCAAAACCCGGTGTAAACTTCCTGACAGAAGAATGGGAAGCGATGACCGGCACTTTGGTAATAGCCAATGCATCTTTAAACGTATCATCCGAAACATGCGAAAGATCAACCATAATCCCTACCCGGTTCATCTCAGCAACCACCTGCTCACCATATTCGCTCAGTCCATTGTATAATCTAACAGTATCATAGCTACTGTCACCGATCAAATTCGCTTTTCCATGGGTAAGTGTAATGTATCGTATGCCTCGTCCATGAAAATACGCCACATTCGCAATATCGTCTTCAAGAGCAGATCCATTTTCCATCCCCATGGGAAGGGAGACTTTGCCTGCATCAAAATTAGCTTCTATATCAGCCGGACTATAGGCCATCGCAAATTTATCCGGAAATGTCTCTGCCAACCGCTCCGTCATCAGTATTAAAGAATCTGCCAGAGCTTTTGAGGAACCTGGGGTCTGCTGAAGACCTGCCGGAATATAAATCGACATAAATGGAGCATCCAGCCCACCTTCCTTCGCTCTTGGAAAGTCAAAGTTGCCATCAGGAGTGCGCACCGAAACATCCAACACTTCACGCTGAAGAGTAAATCCCCCTACTTTCATCCGGTATGGCAAATCCACGTGCCCATCTACCATGATAGTTTCATGGGCAATTTCGGTAGCTGCTTCCAAACGCTCTTCATCAGAAAGTGCAGTATAATCAATAGCTTCCTCTTGTTCTTTAGCCGTACATGCCAGAGCCAGAACGGACAGTACTACAACGTTTAAATATTTTCTCATAAGTTGGTCGGTTAGAATAATTTCTAAGATACGGGGTTTTTACTATTGGATGACACAATAATCCATCAATGGACTTTTCTGCAGAATTTCACCCCATTTCACACAATACAAAAACCATTTTATTTGAATAAATATCTTAATCCATAAAAAACACACCATGAATCATCCATATACTAAAAACAGATCAAAAACAGACCTTAGCTAAACTCTTTATTTTTGGCTCTGGCAGAACTAGGCTCTTTCTAATATCTTTGACACAAAAGTTCTTTTGTTGTAACTTCTCACCCTGAAGAGGAACTAACCGACCAGCAATCAAAATCCTTCTTGGATAAAAAATCAACCATTGAAAACCAAAATTCGAACTCATGAACATTACGCTAAAAACCACCATTCTAGGCATATCATCAGCGTTACTTTTCGCACAATGTAGCCCAAAAGAAACCAAAGAAACTACCGAAGAAACAGTAGTGCAAGAAGTAAAAACCCCAACCCTAACCAAAATTTGGGAAACCGACACCACGCTGACCACCAACGAATCAGTGCTGTATGATGCAGCTTCAGGAAAAATATATGTATCCAACATCGAAGGTGAC
The DNA here is from genome assembly GCF_014838715.1 of Algoriphagus sp. Y33. Taxonomy (NCBI): domain Bacteria; kingdom Pseudomonadati; phylum Bacteroidota; class Cytophagia; order Cytophagales; family Cyclobacteriaceae; genus Algoriphagus; species Algoriphagus sp. Y33. The sequence goes on along the minus strand of NZ_CP061947.1, from coordinate 6,056,938 downwards.
CCCAGAGGAAAAGATGGGAAAGGATCAATCTCAATAATCGACAAGGAGGGAAACATAGTTACTCAAGAATGGGTAACTGGCCTCAATGCGCCGAAAGGCATGGGCATCGCCAACGGAAGCTTGTACGTTACCGACATTGATCAGCTTATAGAAGTAAATCTAGAATCAGGCAAAATCAGTAACAAATACCCTGTCGAAGGAGCCGGTTTCTTAAACGATCTGGCAACCGATGATGGTAAAGTATATTTCACAGACATGAATACAGGTAAAGTCCACCTACTTGATGCAGGTAAAATATCCACCGTCACTGAGGGACATGAATCAATCAACGGCATTGCCATCGGAAATGATGGAGCAATCTATGGGCTGGACAAATCAGGTTTGAAGATCCTTAATGCTGATGGTAGTTCTGAAATTGTGAATAAAACTGTCACTGGCGGTGATGGCTTGGTGATCTTGGCCGATGGCAAATACATTGCTTCCCGATGGGCTGGAGAGATTTACTTTGTCAATGGCGAAGAAGAAACTTTAATGCTGGATACAAAAGACATGGAGTCAAACACAGCTGACATCGGATTCATTCCTGAAGACAACGTTGTATTGGTTCCAACTTTCTTCAAAAACAAAGTAGTAGCATACAAACTAGATTATTAGTAAGTTATTCCAAGCTCTTTTAAAAGCCTTCTTTCCTGGCTTTTAAAAGTTTGATGAACCCTGAGAGCTTAAATTCGCTTATACTTATAGAGTAAGTGCCCTAAGGAATTTCTACCTAGCCTAAGGCTAACATGAGCAAAGCATAAAAAAACACACATCTCACCCCTTGACTGGCCCAGTTAATGTTTTGTATGTGGGTTACTTATGGAATTCCAAATCATTGATAGGCACTTTCTATCAGGAATTAGTCCATTTGTGAGTAAATTTGTCCTAATTCAAAACCGAACCGAGTTATTCTTAATTCGGACCTAAATTTATCCATGATGAAATCAGGAGAAATAAATTACGAACTAGAAAAAAATATAGAGGTTATCTCCCAATTGGATGGTCTTGTAGGCGAAGCTGTAGACAATATCCTAGTGGATCCAGATAAGTGCTGGCAACCCTCAGATTTCCTGCCTGATTTTGGAAATCCTGATATTCACGATGAAATTAAATTCCTCCAAAAAAGATCTGAAGGCATCCCTGACACAGTATTGACCTCTCTTGTAGGTAATATGATCACTGAAGAAGCTCTTCCAAGTTATCAGACCTACTTCAATCTTTTAGAAGGAATCAATCCTGAGAGAAATCTGCTTTCGCCTTCCGGCTGGGTAAGGTGGTCTAAATCGTGGACTGCTGAGGAAAACCGTCATGGTGATCTTCTCAACAAGTACCTCTACATGACGGGAAGAGTGGACATGAAAGCCGTAGAACAAACAATCCATAGATTGCTGATGAATGGATTTGACCCTAATTCCGGAGGCGATCCTTATCAGGCGATTGTTTACACTTCGTTTCAGGAAAGAGCCACAAAAATCTCTCACGTCAATACAGGAAAGCTTGCTGACATTGCAGGAGATTCTGTATTGGGAAGAATCTGTAAGCAGATTGCAGGTGATGAGGCTAGACATGAAAAGGCCTACAAAAGCTTTATGTCTGCCATATTCGAAATTGATCCGAATGGAGCAATCATCGCTTTTGAGAAGCTTATGAGAAAGCAAATAGTGATGCCTGCTGTATTGATGGGAGAAGGCGGATCCAATCCTTCTTTATTTACCCAATTCTCAGCGATTACCCAGAAAGTCGGGATTTATACCGGCTGGGACTATGCGAGAATCATAGAACACCTAGTCAGTCTTTGGAAAATAGAAAGCTTGACGGGACTAAATGATGTAGCCTCTAAAGCGCAGGACTACCTTGTCAAACTATCTGACAGATACATGAGACTGGCGGATAGAATGAAGGCTCCTGAAGAAGTAAAACTCGCATGGCTTAAATAATCCGTCATTAACATTATTCCAAATCCTTTCCATCTCGGAAAGGATTTTTTGGTTGAATACACTAAGCCTAGCCTAAAAGGCATTCAATAGCTTAGTCAATCAAAACTTCATAATCAAAATATCTTATCCTGCCAATCCAATCCGAACAAATGGACAATACCCAAGTAGAAAACATATCGCTATCCTATCTTCAACCCTCGGACTATAAAGACCTCAAAGCCGCTATGATCGAAGCATACAGAAGTATGCCCGGGTCGTACTGGGCTGAAAGCCAGATTGAAACATTAATCAATAAATTCCCTGATGGACAGGTAGTTATCAAAATAAATGATCAATTGGCAGGCTGTGCACTCTCTATCATCGTAAATGATGCTGAATTGGAAGGTGAACATACATACAAGGGCATTACCACAAATTTCACTTTTGACAATCACAACAATTCCGGCGACATGCTTTATGGAATTGATGTCTTTATCAAACCTGAATTCCGAGGGCTTCGGCTGGGCCGAAGACTATATGATTACCGAAAGGAGCTCTGCGAAAAACTGAATCTAAAAGGAATTGTCTTTGGCGGACGAATCCCCAATTATCACAAGTATGCGGATAAAATGGAACCAAAAGAATACCTGGAAAAAGTAAAACTCAAGGAGATTTACGACCCCGTCTTGAATTTCCAACTGGCGAATGACTTCCATCCAGCACGGATTATGAAGAATTACCTCGAAGGGGATGCTGCATCTAGTGAATTTGCTGTAATGCTGGAGTGGAATAATATTTACTACGAAAAACCCAACAAAAAGGCATCTACCAACAAAACCATCGTACGTTTAGGGCTGATCCAATGGCAAATGCGTTTGTATGATAATTTGGATGAACTCATGCAGCAGGCAGAGTATTTTATAGATGCGGTATCTGGATATCGATCCGATTTTGCGCTTTTTCCCGAGCTGTTCAATGCGCCACTGATGGCAGAATTCAATCATTTAAGCGAAGCACAGGCAGTGCGTGGGCTGGCAAAATATACCGACGAAATTGTCAAGCGATTTGCACAGCTGTCCGTCTCCTACAATATCAACATCATCACAGGCTCCATGCCAAAAATCAAAAATGATAAACTGTATAATGTAGGCTATCTCTGCAAACGGGACGGATCTATTGAAACCTATGAAAAGCTTCATATCACACCGCTGGAGGCCAAAGTCTGGGGGATGCAGGGAGGCAGTATCTTAAAAGCATTTGATACGGATTGTGGCAAAATCGGGATTCTTATCTGCTACGATGCCGAGTTCCCGGAATTGAGTAGAATACTTGCCGATGAAGGCATGGACATTCTATTTATACCCTTCCTTACGGATACGCAGAATGGCTATTCCCGCGTCAGAAATTGTGCGATGGCGAGAGCGATTGAGAATGAATGCTATGTAGCTATGGCGGGAAGTGTAGGAAATCTGCCTAAGGTTCACAACATGGACATGCAGTATGCCCAATCCATGGTAATCACACCATGTGATTTCCCTTTTCCAAGCAATGGAATCAAAGCTGAGGCCACTCCAAATAATGAGATGACGCTGATCGCAGATGTGGATCTTTCGCTCCTGAGAGAATTGAATGAATTTGGCAGTGTACGAAATCTAAAAGACCGGAGAACAGATTTGTTCGAACTCAGACTGAAATAGGATTCCAAATTTTTCAGGAGTAAAGGAGTGATAATTCCTCCAAAATCATTTAATGATTATGTGAAAACACTTTCTTAGCAGTAAGCAATAGAAGCATCATAGGCTTCTGAACACACCAGGGCCGAGGAGTGACCTTCGTCCACCTGTCTTCCGTACGGTAAAACAATGAAAATAGCTACCGCCATCATTCAGGATAATCATGTAATGTATATACATCAATTGGAAAAAATTATGCGAATAATCAAGAAAATACATAAGGCAGAGTATAGACCCATAGCTGACTTGCTGACCTACAGCGCGATGCCTTCACGTACACTTGACCATTTAGATCCGTTTATATTTTTAAACCATCACGGCTTCCAGACTTATCCGGCTCACAACCGGGGATTGCCTTTCGGGCCACATCCGCATCGTGGAATGGAAACTGTCACATTCATCCTGGAAGGGGACATTATGCACTTGGATTCATCGGGTCACGAGTCTGTCATTGGCCCCGGCGGAGTGCAATACATGACTGCGGGAAGCGGCCTCATCCACTCAGAAGTAAGCAGCTCTGAGTTCAAAAAGAAAGGGGGAGATCTGGAAATCCTTCAGCTTTGGTTGAATCTGCCCGCAGATAAGAAAATGATGAAACCAAGTTACGTTGGCCTTCAAAAGGATAAAATCCCAACTTTTACACTAGACAGTGGGAGAGTAAAGATTCAGCAGCTATTTGGAGAATGGAACGGAAGCAAAGGAGCTTTCGAAGGTAATTTTCCGATCACAATGAGCACGATACACTTAGAAGCAGGTGGGAAATTTGAAAAGTCAGTTGCTGAAGATGAAAATATTTTCTTTTATGTTGTTCGTGGAATTCTCAAGGTCAATGACAAGGAAGTCAATTGTCGAAATTTGATTGAATTTGAAAATCAAGGCGATGTAATCCATGTTGAAGCCGCCGAAGATGCGGTGATAATTTTAGGACATGCCTTGCCCTTCAATGAGTCTATGGTCGCTCAAGGCCCTTTCGTAATGAATACGCAAGCCCAAATTCAAGAAGCATACGACGATTATGAGGCAGGAAAATTCGGAACTTGGTCGCACTGATCAGCTATCAATAATATCCTGGGAGATCAGCCGGTAGATTTCAGCAATACCTTCGTTGTAATTTAAAAACCGATGATGATCTTCTAGGGTTTCATAATCTCCCCGTATCGCAGGACCTGTTTGAGCTGCTTTTGCACCCATTTGAAGGCTTTTGGAAATCGTTTCAATAATCAGCGGTTTCAGCATATCGAAATCCAGCCCTTGTCTCCGCATCACCTCTTCAGCGATTCTTATCATATGATTGGAGAAATTGCTGGCAAAAACCGCTGCAATATGCATGGCTTTCCTATCCTTGGACCGCACAATATACGTAAGTGGAGACAGGCTTTTAGCCAATTTTTTTAGTTTTTGAAGTGTCTCCTCATCATCAGATTCCAACAAAAACGGCACTTCACCAAATTCCATTTTCCGCCCTTTGGTAAACGACTGTAAAGGGTAGAAAATACCGGTGTAGGTTGCAGAGCTATAATTCAACATATCTAATCCAACGGAACCTGAAGTATGCACCAAAATGCTATCCTCCGGCAGAATAATCTCATCCGCCAAGTCTAAAATTGCAGAATCTTTCACAGCCATAATAAAAATTTCTGCTTCACTGGCTGAGAAATCCAAGTCATCTTTGGGCTCACCTGCATATACCCGATCTGTGATTTGTTCTGCGCTTTTGATCGTTCGGGCGTAAACTTCCGTAACCACATGTCCCGCATCTTCCAATGCGGGCGCAAGGTGCCAAGCTACATTTCCGGCACCCAGAATAGCAATTTTAAACTTCATGATGGAAGTAAACTATTTTTCCCCAAAAAGAAAAAAACCATCCGAATCTCTCCGAATGGTCTCTTCTATAACTCTATTTTCTACCTTAAATATGCAGTGCTCTATTGTCTGTAGCAGCCAAACAAGCTTCTTTGAATGCTTCTGTGTAAGTCGGGTGTGCATGGGACATTCTGGCGATATCTTCCGCTGAGGCCCGATATTCCATAGCCACCACAGCTTCAGCGATCATATCCGCAGTTCTTGGGCCGATCATATGTACTCCCAGAATCTCATCCGTCTCAGCGTCTGCCAGAACCTTTACCAATCCATCTGTATCCATAGACGCTCTTGCACGTCCGGAAGCCATAAATGGAAACTTCCCCGTTTTGTACTTAATGCCTTTTTCCTTCAGCTGTTCCTCAGTAAAACCTACAGCCGCTACTTCAGGCCAAGTATATACTACACCGGGAATCAGATTGTAATTAATGTGTGGCTTTTGACCTAAAATGGTTTCAGCCACAAATACGCCTTCCTCTTCAGCCTTATGCGCTAGCATGGCACCTTTCACCACATCTCCTATCGCATAGATATTCGGTACATTGGTCTGTAAATGATCATTGACTTCGATCTGACCTCTATCAGTGATCTTCACTCCGGCAGCTTCAGCATTCAAGCCATCAGTGTATGGTTTTCTGCCGATAGAAACCAAGACATAATCCCCTTTCACCTCGATCGTTTCTCCCTTAGAGTCTTCAGCTTTAACAGTAACTTCTTTGCCTTTGGCTTCCACTGCAGTCACTTTATGCTTTAAGAAAAATTCAAAGCCGATTTTTTTCAAGGACTTTTGGAGTTCTTTGCCCATGGTACGATCCATGGTAGGGATAAGCGAATCCATAAATTCAATCACAGAAACCTTTGCTCCCATTCTCGCATAGACAGAACCCAATTCCAAACCAATCACACCACCGCCGATCACAACTAGGTGTTTTGGTATCTCTTTCAGGTTCAACGCTTCAGTAGAGGTGATCACTCTGTCTTTGTCCAGCTTGATGAAAGGCAATGAAGAGGGCTTAGACCCAGTGGCTATGATTATATTTTTACCCTGAATATCGGAAGATGATCCGTCGTTCTTGGTGACTTTCACCGTGGTTTTATCCACGAACGAACCAACTCCCTGATGAACGTCGATTTTATTCTTCTTCATCAGGTACTGAATACCATCTGTGTTTTGCTTTACCACATCATCCTTTCTAGTGATCATCTGTTTCAGATCTACTTTCAGGTTGCTTAGATTTATCCCATGGGTCTTGAACGTATGAGCCGCATTGTGGTAATGCTCAGAGGAATCCAAAAGTGCTTTGGAAGGGATACAGCCTACATTAAGACAGGTACCTCCAAGCGTAGGATATTTTTCGACAATGGCGGTCTTCAACCCTAGCTGTGCGCATCGAATTGCTGCGACATATCCACCCGGACCGGAACCAATTACTATAACGTCATACATGTTTTTAGATTTTAGTAGCAAGTATCGAGTATCAAGACCTCCACTTACTTTAAATTGAAACTTTTATGCATCAAAATAGGAAAGCTTTCCAGTACACTCACTTAATAAGCTACCTACTTGATACTTTGTACTGGTTACTAGATATTTTTTAAACTCCAAACAACAACCTGGTCGGATCTTCAAGCAATTCTTTCACCCTTACCAGAAAGCTCACTGACTCGCGCCCATCGATGATTCGGTGATCGTAAGAAAGGGCCACATACATCATCGGAAGAATGACCACTTCTCCATTCACAGCCATGGGGCGCTGCACGATGTTGTGCATTCCCAGAATGGCTGATTGCGGAGCATTGATAATCGGCGTGGACATCATCGAACCGAAGATACCACCATTTGTCAGGGTGAATGTTCCACCAGTCATCTCCTCGATAGAAAGCTTATTGTCCCTGGCCTTACCGGCTAGTCTTACCACTTCTTTTTCGATCTGGTCAAAACTCATGGCTTCAGCATTTCTGATCACCGGAACCACCAGCCCTTTTGGAGCGGATACAGCAATAGAGATGTCGCAGAAATCATTGAAAACAATCTCATTTCCGTCAATTTTGGCGTTAACGGATGGCCACTCTTGAAGCGCTACACACACCGCTTTGGTGAAGAAGGACATAAATCCAAGCCCCACACCATGTTTCTCTTTGAATTGCTCTTTGAATTTGGATCTTAAATCCATAATTGGCTTCATGTTCACTTCATTGAATGTAGTGAGCATTGCTGTCTCATTTTTCACTGACACCAGCCTTCTGGCAACAGTTTTTCTCAATGAGGACATTTTCTCCCTGCGCTCATTTCTAGATCCTGCAACCGGAGCGGGAGCTGAACTTACAGCAGATTTGCTTTCAGCTTTTGCCTGAGCAGAAGCCGGCTTTTGAGCCGATTGGGCATCTTCTTTTGTAATTCTACCGTCTTTGCCTGTTCCTTTCACAGATTCGGGAGAAACACCTTTTTCAGCCAAAATCTTGGACGCTGCAGGAGAAGCATGTCCTGTAGCATAATTTGTGTTCCCTGAACTGGCTGAAGGTGCCGGAGCAGTCGGAGATTCCGAAGAAGCTACTTCTGTCGGCTCACCTTCTGTTACTTCTATCTTACAGATCATTCCACCGATCTCAAGCACATCACCCTCTTGGGCTACATGGCGAAGAATTCCCGATGCCTCAGCGGGTAATTCAAAAGTCGCTTTATCGGAATCTACTTCCGCGATTATTTCATCCAACTTCACATAATCCCCATCACTTTTTAGCCAATTAGCCAAGGTAACCTCAGTGATGGATTCACCTACGGTAGGAACCACCATCTCCTTCACTTCCCCTGTAGATTTAGTGCCTGATGATTTGGTTTCTTCTTTGGCTTTTTCCGAATCTTCAGCCGACTTACTCTCCGCGGATTTACCCGGAGTTCCAGCCTCATCAATCTCGCAGATCACAGCTCCTATTTCCAACACATCTCCTTCTTGAGCTTTGATTTTAAGTACACCTGCCGCTTCTGCCGGCAACTCAAACGTGGCTTTATCGGATTCCAATTCACATAGAACTTCGTCCATTTGAACCTCGTCTCCATCTTTTTTAAACCATTGGCCGATCGTCACCTCCGTGATGGACTCTCCTACAGCCGGAACTTTAATTTCTTTGCTCATAAGTTTTTCTTTTTTTCCCTTTTATTCTTAAAAAGAGAGGAACAAAATGATACGATTATTTTGGATGTCTTAATCAAAAGAGCTGTAATTATTTCAATTTAAGTGCTTGAGCTATAATACTTTTTTGCTCTTCCACGTGGACTTTATTATAACCCGTCGCAGGAGAAGCACTGGCTTTTCTGGCAATCACTTCCATAGGCAACTCCTTGTAAAGCAGTCTAAGAATATAATTCCAATAGCCCATGTTTGATGGCTCTTCCTGAACCCAAACTATCTCCGCTTCCGGATAACCGGCCAGTACTTCCAACATTTTCTTTTTTGGAAGTGGGTGCAATTGTTCTATTCTAACTAGTGCTACATCTTTTACTTTTTCCTTCTCACGGGCTTCTTCCAAGTCGTAATAGATTTTTCCCGAACAAAGCACAACGCGTTTCACTTCTTTTGCATTCACCGTGGTATCAGGAAGCACTTCCCTGAAGGAACCTTCGGTAAACTCGGAAAGTGGGGAAACTACTTTCGGGTGTCTCAAAAGAGACTTGGGAGACATTACGATACATGGCTTTCTGAATTCCCACGCCAACTGTCGTCTTAGCAAGTGAAAGAAATTCGAAGGCTCCGTTACATTTGCAACTATCGTATTATACTCTGCCGCCAGCTGAAGGAACCTCTCGGGTCGGGCATTGGAATGCTCCGGACCTTGACCTTCATAGCCGTGAGGGAGCAACATTACCAACCCATTCATTTTCTGCCATTTTGATTCCCCGGAAGTGATAAATTGGTCGATCATGGTCTGTGCGCCGTTGGCGAAATCACCAAACTGAGCTTCCCAGATTGTTAATGCATTTGGGTTTGCCATGGCGTATCCATATTCGAAACCCAATACGGCATATTCAGAAAGCAGAGAATTGTAAATGTAAAAGTCCCCTTTTCTGTCCTTCATTTCCTTTAGGGAATTGTAGGCTTTATTGGTATTTGCATCATGAAGTACCGCATGACGGTGAGAGAAGGTACCTCTTTGCACATCTTGACCTGTCAATCGGACTGTCTTTCCCTCCAGAGTCAAAGAACCATAAGCTAGCAGTTCAGCAGCAGCCCAGTTCAAAGTTTTTGATTGGAAAAACATTTCCTTGCGCTGTTTCAGCTGCGCCTCTATTTGCTTCAATGGCTTGAACCCTTTCGGGATCACGGTAAGTGCTTCAGCAACTTTTTCGATCAACTCTTGACTAATCCCGGTTTCCGGAGATTGATCAAAGTCTTCCGGCTTGGATCTTCTCAAATTGCTCCACTCCTGCTCAAAGCGGGTAGCCTGATAAGGAAGCGGCTTTTCCTTCACCAAATTCAGACGATCCTGTAATAATTGTCTGAATTCCTCATCCATTTGCGAAGCCAATTTTGCCTCCACATCACCACGCTCTGCCAATCGTTTCACGTAAATCTCTCTTGGATTCGGATGCTTGGAAATGATATTATAGAGTTCCGGCTGCGTGAATTTCGGCTCATCAGATTCGTTGTGTCCATGACGTCTGTAGCAAACCATATCCACAAAAATATCACGGCTAAACTTCTGCCTGAATTCCGCTGCAAGTTTGGCAGCAAATACTACAGCCTCCGCATTATCACCATTCACATGGATTACCGGGGCATCGATGATTTTAGCTACATCAGTACAGTAGATAGAAGATCGTGCATCGTCAAAATCCGTTGTAAACCCTACTTGGTTATTAATCACAAAGTGGATAGTACCACCCGTATTATATCCTTTCAGGCTCTCCATCTGAGTCACTTCATAAACAATGCCTTGTCCCGCGACAGCTGCATCTCCGTGAATCAAAATAGGAAGCACTTTCGAAACGTCACCTTTGTATTCAGAATCGATTTTTGCGCGAAGGAAACCCTCTACCACTGGATCCACTGCCTCCAAGTGAGAAGGGTTTGGAGCCAATTTCAAGTGAACCTTGTTTTCTGAATGTGTAACAATATCGCTGGAATAGCCCATGTGGTACTTCACATCGCCGTCACCCATAGTCAAATCCGGCTTTGCCGTCCCTTCGAATTCAGAAAAAATCTGTTCGTAGGTTTTGCCCATAATATTAGCCAGCACATTCAGACGCCCCCGATGGGCCATCCCAATCATTACTTCCCTCACCCCCAACAGGGAAGAAGTATTGATCAAAGCATCCAAAAATGGGATAGTACTTTCCCCTCCTTCAAGAGAGAAGCGCTTCTGACCAAGGTATTTGGTATGCAAAAAGTTCTCAAAAACCACTGCCTGGTTTAACTTCGACAGAATCCTCTTTTTCTCTTCGTGAGTAGGATTAAAAGCCAAAGCTTCTTTTTCGACTTTGGTTTTAAACCAATCCAACATCTCAGGATCACGTATATATAAGTATTCAAATCCCACTGATCCTTCATAAATAGACTTCAGTGAATCCAATATCTTTGACAATTTGGCATTTCCGATTCCAATCTCATTTCCAGCTTGGAATTCCATATTCATGTCCTCTGGGCCTAAACCAAAATCCTGAGGGTCAATTAATGCTTTTCTATCCCTACGTTCCCGTACAGGGTTGGTCTTCGATCTCAAGTGAGCTCTGGAGCGATACGCATGTATCAAAGCTCTAACCTTAATTTCCTTTGGCAACTGCTCCATGTCCATGATGGTGCCAGGAGTGGCCAATGCTCCATTCTTAGCAGGAACAACAGCCTTCCCATTTGATGAAGCCATGTTTTCTCCATCACCATAATTGGTCAGCGCAAAGTCAAAGCCGTCGAAAAATTCTTTCCAGCTTAGGTCGATTGATTCTGGGTCACTCTTATAAGAAGAGTAAAGCTCATCGATGTAGGACACGTGAGCATTAGCGATATAAGAAAACTTATCCATATTTAATTCTTAAAGAAGAATTCAAAGCTAAGCCCTTAATTCAACAATAAAAAACTGCTTATTTGCCTTACCGAATACTTACTCATCCTTAAAAGATAAATTATGTGAAAAATCCTTAAACTGAACAATAAAACTGTGGTATTGCCTATAGAAACTCCAAAGCCCTGTAAATAAGATTCAAGCTCCCTCACGAAATAGGCGAACACTAACTCCTTTCGTAAAAAGTACATGCCTAAAGGAACTTGACGCTAGATTCACTTCAGGTATACCAAAACACTGTTGCCCGAGAATTGTTTGGTCCTAAACAAGAATGAAAGTAAACCTCAGAGCCATACCTCAGAATATCACACTGACGCTTAGAAAGATGCGGTTATCACTCCAATACTAACACCCCTCAATGAACATTCTACCGTATCCACATTTCAATTACGCCCTTTAATCTAAAATAGGCTTTAATAGAAAAAGGCAGCGCCCTTCAGCGCTGCCGATTAAATCATACTATCATTTCAATATAGCCTTACTCACATTCCACATCTACAAAATACTGAAACGGAGAATCATAAAATGGGGCTCCCGCAATATTCCCGGACACATTTCCTCTATTGAATGACCTTCCAAATTTATCAGTCAAGTTCAAGCTGAATTCAAAGACATCATCGCAGGCTACATAGTCATTAGTCATTCCGATAGCAGCCAACGCCTCAGCTGCCGTAATCACAAAGCTAGTTCTCAGGAATCTAGATTCATCATTTGGACTAAAATCAGAAAGCTGTAGCGTTTTAATCAATACAGGAGCTGCTGAAGGGGTATATTCCAAGCCCACATCAGGAATCAATCTTCGGTGCTGAACCATGATCTCTACCGTCTCTACGGTAGCACCGTCTTCTATATCTACCGCCTCAAGTGTGAGTGCAAATGTGGAGTTTTCCAGATCACCAAGATCAAAATCTACACTTGTTCTGTCAATTGTCCTTAAATACGCCCCTGTATCAAATTCAGAGTAAGGGATATTCGGATCCACAAAATCACGACAGGAACTTAGTAGCAGCGTAGCGCATAACAAGACTCCCAAATTATATTTTATCATTTTCATAGTGTATCAATTTTAGTGATTAGTAAATCCAAGCATTGCCGGCTGGATTTGTATCCCAGAACACCTGTGCACCCAAACTGGATTTCTGAACAGCATTGTTATTTGTAACCATGTAGTTATTAGGGTATAAGAATGAGCGGGGAAATAATCCTGGATCTTCTTCAAGTCCCGGCTGCATGCCTTGCGGCTGGCCAGTCCTCTTGTATAGGTTTAGAGACTCTACTCCGTTACCAAACAATGACAACCAGTATTCGCGGCCAATGATGTACATTTTATTTGAAGCAACATCGTATTCATTGCCCACGTAAGTAAGATAAGAAGCAACCTCCGCAGAAATATTACGGTTTTGGCTGGCATAGAAATCCGATACATTAGCGGATTCCCTGGAAGAAGCAGCAAAATCAGTCACAAAATCCATGTGCTTCTCCACCGCAGAAAGCATGTAAGATTTAGCAGCGGCAGCATCTGCATTAAGAGTCAAAGCTGCCTCAGCCAGCATAAAATCAACGTAAGCAGCCAGCATAATAGGATATAGACCTGCGCCTTGAGCCCCCAACGAAGGATTGTTTGTAGGAGCACCGGAATCGTTATCAAATCTACCACCTGCAGGATACAAGCCCCACACTGTTCTTTTCAACCCATCCGGCGGTACACCGTCTGGATCTAGGTGATCACGACCCCAGTAACCTCTTTTACCCGGAAGACAGTAGATGAAATTACCCACTAAATATTGAGGAGGCGCAATCTGAGTAATACATTCGATTTCATCAGGATTGGTAGAGTTTACCGTTACCTGACGGTACCAATAGTACCTAGCTCTTGGGTCATCAAACCCCTTAGCCTCAGTCATATGCCACATGTAATAGGTAGAGTGATAAGTACCTCCACCTGAGGTATATGAGCCGGTAAAGCTTGGATGTCTTGAGTCAGGGTTAGCATTTGAGGTGCCAAATCTGAATACGAAATCATCGCCCCCTTTAAGCATATTACCCTCTGCAACCAAAGCACTGATCCCCGCAGTAGATGCAGCCTGATTCACCAACTTAGTATTGATGTAATATCTCAACTTTAACGTATTCACCAGTCTAATCCATTTCGCATAATCTCTACCGTAATAATAATCATTTAGCGGAGTAGTATCCATGGAGGTAGTGGCCGTAAAATGTACAGCAGCTTCATTCAAGGCCATAAATGCAGCTTCATAAACCGAAGCACCAGGGTCTACCTTTGGAAAGTAATTTAAAGGATCAAGTGCCTCACTCAATGGAACATCACCATATGAGTCCACTAGATTAAAAAGCACCATTGCTTTTATTGTTTTTGCAATGCCCAGATGCCTTTGGTAGTTTAACTCCTCTGCCAATGGCACTAGAAAGTTAATATCCGCCAGGATATTTGCATAGGAATTAGACCACCAACCATTTGTCGACTGTGGCGTATAGGCACTTTCGTATTGAGCACTTCCCTGATTGACAATTCGGGTCAAGCTCATACCTGTGTTACTCAATGCATTATAGAAATCCTTATAATCCAACTGAATACGATTCAGCAGAAAATTAGGAGACGCTAATGTTGGTGTTACTTTGTTAGGATCATCCAATAGATCAAGCTCACAGGAAGAAACCAAAAGCAACATTACTGCGCAGATGAGACTATATATATATCTTTTCATTTTAGTATCTGTTTTTGGTATTTAGAATGTAAGTGTTACAGTTCCGCCAAATCTTCTGGAGCTTGGACCGGTTACGAAATCAAAACCAAGACCATTACCAACACCTGTCCCCAGTACATCTGTATCAAAATTCATGTTTGGAGGAAAATTAAGCGCCTTAAACCACAAGTTTGTTCCACTGACTGCCACTGAAGCTCTTTTGAAAGGTGTCTTTGCAATCAAGCCCTTTGGCAATTCATACCCCAAAGAAACCTCACGAAGCCGGATGGTGGAGCCGTCAAAAAGGTTAGGCTCATTGGTTCTACCCTGATAACCTGAGAAAAAGTAATCAGAAGCACTTATCTGAATATCGTTTTTAATGTAGCGCGGAGTACCGTCTTCATTTACACCGTCCTGTCTCACACCGGGCATGATGAACGCAAGTTCTCTGTCTGCAACAGGATCCTTAGTCACCCCTCTGGCTAATGTAGATGTCACAGTGGTGGAATAAATATCTCCCTTGTGCCTGTACTCCATCATCGCAGTCAAACTAAATCCTTTGAAAGAAACAGTGTTGATCCAAGAACCCGTCCATTTAGGATTAGGATCACCGATTATTTTCACATTTGGATCAGCCTGGTATATCCCATCAGATAGTACAATAGGATTGCCATCCGGATCTCTGGCAAAGCCTGTTCCTTTGATAACGTTGAAAGGTTCACCCGGAATCGCAAAGTTACCCAGTGCAGTGCCACCCGAAACAACAACCTCAGTTAATCCGGCACCCAATTCTGTAGTAACCGATCTGTATAAACTCCAGTTTACGATAGAGTTCCAAGTAAACCCGGATGCTGTAGAAACAGGATTCACGTTAGCCTGAAATTCAACACCTCTAGTTCTGATATTACCAATATTGATAAGCGTTGTGGTAAAACCAGTAGCAGGATCAATAGGCGAATCCGTGATCAAATCATTGGTGTTTTTCTCAAACAATGAGATATCAAAGTTTAATTTCCCGTTGAACATCGCTGCTTCTACACCAAACTCCAGTTCTTCAATCAATTCAGGTTTTAGGTTTGAATTTCCCAACTGGTTTGAAACAGAGTGGGTCTGGGTCACGGAACCGTCCCTCGCAAATGCTATCGCATTCTGATCCAATGTATTTCTCGTTCGATACGGAGAAGGAAAACCAGCCGAGGTTCCATAGCCCAATCTTAATTTAAGCTCATTCAATGTGGCAGAATTCCAGTTGAAAGCTGAAGTCGGTATGAAGGATACAGAAGCTCCCGGGTACAGGATTCTGCGATTATCTTCTTCAACGGTAGAAGTCCAGTCATTTCTTGCAGAAATGTTTAGATAGAGGAAGTTGGAATAATCCAAAGTAATAGTCCCATATATCCCCAATCTTCGCTGTTCTTCGGTAGTGTTCAGACTTCTTCCCCCAAATGCTGATGGCTCTGTGGAAGCGGAACTGGTAAAGTTATTGTGTCTGAATAACCCAAAAGCCAGTTGTCCCTGGGAAGCAATTCCATTTTGAGAGTAGGTATCATACCTGCTGTTCCCTCCAAGCAAAGCACTGAAACCAAGCTTATCCGACAATTCCTTCTTCCAATTAAACACCAGATCTTGATTCCAAATAGTGTTTACAATATTAATAGAACGATAATAACCGGACTGAACAGCGGCATCACCACTTCCCGCCCCCTTATTATACATAGCTTCCTGCAACTCGGAATAAGTATCTAAACCTACCCTATAGGTAGCAGAGAAGTTGTCATTGAAATCATATACCAAAGAAGTAGCATTAAAAAACCTCTTTACATCAGAAGTGTTTTTGTAATATTTCACCAGCCAAAGCGGATTGACGATATCATTACCTCCTCTAAAATATACCGAACTATTATCTATTGGATTTTCGAATGGCAAGCCTCCAAGGTCCACAGATCTAGGGGTATACAGTACGTGCGCAAATACAGAGGGCACACCGTTATCAGGACCGGAACCCCGCGCCGCATTTACAGGAGGTGTCTCAAGATCTGTAATAGCAAATGTAAACGAGGAATTAATACTCAGTTTATCCGTGACAGCCGAGTTCACCCCTAAACCAAAATTATACTTAACCAATTTATTTCCCGGGGTAAAGCCTTCGTCATCAGTATAACCAAAACTGGCACTGTAGCCCGTTTTGTCAGAGCCACCTGCAATCTGGACGGATGAATTACTTACTAATCCGGTTCGGAAAAACACTTCCGAAGGATCTGCATATGCCTTGTATTCATATTGGATAGGAGTTCCTCCCACTATACCATCCACCCAGAACTCAGGGAATGCATTTCTGATAGCTGCAACGGAGGAGGATGCGATCGGGTGATTGATCGTACGCCCTTCATCCAATCTAGGCCCAAAGTTGGAAAAGAAGAAGCCGGGAGCCTGCTGGAATCCATTTCCATACTCAGTACCAAAGGTGGGCAGAGATGCAGCCTTATTTGAAAAGAAAGACTGGTTGATGGTCACCTCAGCACTTTTCCGCTTGGAAGAACCTGATTTGGTAGTAATCAGGATTACACCGTTTCTGCCCTGGTCACCATACAATACTGTAGCAGACAAGCCTTTTAAGACCGACATACTCTCGATGTTGTTTGGATCTATATCCAAGAAACGGGAAGAGGTAGTCGCCCCCCCTGTACTAAAGCTGTTGGTGGCATTCGTACTCGTGTTGAACGGCACGCCATCTACTACAAACAAGGGCTGGTTTGAACCCGTGGCAGAGGAATAACCCCTTATTACCATGTTTGTACCTGATCCAGACATTCCATTGGTAGAGGTTATACTCACTCCGGGAACTTTCCCCTGTAAAACCCGTGCGACATCCTGCTCCGGTCTGTTTTCCAGCTGCTCACTTCCGACGGAGGAAACCGCATAACCCAGCGCCTTTTTCTCTCTTTCAACACCTATCGCCGTCACAACTACTTCATTGAGCTGCGCCGCATCGGTCATAAGAGTAACATTAATAATCGATCTGTTACCGATTACTTCTTCTGTGGATTTTAAACCTACAAAAGAGTAAACCAATACTCCAGAACCGTCAGGTACTGCAATGGAATAATTACCATCCAGATCGGTGGTAATCCCCAGTGAAGTGCCCTTTACGACCACGGTTGCTCCAGGCAGGCCGAGACCGTCCTCTTCGGAAATTACCGTCCCGGTAATTACCCGCTGTTGCCCCAAAGCCTCAAAACAGAGGACTGTAGTCAGAAGCAAAGCAGCACTTAGTAAAGCTTTTTTCATAAGGTATTTATTTGGTTGATGCCTAAATAAAATCCCTTTCAACTGAATAAAAAAATATGGCTCAAATCGTCATTAACATTAAATAAAAACTAAAATAAACAAGATTAATACAATAAAAATACTTAAAAACAATAAAAATCATATCTAAAAGAATCAAGGGTAAAAAATCTGAGCATATTCCGATTAACCGGTTATTTTATTGTATTAATGGCTATTTCAAGTAATTAATCTGCTAATCCATTTAAAACACCAAAAAAATCATGTTTCAAGCACCAGACAGAAACGAATTCAGAATTATATTCCGAAAATGGAAAAAACAAAAAATATTAAGATTTTTTAATTTTTCTTCAAAAAAATAAAACATAGGGTATTATTTAAGCAAAGAATCACATCAATTTATCCAAATTAGAAAAAGTAAGTTAAACTTTAACTTAGTATTCCTATTCAAAACGAAACTTTACTCAAATTCGGTATATTAGTAACTCAGTAAATGAATTAACTTAAATGGAATAATATTTTACACACACCATCTCAATCAGCGGCAGGAGTTAAGAGACACCGGTATTATTCGCAGTGAAAATTGTACCTAATAAATAAATGGCAATCTCCGCCCAATAAGCATTTATTTCAAAGCTGTCAATAACTTGGAGTACACCAAGAAATGACCTCCTTGCTTTACATTACACATCCCAAAAAACTCTTTTCCCAATTTTTTAATCTCTACTTTTACGCCTTTGCAAGTACAATAACCATGGAAAAGGAAGCACTACCTGAAACCCTAAAAATCACATCTGAAAATATCGCACAGTGCATTGCTGTGTTGGAAGGCTTGAATGCGGATACGGATCAAATTTTTGACATCCCAAAGGAAAGCAGGCTTGCTTTGTTTAAGGCTGCCGGGCAATTTTCCCGACCAAGCAAAGAGGAATTAGCAGAGCGAAAAAAAGGAGCAAAAAAAATCTACCGAAAAAAAATCGCAGCTAAAGACAGTTCTGCCCGCAATGCTACAGGAATTCGCTCCGCACGGGATGCCTCGATTTTCATAGCTCCCCGCATGCTGGACTTGACAGGCAAGGAAGCAGATAAAGCTCTCCAACTTGAATCTCCCAGAACGTGTTATGTTTGCAAGGTATCCTTCGACCGACTTCACCATTTCTACGACACCATGTGTACGAGTTGTGGAGACTTCAATTATGCCAAGCGCTTCCAGACGGCAGACCTGAAAGATCAAGTGGTTTTGGTCACAGGTTCCCGGCTGAAAATCGGCTACCAGATCACGCTAATGATGCTTCGCTCCGGAGCTACGGTGATAGCCACGACAAGGTTTCCCGTGGATTCTGCATTGCGGTATGCCAAGGAGCCTGATTTCAGCGAATGGGGTGACCGTCTTCACATTCATGGACTGGATTTGAGACATATCCCTAGTGTGGAGATTTTTTGCAATTACATCGAGCAACGATACGCAAGACTGGATGTGCTAATTAACAATGCCGCCCAGACAGTCCGAAGACCAAGCGGTTTCTATCAGCATTTGATGGAAAACGAATCCTTGTCCCGGTCTGATCTTTCTTCGGCTTCGCAAAAACTACTTTCCGATCACCATGCTTGCCTTCAAGAGATCCGCATTCTGAGCCAGGAATTTGCCGAAGGAGAGAACAAAAACCTGCCTGTATCCTGGCATGGAAAGCAATTGGGAATTGGACTTACTTCCTCTGCCAAGCTCACACAAATCCCCTATAGCATTGACGATTCTTTAAGTTCTGAAGAAATTTTTCCACTCGGAAAACTCGATGCAGACCTTCAGCAAGTGGACTTACGAAAAACCAACAGCTGGAGGCTGAAACTGGGAGAAATCCACACCAACGAAATGCTGGAAGTACAGTTGGTTAATTCTGTTGCACCTTTTGTGCTTTGCAATCGCCTAGTGAACATTATGAAGAAAGACTGTACGGGCAAAAAGCACATCATCAATGTCTCGGCAATGGAAGGGAAATTCCATCAGTTTCATAAGGAAGCCAGACACCCCCATACCAACATGGCCAAGGCCGCATTGAATATGATGACACTGACTTCTGCAGCTGAATTACCTAAATTTGGGATTTACACCAATGCTGTGGATACAGGCTGGGTAACTGATGAGGATCCTGTGGAACTTGCTAAACGAAAGCAAGAATTGCACGACTTCCAGCCCCCACTGGATATAGTCGATGTAGCAGCCCGGGTGCTGGATCCACTCTTTGATGGGATTAATACGGGAAAACACTGGAATGGCAAGTTTCTGAAGGACTATAAGCCTACTAGCTGGTAGACAGGTGTTATTATCTCCCGCCATGGCGCAAAATAGCAACTTAGTCCAGCTTCTGGAGAAGCAGGACAACTATGAAAAGCGCTCACAGTGAAGATGGAGATTACCGCAGAGAGTACGGTTAATGAACCACCCCCATTCTAAAAAAGGCTGAAAGCCCTAAATACCCTCAGGGTTGGGTTATGTTGAAATTCAATTGTCTCCAAAAGCTCTGAATGAGAGAAATAAAACATGCATCCCCATACCTGACACCTTATGCTCAGAATTTTATCCTATCGTAAAATTGAAAAATATTAGCATTTGCACAGAAATAGGTAAACTCTATTCTATGATCTCTATGTGGCTATACGGTTACAAAAATCTAGTCCTGCTTTTGGAAAAGTAGGACAACCATTGAGTTTTTACCTTCAATCTATCTCTATCTGCCTCACCACTTCCTTGATAATTTCGGCCATCATAGGCTCTGCTTTAGCGGCAGCTGCAAGTACAGCTGCGATGGTAACAGGTTCAATTTTGCCTTCTACACCTAAGTCGGTGATCGCAGAAATCCCAAAAACCTCTATCTCCATTTGCCTAGCTACAATCACTTCAGGCACAGTACTCATTCCCACAGCATCAGCTCCGATACCCCGTAGATACTTGTATTCTGCGGGAGTTTCCAGATTTGGCCCCTGCACTCCCACATAAACCCCCGTATGCACCCGGAAATTATTTTCTTTTGCAAATCCAAGCGCAATTGCAATCAAATTTGCGGAATAAGCATCGCTCATGTCCGGAAATCTCGGTCCAAACTCATTGTAATGCTTCCCTCGAAGAGGGCTTTCGGGAAACAAATCGATTTGATCACGGATCAACATCACATCCCCTACTTCCTGATCAGGATTGAGCCCTCCGGAGGCATTTGAGACGAGTAAGGTTTTCACCCCGAGCTGCTTCATGACACGGATGGGAAAAGTAACTTGCTGCATAGAATAGCCTTCATAGTAATGAAACCTTCCTTTCATCGCCATGACCTTTTTGCCTGACAGTTCCCCGAAAATCAATTTCCCTGAATGACTTTCTACTGTAGCCAGTGGGAAATGGGGGATATTAACATATTCAATTTCTTTCTCAATGGTGATCTGATCTCCCAAATGTCCAAGCCCTGTTCCAAGAATGATAGCGATTGACACATCACTGGTATATTGCGAACGAATAAACGAAGCTGCTTCTGAGATTTGAGTTAGGTAGTTCATAGAGATTAATTTGCCAGCCCTAAATATATAAATTACCGAGCATCTTCGAACTTTTGCAGAGCCAAGAATGTAGTTCTTTCATAAAAAACAAAAAAATGATCAAGATAATCGTAGGAACCAACCGCAAAAATTCTGTTTCCAAAACCATCGCTGAGCTCTATCAAAGCATTTTAAAGGAAAGAGGGGTGCAATCCGAAATCTTGGAATTGGAAAATTTACCTGGAGATTTTGTTGAGAACGCCTTGTATGAAAATAACGGGAAACATGAATTGTATAACGAGTTTCACGATCAGTTGGTTAATGGGAAAAAGTTTGTTTTCATTGTGCCTGAATACAACGGTTCTTTCCCGGGAATACTAAAAACTTTCATCGACGGGATGACTTATCCTAATACATTTAGGAATAAAAAATGTGCTCTAGTGGGCATTTCTTCCGGAATAGGCGGCGGTGGCATCGCAATGAGCCACCTTACCGACATCTTCCATTATCTGGGAATGCATGTCCTCGCTCTTAAGCCAAAACTGGCTAAAATAGAGCAAAATATGTCAGATAACCTGCTCACCAACAGGTTGTACTTGGACTTGCTGCAAACCCAGGCAGACATGCTACTTGATTTTTAGGACTTAGTCCACATTATCATGCAGGAATCTATTATTTCCTAGAATCTCATTGTCATCGCTCAAGTTGTACTTGCTGATGCTTGGCTCAGAGCTATGCTGAGGTTCGTTTAACACGACATTTTTGCGCTGATAGGCAGGCACTTCCATTTTCTCTTTCAATTCTTCAGGAGTTGGATTGAATGCACGGTTGCCTTTTAGCTTTTCGAAACGCTCATGTGCTCTTTGAATAGCTTTTTGTTTCATTTGCTCATAGTAATCATTTGCAAAAGCCGGAGAGGCAGGCTCTTCTTTTTTAGTTTCTTCCACAGTTTTCTTTTCTTCCTCTTCCTCAAAAAGATCGTGTACAATTTTCTCCTGAGCAGGCTTTGGCGCTTCAGCTTTCACTTCTTCCTTAGGCTTCATGAAAGTAAATAGGCTTTCTTTCTTAGGAGACGGCATAGGCGTTTCTACAGACTCCTTCTTTGGAGTTTCAGTTGTCGGCTTCACTTCAGCCGCAGAAGTTGGTGAAGGAGTTGAAGTTTTTGGCATAGAGAACACGAAAGTCGATCCGTTTGCAACCGGCTCTTCCCTTACTTTCTCAGATTTTCCTGAATCCAAATTGATCACAGTTTTCTCCTCTTCCACTTCTTGCACAGTGCTAGGCGCAGGAACAGGAATTGTCACAGCCTTTGGCGCTTCTACTTTCTTTCCTGTTCCTTCAAGTCGATCCATCTCAAAACCTGTAGCAATCACTGTCACGCGTATAGCTTTGCCCAGTTCTGCGTCGATACCTTGGCCGAAGATCACTTCTGCATTGTCACCCGCTTTTTCTTGGATATATTCAGTGATTTCGCTCAATTCGTCCATAGACAATTCCTCGTCTTCTCCGGACATGATAGAAAGCAAGATCTTCTCAGCTCCTTTGATGTCCACATTGTTTAGCAAGGGAGAAGAGATGGCAGCACCTGCAGCACGGATCGCACGTCCCTCGCCTTCCTCAGTGGAAGAACCCATCACAGCTGCACCTGCATCTTTCATTACCGTCTTCACATCTTCAAAATCCACGTTGACATCCTGATGAACAGTGATGATCTCAGCGATAGATCTGGCAGCAGTAGATAGAATATCATCTGCTTTGCTGAAGGCAGTTCTTATAGCAAGATTGCCATAGATCTCTCTTAGCTTGTCATTCAAAATCACCAGTACAGTATCGCAATTTTCCCGTAATGCTTCAATACCGGCCTGGGCAACATTCATTTTCTTTCTTCCTTCGAACATGAATGGCGCGGTCACAATACCCACTGTCAGGATATTAAGTTCTTTCGCAATTCTAGCAACTACGGGAGCTGCACCTGTACCGGTACCTCCACCCATTCCGGCAGTGATAAATACCATTTTCGTATTATCAGCCAATAGCTCACGGATCTCATCCTCTGATTCTATGGCTGCATTCCTTCCTTGCTCAGGATTGGCACCGGCACCTAGACCTTCGGTCAAATTGGCACCAAGCTGCAATCTAAGCGGAACCGGGCTAGATTTAAGCGCTTGGGCATCTGTATTGACTACCACAAACTCCACATCCTTAATCCCTAACCCAAACATGTGGTTCACGGCATTGGAGCCGCCTCCCCCTACACCGATTACTTTAATAATCGACTTGGGGTTTTTCTGTAAATCAAATCTGTAATCTTTCATGTTATCTGACATATTTATATTTATTGGTGAATTTTCTATGGTTGCACTAGTGTTTTTTTAAAAAGGGAAATTGGCAGCAAAGCCAACAATCTCCCCCAATCATAAGCCCTAGTAGTTAATATCGTCGCCGATATCATCACTGAGAATTCCTTTCAGTCTTCCGGCTATTTTATCGAAAATATCTTTTGGACTGATGTCCATTGGTTTTTGTCTTTTAATGGTTCTTCCGTTTGCCGTTCTGTTGGCATAACCTTGATCTCTGTCGTCAAGTGCTTTGAAACCTGCAAGTACAAGACCTACAGAAGTAGCGTACATTGGGCTCTTCACCTCCTCAATTACTGACTTACCCAAATGCTCATTCGGATAGCCAATTCTCGTATCAAGTCCCGTCATGTATTCAAATAGCTGACTGATAAACTGTAATTGTGAGCCCCCCCCTGTCAACACTATTCCACCGGCCAGTTTTTTGTAATGTCCGCTTTGCATAATTTCATTCTGCACGATCTCAATAATCTCTTCCATTCTTGCCTGAATAATTGAAGCTAGGTTTCGGATAGAAATTTCCTTGGGAGCTCTATTTCTCAGACCGGGTATTGATACGATTTCATTGGGATTTGCTTCTTCTGTGATGGCTTTGCCAAACTTGGTCTTCAGTAGTTCAGCCTGATTCTGCATCACCATGCAGCCTTCTTTGATGTCTTTGGTGATGATGTTTCCACCCAAAGGAATCACGGCGGTATGACGGATAATATTCTCATAGAAGATGGCGATGTCTGTGGTTCCGCCCCCTATATCTATCAAACAAACGCCCGCTTCTTTCTCATCATCGCTCAATACAGAAAGTGAACTTGCCAATGGCTCAAGAATTAACTGCTTGGATAGTAATTCTGCACGGCGTACACATCTGTTGATATTGTTGATAGCGGTAGTCTGGGCTGTGATGATATGGAAATCAGCTTCCAGACGAGTGCCGGACATCCCTACAGGATCTTTGATCCCCCCTTCATAATCCACGGTATAATCCTGCGGCATTACGTGAATGATGGTATTGCCCGGAGGAATAAGAATGTTTTCCATTTCGCTGGAAAGTCTCCTTACATCTTCAATGGTGATCTCATCATCCGTAGGCTGGCGCATGATACTGCCACTTTGGATCTTGCTTTGGATATGCTGACCGGCTATACCCACTATGACATCTGCGATATCCACGTTTGCCATTTCGGATGCCTCTTCAACTGCCTTTTCTATTGCATGGACGGTCTTGTCTATATTGGTAACCACACCACGATCAACCCCGTCCGAAACGGCCTTGCCCATACCCAAGACTTCGAGTTTGCCATACTCATTTTTGCGGCCCACGATAACGCAGATCTTGGTTGTCCCAATATCCAGTCCTACTATTAGTTCTTTATTTTCCATATCCAAGCTATTATTCACAGACAATTTGATCCTTAAACCTTACACTTACCCTGTCGTAAGCATTCCAACCCTTGCGGGGTAGTATTTCCTTATAAAAGACCGCTATTCGGTCAAACTTATTTGCTATATCATGCGCATCCCCAAACTCAATAACCTGCCTTCCCACTTGCTGAAAAAGACGGATATTATCCTTGGAATTCACTTCAATCTCGGTTATCTGCGCATTCCAAAATTCATCTGTAATGATGAATTCTATCAAATCCATCAACTCTGGCATATCTGCATTTATATCACCTTTGTCCATAAGCATCTCCGCATAATCCCCTTCAAGAATCAATACTCTACTCGTGTATGAAGTCGAAGTAGGAATCACTTTTCCTTCCGTGGTGATGTATCCATCAGCCCCCATTGGCTGTGCAATTCTTGCAATCGGCTGATGCTGGCTAATCTTCAAATTCAAAATACCTTTCTGCCCGATCATTGCTTCCACAGACTTCACAAAAGGATGTCCAAGCAGCCTAGATTCAATTGCTTTCATCGGCACTTCGCTCAGCATCACACCTGGTTTCAAATCAGGAAATGCCTGAATGAGGATTTTAGTGATTTCAGCATCCTCTACGAAATAGACTCCGCTCACTCCCTCAATATCTATTTCCGTACCCTGAAACGTTTTATATAAGGTCTGCTTCTCCACAAAACCTATAAAGCCTACCACTATAACAGTTAGCACTACAAAAGCGAGTATTTTCTTTATGTTTGCCTTTTTCATAGTGCGTATCGGTTAAGTCTTTCTTTCATCCAAGAAGCTATCACAGGCACCAAGCGATCTATATCCCCTGCACCCAGTGTGACCAAAACCTCCGGAAAACTCTGATCCAAACGGCTCATCAAATCCTCTTTTGCCACTAACTCTTTCCGATCGGCATTAATCCCGCCAAGCAGTATCTCTGAAGTTATTCCCTCGATAGGAAGCTCTCTCGCCGGATAGATGTCCAGCAAAATCACCGAGTCTGCAAGTGAAAGACTTTCTGAAAAGCCTTCGGCAAAATCCCTTGTCCTAGTAAACAAATGAGGTTGGAATACCACTGTCAACTTCTTTGTCGGAAACATCGCTCTCACCGAACTCAGACAAGCTCTGATCTCTTCAGGATGATGCGCATAATCATCAATGAAGACATGACTACCCTCGTTCACATGAATCTCAAATCTTCTCTTAACTCCCTTAAAAGAGCTAATCCCTTTTCTGATCTTCTTCTCTGATATCTTATGATCCAATGCTATTGCAATCGCAGCCAATGCATTTTCCACATTATGAAACCCCGGTATAAACAGCTCCAGCCCTTTGATCTCCTGCTTACCATCCAAATAATCAAACATAAAGGAGCCGGGCTTCGCTTGAATATTTTCAGCACGTATTCCTGCCGACCTCAATCCGTACTCCCGTGTAGATACTTTCGGGAGTTTATCTAGCCCAAGTCTTTGCATAGCATGCTGCTGTAAGTATAATCTCCCTTTTCTGTCTACCAAATTGACAAATTCCAAGAATCCTTCTAAAATGTGCTGCTCATCTCCATAGATATCCAAATGATCCGGATCCGCACTTGTTAGTACTATTTCATTGGGATGAAGTCTTAGGAAAGAGCGGTCAAACTCATCCGCCTCCACCACTACCAAAACCTGTTCTTTTGACTTTTTGCCCCCAAGAATCAAATTGCTTTGATAGTTTTGAGTAATCCCACCCAGAAATGCCACTATGGGCTTTCCAGCGGATTTTAGCACATGGGCAATCATGGAAGAAGTAGTGGTCTTTCCATGGGTTCCCGCTACCGCAATGGTGTAGTAGGAGTCCGTCACCATACCCAGTACTTCTGATCTCTTCTTGAGTTGGAAGCCATTTTCCATAAAGAAATTCAGCATTTCGCTATCCTTTGGCATTGCAGGAGTCCAAATTATCAATGCTTTGTCTGCACCATTTCTGATAGTGTCGGGGATAGCTTCCAATTTGTCCACAAAGGAAATTTGCATTCCTTCAGCGATCAATTCATCCGTAAGTGACGAAGGTGTACGGTCATAGCCGGACACAGCATATCCTTCATGACGGAACCATCTGGCCAAGGCACTCATGCCTATGCCTCCGATACCGAGTAAATGGACGCTATTTATACCTTCGAAACTCATGCAATCAACTGTTCTATTTCCTTTACTATGGCATTGGCCGCATTCGGTTTAGCCAGATTCTTTATATTTTTTCCTAATAACTCAGACAGCTGTCTGTCTTTCATTAGCATAGTTACCTTTTGCGCCAAAGCACCTTCTGCTGCCGAGTCCTTCAGCAGCAAAGCCGCTTCGTGATTCACATAAGCCATGGCGTTTTTGGTTTGATGATCCTCGGCCACATTAGGAGACGGGATGAAAATCACCGGCTTACCCACAAGTGAAAGTTCTGAAACCGAAAGTGCTCCAGCTCTAGATACAATCATATCTGCGGCTGCATAAGCCAAATCCATTTCCCGGATAAATTCATTCAGGTGAATTGTTGTCAGACCTGAATCGGCAAGCTTGGATTTCATTTCTTGGAAATAAAACTTGCCACACTGCCAAAGCACCTGAAAGCCTTCCTCGTCCAGTTTTTGCATATCCTTCAGCATCGCTTGATTGAGCGTTCTGGCACCCAAAGATCCCCCCAAAACCAGAAGGGTTTTCTTAGCCGGATCCAGTCCAAAATGCGCTATGGCTCCTTCTTTTTTTCCCGATAATTCAAGAATGTCCTTGCGGACAGGATTTCCTGTATAGGCAATTCTATCTGTGGGAAAAAAGCGATCCATCTCCGGATAAGCAACACAGATTTTTTTGGCTTTTTTAGCCAAAATTTTATTAGTCAAACCGGCATAGGAATTTTGTTCCTGAACCAGTGTGGGAATACCATTTCTTTGTGCAGCATAGAGCACAGGTCCGCTTGCATAGCCACCTACTCCCACCACTGCATCCGGTTTAAAATCAGTAATGATTTTCGAAGCTTTGGACAGACTTTTTAATAGCTTGAAAGGGAATTTGAGATTCTCTAGGGATAAGCTTCTTTGCAGACCTGCAACCGGAAGCCCTTTGATTTGATACCCCGCCTCAGGAACTTTCTGCATCTCCATTTTACCCAGAGCACCTACAAACAAGATCTCGCTGCCAGGATGCTTTTCCATCCAGGCATTGGCAATAGCGATAGCCGGATAGATATGCCCTCCGGTACCTCCACCACTGACCAAAATTCGATATTTGCGCTGTGCGTTAATAATTATGCTGTTTTAAGTCTTGTCCTATTCCCAAAAGCGGTGCTAGTCTGCGATTCGTCTTGGTGATCACCACGACTTACCGAGAGAATAATCCCCAAGGATATCCCGGTAAACACCAAGGATGTCCCCCCCATACTCAGAAGAGGAAGCGGCAGCCCTGTAATCGGCCCCAATCCAACTGCCACTGCCATATTTACCAAGGCTTGAATCACCAAAGCGAAACTCAATCCTGCGGAAAGTAATCCTCCAAATGCTTTATTTGAATTTGCTACGATTCGCATTCCTCTATAAAGAAGTGCGAGGTAAAGGAAGAGCACAGAAAAACCTCCGATCAACCCATATTCCTCGATGATAATGGCATAGATAAAATCCGAATAAGGATGCGGAAGTGAATTTCTTTGCTCACTGTTTCCCGGGCCTTTTCCGCCTATGCCACCGGTAGCAATAGCGATATAGGACTGCTCTGCCTGAAAAGGAATTTCGTCCTTGTTCATAAAGTCCTCCACCCGTGACACGAGCGTAGCACCTCTTTGTCCTATAAATCCTGCCGCAATCAAGCCCAACATTCCAACCATCAAGACCATCGCCAGATACTTCACCGGCACTCTACCGATAAACATGATCAGAAGGCACGTCATCAAAAGCAAAATGGCTGTGGAGAAATTGGCCATGGCTATCAACCCACTGATCAACCCTATAGCAATGATAATAGGCACAAACGTGCTCTTAAAGTCTGTAATGTTGTTTTGCCGCTTGGCTAACATTCCTGCAATAGATGCGATCAAAGCTAATTTTGCCAAATCCGAAGGCTGAAATGCCTGGTTGATTACAGGAATAGTGATCCAACGATTAGCCTCATTGATATTGGAGCCAAATAAGTACGTAATCAGTAAGAGCGGGATAGAAATAATGACACCCAACCGGGCATAAACTGCATACTTTCTATATGGCACCTTATGTGCAAGCCACATCACCACCAGTGACACAAAAATCAACGTGGAATGTCTAATCAAGTAGATTTCTGTATTGCCACCGGCATATTTATACGCCAAAGAGCCCGTGGCAGAATACACCACCAGAATACTGAATAAAGACAATAGGATGACAATCCCCCAAATAATTGGGTCGCCTTTGAAATTCCTATCTATCCATGCTTTAAACTGATTCATGCGATAGCTTTCGGTTTTAGTTTCTCTACTGCCACGCGGAATTGTGTTCCGCGATCTTCATAATTTCTAAACAAGTCAAAGCTGGCACATGCCGGGGACAGCAAGACTACATCACCCGGCTTTCCAAGTTCTTGACCCCAAGCTACAGCCTCAGTGATATCGCGGGTCTCCCTGATATCGGATATTATCGAGGCAAAAGCTGTTTTCAACTTTTCGTTGTCTTTGCCTAAACAGATCAAAGACTTTACTTTCTCACTAACCAGACCGGAAAGGACTGAGTAATCATTCCCCTTATCCACACCTCCTGCAATCCAGATCAATGGGTTTTCATAGCTCCCCAAGGCATATACCGTAGCCTCCACATTGGTTCCTTTGCTGTCGTTGATGAACTTTACGCCATCCACTTCTCTGATCTGTTCCATTCTGTGCGGAGCATTTTTGAAAGTCCGGAAACCCAGCATCAAATTCACTTCACGCACACCTGCAATCAATGCAGCCGAGCCCGCGCAAAGTGCATTGAGTAGATTATGCTTCCCTTTGACAGAAAGCGTATCCACGGGTACTTGGACGGACTTTCCCAAAACGTCATATGTCAACGTATCTCCATCTGTCCATGCCCCTGCCTGCTGTACTCCCAAAGCTGAAATCCACAACTTGGAAGCATTTATAGTATTTGCCTTCAGGCCTTTCTTAGTCAAAGCATCTTCCGCAAAAAGAATTGCCTGATCATCTGAAGTCATATTCTTAAAAATCCCAAACTTGGAATCTATATACTGCTCAATTTTGTACTCATACCGATCCAAGTGATCAGGCGTGATATTACAGAGGATCGCTACTGACGGTCTGAAATCCACAAATCCATCGATCTGAAAACTGCTGCATTCGATTACCCACCAGGCATGATCTCCTTCCAGCAGTTGAGCGGCCCAGCTCTTCCCTACATTTCCAGCCAGTCCCACATCCAATCCTGCTTCCTTCAATAGGTGATAAGTAAGAAGCGTCGTAGTGGTCTTGCCGTTGGTACCGGTGATGGCGATCACTTTTCCATTAGTATAGCCAAATGCAAACTCCAGCTCATCGATAATCGGAATACCTGCCAACGATGCCTTGGCTACCAGTTCAGTCTTAGGTGATATTCCCGGGCTTTTGATAATCAAGTCGGCATTAAGAATCTTCTCTTCTGAGTGTTTCCCTTCTTCAAATGAAATATCCAAGCGTTCCATTTCAGCTTTTCGAGTTGCTGAAATCTGACCTGAATCTGAAACCAAAACCGCATACCCCTTCTGTCTGGCAAGCATCGCTGCTCCCAATCCGCTCTCTCCCGCACCCAGAATGGCCAATCGTTTCATGTGTTTATATTTTCTTTTCAGTGGTCACATGGAATCTTTGACGATTAAAATAATCATTGCCCTGTGTGTATAATGATGATTTTAATCGTGTCGATTTCATGTGTTTATAATTGATTTTTTATGGTCACATGGAATCTCGCTTTTAATTATCATTTCTTCTCGTGACGATATCCTATAGCTCGATTTCATTTCTTTTATCTCAGTTTAAGTGTTGCCAAAGTGATTACTGCCAACAAGATCCCCACAATCCAGAACCGCGTTACGATCTTAGCTTCGGGAATATTTTTCTTTTGGTAATGATGATGCAATGGTGACATCAGGAAAATTCTCTTGCCTTCGCCGTATTTTTTTCTAGTGTATTTGAAATAGCCTACCTGAAGCATCACACTTACATTTTCTATCACGAAGACACCGCACATCAATGGAATCAGCAACTCCTTGCGAAGTGTCAATGCCAATACTGCTATCACTCCGCCTAGCATCAAACTCCCTGTATCTCCCATGAATACCTGAGCCGGATAAGCATTGTACCATAGGAACCCAACACAGGCTCCGATAAATGCCGAAGCGAAAATCACCAGCTCTCCAGAGTTGGGGATATACATAATATTGAGGTAGGAAGAGAATATCGCATTACCACTGAGGTAGGCAAAAATCGCAATCGTCAATCCTATAATGGCTGAAGTTCCTGCCGCCAGACCATCTATTCCATCCGTAATATTAGCACCGTTGGAAACGGCCGTGATAATAAAAATCACCACAAAAATGTACAGGATCGGAGTCATCGCTTCGCCCATAAAACCAAGCATAGTCTCGTAATTCAACTCATTGTTTTTGGTGAATGGAATGGTGGTTTTAGCCACTTTCACGTCTCTGAATGCAGGCGTTTCTACTACTCCTTCTTCTATGGACACCGGATTTGTGAATTCCCGGATGACGACGCTCTCATGGAAATACAACGTGGAACCCACGATAATACCAATTCCTATCTGCCCGATAATCTTAAATCTACCGGCAAGCCCTTCTTTGTTTTTCTGAAAAACTTTGATGTAGTCATCTATAAAACCTATTGTCCCCAACCAAACGGTGGTGATAAGCAAAAGAATGATATAGATATTGTTCAGATCTGCAAAAAGCAAGGTCGGAATCAGAATGGCAGCCATGATCATCAAGCCCCCCATTGTAGGAGTGCCTTTCTTTTGGTTTTGCCCTTCCAATCCCAGATCTCTTACCGTCTCCCCTATTTGCTTGTTTCTGATCCAAGCGATGATTTTGTGACCAAAAGAGATGGTAATGATCAAGGAAAAAAGCGCAGCCATGCCCGCACGAAACGAGATATACCTAAACA
Source organism: Algoriphagus sp. Y33 (assembly GCF_014838715.1). Taxonomy (NCBI): domain Bacteria; kingdom Pseudomonadati; phylum Bacteroidota; class Cytophagia; order Cytophagales; family Cyclobacteriaceae; genus Algoriphagus; species Algoriphagus sp. Y33. The sequence continues at coordinate 6,024,940 of NZ_CP061947.1, read as the reverse complement.
CCCCAGTTCCGGGGATATCAAGCACTTTGTCCAAATAATCAAAAATTGGATATAACATCTCAGCTCTGCGTCAATTGTTGTAAAAACTCGGTTACTACTTCAGTATCATCGAAGTGATGCTTCACTCCCTTGATTTCCTGATAATCCTCATGGCCTTTGCCGGCGATCAGGATAATGTCGCCTTTTTGCGAAAGCATACAGGCTGTCTTAATCGCCTCCCTGCGGTCCACAATAGTCAATGTTTTTCTGATTTCAGACGGACCTACACCCGCTTGCATATCTTTTAGTATTTCCGACGGCTCCTCAAATCGGGGATTGTCAGAAGTAAGAATTGCCTTATCACTTTCCTGAACAGCAATTTTTGCCATGACAGGACGCTTAGTCTTATCTCGATTGCCTCCACAGCCCACGACCGTGATCAGCTGCTCACCGCCTGTCCTTGCGCCGTTTATTGTCTTAAGCACATTATCCAGCGCATCGGGAGTATGTGCATAATCCACAATGGCTGTAATGCCGGCAATAGAAATCCTATCGAAGCGGCCTTTGGCTCCGCGGATGCCCGAAAGTTCACGAAGAACCTCGTCCTCTTCCTCACCCAATAACACAGTGACGCCCAGAACTCCCAGAAGATTATAGGCATTGAAAGCACCGATCATTCTGAACCAAATCAGCTTGCCGTTGATGTCCAACTCAAGTCCCTCCAGAGTATTCGAGATGATCTTGGCTTTGAAGTCTGCCGGGGATTTAAGTGCGAATGTCTGATGAGAGGCTTTGCAATTTTGAAGCATTACCGCCCCCCGCTTGTCGTCACCGTTTACCAGTGCAAAAGCGTCCTTTGGGAGCTCATCAAACAACTTTTTCTTAGCCTTGATGTATTCGTCAAACGTGCCATGATAATCCAGGTGATCGTGGCTGATATTGGTAAAAACAGCTCCCGCCAGCTTCAATCCTGCTATTCTCTCCTGCACAATCGCATGAGAACTCGCTTCCATAAAGCAATGCGTACAGCCGTCATCGGCCATTTTGCGAAGCAAAGCCTGCACACTCACCGCATCAGGTGTAGTGTGGGTCGCATGGATTACTGTTTCATTGATTTTATTTTCTACTGTAGAAAGCAATCCCGTACTATAGCCCATCCGCATAAACAACTGATGCAAAAGCGTAGCAGTGGTCGTCTTGCCATTGGTTCCTGTGATTGCCACTACTTTGATTGTTTCCGAGGGATTGTTATAGTAATTGCTTGCCATGATACCCAAGGCACGTGCAGAATTCACCACTTCTACATAAGTGACTCCATCCAGAAGTTTTTCCGGCAATCGCTCACAGACAACACTCTGAGCCCCCAGTCCAATGGCTTTTTCAATAAATTCATGTCCATCTACCTGAGTACCTTTAATTGCCACAAAAGCACTTCCCTCCGTCACTTGACGGCTATCAAAGACAATATCTTTCACCCCCAACTCCATGTCTCCTGTCGTAGAGGTTAGCGATACTTTATACAATATGTCTTTCAGTACTTTCATTTATCCTAATACCAGATTTATGGTTGCGTTTGGTGTTAATTGGGTTCCGGGAGAAATCGATTGTCCTTTCACCCGGCCTTTGCCTGAGTAATTGACCTTCATCCCTTTATTCTCCAAAATGAAAAGTGCATCCCGAAGCGGTAGGCCTGACACATCCGGAACAAGCGACTTGTCCGTATCATTGACATTCATTTCTACGCCGGTAGCGTTAGACACTGTCTTCACCCACTCTTCCGGATTGGCAGCGGTGGACTTCAATCCGAGCTTTTGGAAAATCCCCTGCAGTTCTTCAGCCTTCCCGGCTTTGACAAAGGGCAATTGCTTTTCATCCGATTCCGCTCTTAAAATCCCCTTTTGATTGCCAGGATTCAATTCAATGTCCAGTGCATATATTTTGTCGGCAATCTCTTTGAAGACAGGCGCCGATACGTCACCCCCATAAGCAGCAAAGCCTTTTGGGCTATCAATTACCACCACCATGGAGTACTTTGGATGATCAGCCGGGAAATAACCTGCAAAACTGGTGTAATAATTTCTAGTGTATTTTCCATTGACTAATTTCTGAGCTGTACCTGTTTTACCCGCGATTTTATAATCAGCATTAGCAATATTCCTTGCAGTGCCACGCGCTACCACTCCTTCCAAAAGTTCTTGGAGAAGCTTGATGTTTTTTTCTGATGCGATTTGCTTTCTCACCACCTCAGGCTCATATAGCTGCTCAATTGTATTGCCTTTAGATATTGACTTTACGATGTAAGGCTTCATCATTTTGCCTCCATTTGCCACCGCATTATATAAGGCAAGCGTATGAAGTGGGTTCAGCTTGGATTCGTAACCAATAGAAATCCATGGAAGTGAAGTACCATACCAATCTTTATTTCCCGGCTTTTTATAAAAAGGCTTGCCCTCACCGATCAATTGAAACCCAAAAGGCTCTCTCAAACCTACCTTATCTATATAAGCCATGAATTTGGACGGGCTTGAGCCAAAGTGCTCATCTACCAATTTGGAGATGCCTACATTAGATGATTTCTCAAATGCCTCTCGAATTGTCAATGTGCCAAAACCGCCGTTCTTTGCATCACGCATTACTTGGTTATAGAATTTATGAGCCCCATTACCGGTTTCCACTGTTTCTTCCAGTGTAACCTTATTCTCTTCCAAAAGCGCAAGCATGGAAAGTAATTTGAAAGTAGACCCAGGCTCGGTATTGCCCTGATCACCGATGGCATAATTGTAATTCTCACCATAGCCATTGCCGCTGGTATTGCGCTGCAAATTGGTTATAGCCTTGATCTGTCCGGTTTTCACTTCCATGACAATCACCGCTCCGAATTCGGCATCTCTATCCGTCAGCTGTCTCCTCAATGCAGTTTCGGCTACGTCCTGAATATTCACATCCAAGGTAGTGACCACGTCAAAGCCGTTCTCGGGCTTCACATCCTCCGCATCAAACACAGGCTTCCAGCTTCCCCCTGCCAAACGCTGGAAAAGTGCCTTACCGTCCTGGCCCTGTAGGTAATTATTGAAACTGTACTCTATACCGGCACCGTATTCATCTTCATTCAAAAAGCCAACGGTACGGCTGGCAAGGGAATTGAACGGACGATATCTTTTCTCTACTTTCTCGAAGATTACTCCACCTCCCAATCTACCTTGTCGGAAGATCGGCCAAGTTGACATTTCCTGCATGCCCTGGTAGCCTATCTGCTTTCTGTTCAATATCAGATAGCGCTTATTGTCAAGCCTGGCATCATTGATCATCCTTTTATAGGAAGCCGCTGACTTATCCTTATAATAAGAGGACAGCAATTTTGCGAGTGAGTCAATACCTGCTTTGTATTGATCAGACTTAGCGATGGTGGGATCGAGTGCCACTCTGTAGAAAGGCAAACTTGTAGCCAGCAAACTCCCGTCACTAGCGTAGATATTGCCTCTAGTAGCAGGCACCTCTCTGTACTGGAAATTGATGGTTTCCGCTTTTTCGCGCCATACGTCTCCCTCCGCCATTTGCAGCTTGGCGATTTTATACGGGATTAGTGCTGAGCCCAGCGCTATCAGGATGAACACCACCCGTACACGGATCAATATGGATCGCTTAAAATTCACTTTTCTACCTCTATTTTTATCGGTGGTTGATTCAGTTCAAATATTCCTTTACCAGCTACTCGCTTGGCTACTTCAGACTGCATGCTACTGAGCATATATTCCGCTTCCAACGTGGTGACGTCAGCACGAAGATCCTCCACCTCTTGCTGCGCTTTTTCGATCTGCCGCACCATATTCTCTGCTCGGTGATTGCTCCAGATATAGATCAAAGCCAATAAAGCCACAAATCCAACCGGCGGAACCAATTGGACAGGCACTCCCTCACCTAAAACCCCGGTGACATCCAGCTTCTCTTCCATCCAGCTAAAAATGGATTTACGTGGACCGCCTTTTGGCTTATTGCCCGACTTCAATTTCTTTTTGAATGTGTTATTACTCATCCTTTTGTCTTTTTCGCTATTCTGAGCTTTGCACTTCTAGCCCTTGGGTTGGAGGCAATTTCCTCTGCATCCGCCACCACAGCCCCTCTGCTTATTGGTTCCAAAGGCCGAATAAGATTTCCATAGAAATCCTTTTCTACCTCACCTTGAAATTTGCCTTTGATCATCAGGTTTTTCACCAATCGATCCTCTAGACTATGATAGCTCATCACCACCAATCTGCCCTCCGGCTTTAGCACTTCCACTGCTTCCAGCAGCATTTCTTCCAATGCCCCCATTTCGTCATTCACCTCTATTCTCAAAGCCTGAAAGACTTGAGCATAGTATTTAAAGTCTTTGCCGCGGGGAGCGTATCTTTTCAAGAAGGCGGTAAATCCTTCTGTAGTTTCAAATGGTTGGGCTGTCCTTTCAGAGACGATGGCTTGGGCCAATGTCTTGGCATTTTTCACCTCTCCATAAATCCCGAGAATCTTATGAAGCCTGCCCTCATCGTATGTATTCAACACTTCTTTGGCCGAGACATCGGCAGATTGATTCATACGCATATCCAAACTGCCGCTGAATCTGGTAGAAAACCCTCTGCTTGGCTCATCTATCTGATGAGATGAAATACCCAAGTCAGCCAACACACCGTCGACTTTCTTCACACCATGAAGTCTTAGGTACTTTTTCAAATCCCTGAAATTGGCGGCGATAAAGGTGAAATTATCATTGACTGGAATATTGGCCTCCGCATCCGCATCCTGGTCGAAGGCATACAGATGCCCCTTATCCAGGTACTTCAGAATCTCTCTTGAATGCCCGCCCCCACCAAAAGTCACGTCTACATAAATCCCATTGGGATCAATAGACAAGCCTTCAGTGCATTTGGCTAGCATCACTGGAATATGGTAAACCGACTCTGTCATGAGATTACGAGAGATATTTTTCCATCAGACTGGATAAGTCTGCCGGATCCACTATGATATTCTTGCTATAATTTTCTTGATTCCAGAATTCGATCCTGCCTCCGTTTCCTATCACGATCACATCTTTTTCAAGACCGGCATAGGTCTGATAAGCCTTTGGGATCAGCAAGCGGCCCGCACTATCCAATTCTACATCAACTACAGAATTGAAAAAGGAACGCTGCAACATTCTTTGCTCTGGATTATGAATAGAAAGAGACTTGATTTGATTTTCAAGTTTCTTGTATTCTACCATGGGGTAAAGAGCCAAACATCTATCTTCAGCCATTCGAAGCATAAGCGTAGCTCCATTAGCCTCCGGAATTGCCGCCTTGATCTTGGCCGGCAACACCAGACGCCCTTTGGGATCTAGCTTGCAATCGTATTGACTGTTGAACATAATTTCCTGAACTCTTTAGAATGATGAGCATGTAGTAAAGACAAAAGTAATAAAATGACTTTCACTTTCTACCACTTTCCCCCACAAATTCCCACTTTCACTTAAAAGTAGGCAAATCTTTATTCCATCCCAATATTTATCTGTAAAAAAACACTGATTTTTTCGGAGGTATTCTATTGATTAGAAAGAGGTTAGATATTCCCCAAATTGGGGTAAAACTGTTCGTATTTCAGGGTTTTCGCAGCTCACAAAGAATCTGAATGCGATAGAGGACACAACTTGAAAAGGAAAATGGAAGAAAATCCCATAAAACAGATTAGAATCCGTAAGGGAGTGTGGAGAAATCCCGCACCCACGGTTGACTATTATTTAAAAATGCAAAAACATACCTTCTCTATTTAAAAATAGTGGTATGCAAACCAGAACTTGACACATCGTAGACGAAAAATATGCTGAACTTGCCGTACTCACGTCAATACCTCGGCACAAGGGTAAACATGTATGGTAATAAGATTTTCGGAAGAAGTTCTATGCAAAAAAGACCAGCCCAAAGGACAGGTCTTTTTCAAAGCATCAACACACAATTTCCTTTTAATAATGCATTGAAAGAAGAAGAACAATAGGTCTAGTGTAGTGTTAACCAAAACCTTTCAGATTTACACCATCGATTTTTGATAAATAAGTAGATTCTTACGGAAGTAGGCTCTTATAGATCTAATAACAAAACCTGACAGGTTTACCCGGTACTTTTTACACTTGACATAGCACTAGTTGTTATCGCCTTTTTTCTCTGATTCTTGTTTAAGTTTTTTCTGATATTCTTCGATTTTGGCAGCATTCTCGTTTTGCCAAGCTTCCATTTTACGTTGATATTCCTCCATCTTTGGCTGCATCTCTTTTTCCCATGCCTTCATCTTCTCCTCATATTCCTTCATTTTTGGCTCATTCGCATCTTGCCAAGCCTGCATCTTAGCTTCGAACTCCCTCATCTTTGGCTCATGAGTTCTCTGCCATTCTTCTATCTTTTCATCAAATTCCTTCATTTTTGGCTCGTAAGCTTTCTGCCATTCCTCCATTTTTTTCTCATAAGCTTCCAATTTCGGCTTCATGGAGTCTTCCCAATTCTTCATCTTTTTAGCATACCCCTCAGCAAGTTTCTCCATCTCTTGTTTCCATTTATCCTTCTCCGCCTTAGTCATATTTACAGTGTCTTTCGGAGAATAAATAGCAGGGCTAAAATCGAAAACAGGTGGAGAAACCATAAAATCCATAATTGGCATATTACCCATATCAAAGTCCACTGCTGGCATAGACCCCATATCAAAGCCCATCATTGGGACCATCCCGAAATCCATTGGAGGCATGGGAGCCATAACGAAATCCATAACAGGAGCCATGGCTTCAGCTGGGAACGGCGGCATAGGAGTAAGCTCAAGGCCAGGCACACTATCTAAAACAATAGTCCTACCGTTGTGTTGATACACAAATGACCCTTTATTAATATTCTTGATTATAAGTGTATCACTACTCGAGATAATCGTATCAACAGACATATTGACTTCGGTGTTGATATTCTGATTAAGATTAGTAACTACATTCCGGTCAATTTCGACAGACTGACTCTCATTGACATTTACATCCACCGAGATCGGTTTTGTTTTTTCCACAGAGACAGAAACGTCCTGCTGTGCCATGGCCATCAGGCCAGCACTCAATAATAGTGTAAGTAACATAGGGATAGAGATAATAGGGTTTTGTGGATAAGTCTGGGCAGGATGACCCAAAATTCGTTTGATCCGCTGCAGTGTGGGATTTCTTTTTCCAGTAGCCGCCAAAGCTAATTCAGGAGGGTTTTGCTTTGAAAAGTTTAATACTTCAGCCAAGCTGTAGGCCAATTCCTGAGGTGAAATCCCGATTTTCACGGCTATATCATCAGCAGCATTTTCTCTCAATTCTTTGACTGTCTGATTCATCCACCAATAGCACGGATGATAGAAAAACAATACTTCCATGGCAGACTGTAGAAGATTTGCCAGATAATCGTTGCGTTTCACATGTGCCAACTCATGGGCAATGATCGCTTCCAACTGGCCTGGAGTAAGTTGAAAAATAAGACCTACGGGAATAAGAATAATTGGTTTGAGATAGCCGAAAGTAATTGGCGAAACGCCGTAGGAGGTAAGTTTAATCTCCACATTTTTCGAAATGTTCATTTTTTCCATTAACCGATAGAGCATTTTTTCCAACTGGAAACCCTGCGGGTTAGCTGATGATTTTCTAAGCATTCTAACCTCCGACAGGCTATTAAATAACCTAAAGAGAAAAAGTAATGCGCCGACAAACCAGAAGTTCACCAAAAGCGGCAACTGTAGTTCAATCCAGCTTATCATCATTAAGACCACGTCCTCCACTCCCATACCTGCTGAAGCCTGGATCTCACTTAGTATAATTCCTTCAAATGCCAGCCTCTCCAAAAGCGGGGATGGGCTAAAACTAGCTAGTTCATAAATAAACGTGGCAATCGAACAAAGCAAACTGACTCCCAAACTGCCCAAAGCAAAATCATATTTGATCCTAGGACTACTCTTGTGAAAAACTTTCAGCAGTAACCACAGAGCTGCCCCGATCAGCACTAACTGCCAAAGTGAATGCACTAGTGTCCAACCCATGGCATAAAGCAAACTTTCAGAAATCCAGTCGTTCAAAAGATTCATTATTTCTTGTTTTCCAGTTGATCCAAAAATGCTCGAATTTCATCCAGTTCCTCCTTGGAAGGTTGCTCCTCTCCCAATGCTTGGAGCACCAATTTCTGGGCAGAGCCACCAAATGCAGTAGTAACCAAATTTCTTAGCAAAGACTTCTGGGTATCTCTTTGATTGGTAGACGGACTGTAAATATGAGTCCGTTGCTCTTCATTTCTGCTGACCATCTGCTTGGCATACATATTTTGCATGGTCTTAAGCGTGGTCGTATATCCGGTATCTTTCGTCTCAGCCAGCCGCTCATGAATCTGGCGGACACTGGCCTCTTCCATTTCCCATAATAGGGAAAGTATTTCTAATTCTGATTCTGTCGGCTTACTCATGGGACTTTATACGATAACTTTCGTACCAAAGATATACGAAGAGAATCGTAATTTCAAAAATTATACGAAAACAATCGTATTAAAAATTGTTAACCAATTTATTTACAGTTAATTAAGTCCAAAATAATTTCTAAAACACTGCAAAGTTTATACAAAATGAGCTACAATACCCCAGTCAATCATCTCATTTGATTTAAATTATGAAATATTTTTCGACTGAATGCGCTAAAAGGCATAGTCTTTCCTTCACATAACTTCTTTATCAATTCTAGAGCTAAAAGGGAACTTAACACTCCTGACATTAGTTGTATAGACATTGAATTTTTATTTTAGAATCAAACCAAGTATCACCATGAATAACGATCAGCCACTATTAAAACCCATAATCCTATCAGGAGGGCTAAAATTAAAAAATAGAGTTTGGATGGCTCCAATGACAAGAAGCCGTGCTGATAACCCTGCAAATAAGCCATTTGATATTCACGAGAAATACTATTCACAGCGAGCTTCAGCCGGCCTAATTATTACCGAAGGCTCTCAGATATCGAAAGAGGGGGTAGGCTACATCAATACTCCCGGGATATATTCTGATGCACAGATAGAAGGATGGAAAGGTGTAACAAAAGCAGTCCACGAAAAAAGTGGTCATATATTCATCCAATTGTGGCATGTAGGTAGAATTTCCCACCCTGATTTCCACAATGGAAGCCTACCTTTAGCCCCATCGGCTATCAATCCCAACGAAAAATCCTACACGCCTGAAGGTTTCAAAGAAACTGTTACGCCAAAAGAAATGACACGGGCAGAAATCAAGCAGACGATCGAAGATTTTAAAAATGCAGGCAAAAATGCGATGGAAGCAGGGTTTGACGGAATAGAGATTCACAGCTCCAATGGATACTTGCTGCATCAGTTCTTCAATGCCACCAGTAATGTAAGGAGAGACGAATACGGTGGATCGATTGAGAATAGGGCAAAAATTCTTTTTGAAATCATCGATGCCCTGAAAGAGGTGATGCCGGAGCAGAAAATTGGATTAAGGCTAAACCCATCGCTAAACGGCGTTTTTGGTATGACAGCAGATGAGGAAACCATACCTACTTTTGAATATATCGTCAAAAAACTGAATGATTATGACTTGGCTTATTTGCATCTCTCGGAGCCATTTTCTGACGTTTCCGATATCCCTTATTTGGTAAGCCATATTGCCAAGCACTTTCGACCGTTATATAAAGGTACATTGGTCATCAATGCAGGTTTTGACCGGGAAAAAGGCAATAAAGTAATCGAAGCGGGTGATGCGGATGCCGTGGCTTATGGCACCTTATATATCTCGAATCCAGATTTAGTAGAGCGCTTTGCCCAACATTCGGAGCTGGCAAGCCCGGATAAAGACACGTTCTATACGCCTGGAGAAAAAGGATACACCGACTACCCTAGCCTTGAAGAAATAAAAGTTGGATAATCACCCCAAAGGCCGGAAATTCCGGCCTTTTCTTTCTTATTTTTAGCCATGTGTTTAGTAGCTTTTTCCTGGAAATCCCATCCAACGTATCCATTGATCATCAGCGCAAACCGTGATGAATTTTTTTGGCGTCCTACCCAACCCATTCACCTTTGGGAATCAGGAATCTATGCAGGGAAAGACCTAAAAAGCGGCGGCACCTGGTTTGGCATTCATCCCAATGGCAGATGGTCATTGTTGACTAACTACAGAGATTTCATACATCAGCGTGAATCAAAAATCAGTAGAGGAAAACTTGTACAGAATTTTCTTGAGTGCCAAATCGACCCTGAAGTCTACCTGAAAAAAATCGAACAGGAAAAAGCCCTTTATGATGGGTTTAATCTGCTTGTATCAGATGGGAATCGGCTTTTCTATTACAGCAATTTTGGAGAAAAAATCAGAGAAATCGAGCCTGGAGTCTACGGCTTGAGCAACGGACTGCTAGACGATCCTTGGCCTAAATCACAGCTGGCACAGCTACAGTTAGACCAATTGCTAACACAGCAATTTGATGAAGACAATCTGTTGGAGATTCTAAAATCTACAGACGCTGCAGATCCTGAACTCCTTCCCTTTACAGGAATTCCCCCTGCGATGGAAAGCGCACTTTCCTCCCAGCTAATTAGAATTAACGATAATTACGGCACTGTTTCCGCTACGGCTGTGTTACAGGACAAATCCGGATTGACCAAACTTAAAGAGCGGACTTTCGAATGGGATTATCACAAGTTTGAAGACCGTAAATTTCAGTTTCATCCGGAAAAACCTATGAAAAACAAATGACGAAGATATACGAGATGCTGATCATCGGCGGGGGACCTATTGGTCTGGCCTGCGGCGTAGAAGCAAAAAAAGCCGGGTTGGACTATGTGATTATAGAAAAAGGCGCACTGACCAATTCTATTTACAATTACCCGATCAATATGACTTTTTTTTCCACCTCTGACAGATTGGAGATGGCAGGGATCCCCTTTATGTCGATAGGAAACAAACCCAATCGTACCGAGGCATTGGAATATTACCGTAGAATTTTCTCCCACTTCGATCTCAATGTCAAGCTGTATGAAGAGGTAAAGGTTCTTGAGAAAAAAGAGAGGGAATTCTACGTCAAAACTTCAAAGGGAGAATACCTTACAAAAAACATAGTAATGGCCACAGGCTTTTATGATTTGCCAAATCTGATGAACATTCCAGGCGAAGACTTGCCAAAGGTTCACCACTATTATAAAGAGCCTTGGCCATTTATCAATCAAAAAATCGTGGTTGTAGGCGGAGCTAACTCCGCTGTGGATGCCGCATTGGAAACATGGCGGAAAGGTGCTGAAGTAAGCATGGTGCTACTCGACGAAGAAGTGGACCAGGCTGTAAAGTACTGGGTACGCCCGGACATTGTCAATCGCATCAAAGAAGGCTCTATTAAGGCTTTCACCAAATCAAAGCTCAAGGAAATCCGCAAGCATGAAGTGGTAATCACTACACCTGACGGCGATGTAACCGTAGAAAATGACTTTGTTCTGGCTATGACGGGCTACAAACCTAATTTCGGATTATTGAATCAGCTGGGCGTAAATCTGAGTGAAGATGAGAAATGCCAACCCCAGTACAATGAGCTAAGCCACGAATCGAATGTACCGGGAGTTTATCTTGCCGGCGTAGTTTGTGGCGGATTGAATACCCGGGAATTCTTTATCGAAAACAGCGTGGTGCATGCGGAGACTATTGTAAGAGACATTGTCAGGAAGCTAGAAAAATAAAGCGTCTGATCAACTAGATTAATCAGACGCTTTATTTTTAAGAAGTTTCCCTACTCTTTAATCTCTATCACCTTAAACTCAGTTCTTCGGTTTATCTGATGCTCTTCCTCGGTGGATGCATTTTCTATGATCAACTGACTTTCACCGTACCCTTTGGCTACTAATCTATCTTCTGCTATACCCTGAGACACGATGTAATCAACTGCCGACTGGGCTCTTCGCTGGGATAGATTTTGGTTATATGCATCACTCGATCTGTCATCTGTATGAGAGCTAAGCTCAATTCTGATCGCAGGATTATCTTTCAGTATCTGAACCAATTTATCCAATTCAAAGGCTGCATCGGCTCTAATCTCAGCTTTGTCCAGATCATAATAGATATTCTCCAAGACTATCGAACGATCGAGTACAAGCTGATCCAACACTATTGTAGTATCCAGCGTAATATTGGTCACATCTTGTACAAGGGTGGAGATATCCGGGGTCTTGCCTCTTGTAGTATAAGGGATCGACTTAGAGAAATAGCCATTCTTGGATGCGATGATGGTAAAGTCAGCATCAGGAGTCAGCGTAAATCTCACCCGCCCATTTGTATTGGAAAAATCACCGCCAGCCTGCTTGTTGTTTCCATCATATAACACTACTCTCGCCTGCTCCAACACTGCATCATCCTCACCTGCGACACGCTGCTTCGTGAATACATTCAGCAAGACATTGATGATTTTCGGCTTAGGGGTTTTATCCTCAAAGAAATAGATATCATCATCGCCTACCCCTCCCTCACGGTTAGAGGAAATAAAGCCCGATTTAGGATATTCTGTAAAGAAAAGAGCGAAGTCATCATTCAGACTGTTGAAGTTTTCTCCCAAGTTTTTGATAACCTGATTACCCGACTCATCTTTTTCAGCCACGAAAAGGTCTAGCTTTCCATAGCCGGGATGTCCATCTGATGAGAAGAAAAACTTACCGTCCCCCATAGGTCTAGGGAAAAGCTCATTTCCGGGAGTATTTATATTCGGACCAAGGTTAGTAGGATTCCCAAAATCCCCATTTGCCAATTTGGTTGCTTTATACAGGTCTATTCCTCCAAAACCTCCCGGTCTATTGGAAGAAAAGTATAATTCTTCCCCGTCCTCTGAGAAAGCAGGGGTAGAGTTCCACCACGTTTCGTCTTCATTCACCGGCATCCATATCGGCTGTGTAAATCCTCCTCCTCTGAAATATGAAACAAAAAGCGCTGTTTCGGGAAGGTCTTTATCAGAAGTAGAATTCCCTCTTGCGTAGATAATTGTATTACCGTCAGGACTGATTGCGATTGCGGCTTGATTCAGCCCTTCTTCATTCTTAAATTCCGGAAGAGGCTGAGCACCACTTACATCAATACGAAGTCCTTCTGCCCTTGCCCTGAACAATTTGGTATATGGAGAACCGTCAGCAGGGTAAAGGCCACTTGCCCGGCGCCCTGAAGTAAAATAAAGAAAATCCTCGCTGATCACAGGAGCATAGTCCGGCCCTGCAGTATTGAGTTCTTTATAATTGGCCAGTACATGATTAGGCCAATAATCGGCTATCCCTTCAGCTAGTTTGATGGCTTCAAGCTGACGCTGCGTTTCTGCTAAGTAGGCTTCATCCTGCGTATAGCCTTTTGCTTTTTCGAAAGCTTCTTTAGCCTCTTCATCTTTATCCAGAGCCTTCAAACTCAATCCCAGACGATAGTAACTGTCAAAAGTAGGATTTTCTTCTACTAACTTTTGATAATAAGGGGCTGCATTTTCAATTCTATTAGACAATCTATAGCTCTCTGCAACAACCTGATTGGCCTCTACGTTTTCGGGGTCATCCGCCAAGATTTGTGAAAAGGAATTGATGGCATATTGGTACTGACCGGAAAGAAACTGGTCATTACCTTTTTCCTGAAGGCTTTTGCAAGAGCTTACCCCAAAGAGAAGTAAAGCACAAATCCAAAAAAAATGGTTTTTCATCTGAGAGAGCTATTGATGATCTATTCTGAATATTACTAAATTAATTTGGAAAGTATCTGCTCAGCCAACTATTCCCTGCCAAAATCCACACACTTTCTAAGTCTTTTTTACTTTGAACCTGCGGATTGATCACAAGAGTTTGAAAACCGATCTCTCCGGAAGTGACTTTTGATTTGATTCCCAAAGCAGAAACTACGCTGATTTCACCCGAAATGGATTTGAAAGTCACTTTCCCCTGATCCGTGATATTATTTTCGATTTCATCTTCCAGCTCACGCAAAGTCCTCACGGAGCTATCGATCGAGCATCCACTTGCTCCCAAACCTGATTCATCAACAGCCAGCACCAAGATCTGATCGTCCAAAATCTCAAAAGATGTCGGCATTCTGTTACCGTGCGTGTTCCATCCATCACAGAAAATGGACAACTTAGATGCTATTAGCTCTTTTTCGTGCCCGGAAAATCGACGTGCAGCCTGGTAAATCCAAACCCGTGAGTCTTCCGGCATATCTTTAAATTCAATGTACATAATTGCTTGCTACGTATTGGTAAAGAAAAACCCTTTCTACCTAACGGCAAAAAGGGTCAAATTGATTCATGGAAAAACTTAAATACCCATATCCTTGGCGATCATTTCTGCCAGATCGTAAACCTTCACTTCAGCTTCTTTCTCCTTATTCTTCACACCGTCTGTCATCATGGTAAGGCAGAAAGGACATCCTACAGCAATTGTGCTGGCTCCGGTCGCCAAAGCTTCTTCAGTCCGCTCCACGTTAATATCTTTATTGCCCGGCTCAGGCTCTTTGAACATCTGTGCTCCACCGGCACCACAGCAGAGTCCTTTGGTCTTGCAGCGCTTCATTTCCACCAGTTCTACATCCAAGGCTTTAATGACATCTCTCGGCGCCTCATACACATTGTTTGCTCTGCCCAAGTAGCAAGAATCGTGAAAAGTGATCTTCTTCCCTTTGAATCCTCCCCCTCCTTTTAGCGTCACTTTACCGTCATTGATCAGTTGCTGGAGAAACTGCGAATGATGGATCACTTCATAATTCCCGCCCAAGGCCGGATACTCATTTTTAATTGTATTAAAGCAGTGTGGGCAAGCAGTGACCACCTTTTTGATGTTGTAACCATTCATCACCTGAATATTTGCAACAGCTTGCATTTGGAAAAGAAATTCATTCCCAGCACGTCTGGCAGGATCGCCTGTACAGGCTTCCTCCGGGCCCAGCACAGCAAAACTTACACTCACTTTATTTAGGATTTTGACAAAGGCCTGAGTCACGGCCTTATACCTGTCATCGAATGATCCGGCACAGCCCACCCAGAACAACACTTCCGGACTTTCTCCCTTACCGGCCATCTCGGCCATGGTTGGAACTTTATATGTAGACATAATTTAGAATTACGATTTGAGAATTACGATTTACGAGCACAATCTCTAATTCAGAAATGGCCTCTGCTCAGAAACCTCAAATTCTTTATACTATTTATTTCACTTCACTTACCGAGTCTGCCTGTCTACTGAAACTGATGACTGAGACTGATAACTGCTTACTCCATTTCCTCATCCTTCACTTTCTCTGCCCAGTTGAATCGATCTGCAGGACTAAATTTCCATGGTGCAAAGCTGGTCTCCATATTTTGAAACATCGCATTCCACTGAGCCGGGGTGCCGGATTCTTCCATCGCCACGTAGCGTCTCATTTCCAGAATGATTGCAAGTGGGTCAATATTCACCGGACAAGCCTCCACACAAGCATTGCAACTGGTACAGGCATTTAATTCTTCCTTGGTGATATAATCGCCCAAAAGCGATTTCCCATCCTCAAACCCTTTCCCACCTTTATCCAGACTTTTCCCCACTTCCTCAGCCCGATCCCTCACATCCATCATGATTTTACGTGGAGACAGCTTCTTACCGGTCAAGTTGGCCGGACATTCAGCCGTACATCTACCGCATTCGGTACAGGAATAGGCATTCATTACATTGATCCAACTCAAATCATTGATGTCTTTGGCTCCAAATCTAGCGATTTCGGCAGGAGGATCAGTCGGGGTATCCACAGGAATACCAAGCATCATATTCACTTCATTGGTCACTGCCGTCATATTCTCCATCTCACCTTTGGGCTTTAGATTCGAATACCATGTATTTGGAAAGGCCAGAAAAATATGCAAATGCTTAGAGTAGGTCACGTAAATAGCAAAGGCCAGAATCCCGATTATATGAAACCACCATGCAATTCGCTCGACAAAAATCAGAAAACCGGAACTCATGTTCTCGAAAAACGGATGTAAAATCCCACTAAAAAACAGGTCTCCAACAACTATATAATGCCCTACTCCTCTTGAAGCCAGAATCTGATCGGCAGCATTCATTTTCAGGATTGCTATCATCAACACAATCTCAATACATAGGATCAAATTACCATCCATCGCCGGCCAGCCTTTCATCTCGGGCTTGGAAAAACGTGGCACCTTGACCACATTTCTTCGGATCAAAAAGATTACGCAGGAAATAAGGACTGCCACTGCCAGAAATTCGAAAATGTTCATTGCTGTCAGATAAAGACCACCTAGATAGGGAGCAAATAGGCGGTGGGTGCCAAAAACCCCATCCAGAACAAATTCCAGGACTTCAAGATTGATCACCAGAAATCCGACATAGACAAAGAAGTGCAAAAATGCAGGGATAAATCGCTTAAACATCTTCTGCTGGCCAAAAGCCACCAAAAGCATAGTCTTCCAACGCCTATCCTGCCGGTCATTTCGCGTCTCAGCCTTGCCCAGTAAAATATTCCTACGAAGGAATTTTACACGTTTGACCAAAAAGAAGCCGGCAGCTGCCAAAATGATCAAAAATATTAATTGAGATAAAAAGCTCATAGTGATGATATTAGCGTGTTTCTTGGGTTTTAGTCTATATTTTTTTCTAAAATGGCTTGCTTCAAATACTCAAATACCTACCTTTGCATCACTTTACAACAAGGTGATATAGCTCAGTTGGTAGAGCATCGGACTGAAAATCCGTGAGTCGGTGGTTCGAGTCCACTTATCACCACAAGCCATGAAGCAATTCATGGCTTTTTTTATGCGCTTTTGTGAGAGATTTCCGTGTACTTTTTCCATAAGACATTAGCAATTTACGAAATAGTAGGCATGCATACTATTTCCGGTTCTAATTTAGAAGCAATTTAGTCTAGCCAGCCCTCTTAGCCAACCCATAAATTATTGAGCGTCTTTCGGCTCTCCTTTTTTCAGTAAGTTTAAAAACTCATACTTTTTTTCTTCTCAACTGTAACATTTGTCTTTTCCATGCATTACCGTATTAAATGAAGTCATTTTTTGAAGCACATATCTGGCCGCAAAGAGGCAGGCTCTACAGGCTGGGTTATCTCTGGGTGAGGGATCGATCCCTCACTGAGGATATGCTTCAGAATGTCTTCGAAAAATCTTTTGGACGGCAAACGGAACTTCAAGATCATCCAAATCTGACCGGCTGGCTGGTTAGCAGTTTGAAAAATGAAATCCTAATGCACTTTCGACAAACCAAGAAACTAGAATCATTAGAAGGCCTGGAAGAATTGAGGATGGAAGAATCAGTTTCTGAAGACACAAAGGACTCTGTCAGACAAGTAATGAACCTTGTAAAGACCTTGCCTTTGCGGCAGCAGGAAATTTTCCACCTAAGAGAAGTGGAAGGAATGAGTTATGAAGAAATCACAGAGTACCTGGACATAAGCCTGGATCAGGTGAAAGTAAATCTTCACAGAGCCAGAAAAAGCATTCGAGAACGGATGCCCAACCAAAAATCAACCAAATGAAACCGAACCTGACGGTAGGCAGGCATGACGAAAGCGTCACACAATGGGATGATTACAGACCTTGCGAAGATTCCATAGCCTGTCCCTAATAATCGGGGTGCTAACAGAAAAACAATTATACACACATGAATCAGCGAATAGATGAGTTACTAGACAAGTACTGGGCAGCTGAGAGCAGCCTGGCAGAAGAACAAGAACTAAAAACCTTACTTCAAGCCTCCGTTGGCTATGAAGATGAGAAAGCGTTGTTCTTAGGCATTAGCACCCTCTCTTCCGAAGAGCCTAATCTGAAGATGCCTACCAAAACCATAAAGATCAAACCGGCAAATTGGATGAATTGGGCAGCCTCGGTAGCGATTCTGATAGGTTCTGTATGGGGATGGACAGTATATGAGCAAAAACAAGCTGAGCAGCGGGCTTATACGGAAGTGATGCAGGCCTTTGCATTGATCCAAACCAATCTCTCCAAAGGACAGGAGGAAATGAATGTGATGAATGATTTGAAATACCTGAATACGACAAACCAATTATTTGGCAACTCCATAATTAAATAAGCCATGCAAAAATTTCTTCTAATTCCACTTTTGGTCTTCGCCTTTGTCATAAAGGCGCAAGCTCAGGATGATGCGATTCAGCGATTCTTCTCCAAATACATGGATGACGACAGATTCTCCAGAGTATATATCAGCCCCAAGATGATGCAGATGGCTGGAGGATTCCTGAAAAACAACGCAGGTACGGATAAAGACTCTGAGGATCTGGGATCATTGATATTAAAAGTTAAAGGAATCAGGATTCTTTCTTCGTCCGAAGTGGACGGGCTGACCTTCTACAAAGAGGCAATGGGGAAACTTAGTCAAAATAAGTACGAGGATTTAATGATCGTGCAGGACAAGGAAAGTAGCCTGAAGTTTATGGTTCGTGAAGAAGGAGGATTGGTAAAGGAACTAATGATGATTTCCGGCGAAAAAGGTGATTTCACACTTTTATCCATGCTTGGGAATTTCACTTATGAGGATTTGAACTTGCTTGCTGAGAAGACGGATATACCGGGAATGGATCTGTATGGCAAAGGAGGTAAAGGACCGAAGGGAAGCAAGTAATGAAGTATCAAGTAATGCGAAACTGGATGTTAAATGACAAGGTTTCAGGAATTGAAAATCATTTAAACTAACCATACTATAAAAAGACTATGAAAAAACTAATTCTAACCCTAGCACTAATCGGGACGGTGATAACCGTACAGGCACAGAGCAAAAGTGTGAAAGCACTATACGAAAAGTATAAGAGTGAAGATGATTTCTTCCACATGGAGCTGGGAGGGAATTTCATGAACTTTGCCAATGGCTTCAAAATCGACATCGACGAAAATGACATGGCTACTGTAGCAAAGTCTATAGAGAAACTGAATTTTTTCACACTACCTGATCATGCAGATGATGCACTCCTCGAATACAAAACCTTGCAGAAGGGATTGGAAAGAGAAAGATATGAGCTGTTGATGGAAGCTTCCGAAGGAAAAAAAGGCGGGGTAATGGTATATTCTAAAGGAGGGAATAAAATTTCGGATCTAGTCGTCCTCGTGGGAGGTGATGATGGCGACCTAATAGTGGTGGAACTCAAAGGATCATTTGACCAAGAATTGGTAGCCAAAGCGGCAAATTATAAGGGAAGAAATTAATTCTTCCAAAAAATCAGAAATCACAGAAAACCTATTTTTCGTAAGAACTCATTAAACAGGTTTAGAAATTCAATTCTAAACCTGTTTTTTTTGCCCAATCTTAACTAGTAGGGTAAAACGAACACAAGAATACAGATGACAAGGAACTAAATTTACCGAAAGAGGATCGATTCTAGTGTCAAAAACCAGTCGTTATAAAATATTTTTATTTTTTTTTCACAAAATTTCTATCGGAATTGAAAAGAAAAAGATCAGTATATCGGTAATTTAATTTTGAATTTTTAGAAAAAACAGATTTTTATTCCTTAAAACAAGAAAAAATCAAAATTCAACGAGTTCCGCTATCGATTGCGGAAGCATTTTATTAAATCCATAAATATTTCATTATTCTGTTACGAAATCATTAACAATGATCTTTTTTTATTGAAGTATTTGCAATTAATGTTTTCCGTCGTACCTTTGAATCATAATAACAAACCAATCGGTTACCCCGATGGAAAATGTAACCCAAAATATCCCTTCCAGAGACGAATCAGCCGTCTGGCGGTTACACAAAATTTAGAACCTATTCAAACCAATTATTAAAATGAAAAAATTATTCACATTGCTTTTTGTAGCGGGGATCGCTGCAGGAGCGTTTGCAAAATCTGAAGGTACAGCTGTTCAAATCAGACAGACTGAAACCACTAAGGTAGCAGTAGCTTTCAATGAAGCACCACAAGGTATCGTGATTGTGAAAATCACGGATTCCGAAGATCGATTGATCTTAAGAGACAGAATTAACAAGACAGAGGCTTTCGCTAAGAAATATGATCTTAAAGCACTTCCTCAAGGAAGCTACTCTGTAGAAGTTATGGATGAATCAGGTGTTTTGAGAACTGCTTCTTTCAATAACTATGTAGCAAAATCTCCCGCTGTATTCTCTAGAGTATCTCCTATGGGTGGAAACAAATACAGATTGCTTGTAAGCAACCTTGAAGCAAAAGATATCGAAGTTATGATCTACGATGGCGATAAATTGATCCACACAGAAAAAATCGACAATCCTCAAGGTCTTCACAAAATCTACACTATCGACAAGGTAAGTGGAGCAGGCATCAACTTTAAAGTAAAAACTGCATCAGGATTTGAAGGATATGTAACTAGCCTATAAGCTAAACCAACTTTCTTAACTAGCCCCGCTTGATTGCTCAAGCGGGGTTTTGTTTTATATTTTTTGGTAAACCGCAATGGTCACGGGTTAACACAGAGAACACAGCCAATGATTTTACTTTCCGCCAACATAAACTGAAATCTCTGATCTAAGAAAAAAGGATTACTATCTATTAACCTTCTCCACTATATAAGGTTAGTAATCTCAGCTGCCTTCGCACCGGCTTTTCGGCTTTCGCTTTTTGGACTGACAAAAAGGTATTCTCTCCAAATAGCTCTTAATCACTTGTAAAATCCAGATAAGAGGTATTATCAAAAATGGCAGCCTACATGTAAGGCTCCGTGACCATTGTGGTTAAACGCTATCATAAAAAAGCCATTCGTGTGACACGAACGGCCGCGATGGATACACTAATCTGTGTCTTCTGTGCCCCTGTGGTTAAAAAAATACGGAGCATTGCTGCTCCGCATTCCATTTATATCAGCAAAAGTCATTCAAATGACACCTCTGGCTGAACATATTTTTTCTTCTCTTCATCAAAAGTAAATCAACTGATCACTTCGTCTACATTCTTACTTCTTCCAGCTTGCCTTTCCTCCCTTTGCAGAGTCCACGGTAATGGAATAGTTAGATCCTGAGGATACAATCCACTTCACTTTCACTCCGGTCATGCCCGGTATATTCGCTACTGAGATCTTTTCAGGGGTTAGTTTCTGCTCAGCAAACTTGTTGAAGTCTTCATCTTCTACCACAAAACCTGCGACCACTTTGGCACCTGATATAGTGACGTAGTCAGGTCTTTCGATTTTGTATTTGAGATCCTGGCTCGCATGAGTTGGCATCAGCCGTTCGTTGAAGATCGTTGCGGTAATAGCTTTCAGACCTCCCCCCAGCTCTTCTTCTTTCACATCCATTACAGACAGCTTGGGAGTGTGGTATGCATGATAGATTGTGAAAGCAGTGTTCCTATGCGCATCCTGCTCAAGCAAGAACCCCGGATGAGCACGCCCAAAGTTTTTCTTAAAGCCTCCTATTTCTACTGTTCCGAATTGTGGATGCTTATACTCATGCCAATTAACAAAAGCATCCCCCATCGTCAATAGCTCATCTACTTTAAACATTTCGTCCTGTCCCCGCCCCTGTGATTCTTTATGAAAATAGAGGTAGGAATTCATCAGCTCGTTAGAATAGGTGAATACACCCCGAACCCCATAAAACCAATCCAACTCCCCGCCAAACACTGAATAAAGATCCTTATAAACAGTAAGATACCTATATCCCGGAATCATCTCTTCCCCTTTCTGTGCGATAGCGTCATAGATCCTGATATCATCCCGGTTGTAAGTATCCACATCTTCTTCTGCGCCCGGGCCACGAAGGATCATTCCACCAGAGTTGTGGAAACTTTGAGCTCCTGCTATATTCGGGTGTTTCATCACAAACTCCATAATTGACCTGTTTTCAGGAAGTGTAAATGGGTACTTCAAAGCTCCACGCTGGATGTAATCCGGCTGCCAGTTCCAGCCCCAGTCCCGGTTGGGGTCATAATATCCTATGCCGTCGTCATTCACACGTCCATCACCATCCAGATCAGTCCCTTCCTGCCCAAGCATCTCATATTCTCCAACCTTATCCGGCCCCACCATAATTAACTTTCTCGGATCCTGGGGATCTTTGATATAGCGACCGGTGGATGACTTTCGGATCATCATCGTAATGTGGCCATCTCCATCCAGATCATCCATCATATCCTCCCCTGCTTCTCCATCCCCGTCATTGTCCAAAATCATCATTCCGGATCGGGGAGAATTGGCAGTATTAGGTTCTAAAAAAAAGTTGTTTCGTGCATCAGGATTAATAGTAGGTGTGATGTAGAAGGTTTTATCCTTGAGCAATTGCCGGATAAACTCGTTGTCTGCATACATCTCTGTAAGATACCAAGCTCCATAAAGTGAGAATTCTCCACCCTGAATTTCATTGGAGTGAATATTTCCATCAATCCACATACCCGGTTTGTCTGTGTCCTTTCCCGTGGAAAAGTCCGTAATCGTCAGCGTCATAATATCACGGCCTTCATACGATTTCCCTATTGATTCGAGCCTGGCTATAGTGGGGTGTGCTGCAGCTATTTTTTTCATGTTTTCCACCAACCCTTCATAGGTATAATACCTGTTGAAAGCGATTTCTACTGTGGGATTATGGGGAGTGCCTACTGCCCGAAAAAACTTCTCTTGGGCATCAGCCTTATAACTTCCAAGGCTTAAAGCACTCACAGCCAAGGCAATGGTTAATTTTGATAGTTTCGTCTTTTGCATGGCTTAGAGTTTTATAGTAGTAGATGTGAATCCGGCATGTGAAGCACCGGCTTTTACAGTCACATTTCCAGCACCGCGGATGATCCAGCTGAAGCTGGCTTTTTCATAAGCACCAAGGGAATCCATGAGTTCTATCTTGTTACCAGAGATGATTTTCTCAGTATCAGCGTCCATATCAATTCTGATTTTACGCAGCCATCTGGACTTCTCCCCCATTTCTGAGTGAGTTGGAATTGCAGAGTTGTTGAAAAGGTCCAGAGTTACCCGGCTCAGTCCATTGCCAAGAGCTTCGCTCTTTACATTGTGAATCTCAAGTTTCGGCTGCATGGCTGCCAGTCTCAAAATGAATTCAGTATGCTGATCAGCAATCTCACCGGCTTTTTCAAAAGGAGGGTTTGTCATCACAAAAGGCTTAATTCCGCCAACTTCCACTTTTCTTCCCGGGAAATCAGGATGTTTAACCTCTGTCCAAGGCACAAAAACATCATTCATAGCCAATGAGTCTGCCCAAGCCAAGAAATTGGCTTCAGCCGTTGACTTGCCTTTGCCGGTGGAATCTTTGTACTCGGGAATCCAATACCCCGGAGTACTGTAGCTCAATCTACCAAAATGGAAATATGCCCACTGAAAGAAATCACCATCTGTCCCTTGGTTATCTTGCAGATAAGCCTTCTGTTTCACTGTTTCTTTGTATAAATCCGAAACCATCGTATTGATCGCCTGATCTTTCTCCAAAATGGAAGTGACTAATCGCTTTTTAGCATTGCCTGCATTGTACTTCAGCGGTGAAGACAAATTGTTAGCTGGGGAAAAAGTGACAAAAGCGAAAATATTCCATTGCTCAAATAAATAATCCAGCAGCGCTCTTGACTCTTTTTGCGTCACAGGCATATCCCCTGCCAATGGCTGAAACACTGGAAACCTGTAAGTCAGAGACTTGTTGAATGCGATTCCTTCTTTCAGATCTTCGGCAAATTCCCCGTCTTTGTCATCGTCTTTGGATTCTTTGTAAAGCAAATACTTGCCTGCCTCGCCTTTTGACTTATCAGCTTTTACCAGAATCCTTTCATCCTCTTTTGAGATCAAATAGTCGCCCATGGGATCTTCCACACGCATCATGGTGATCATTCCGTCCCCATTCAGGTCTGTGTAGCCACTGCCGCCCGAAACTCCGTCTCGGTCGTGATCCACAACCACAGCATTTCCCCTTCTCTCATATTTCAAGGAAGCATGATACTGCTCGTATGCGTCAGGAGACATATTTGGAAAAATGTAAAAAGTGGTAGACTCCAATGCCTTTGGGTGATCTGCTACCAGTTTTTCGGCAAATTGAACTGCAAGTTCTACGCCCAAAACCCCGTAGCCTTCCACCCCACCGACTACGGCTAGTGCAGGCTTCTGATCTTTTTGTCCGGTGCCGATTTTCAGCACCCAGATATCTTTGCCGCCTTCGGTTTTGGTGATTGATGTGAGTTCAGCGGAAGCATCGGAGGCCACATGCTGCAAACGCTGATTAAGTTGAGCGAGGGTTGGGTAGTCTGTCTGCGCATACGCAATACCTGACACTCCCGTACCCCAGACCAGCAACCAACTGAGTAGTGTTTTTTTCATCTGATTACAATTTGATTTTTAAAGGACAGATGGAATCTCGCATGGTAGATAATCATCCCACTTTGTCATGCTCGATTTCATAAATCGTTTGGGTTTTAAATTTCTGATTAGCCGATTCTCTCTAAGAGAGTGGCCTATAAATTTTACTAAAATTTGGCTATAAAATACCCTATCCTTTTTATGAATGTAGAAATACCACTTGAATGGGAATTGCTTGTGATAAATGGAGTTATAAAAGAGATGTTGTACGGGTGGACAAAATTCGCTTATTTAAGGGCATTACCTTTTAGCAATGTATCAAAAAGTAGCCCTTGCCATAGCTTTTTCCCCACGGATGGAAGCTTTGATTTCCGAAACCAAACGACTCGTCCAGCTTTTTGGATCTGATCTGATCCTCATTCATATCGGCAAAAAAACCGATGAACTGGAAGCAAAACTCGACGAGATAATAATCAAAACAGGTTTGGACAAACTTAAAACAGAGTTAATCTGGAAGGAGGGAAAACCTGTGAAAATGATCCTGCAGGCATGTAAAGAGCAAAAAGCCGATTTGCTGGTAGCGGGAGCATTGAAGCGTGAGAAAATGCTCACCTACTATATGGGATCTGTAGGCAGAAAAGTGATCCGAAAATCCAGCTGTTCTGTCCTGACATTGATCAACCCGCAGGTAAATGCTAAGAGGTTCTCCAAAGTCGTAATTAACGGAACACAGCTTGAAGTCACACCGAAAGTAATCGAGCAAGGCTTGAAATTCTGCCAAAATGAGCAAGTATCCCAAGTCCATATTCTCAATGAAATAAAACTTTATGGGCTAAGGATGGCTACCGCTGCGGAAGGTTCCGAAGATGAAGTATCCAACACCAGAAGAAAACTGATTCAGGAGGAAATAAAATATGTGGAAGAAATTCTAACTGATCTGGACAAATCCGGGCTAAGAATAAACATCAAAGTTACAGCGGGTAAGTGGGCTGTTGAACTTGTTAGATATTGTGAGTCAATAAATGCGGATTTATTGATTATGGGAGATGAGCGTGGCTATACCTTTATTGACAGGTTGTTCCCACATGATCTCGAAGAGGTATTGACAGAACTTCCTTGTAATCTTCTAATTATAAAGTAACAGATGGAAAGTTTAGCGCACAAGGATGTCATCAACTTGCTCCTGCAGCTTGCGAGCATGCTGCTATTGGCAAGAGTGTTTGCAGAAATTGCCCAGAAGTTTAATCAACCTTCTGTGGTTGGGGAGATTCTGGCAGGGGTGGTTTTAGGGCCTACCATACTGGGGTATTTAGGGCCTGAGGTTTTCGAGTTCCTATTTCAAAGTAATCCTTCTTCAAATTTGGCATTGGACGGAATAGTCCAAATGGCCGTTATTCTACTTCTATTTGTGGCAGGGTTGGAAGTGGAGCTTCATCTGGTATGGTCTCAGGGGAAATCCGCTTTAGTTATCAGTTTGCTAGGATTGGTTATTCCATTTGTTTTGGGTTTTATATTTCCCTATTTCTTTTCGGAATTCTTCGGACTGGGAGAAGGGAACAGACTACTCTTTTCTTTATTCATGGGTACAGCCATGTCCATCACAGCATTGCCTGTAGTCGTCAGGATCCTTATGGACATGAACTTGTTTAAGACTAAAATGGGGATGGTGATTGTGGCCGGAGCCATGGTAAATGATATAATTGGATGGCTGATTTTCTCGGTTATCCTATCTTTTATGGGAGAAACCGCAAATCTTTCTCTTTTCAATACCATTGGCATCACATTGTTATTTACTGCCTTTATGCTGACATTGGGCAAGGCTCTAATCAACCGTGTTTTGCCATGGATCAATAAAAAATTGGCTTGGCCGGGGGGACTATTATCACTTTCTATGGCTTTTTGCTTTTTGGCAGCAGCGTTTACAGAGTGGTTAGGCATCCATGCAATATTTGGTGCTTTTATATTCGGAGTGGCATTGGGAGACTCTGACCACCTATCTGAAAAAGCAAAGGAAATCATCCATCAATTTATCAACAACATTTTTGCCCCTTTGTTCTTTGTATCTATTGGACTGAAAATAGACTTTGCAGCGAATTTCGATGTTCTCTTAATTCTGGCCATTTTGGCCATTTCATTTGCGGGTAAGATCGTAGGAAGTGGATTTGGGGCATACCGATCAGGCTATAAATTCAAAGATGCCTTAGCCGTAGGTTTTGGAATGAATGCACGGGGAGCAATGGAAATCATTTTGGGTATAATTGCCTTAGACAATGGCCTTATCGACGAAAAGCTTTTCGTTGCTTTAGTAGTAATGGCACTTGTGACATCCATGACAAGTGGCCCGCTGATGAAGTGGGCACTTCGCGAAAAAATTGTGCAAAGTCATTAATATAGATTTCGCAAAAAATCTAAATAAATCATTATACCACGCATCAAACTAGTTAAAACAGGTTAAAAACAAGAATTAATAGGATTTAAATTGGGCGGTCACCTTTTGGGTTGGTAGGTTAGCGGATACTAAACCAAAACAACAATCACATGAACAAGCTAAAATCATCGAAATTATTTCCATTTGCTTTAGTAGCGGCCTTCCTTATGGCCAACTTCGCAATAGGACAACAACAAACTCTTCCACCATCTGTACAGCAAGGCACGCAAGAAGATTTCTCTGAAAAAGAGATAGAGACTTTTGTGAAAATCAATAAGGAAATTATGCCTTTGCAGGAAAATATCCAAACAGACATGGTCAGTACAATCCAAGAAGAGGGAATGGAGGTACCCAGATTCCAAGAGCTTGCCCAGGCACAACAGGGAGGTAAATTGACAGAGGTTTCCAAGGATCCAAAAGAATTGGAGAAATTCAATGCAGCAGGTCAAAAGATAATGAAACTCCAAGAAAGCTTACAAGGAGAAATCGAGAAGGTAATTGACGAAAACAAGATGTCTACGGAAAAATTTGAGGCTATATATATGGCCTATAACACTAATCCGGAAGTCAAGCAAAAGGTAGACAAACTGATCTCTGAGGACACCTAATGGGAATAATCTGCAAATTCATCACTAACCCGGCATTGGCTGGGTTTTTTTATGGTTGAAACTTTCAATGAGGATTTGAATCTTTCAATGTAAAAAAAAGAACCAAAGCACTACTTTTGAGTTCTCATTTGGAAATCCTCTCAATAAAGCACTCATGACTAAAACCGGAAAAACCGGCATTTTGCTGGTGAACCTGGGAACTCCAGACAGCACCGCTACCGGCGATGTAAGAAAATACCTCCGAGAATTTCTGATGGATGGACGTGTAATAGACATTCCGTTTTTATCCAGATGGATGCTGATCAATTTTATAATCGCTCCATTCCGGGCACCAAAATCCGCCCACGAATACCGCAAGCTCTGGACAGAACGAGGTTCTCCCCTGCTTTTCCACACCGAAGATCTAAAAGACCGGCTGATAGAAAAACTCGACCCAAAGAAATATAAAGTAGCTATCGCAATGCGATACCAAAGCCCCTCAATAGAAGCAGGACTGGAGGAATTGAGGAAAGCCGATGTGACCAAAATTATCGTCCTGCCGCTCTTCCCGCAATATGCCTCCGCCTCTACTGGATCTGTACAGGATAAAGTGATGGAAATCGCAAGAGGTTGGCAGATCATTCCTGACATCTCCTTTATCAGTAATTTCATAGAGCATCCCTTATTTGTGGAAGCCTGGGCGGAACGGGGCAAAGCGATGCTGAAAGGAAAAGCGTACGACAAAATCCTGTTCTCATACCATGGACTTCCTGAGCGGCAGATTCTAAAGGGGTCTGTAGACGGCTACTGTCAGTTAGGAGCATGTTGCAATAAATATGGTGCAAAAAACCACTATTGCTACCGTGCGCAATGCTTCCAGACTACCCGACTGATAGCGGGTAAATTAGGAATTCCGGAAGAAATGACGGTAAACTGCTTTCAGTCCAGGCTGGGAAAAGACCCATGGGTGAAACCCTACACTGATGAAGTGATTTCTGAATTGGCTGCACAGGGGGTTAAGAAAGTACTTGCCTTTTCCCCTGCCTTTGTTGCTGATTGTCTGGAGACCACCGTGGAAGTAGCAGGAGAATATCGTGATAAGTTTTTGGAAGCCGGTGGAGAGGAATGGGATTTGGTTCCTAGCTTAAATTCTGAAGACACCTGGGTGGAATGTGTAAAGGAAATGGTGCTGGAGCATTCTTGAACTATCTGATTTTAACCGTGGGGAGCGCATAGTTTCTCGCAGAGAAAACGGTTGTCCTGCTTCTCCAGAAGCAGGACTTTTATATTCAAAACATAAAGCAGTCTGAAGACTGCGATAATTTAAGTCCAAGTCATGAGACTTGAACTAATCTCAACTTGAACCGAATTCTCGGATTATATTCAATTGCGCCCTCCGCGATAGCCTCCGTGTCCTTTGCGGTTAGATTCATTCTCTTCAGCTGCCGATTCAACTTTACACCTCTTATTTACCCATTTTGGATAGAACCTATTAACTTTGCTCCCATGAACGAGCGATATATGCAGCGCGGGGTTTCCGCCTCCAAAGAAGATGTCCACAAGGCTATTTCCAACCTTGACAAAGGACTTTTCCCTCAAGCCTTTTGCAAAATCGTAGAAGACATGCTCGGCAACGATCCTGAATACTGCAATATCATGCATGCGGACGGAGCAGGCACTAAATCTTCCCTTGCATATTCCTATTGGAAAGAAACAGGGGATGTAAGCGTGTGGAAAGGAATAGCCCAAGACGCCATCATCATGAATACCGATGACTTGCTCTGTGTGGGTGCAATCAATAATATCCTCGTTTCATCTACCATAGGAAGAAACAAAAACCTTATCCCGGGCGAAGTGATCTCTGCCATCATCGAAGGCACCGAAGAGGTGCTTCAGATGCTCCGGGACAACGGAGTAAATGCTGTACTGACCGGTGGTGAAACTGCCGATGTGGGAGACCTAGTCCGCACAATAATCGTGGACAGTACGGTGACCTGTAGAATGCGCCGAGATGAAGTGATCTCCAATGACCGGATTCAAGGTGGTGATGTGATCGTGGGATTGGCTTCTTTTGGTCAGGCAAAATATGAGACATTTTATAACGGCGGAATGGGAAGCAATGGACTGACTTCTGCCCGTCATGATGTGTTCAACAAAGTTTTGAAGACGAAATACCCTGAGAGCTTTGATCCTTCTGTACCGGAAGATCTCGTTTACTCAGGTAAATATAATCTGACAGATCCAGCTCCAGGTGCTCCTGTAAATATAGGGAAGCTCGTACTCTCCCCTACCAGAACTTATGCGCCGATTATGGTGGACGTGCTGAATTACATGAGGCCTAGAATTCATGGCTTGGTACATTGCAGCGGTGGAGCCCAGACGAAAGTGCTTCACTTTGTAGATGATGTGCATGTGATCAAGGACA
Source organism: Algoriphagus sp. Y33 (assembly GCF_014838715.1). Taxonomy (NCBI): domain Bacteria; kingdom Pseudomonadati; phylum Bacteroidota; class Cytophagia; order Cytophagales; family Cyclobacteriaceae; genus Algoriphagus; species Algoriphagus sp. Y33. Next base: position 5,995,244 of record NZ_CP061947.1, on the reverse strand, counting down.
ATCTTTTCGAGACACCTCCACTTTTCCAAATCATCCAAGAAGAAAGCAGTACCGAATGGAAAGAAATGTACAAAGTCTTCAATATGGGTCACCGAATGGAAGTGTATCTCGACGAGCGAGATGCAGAGGAGATTATAGATATTGCCGAATCCTACGGAGTAGAAGCCCAGATCATCGGCCGGGTAGAACCTCACCAAGGCAAAAAAGTAACCATCCACAGCCCTCACGGCACTTTTGAATACTAAGCAGCATGAGCGCCAAGAGCATCTTATTAAAAACAACAAAAGTCCTATGCTGGACTTTTGTTGTTTTGATGGCAATTGCCTTGGTCGTGTTGACTAAAGTAGATCGCTCACCGATTCAGGATCAGGATTTTTACAAGGAAACTTTTGAACGGTTAGATCAGACTACTTTTTCAAATTCTCAGGGTGATACTTGGATAGCAGGTTGGTCTAGCGTCAATATGACTCCGGATGAACCGGCGGATCTGGTAGGCTATGCACCCAGAGGGAAATATGAGTTTGTGCAGGACAGCAGCTACGTCAAAGCACTGACACTTTCCAATGGCAAATCCCGGGTTGCTTGGCTTAATTATGAATTACTGATCGTTCACCCCCATCTTGCTGAACAAGTTCGGAAGGCTATAACAGCCGCCAAGCTACCGATAGACCAAGTGATCTTCACTGCTACGCATACACACTCCGGCATGGGCGGCTACATGCCGGGTCCCATGGGAGAAATAGCTTTTGGAGGATACGAACAAGGTATCGTGGATATGATGGTTTCCACAAGTATTTCTGCCTTGCGGGATGCAATTGCTATCCAAGATACTGTCACGATTACTTATCAAAAATCTGATGCAGGCGATTTGGTCGCTAACAGATTTGTAAACGGCGGACCTACAGATCCGTTTGTCCGTCAGCTTATTTTTACCAAAAAAACGGGCAAAAAAGCCACTTTCCTTACTTATTCGGCTCATGCTACCACGATGAGTACCAAGTTTATGGGCTTATCCGGAGACTACCCTTTTTACCTCACCAAGGATCTGGAAGCCGGCGAATTTGAATTTGCCCTGTATGCAGCAGGAGCTGTAGGAAGCCATAGACCAATGAGGCCCGGAAATACCCCCGAAATGGTCGAACGCTATGCCCATCAACTGGACTCCACCTTTAGGATGAATACCACTTATTTTGCCGACATCACTAACCCTGAAATAAAAACCGGGGTTCTTCCAATAGCGCTTCGAACTCCGCATCTTCGGGTGACGGACAACCTTCGCCTGCGTCCCTGGCTGTTCGATTACCTGCTGGGCAATACAAATGCGCATCTTGACATCACACAAATCGGCAATACGCTGATGATTGCTTCCAGTGGAGAACTTTCGGGAGTTTTTTATGGGAAATGGGAAAAGCTGGCGCAAAGCAAAGGCTTGAATCTGATCATCACCACATTCAATGGTGGCTATATCGGCTATATTACTCCTGATGAATTATATGATGAGAATTTCCATGAGGTACGGGAAATGAACTGGTATGGCCCGGGAAATGGGAAATATTTTGATGAGCTGATTTTAGCTGTTATTGAAAAATCAAGACCCTAAAAGGCCTAAAAGTCCTATTTTAAGGAGCTTTTATCCAGTTCAGAGGATGTTGCTTGTTGTACTTTTGTCAAAACTTAAAAGCAATGAGATTTTCCACCTTGAAGAGTATATATCAATGCAAATGTCCCCGCTGTCATCAGGGAGACATGTTCTTGCGGGGTAAGTTATTGAGTCCTACCAAGTTTTCTATCATGAATAAAAACTGTTCGCACTGTGGACAGTCTTTTGAGCCGGAACCGGGATACTACTTCGGTGCCATGTTCATTAGCTATGCCATCAATACTGCGCTTTTCATTGCTGCTTGGGTGGCTTTGTCTGTCATCTATCCGGATTATTCTCTCAAACTTCTTCTATCATTACTTGGCCTCACCGTTCTGATCTTCTTGCCGTTTATTTATCGGGTCAGCAGATCTATCTGGATCTCGATTTTTGTCCCTTACAGAGGCAAAGATCTACCTAGCCCACCTTGATTTCTACGCATTTCTGAAGTGGGTATATTTGAACTATCTTTACTATTGAAGATATCCCACTATGCCCAAAAGTCCTCTCCCTATATTGCATATTCCGGATTTCGAGTCTGACAGGCTGGATTCCTCCCATTTCTATTATTCCGGGCTGAGAAACCACCTGTCAAAACATCAGTTTATACAAAAGCCCCACAAGCATGATTTTTACATTATTGTGGTGTTCACGCAAGGAAAAGGAAGTCATACCATTGATTTCAAAACCTATCCCGTAGAACAAGGCTCAGCTTTTTTCTTAAGTCCGGGACAAGTTCACTCTTGGAAACTTTCATCAGATACGGACGGACATATTCTCTTTTTCAGTGCGGACTTTTATTCTTCTGTCTTTCCCAGAATAAGATTAAACAGATACGGTCTTTTCAACTCAACCTTAGCCTTCCTTAAACTGGAAATTCAATCATCCGACGAAAAAGAGATTTTGTGCATTTTTGACAAAACGTATCAGGAGACGCAAAACCCCACCTGGGCTACTATGGATTTATTGAGAAATTTCACAGATACACTTCTCATTTATTTTTACCGATATAAAGGCAAAAGGACTTCCTGCTCACAGGAAGAGAAATTAGTGAATGATCAATTCGAAAAGTTCGAAATGCTGGTTGACAACTATTTTAAGAAGCATAGGGAGGCCAGTTTCTATGCAGACAAAATGAAGCTGAGCATGAAGCAGCTCAATGGCTTTTGTAAAAAGTCGGTAGGAAAAACCAGCTCACAACTCATACTGGACAGAGTTCTGCTGGAGGCAAAAAGGTTGCTAACACATGCTGACCTTAACATTTCTCAAATTGCCTACGAGTTAGAATTTGACGATGCCTCTTACTTCAGCCGATTGTTCAAGAAAAAAGTCGGAGTCACACCGGAGCAATTCAGAAAGCAATTGGAAAGTCCTTCAGCCTGATTGCCATAGCTGTGCTTTCACCCAACCTCCCACAAATTCCTTTTCTGAGCTTTTCTGCCAATGTTCCGCAAATAATAGCTGCTCATAATCAGGAATACCGGTTCGCCGGTGGTTCGCGGCTATTCTAAAAAACGTAATCATCCCCTTGTTCAAAAATCTCTGGTAAGCGTTCTTAGGCTCGAAGAAATCGGCAATATGAATCCTTCCTTCTGCGGTAAGGCTTTTCTTTATTTCCTGTAAAAGAACAGTTATTTCATCATCCTGCATAGTATCCAGCACAAAATGAAGCCAGATCTCATCATACAACTTATGCGGTTTGGCTTGAAAATATCCCAAGCAAAAAGTCAACTTGCTTTCTGCCAGATTTACTTTCGCTCTATTGAGCATGGATCCGGAAATCTCCCAATAATCTCCCGCTAGTTGATCTTGAAAATCCCGGTAATCCAGACCGTCTCCGCCGCCGATAATTAAGATCTTTTTATTCGAAATATTTTCAGCAAAATGGCTTTTTGCATGCTTCAATTCGTTTCCAAAAACCAATTTGGTCAGAGAATTATAATAGGGCGCAAGTAAACTGTAATGATCTTTCACTAGTTTAAAGAAATGAACTAATCCCAAAAATACCTTTTTATGAAGAATCTATTTAAAACCATCGGTGGACTCCGTCAACTTTTATCCAGTGTCGATCTTGATCAGATTTCCAAGCTTTCCCAAAAAGTAGATCTCTCCAAGATGGTTGGCTTGGTCTCGAAGATGAGCGAAGAAGACCTTTCTAAAATGATGGGGATGCTCAAAGGAGGCAGCAAACCCAAGGTAATTCCACCGATCAATGGTGATTTCTATGAGTTGGGAAAAACCCTTCCCCATCATGAGCGGGAGATTCAGCTTAGAGTGAGGGAATTTATGGAGCGGGAGATCAAACCAATTGCAAATGATTACTGGAACAGAGGCGAATTCCCCATGCAGATCATCCCGAAAATGGCTGAACTGGATATAGCAGGGCTCACCTATCAAGGCTACGGCTGTCCCGGTCATTCTGCGTTATTGGAAGGATTTATAGCCATGGAAATGGCGAGAATTGATACCTCAATCTCTACTTTTTTTGGTGTACAAAGCGGCTTGGCCATGGGCTCTATTTACTTATGTGGCTCCGAAGAACAGAAACTGGAATGGCTCCCATCGATGCAAAAACTAGAGAAAATAGGTGCATTTGGTTTGACAGAACCTGAAGTGGGATCAGGTGTAGCCGGAGGATTGACCACTACCTGTAAAAGAGAAGGCGGTGCTTGGGTGCTCAATGGTCAGAAAAAATGGATAGGAAACGCTACCTTCTCAGATATGACAGTGATATGGGCTAGAGATCTGGACGACCAGCAGGTAAAAGGCTTTATCGTAAGAAAAGGCAATCCGGGATTTTTGGCAGAAAAACTTGAAGATAAAATGGCGTTGAGAACGGTTCAAAATGCCTCGATCACGCTGACCAATTGTGAAGTACCGGAGTCGGATAGACTTCAGGAAGCGAATTCATTCCGTGACACTTCAAAAGTTCTGCGAATGACAAGGGCGGGAGTAGCTTGGCAGGCGGTAGGATGTGCCCGGGGAGCTTACGAGTTGGCATTAGCTTACACCAACGAGCGAAAGCAATTTGGAAGGCCAATAGCTTCTTTCCAACTTGTTCAAGATCTTTTGGTCACTATGCTCGGAGATTTGACTGCCATGCAGACAATGGTTTTCAGACTTTCGGAGATGCAGGATGATGATATTCTAAAGGATGAGCACGCTTCACTTGCCAAGGTTTTCTGTACGCTTAGAATGCGCTCAATTGTCGATCATTCCCGGGAGCTATTTGGAGGGAATGGCATTTTGCTCCGTCATGACATTGCCAGATTTGTGGCAGATGCAGAAGCAGTTTACAGCTATGAAGGTACCAAGGAAATCAATTCACTGATCGTAGGTCGGGCAATAACCGGACATAGTGCATTTGTCTAGATCAATAGCAAAATAGCAGGAACTAGAAAAGCTACTTCCATCCGCATTCTTACTTGTTCGGCGCTTAAGTTGGTTTTAAAAAAGCACAGGAAGTGTACAAGCAGCATAATCACCAACAAACCCGGATAGATTCTATAGAAAGAGTTAACCAGAAGCAACCCCAAGAAAGAACACAAAATCAAACTAATCGACAAATTTCGAATGTTTGTGAGAAGTCTTTCTTGGGGTATTTTGGTGGCGATTGACACAAATCCAGCCTCTTTATCCGATTCAGTATCAAGGCAGGAAAGCATAATCAAGTTCAAATAGGCCAAACCCATATAGAGAATTGTCAGTCCTAAAGCTGTCCAAGTGTAGTCTATTTCAGGCATTTCATACCAGGGAAGCCAAGATATTCCAATCACGTAAAAAACTGCTGAGCTAAGTTCTTTCAATCGAACTTGCTCCGCTCCAAACTTCCTTACGGCAAGCATAATTACAAGAATAAGTACTCCCAATCCGGCACCGAAAAACAACTCCCGGGAAAACCCAAAGAATACTATCGCCCAAACCAATCCAAGGGATCCAACTATACCCAGTACAACCAGTAATGGTTTTCGGTAAATAAGATGAAAGTGATGTCGGCCTTTCCTATGATGAAAAGTCAGCTTTCTGGCATCCATCAAGTGGTCTGTGGTATAAATACACCAAACGGCCATCCCAAGCAGGGCATATTCCTGCCAATCCAGTTCAACTCTCAGTGCCCTTGAAAAAAAAAGCATTCCTGCCATAGCCCCGAGAACCACATCAATGGAAAGCCAGGTAATACGCTGATAGAATTTGAAGAGAAACTGCACGGATTAAAGATAGTTCGAATAGGTAAAAGTCCATAGTTGGCACCCAGATGTTAGCTATAATTGGTATTTTAACGGCCAATTGTCTTTAAAAGAATTTGTAAACTTGTTTGCACCTAAGTATTGTTCTAAAAACTGTTCCCCCTCGACTTTGCTCGGGGTCCGAAATCTAAAACAAAACGTTGGATGAATGGAAGGAGGCGGTTTCGCCTCCTTCCATTCATCCCATTCACAACTTAAAATACGGTAGCCGAGCGAAGGCGAGGCCTATTAGCACTTATATTTCTCAATTCAATAACCCTAATCAAATGAAAAAAATCAATTTACTTTTAGTGGCTCTATTCACTTTTGCAACAGTCTCTTTTGCACAAACTCCCATCAAGGTCGCCTGTGTAGGCAACAGCATCACCCAAGGCCCCGGCAGAGACAATCCGGATAGTTACCCCCTTCAGATGCAGGCAATTTTGGGTGACTCGTATGAAGTAGTCAATTTCGGCGTAAGCGGTCGGACTTTATTACGTAAGGGAGATTATCCCTATTGGAACGAGCCACAGTTCCAGCAGGTCAAAGACTTTGCTCCTGATATTTTAGTGATCATGCTGGGAACAAATGACTCCAAGCCACAAAACTGGCAGTATGCCTCGGAATTCAGACAGGATTATCTTGATATGATCGCAGAATTCAAAAAGACCATGCCGGCAGATGGCAAAGTATATGTGATCATGCCGGTGCCGGTAACCCGTGAGAACTTCGGAATCACTCCTGAAGTGATGAACAATGAGCAGCGTATGATGATCATGGCTATAGCCAGAGATTCAGGTTCCGAGCTGGTGGATCTATATACTCCGTTGATGGACAAGGCAGATTTACTCCCTGATGGTGTACATCCCAACCCCGAAGGCTTGGGAATTATGGCGAAGGTGATTGCCAGGGCGATTAGGTTGTAAGTAGATATCATCTTCCCATTTATCCCCCGGTTGCACCGGGGGCTATTGAAAAGTTAGATCCCTTCGGGATCCGTAAGTAATTGATCATTAAATTTCCTGATTGCAGCTTTAAAAAACCCGACCACGAAGTGGTCAAACCTCTCAATAACCATGGGTGCACCCCATGGTTAATATGTCCCGACCAACCCACGCCACCAACCTCCTCGTCACCTCCGTCCTAAAAGAAAGCGGCCTAGCGCCGCTTTTGTTTATTCTTTTGGATCATCTTCATCATCCACAATCCGGAGTGTCACAGTTATAGTCCTATCTCTTATTTCCAGATCCTCATGGGAATAATCTGACAGCCTGAATGATGCTCCTCCGGAAGAAACAGATCCTCCTCTCGGAATGTAAATCTTGCTGAAATCAGGAATGGAAATCTGGCTCATTCCCACAGTAATTTATTCACTCAGCGGAACTAATCCCTCTAAATAAGACTTCATTCCTTCTAAGCTCAGTGATATTGATGCCGAAATTGCTACAGACTGAAGTTCAGCATGAGCAGTCATCCTGTTCAAGTTGCTAACAGCAGGTTTGAGTTTCAGCTTCAGTTCAGTATCCAGTACCTGATGCAAAGAGGCAATACCTATTTGCATATTTTGAATTGTGCCTGATGGAATAATTGCCTTTTTCATTGTATTACTTTTTTTTCATTGACCAGCTCAGACTCTTCGAAGTCAGAAGCATTGGACTGGATCTCATTGAGACTTTTCCCTTTAGCCCAAAGAACCCTTTTGGCATATACCAAATCCTCCAAGTGTCGTGTAGCTTTCATGGCATTTCCACTGTTCATTGCAGTGACCTCCTCAAAGGTCCAGATTTTAATCGTTCCCATTATCTTAATTTTAGGGTATCAACTTATTACTACAGCCTTAGGACCAATTTCAGGAAAAGAATTGGAGAAAACAAAAACGGTGATTTAGCCTCTGTCCCCAGTTGCACCAGGGGTATTCATGGTTTGATCCTCGCTCCGGCAGCCATTTCAGGATCATTTGTCCAGAAATACGCAAAATATAAATGACCACGAAGTGGTCAAACCTCTCAATAACCATGGGTGCAACCCATGGATAAAATGATCACATGCATGCCTTCCTACGACCCCGAAGGGTGTCGAACTTTTCCCCATTCTCTCCATTACCTTAACCACACAAATTCCCCAAATTCCTTCAGGTTATTCTTCCACTAATTCCTGACTTATATGAGCACTTACACGCAATTGATTTACCACATCGTTTTTTCTACCAAACATCGAGAACCAACTCTCATCAAAGACCACAGACCCCGACTTTTTGCCTCTATCAACCAACTACTCACCAATAAAAATTGCCTCCTCTACCGAATCAATGGTGTGGAGAACCATCTTCATATTTTAACACATGTACATCCGACGGTTGCCATTTCTACTCTGGTGAAAGATATCAAGCTAGCCAGCCATGACTTGATCAAAGAGGAAGATATTTTCCCTAATTTCCACGGGTGGCAGGATGGGTACGGAGCTTTTTCTGAAACTATCAAGGCCAAAGAAAGACTAATGAATTACATTAAAAATCAGGAGGAACATCATCGTACCATTTCATTTGTCGATGAGTACAAAACCTTATTGAAAGAATATGAAATCGAATTTGATCCTAGATATCTCTTGTGAGTTTCACATTATAGGAGGTTAAACCCCTTCGGGGTTGTCATTTCCTCTAGTATCCCCTAGGCCCACGGGTTGCACCCGTGGTTATTGAAAAGTTTGACCACTTCGTGGTCAAAGTTAAATTTAAAAACTCACTGAACGCATATGATCCTGAAAGGATCAAACATCTCAATAGCCATGGGTAAAACCCACGGATTAGACGACATATTTTGGGAATCCCACGACCCCGAAGGCGGTCGAACTATTAAATTTCAGAGCGCCTGGCCGTTAAAAATCCCCCTTACCCCCTTTAATGAATTTTCGATTCCAAAAGAACTGATGAAATCAAGGGGGAATTGATCCTGCAATCATCAGAATGGTAATTTTTAATACTCAGCCAGACAAAGCGAGATTAATCCAGCTTCTAGAGTAACAGGAAAGCATTCATTTGTGCTCTCTGCGTTAACCTTTGTGCCCTCTGTGGTTGAAAAAATAAAAACCACAACCCTTGCGAGCTGTGGTTTTGGAAAGTAGGTCTATCGTTTATTATTTACCTCCAAGCGCATTGGCTCCGGAGACAATTTCAAGTATTTCGTTTGTGATGGCAGCCTGACGGGTTCTGTTATACGTCAATCTTAACTCTTTGAGCAACTCACCTGCATTATCGGTAGCTTTATCCATCGCTGTCATTCTAGCACCATGCTCGGACGCATTGCTTTCCAATACAGCCTTATAAAATTGGATCTTCAATGAAGTGGGAACCAATTCTTCAATAATATACGCTCTCGACGGCTCCAAAATATAATCTGTATCAGGAGTTTTCTCCTCAGCAGAATCTTCCTTCGCCATCGGTAGGAATTGCTCTACACGAACCTCTTGAGTAGCTACGTTTTTGAATTCATTGAATACCAGAACAACCTGATCGTAGTCTCCTGATACAAAAGAATTCATAGCATATTCTGCCGCATTTCTCACATTGTCGAAAGTAAGATCCTGAAAAATCTGATAATAATCAGATACCATTTTGAAATCTTGCTTTTTAAATGTCTCAAATGCCTTTTTCCCCACAGGAAGTATAGTGATATCCTTATCTACGAACTGTCTCGCCACAGCCAGATTCACTGCTTTGATAATATTCGAGTTAAAAGCACCACAAAGTCCTTTGTCAGAAGTAACAGGGATGATCAATACATTTTTCACCTCTCTCTTCTCGGAAAATACTATATCTGCAGCTCCATCAGAAGCAGCTGACACATTGTTCAGGATTTGGGTCAACTTCTGAGAGTAAGGACGCATCTGTACGATTTTGTCCTGAGCTCTTCTAAGTTTGGCAGCGGACACCATTTTCATGGCCTTAGTAATCTGCTGGGTAGAGACTACTGAGGTTATCCGTTCCTTTACTTCCTTAAGGTTAGCCATCTTGCTTGCGTTGTGCTAGGGTATAAATAATCGGAGGACTAGTATCCTCCGGAATTCAAATCATTTAGTTGGAGTACTTGGGAGCCAATTCAGCAGCTGCCTTGGAAAGAACTTTTCCTGCTCCATCCACGTCACCTTTCAGGATCAATTCAAGAGCTTCAGGATATGAAGTATCCAACAGTGTGTAGAATTCTTTCTCAAAAGCTCTTGCTTTTTCAACAGGAACAGTGTCCATCAATCCTTTGGTAGAAGCGTAGATAATCGCTACCTGATGAGCTACCGAAACTGGAGAATACTGTGGCTGCTTCAAAATCTCTTGGTTTCTTCTTCCTCTTTCAATGGTACGCTTAGTAGTTGCATCCAGATCAGAACCAAACTTAGAGAATGCTTCCAGTTCACGGAAAGCTGCCTGATCCAATTTCAAGGTACCGGCAATTTTCTTCATCGATTTGATCTGGGCGTTACCGCCTACTCTTGATACCGAGATACCTACGTTGATCGCAGGACGGATACCTGAGTTGAAAAGATTGGTTTCAAGGAAGATCTGACCATCAGTAATAGAAATCACGTTGGTCGGGATATAGGCAGAGACGTCACCGGCTTGGGTTTCGATAATCGGAAGTGCAGTCAAAGATCCGCCTCCTTTTACCAAATGCTTGATAGAATCCGGCAAATCGTTCATTTCCTGAGCGATTTTGTCAGACTTATTGATTTTCGCAGCTCTTTCAAGCAATCTTGAGTGAAGGTAAAATACGTCACCAGGATATGCTTCACGTCCCGGAGGTCTTCTCAATAGAAGAGAAACTTCACGGTAAGCAACTGCTTGCTTGGAAAGATCATCATATACTACCAAGGCAGGACGGCCTGTATCGCGGAAAAATTCACCGATCGATGCACCTGTAAATGGAGCAAAGAACTGCATCGGAGCAGGATCAGATGCAGGAGCTGCTACGACCACTGTATAAGGAAGCGCACCGCCTTTTTCCAGTGCTGCTACTACACCTGCAACGGTAGAAGCTTTCTGTCCGATTGCTACGTAGATACAGAATACCGGCTCACCTTTATCGTAAAATTCTTTTTGGTTCAAGATAGCATCGATCACTACCGCAGTCTTACCAGTCTGACGGTCACCGATCACCAATTCTCTTTGACCTCTACCGATTGGAATCATCGCATCAATAGATTTGATACCAGTCTGAAGAGGCTCGGTTACCGGCTGACGATAGATTACACCCGGAGCTTTACGTTCCAACGGCATTTCGTACAAGTCACCGGCTATAGGTCCCTTTCCGTCTATAGGATTACCCAAGGTATCCACTACACGGCCAAGCATTCCTTCACCTACTTGTATAGAGGCAATTCTTTTGGTTCTTTTTACGGTATCACCCTCTTTTACAGATTTGGAATCACCGAAAAGTACAGCTCCGACATTATCCTCTTCAAGATTCAGTACCATTGCTTTCAGACCGTTGTCGAATTCGAGCAATTCTCCGGACTGAGCCTTAGAAAGTCCATAGATACGAGCTACACCATCCCCCACTTGAAGGACTGTACCCACTTCTTCGAGTTCAGCTTCGGTTCTTGCACCAGAGAGTTGTTCTCTTAAAATTGCCGAAACTTCATCAGGTCTTACTTCTGCCATGATATATAGATTAAATGCTTTTTGTTAGATTTTACTTTCGTAATGATTTTGGGTAAACTGAGTCTTCAACTGTCTCAGTTTGCTACTCAATGATTCATCAATCTGACGATCATTTACTGTCAAAATATATCCACCTATCAACTTTGGATTTATTTTTTCCACCAATTGTACCGACTTCTTACCGGAAATCTCTTTCACCACTTCCGCAAACTCGCTGCGAAGGGTGTCATCGATAGGGAATGTGGTGGTCACTTCGGCTACCTGAATAGACTTATGAAGATTATACTGGTTTTCAAACTCCTTGGCAACGTCGAGAAGAATCTCTTCTCTATTCTTAAGGGACACAATTTCAAAGAAAGTCATCGTAAGCGAATCCGAACTTTTGACAAAAAGTGCTTTAAGGATATTGAGCTTTTTGTCAGAATTGATTACAGGATTCCTTAGAACCAAGGCCAATTCATTGTTACTTGCCGCCAACTCCGTAAGTCGTTGGAAATCTGTATGCACCTCTTCTAGTCTTCCTTTTTCCAAAGAAAGTTCCATGATCGACTTCGCATAGCGGGAGGCTACTCTCTGGTTTGACATGGAAGGGTATTAGTTAAGCTTAAGTTCTTTGATAAATCCGTCTACCAAATCTTTTTGGGATTTGTCATCAGACAGATTTTTTCTCAATAATTTCTCTGTAATATCCAAAGAAAGGGCAGCGACTTGAGTTTTCACATCTGCCAAAGCAGCTTTCTTCTCTGTTTCTATCACTGCTTTCGCATTTTCTATCATCAAAGCCCCCGCCTTTACAGCTTCAGCTTTGGCATCATCGACCATTTTCACAGAAACATCTTGCGCTTTCTTAAGAATAGTATCTCTTTCCAATCTGGCTTCCGCAAGTAGTTTTTCATTTTCAGCTTTCAGATTAGCCATTTCATTTCTGGCTGTCTCTGCTGCTTTCAGAGCATTGTTGATACTGGTTTCCCTTTCTTCAATGGCTGCAAGCATAGGCTTCCATGCAAACTTGATAAGGATAAACAAGAGTGCCAAAAAGCCAAACAACTGCCAGAAGATCAGTCCGGAACTAGGTAGAATCAGATCCATGAGATATAGTTAATTTCGTTATTGTTCAAAAAGAAGGATTGGCCATGAAGGCCAATCCCGGTTCATTTGTTCTTAGAAAGCGATACCGCCTGCATTCAATGCAATAAGTAGACATACTACCACTGCAAACAGGGAAACCACCTCGATCAACGCTGCAATGATCAACATAGCAGTCTGGATCTTGCCTGCAGCCTCTGGCTGACGGGCAATAGATTCCATAGCCTGACCACCGATACGACCGATACCAAGTCCTGCGCCAATCGCAACAATACCTGCACCGATACCGGCACCCATAAGCGCCATTCCAGCTGTCAATAAGATTGAAGTTAACATAAGTTTATATTTATAAATTGAACAAAGAAATTCCTAATTAATGTGCTTCCTCATGCCCGTGCTCAGCCACTGCCGAACCAATATACATCGCAGTGAACAGCGTAAATACATAGGCTTGGATCGTAGCCACCAACAATTCAATCATATTGATGAAAGTAACCATCAGGGTACTTACCACCCCTATAGTATAAGACTCAAAAATAAACACCAGTGCAATGAATGCCAAGATCACAATATGACCTGCTGTGATCGCCACAAAAAGACGGACCATCAAAGCGAAAGGCTTGGTAAATAACCCGATAATCTCTACCGGAACGATTACCAACAACAAAGGGACAGGAACTCCAGGAGTCATAAACACGTGCTTCCAATAGTCCTTATTTCCATTCACATTCACCAATATAAATGTCAAAATGGCCAACGTAGCTGTCACAGCGATATTCCCAGTGAGGTTAGCAGCCCCCGGCAGCAATCCAATCAAATTACCGATCCAGATAAAAAAGAAAAGGGTAAGGAGATAAGGAACGAACTTCTTGTACTTAGGGCCGATTGCCTTGTGTGCAATCTCATCCCTTACGAAAATCACAATTGGCTCCACTATGGCAGCTGCTCCTTTGGGGGCAATTGCTCCGTTTTTCTTATAATGCCCAGCGGCGGAAAGTGACAAAATCATCACTACTGCTATCACTAAAAACATCATCGCGACGTTCTTGGTAATAGACAAATCTGTAAAAGCCGCCCCATCTACCCGTCCCAGATGGTCATGAGAATCGATGAAATAACCTTTATAAGCATACTCCTCACCGAATGCATGAGTCTCATGATCCTGAAAGTCAGAAGAACTGAAAAACTCCAAACCTCTATCCGAAGAATATACGATTACAGGCAAGGAAAGCGTCACGTGGGTATGTCCGACATTGAAAAAATGCCACTCGTGCGAGTCCTTGATGTGATGCATGATGAAGCCTGTAGGATCTTCACCTCCATCTTCAGAATCCGCTCCAGATGCAAAAGACATACTGGAGAAACTCAGCAAAAACGCTGACAATAAAATACTTAGGTAAAGAAATTTGCGCGTCATCTACTCTTTATTTGAGGGCTACTTCGAAATCGGGCGCAAGTTAGCCAGAAAGGTGTAGATATCAAAAACCAGATAGAACAAAAAAAGAATAAAGAAATTCACTACAAACAAAAGAATATTCTCTGCGCCTATAAAAACCATGATTCCTATGAAGGATAGGGAGGCAATTATCCTTATTACCATACCCAGCATCTTTATCTGAAGTAGGTTTTCCGTAGAACCTTTTAGCAGCCAAATACTCGTAACGCCTACTAAATAGGAGGTTACAGCCAAAAATGTCAGAATTTTCCAGATATCTTCATGGATAGTAGAAGGCAACAACCAATCAAGTAGAGCTATCAGTAAACAAACCATTCCTGTCAGCAGGAAAAATTTTAAATGATAATTGGTTTTCAATGTCATGGAAATTAATTTTTCAACAAATCTATTCCAAATTTTCTTTTGTAGGCTACCTATCCGATCGAATCGAAAGCCATAACTGATAAAATGCTATCCCAATGGAGAGAAAACAAAAAAGAAGCAACCACACGGGGAATTTCATGTCACTTTTCTGCTGTAGCCACCAGCCAAGCCAAGTCCCTGCACCGATTACCCCAAATAACTGAAAAGAAAGCCCAATATATTTGACATATACTGGGGTACTTTTTGACTTGTTCTCTTTGGGTTCTTGGTTCATGGGGAATGATGTGGACGATTCAAGTTACTGATAATCCATGATCTCAAAACAATCACTTCTCACTTCACAAATAATAGAACGTCAAATTCGTTCACTAAGTAAACCAAAAATCCTATTTTGCTCCCTGAATTGGGCCAAACAACTCATGAGGAAAATTTCCGGACTAGTATTAGTCATTTTATTTTTTACGGGGGCGTGCTCTTCTGAGCGCAACACCTTTGTTAACAGGACATTCCACAATGTAACTGCACATTATAATGCTTATTATCTCGCTGACGTAAAACTGAAAGAGGTTGAAAGTGAAGTTTTTCAGAATTACAAAGAAGACTATACCCAGATACTACCTGTCTTTATTCCATTCGATTCTGCCACCATCCAGGCGAATTCCGAAAAACTTCAATCTTCACGAGAACTGGCTTCCAAAGCGATCGAGTGGCACAGAATCAGTAGCTGGGTAGATGACAGTTACTACATTCTTGGCAAGTTGGATTATTACCAGTCGCAATTTGACGATGCACAGAACACCTTCAAGTATGTCAATGTAAATTCCAAAGATTCCGATCTAAGACATCAAACATTGATCACCTTGCTTCGCCTCTATGTAGATCAGGGAGAATTCGAAAATGCGAACTTCACCATTGATTACCTCTCAAAAGAAAAAGGGATTTCGGAAAAAAACCGATACGATCTCTACAGGGCCCTAGCCTACTATTACGAAAAAAGAGGGGACAAAAGTGGGGTTATCGGCGCATTGGACAAGGCAATAGAATATTCCCAAAACAAAAAAGAAGAGTCTAGAATCAACTTCATCTTAGCCCAACGCTATCAGCGGGAAGGCTTCGATGCGCTGGCTTATGGGTATTATGAAAAATCCCTAGCAGGAAATCCTCCCTATGAACGAAGCTTCTATGCCCAACTATATGCCCAGCAAGTAGCAGAGTTAAATGCTTCTAAGGATCTTAGAAAGGTTAGAAAGTATTATGACGATCTCTATGAAGATCCCAAAAACAGAGATTTAAAGGATGTAGTAATCTACGAGCGGGCTCTTTTTGAGGAAAAACAAGGAGACACCAAACTCACACTTGACTTGCTTCACCAAGCAGCAAAGGAGCCGGGAAGCAACCCCAGAGTGAAAGGTTATATCTATCAGAAGCTCGCAGAAATAAATCTGGCCGAATTCAAAGATTATCGGGCCACCAAATACTACCTGGATTCTGCACTCACCCACATTAAGGAAAACGATCCCGTAGCTCTCGAAATCACCAATCAGAAAGAATCTCTAGATCAATATGTATTCCATTTCGAACGGATACAAGGCAATGACAGCTTGTTGAAGTTGGCCAAACTGACTCCTCACGAGCAAAAATTGGTCGCAGAAAACTATATCAAATCCGAAGAAGAACGCCTTATAAGTGAGGCTAAAGCACTTCAGAAACCACAAAGCACAAGTATTTTTGACAATCTATTAGCTTTCAGCGACAGGGGAACCGGTTCGTCATTTTACTTCGACAATAACTTGGCTATGCAGCAGGGAGCGATAGATTTCAGAAGAACTTGGGGAAATAGACCTTTGCAGGACAATTGGAGGAGAAGCGCCGTAAGCTTGCAAAGTACCCCTCCTACCCTTACAGAATCTTCTGAAAATGATTCGACGGCTATAGAAGGTGAAAGTCTTGTAAGCCAATTGCCCTCATTAGATGATCTATTAGCTGGGATACCTAACTCCCCAGAACAAATAGAAAGTCTAAATCTTGAACTGGAGGAATCATATTTTGAATTAGGCAAACTCTTATACTTTGAGCTAAAAGAAACTAAACAAAGTATTGAAAACCTGGAAACCTTGGTTCGGGACTATCCCAATTCTTCCAGAAAGCCCGAAGCATATTATTTATTGTATTTAGGACAAAAAGATCTTGGAGGCAATTCCCGGCAATATATTAGCCGTCTCAACAGCGAATTCCCTGAATCCCAGTATACATTTTCTGTAAACAACCCCGATGCTGCATCAGGTAATCTTGCCTATGTAGAATCTTCCAAAAAGTATGAACAGGCCTATAACGCCTTTTATGACGGACAATATCAGGCCAGTAAAAGCATTATAAAATCTGCTTTGGAAGAGTACCCCCTTACACGAAATACTGAACGGTTATTACTACTTGATATTATGGTCACCGGCAAAACTGATAGCCGCGTCAGGTATAGAGAACGACTGGAAAATTATATTCAGAATACTCAAGATGCCAATCTCAAAGAATTGGCAAGGAATATGCTAAAACCAATGCTATCTCTGTCAGAACTGTCAGAACTGAATCCCAAAGAAATCGAAGAATCAGATTCCGTGAAGGTTGAAAGCTCAGATTTGGAAGAAAATGGGGATAAGGAGATGTTGACAGAGTCCCCGTATAAGTACAGTGAAACTTCAACACATATCTTTGTGATTGCAATGGATCAGGGACAGGTTGAATCTGCTAAAAGTCTTTTGGCGGATTTAGAGAGTTTTCATTCCCGGAATTTCCCCAAAGCAAGGCTGAGAACAGGAAATATGAACATGAACAAGGACAATGCAATATTCATCATTAGTCCTTTTTCGGATGCAGAGAAGGCAAAAGAATATTACAGTAAGTTTCAAAAAGAATTTATATCCCAAGACCTATCTGATAAGATAAAATCCAACTCCTTTGTGATTTCAATCGAGAACTTTCAGACCCTGAATAAAAGTAAAAATTTAGAAGAATACAGGACTTTCTTTAAGTCCACTTATAAGTAAACTATGAGTAACAAAACAGAACCCCAAACTTCCACCTGGGTAGCCAAGACAATCAAATTTCTTTGGATTGCCTTTATAGCAGGGTTTTTAGGTTTCATTCTTTTCGTTTGGATGATTAGCATCAATTTCCTGGGGCTGTTTGGAACTCTTCCTGACTTCAAAGCCTTGGAAAATCCCGATTCGGAAATCGCATCCGAACTGTATTCTACTGACGGAGTACTTTTGGGGCAATACTTCCGGGAAAACAGAAGTCCTGTGAAGTATGAAGAGCTATCGCCTAACTTGGTCAAAGCACTTATTGCCACTGAGGATGTACGTTTTGAAGAGCATTCGGGTATAGACATGAAAGCCATGATGCGGGTATTGTTCAAGTCTCTCCTTTTGGGACAAAATGCGGGCGGCGGATCTACTCTAAGCCAACAAACAGCCAAAAATCTCTTTAAAACAAGGACTGATGCCAGCAATGGGCTGCTCAGTAAGGTGCCGGGTCTTCGCATGCTTATTATAAAAACTAAAGAGTGGATTGTAGCCACTCAATTGGAAAAAGCGTACACCAAAAATGAGATTCTTACACTTTACCTTAATACCTCTGATTTTGGATCCAATGCATTTGGAATTAAAACCGCAGCCAAAACCTTTTTCAATAAAAAACCTTCCGAACTAACCATTCAGGAATCAGCGGTATTAGTAGGCCTTTTTAAAGCACCATCTTACTATAGTCCGGTATACAATCCGGATAATTCATTGAGAAGAAGAAATACCGTCCTCGCTCAGATGATGAGAAATGACTACCTAAGTAGAGATGAGTTTGACTCTTTATCTGTGTTGCCCATCGAACTGAACTACAGTGTGGCCAATCAAAATAAAGGACTAGCCACCTATTTCCGTGAAATAGTAAAGGCGGACCTGATCAAATGGACCAAAGAAAACCTGAAATCCGACGGTAGCGCATATGATCTCTACGGGGATGGCTTAAGGGTATATGCTACCATTGACAGTAGAATGCAACGCTATGCTGAAGAGGCAGTATCAGATCACATGAAAACCCTGCAAGCGGCTTTTTACAAAGAGATGGGTACTAGAGATCCTTGGATAGATGGGAGCTTCCGCGTAATCCCCAATTTCATTGAGGACGCCGTGAAACGGACAGAAGCTTATCGGCTGCTTAAAGTACGTTATGGCAACGATACAGACTCTATCAATCTTAAGCTGAATGAGAAGAAAAGAATGAAGGTATTCTCATGGGAAAATGGCGAATTGGATACACTTATGAGCTCTATGGACTCGCTCAGATATTACAAAAAAATGCTTCAGGCAGGATTCATGAGTATGGATCCCCACACAGGTCAGATCAAAGCCTGGGTTGGTGGACTGGATCACAAGTACTTTAAATTTGACCACGTATTGAGAGGCAAAAGGCAACCCGGCTCCACATTTAAGCCTTTCGTGTATGCAGCTGCTATTGAAAATGGCTACAGCCCCTGCTATAGTGTAATTGATCAACCTGTTGAAGTATACATTCCCGGACAACCTACCTGGAGTCCTTCCAACGCTGATGGAAAGTTTACCTATCAGAAAATGACTATCCGGAAAGCTATGGCACAGTCGGTCAATTCCATCACTGCCTATATGATGAAAAAACTTAGTCCAAAAATTGTGGCCGAAACTGCAAGAAGATTAGGTATCACCAGTGATCTGGAGGAAGTGCCGTCATTGGCTCTGGGGGTAAACGATGTATCTATTTTCGAGATGGTAGGAGCTTTTGGGACATTCGTCAACAAAGGTGAGCATACCACACCGTTCTATATAGATAGGATTGAAGACAAAAATGGAAATGTAATCCAGCAATTCACTCCCAAAAAGAGACCCGCTATGAGTGAAGAGCATGCGTACTTAATGACCTACATGCTAAGGGGTGGTTTTGAAGAAGGAGGCGGAACAAGCCAAGGAGTGCCCTATTCACTACGGGAAGGCAATGAACTGGGAGGAAAGACAGGAACTACCCAAAATGCATCCGACGGCTGGTATATGGGTATCAGCAAAGACCTTGTGAGTGGGACTTGGGTAGGCGGCGACGACCGTGCCATTCACTTTAGAAGTTGGATAGCGGGACAAGGCGGGAGAACGGCCAGACCTATATGGGTGAATTATATGACAAAAGTATATGAAGATAAAAGCTTAGGCTATACCAAAGGACCTTTCCCTAGGCCTGAACGACCACTAAGCATAGAGATAGACTGTGATGTATACGAAAAAGAAAGCCAGCGATTTGCGGATTTTGATTACGATACGCAGAAAAACGATTTCTAGAAAAAACACAAATCCTCTTAAAAAAACAGTCTTAATCCAAGGCTGTTTTTTTAATTTTAGGCCATGCACTCATCCTCCTTTTTACCTGCTGAGCATTTGACACTCCCCGATCAGCCCGGAGTATATAAGTATTTCAATGAGGAAAATGAACTAATCTATGTGGGCAAAGCCAAAAGCCTCAAGAAGAGAGTTAGCAGCTATTTTAACAAAAACACAGGAGTGAACCTCAAGACCAGAAAAATGGTCAAAGAGATAAGAAGAATAGAAATCACCCTGGTTAACAGTGAATTTGATGCGCTGTTGCTTGAAAATAATCTTATAAAAAAAACTCACCCGAAATATAACATTCTTCTGCGTGATGATAAGACCTACCCTTATCTGCTGCTGACTAAAGAGAATTTCCCCAGACTTTTCCCCACCAGGAAAATGATTCCAAGAAAAGGCACTTACTATGGTCCTTTTGCAAGCGTGAAGGCCATGAATACGGTGCTTGATCTGATACGCAATTTATTTACTATCCGTACCTGCAAGCTGGATCTGTCACCCTACAAGGTAGCGGAAGGGAAATATAAAGTATGCTTGGAATATCACATTGGCAACTGTCAAGGTCCATGCGTGGGGCTTCAAAAAGAGGTAGATTACCAAAGAGAGCTAGAGCAGGTGAAGCATGTCTTAAAGGGAAATCTGGGAATCGCAAAGACATACTTCAAACAGGAAATGCAGCACCATGCGGAGAACTTGCAATTCGAAAAGGCACAGCTCATGAAAGAAAAGTTGGAGTCACTGGAGAACTACCAAGCAAAATCCCTTGTAGCCAGTCCTTCCATTAATAACCTTGACGTCTGCACGATTGTCTCCGACGAGAAAAGTGCATATGTGAATTTCATGCGGGTAAAAAATGGTGCTTTAATTACATCCAAGAATGTAGAACTTAAGAAAAAACTAGATGAATCAGATGAACAGTTGCTTTTAACAGCTTTAATCCGGCTTCAAGATCAATTTCAGAGTGACGCCGATGAGGTCTTGCTAAACATAGAATTGACAGAACCTATTGAAGGCCTGAATGTATTTATGCCTAAAATCGGAGACAAGAAAAAGCTAATTGAACTCTCGCTAAAGAATGCTCTGTACTATAAAAAAGAAAAAGCACTGTTGCTTGGTCTTAATCAGGATAAAAAAGACCGTGTCATCAGGCAGCTCCAACAAGATCTGAGTCTACCGGAAATCCCCGACCACATTGAATGCTTCGATAACTCAAATATTCAGGGTACAAACCCGGTAGCCAGCATGGTCTGTTTTCTCAATGGCAAACCAGCTGTAAAAGAATATCGAAAATACCATATCAAAACAGTGGTGGGACCCGATGACTTTGCCAGCATGAAAGAGGTGGTAAGCAGACGATACAAGCGCTTGCAGGAAGAAAGTAAGCCAATGCCAAAGTTGATCGTAATTGACGGTGGTAAAGGGCAACTATCCTCAGCCGTGGAAGCACTAAAGGAACTGGGGGTATATGGTCAGATGCCAATTATCGGAATTGCCAAACGGCTTGAAGAAATCTATTTTCCGGGAGATTCCTACCCTATTCATATCGACAAAAAATCCGAAAGCCTAAGACTATTGCAACGAATCCGTGATGAAGCGCACAGATTTGCCATCACATTCCACAGAAGCACAAGGAGTAAAAATGCTTTCGGCACTCAACTGACCGCTATTCCGGGAATTGGTAAAAGCACTGCGGACAACTTATTGAGCCACTTCAAATCAGTTAAGAAAATAAGTGAGGCCAGTGAAGAGGAAATTGCAAGGGTAATCGGTGCCAGTCGGGCAAGGGCGTTGACAGCTTGGAAAGAAAAAAATAAAGGGGCTTAAAAAAGCCCCTTTATCTTACCACTCCCAAAGGGAATTTTCGTATTCCAACAACTTATACTCAAATGCCAACGCATCTATGTAAGCTTGCATCTCAGGATTGGGATGGTCAAGAGCTACAAGATCAGCAATCAGCGCCTCTTCCGAATTGGTGAATTTTCTCACTACAGATCTAAACAACCTAGTTTCGAAAGCCTCATCATAAGTCAAACTTTTTGATTCGTTTTGGAAGTTAAGCCATCTTGCTTCAGGATGATCTTTGAAATACTCATAGAAATCTTTGTACCGGATAAAGCCAATGGTTTTCTGTCCTGCATTGGAATTGGTTTCAGAAGGCATAACTAACTCAAGATATTTAATATCAAATACCATATCTGAATGATGCTTGTCGAAAACAAAATCCTCTTTGAAGTCGAGGTAATACAACTGCTTGGAGAAGATGCTGTCTCCGGTAGCATTCAACCAGAAATTATCCTGAAACTCTGCAATAGAAAGTGGCTGCGTGAATTCCTCATCACCAAACACTTCCAGTGCATTCTCCTCAACGATTGCCTTATAAATTTGATTTACAATTCCATTTGATTTGGTATCCCCGGATCCATACAGTGACCTATTGTACTTTTCACGAAGGTCAATTCTTCGCCATACACCGACTTGATACATTTTATCATCTTCCCTGATTCTTTTGGCAGAGTAGATAGTATCCATCTTGAACTGACGATCTCCATATCCCGAAGGACTTACGCTTGTAGGGGCAATTTGCGCCTCACTCGTAAGCGGCGCAATGCCTGCTGCTACAAGCAGGGACAAGATTAATTTTGGAAGAAACTTTTTCATAATCATTCGTTTATCTTGATCCCTAATTACGTTTTACTTAACGCGAATAGGAACAACTTGTCTTAATTCTGAAGGAATTTTATTTCCTCTGAAGTTTGTTCTGGTTACTTGCCTGATTTCGAAAACGACAACATCACCTGCTCTGGCACTTTCTAATAACGACCTCATTGCTAAACTATTACCACTTGAGATCTGAACTGTCTGCCTTGGCACTTCATTTCTCAGCAATCTCATTTCACCTCCCGTTACTTCAAAATTAGCATCTTTAGCCATAGTCCTTGCAAAGGTTGGCTCTGCCTTAGCCAGTAACTTAAGACTCATCAATGAACTGATGGCTTGAGCTTGACTGAGATCAAGCTCTGATCCATTGGCTGTAACAGGAACTAGGGAAGGAGTCGGTACCGGTTTGATATCATAATCAACTGCACCGATTTTATTTCCTCCACTGCTCACACCAATATTTACTTTTCCTGATGCCCCTGGAATCACCGTCAACTGCCCTGGCTTACTTCCTTTGATGGACTGTCCATTGCTCACGGCGAACTCAGGAGAATAGGTATTGCCCAAAGCAGGTACTTCAATCAAAAGCTCATTGGCACAATCAGCATAAAGCTGCTGAACCACTTCGGAAGAAACCTTTATAACAGGTTGGGCAACAAAATATTCATATTCTACCGGAAGTACTTTATCCTCACCTCCAACATTGGTAACTATCTCTCCTTTGATTACTCTTCTGGCCAAGCCCCGGTCATCGTACTCACTTGCAGGAGTCACCGGGAACTCAATCTTACCAAAACCGCTGGCATCAACCGGCACCGAACGGCCGTCGACAGTCATAGTAGGAATTGACGAAGTAGAGCTGGAAGCAATAAACATATCCGCTTCGAACTTCGTACCCGCAGCTACTACATTGGATAACGCCGCTATTCTAGCCTCGGTTACATCCGCCTTGAAGAAGAACGAACCTATGGTATTCTGTACAGCAGTCAGAGATTCGCTTTCTATGTTCAAGACCTCATTTTGGTACTGAGATATCAAGGCTATCACTGCACCCACCGGAGACTTGACAAAGTTTAGCGCAACGAAATCTTTGTTTCTAGCTTCTCTATCGTTGGCAAAAAGCTCTATATCTGCTGCGTCTTTGGCTATATCATCAAACTTCAAATCAGAAAGTCCTACCGAAGTCAATATTTCAGATACTCTAGCGGGATAAGCATTGAGCCTCGTCTTCATTTCCTCCCCTTTACCATTATTGGCAAAAAGGTTACCTGTAATTTCCGTGTTTTTAAGCTGCGCATTCACGAAGTTACCTTCGTCATTTTTTGCATTGGATTGCGTAATCAAATCCTGCTTAAGTTGCTCCAAATAATCGAACGTCTCTTTAGTAGCCTCTCTAATTTGATTAGCAGCGTTCACTTTTGGCACATCCACTTCCTTGTTTCCTTGTTGATCTACCGTATAGGCGATAGATTCAACAGTCTTTTGGTTCTTATTGATGAAATTTCTGGAAGTTCTCTCCATCCCATCATTAATCAACACAAATTTCTGGAGGATTTGGTTGCTTACCTGGAGGGCCAATAAGGCCGTCAAAACCAGGTACATCATACCAATCATCCGCTGTCTAGGTGTCTCTTTAGCTCCTGCCATTGTTAAGTTTTAATGGATTGTAAATGAATTGAAGAGAAATTAACCTTTCATAGCGGATAGCATTCCACCATAGATTTTATTCAATGAACTAACGTTCTGATTCAATTTTGATAATTCAGTTTTAAATGCTTGTGTCTCTTTACCGGCTTCGGTAAGGCCTTCCATTGCTGCAGTCATGTTCGCATAGAATTTGTTCAATGTTTTCACATGACTATTCGCATCTTGAAGTTCCATTTCATAGACAGAATTCAAAGCGGAAAGATTTTTAGTGACGGTCACCACCTGTGTATGATATGCTTTGGCATCCTGGGATGCAGAAGACATTTCTGTAAGAGCAGCTGCGGTTTTGCTGTATGAAGCGTTCATGTCTACCAACGTTTTGGCGGCAGATTTCACATTGGTAGCGTATTCATTGGTTGCCACAGCAGCATCGGACAGATTGCCCATTTTCTCAGCAGAAACAGCAAGATTCTGCATTCCTTTACCCAAGCTTTCTATCAATTCAGGCCCTACCTTCGCATTTGCAAGCATCTCGTCCAATTTCTGGGTGATTTGATCTCCACCACTTGTCACTACTCTTTGCGCCTTTGGAGCAGCAGGTGCATCACCTGCCAGTTCTGGATAAACCTTCGACCAATCTACATCTTGATGTTGTGGCTCAAATGCTGAAAGGAAAAATATAAATGCCTCAGTACTAAGTCCAATACCAATCATCCAGTTGGCGAATGGTAAATCCAAAATTTTAAACATAGCACCAAGAATAACCACTGCTGCACCAATACCATAAATTTTTGGCATTATGCTGGAATAAAATTTTGCTGAAAATGAGTTGCTGTTACTAGCCATGTGAAATGAAGTAATAAGTTGTTAGGTAGTTGTTTTTGTTATAGGATAAAGGTTATCTTCTTCTTCGTGTAGAGCTTTTTATATCCATTGCGCCAGAACGGCCAATAAATGTCATTTTTGTTCTGAATCCAATGTGTGCCTGAGCTACATCCTCGTATTCATAGGTTCTTGTACTCGTTTCCAGATAATGGGCGATATCTTTCCAACTTCCGCCTCTTACAACTTTTCTAGGCTCATTAGGATCATCATACACCGGGTTCAAATCCCACATGATCGTACTTGACGTAGTAGCATAAGCATCCAGAACCCATTCGGCTACATTCCCGGACATGTTGTATAGTCCATAACCATTTGGAGCAAATACATCCACAGGAGCAGTGTAAGCAAAGCCATCATCTATATAATTACCGCGTCCCGGTTTGAAGTTAGCCATCAAGCAACCTCTCTTGTTCTTTAAGTAAGGGCCACCCCAAGGATACTTGGCTACGTCTTTCCCTCCTTTGGCCGCATACTCCCATTCTGCTTCAGAGGGAAGCTGAAATGCCGGACCGTCAAAATCACTTTCGTCATTTGCTCTCATGTGATAGGTTTTCCATTCACAGTATTTCTTTGCCTGATCCCAAGAAACCCCAACTACAGGGTAATTATCAAAAGCGGGATGATCAAAGTAAAACTCCATCAATGGATCTCCGTAGTGATAGGCAAAACTCGTCGACCAAACAGTAGTGTCAGGTTTAAGTTCTTCGTAATTCAACTGGGGAGGATCTTTCAATGTGGTAGGTGTACCCGTCTCATAAGTCCCACTTTTCACAGCTTCCAAAAATTGGCGGTACTTATTATTGGACACTTCGTACTTGTCCATAAAAAATTCTGAAATGGTAATCTGTTTGTTGAGTGCGGATTGCGTGTAAGCAATATCTTCATCAGCTTGTCCCATCCAAAAAGTTCCAGCCTTAACGGGAACCATATCGTAAGGTAGGTTCTGCTGCCAGTTAGTTCGCTTAGGAACTCCCGTCACCTCTCCTCTTCTGTTCAACTTTTCGCTTGCTGCTCCTTTCTTTCCAAAAAGGCCGCAACCCGGCAAAAGTGTCACCAGTGCCAAACCTAAGGTTATGGGCATTAAGCGAACATTAATTTTTCTATACATAAATGACGTTTTTTCGTGCATCAAATAATTACGCTGTGTAAAGTATCTTCAAGATTCGAAATTTAGCTGAATTTGGCACAATAATGCAAATAACCTGCCAAAATATGGGACAATGATAATCTGTAGTTAAAACTCATCCAATACAAAATCCACTATTTCAGACAATTTCAAAATCTGAACCTAGGAGTTCTTTGGATTACACGCTGCACTTCTCTGCCTACATCGGACAAAGCATAGCGAAGCATCAGCTCATGACTTGTGGGCGATTTGGCTTCCAAGCCACCAACGACTAAGTCAAATGCATAGCCCAATTTGAGCGAGTTGTCTCTTAAAAGACTGTAGCCAAGAATAAAAGAAACCGATTCCTCACCTCTAAATCCAATCCCCCCACTAATCTTATTTTGGTGCGTAGCAATAACGCTCACTTCATAAGAAAAATTATTGAAAGAGACTGTTTTTAAAAGTAGACTAGGCTCAATAGCAAGCGGGCCTACCGGTCTAAATCTATATCCCAACAACAAGTACGAATGGTTTTTCAACTGATTTGCATAAGAACCATCCCCAAAATCGAAGTTCGGCTCATTGATATGCCTACTGCTCAAACCAATATAGTAATCGCGTGTATCCAATAGAAGTCCTGCTCCTACGTTGAAATTAATCTGGCTTTCGTTCCCCGAATTCGGAAGATTTGGTTCAGGATTCACCACTATAAGCTCTCCATAATCTATTGAACTTGAATACATCCCTATATACGCACCAAAGCTCAATGTAGATCTGTTGAGTTTTTTGTGATAGGCTCCCTGCAGATTGATTTCCAAATTCCCCGTTGCGCCTATTTGATCATTGACAAGCGTAAGCCCGTATCCGATATTCTTTCCCTCCACTCTTCCTTGGGCTGTAATCAATTGTGTAGTAGGCGCTCCTCCCTGTCCGGAATTTGTAGTATAATTCAACCACTGTGACCGGTGAAGGGCCGAGAACCTAAACCCACCTTCTTTACCCGCAAAAGCGGGATTATAATACATGCCATTATACATGTATTGGGTAAATTGAGGATCCTGCTGGGCCATCACCGAAGAAATCTCAAAAAAGAGTAACAAGAGAGTGAAATATCTCAAAAAGTATTTCGAATGGCCTTCTTGAATCATCGTATAGTGGTTTAGTCCAATGTAACAACTATTGTAGGAATTTAAACTGAAAAACCACAGATTTAGATTCTATAGTTTTACAAATTATTCACCTTTTTAATGTAAAGTTCCAATGCGCCCGTCATACTTGGGGCATTTGGCATAGGAGCTTCAATATCCAAAATCAAATCCACATCTCTAACCGCTTGTGCTGTGGTCGGTCCAAAAGCAGCAATCCTCGTATTGCCCTGTTCAAAATCAGGAAAATTGATCTTAAGGGATTTTATTCCGGATGGACTGAAAAAAGCTAAAATATCATATTTCACATCAGCCAAATCAGATAAATCTGCTTCCAATGTATGGTAAATAATAGCTTCTGTAAATGCAATCCCATTCTTCTCCATGTATTCCGGGATATCATCTTTCCGAATGTCCGAACAAGGAAATAAATACTTCTCCGATTTATGCTTTTTGAAATAATCGAATAAGTCCTGCGCCGTCTTCTGACCTACGAATAATTTCCGCTTACGGATTACTATATATTTTTGGAGATAATGTGCCGTTTGGTCAGAAATACAGAAATATTTCATGTCCGCAGGCATCTCGATTTTGAAGTCCTTACAGATAGCAAAGAAATGATCTATCGCATTTCGGCTTGTGAATATCACCGCTGTATGCTTCAGAATATCAATCTTCTGCTTACGGAATTCCTTGGGAACCACAGGCTCAACCTTAATAAACTGACGAAAGTCAATCTTCAGGTTATATTTCTCTGCCAGCTGTACATAGGGAGAATTTGCACCCGCCGGGGCTGGTTGAGATACTAGAATACTTTTTACTGGTCTAAACCTGTCTTTGGTAACTGCGCTCATGCTTCTATTATTCCTTTTGATGATTTCCGGAATTAATGGCCCAAATCAATCACCAATTTGGCCAAGATTAAAAAGGGCACTAATTCTGCGATGCAAAGGTAAGTAAATAAATGATATTTCTTAAAGCCAAGTTTATTCACCATAATTAGGAACAACCCAAGGATACCTGAAATATACATCCAGAAAAAGCCCGTGAACGAAAGCTCTAGAGCTGTCTTGATAGCTGAAAATTGATTTAATAAAAAAAAAGCACTGACCACTATCAATCCAATAGTTGTAATAGCCACCAAACGAAGCAAATAAAAGAAATGAGGAAATTCCAATTTCCCCAAATCAAACAAAAATGACAATGCTTTTATAGCTGTAAATTTGAGAATAGTAAGTAATAAAAGAAGAAAAGCTCCCCCTATCCATAGCGAAATCAGTACAGCAAAGCTCAGTTCTAGTCTTGCCTCGAACCATTCTTGACGGAACACAACAAGCCCGGTCACCATCGCCAAAGACAACAGCATATTCACTAAAAACACGTAAAACAAAATATCTATGGAAAAGAACTTCTGCAAGCTCCCACTCTCAGAAAAATCTTCCGCATTCAACAATGAAATGGGTTTGATCATTATCTCAAAAATAAAAGGATAAGCCAATTTGTAAAGTGTTATCAACAATAACGAAATCAGCAGTCCAACACCAAAAAAATCACGGATGTTCTGCCTGTCAAAATTCCTGCTTTTAGAGAAAAACACCCTATCTCCTGCGCCGGAATTAGTATCCTGGAATTTTAAGATTTTCTTTACACTTGCCTGCTCTGAAGAAATTCCGTTTTTGAAAACTGTAAGATTTACCTTATCCGCCGAAAATTCTTCTCTGAACTCTCTCACCTGGGCTGTGAATGCAGTATCCTGATCCGTGAAAAACCAAAGTTTCTCTCCCACAAAAACCACGGAATGATCCGGAAACTCAAAAGAAAAATGGGCCAATGGAAAAGTCTCCAAATCCAGATCCACCATCAATCTATCGTTAGAACTAAACCAAGTCTCACGCTCTCCTTCTTCCCATTTTGTATTGTAATCTTCCAAAACCTGTGAAAACGCATAGTGCCCGGTCAGTACAAATAATGACAGGATAATTATTGACTTGTTGATCAATTTTTTCATACTCAAAATCTGGCTAAATAGCCAAAATGTATCCTAGAATAGGAGAATTGTAAAGGTTGCAAATTAGATTTTCCGACTCCGTAAATAAATCGAAAGACACCGGTGCCGGTATCAAGATTGATACCGGCACCAAAAGAGATAGGTTTGTCCGGCGCAGGCGCAAAGTACGGGTTTTCCAGAATCCCAAAGTCAGCAAAAACCATAAGAAATGAGTTTTCCCCAAAAAAAAGCCGCTGCTCCATATTCATGTAGCCATAAGATCGTGCAAAAAAGAAGTTTTCATTGAAGCCTCTAATACTCTTCAATCCTCCCAATCTAAATAAATCATTCAAGAGCAAATTTTGATTTTGGGTGAATCCCCCGCTTGCCTTCATCCATACTCCCCAGTTTTTTTTGATGAAAACATGCTTCTCTACTTCACCCTTTCCCAGATACTGTGGACTGTTCAATTCCAACTCCGCATACACCTTCCTTGGAAATCCAGTGTTTTCCAGAATCTTCTTATTTCCCAAAGCAAATTCACCGCTGAGCAAAAAACCCCGTCTTGGAAAATAGGGAGAATCCAGTTTATCCCAAATCCAACCTACCCCATACTGATTCCATCGAAAATCTGCTATATCAGGAAGCTCGTCCACATCACGAAAAACCTCCGTATTGAGGACAGCACTGGATTGTCTTCCGGTGAAAAAACGCAGGTAGCTTTTTGTGCTCAGATGATAGCCAAAATCCAAACTTAAGTACCTGTTCAAAAAAGCAGAATCTTGCTTCAGCAAATTAAACCCCAACCGGACATCCAGTGGAGAATTGAACAAAAACGATTCCTTAGCCGATATGTCCAGCGACTGTGTCTTTACGTTCAGACGCTGCCAATGCAACGTCACATCTCTCCCCTTACCTCCCAAATGGTACAGTTCCAAATCCAACAGTCCTGTAATAAGCATTTTACCCGGTTTATTTGCATTGGGCAGCAATCCAATTATCCCATCCAGCACATTGGTATTTCTATCACGCAAAGTAAATATGGGCCGGGCTTTTTTGATCTGGAAATTAACTTCGGCCGGACGGGTAAGTACAAAATAAGGAGAACGGCTAAGCACTTGATTTGCCTCATCCAATTGCTTTTGGGAAAAAGGCTGACCGGGTCTAATTCCGGTTATATTCTGTATATATCCTCCCCTTGTTTTGGCGCTTCCTACTACTTCCAAGCTATCCCAAAGTATGAGCGGTCCGGCATCGTATGCAAAAACAGCAGAAAGCGCATTCCCATTTCTCTGCATGCTATCAAGTTTTATCCGGGCAAAAGGATAGCCGATATTCTCTGCTTCTCTGACTACATCCTGCATCCACCTGAAGGCAGAAGCATACTCACGGGTTAGCGTATCAATATCCCCATATAATTCCTCAGGAACATTTCCCTGAGCAACTGATTCCCAGAAATATTTCTCTCCGAGAATGATTTGCACCTGTAAAGAATCAGAGACTGAAACTTTCTCCTTTAAATAAAGACTAAGATAACCTTTATTTTGAAAGACATTTTGAATAGAATCGAGGTAGGTATCTCCAGCTGCCCTAGAAGTAAAAGCCTCCCAATCCGCATAATGTTGCGGATCCTCGCTTGACCATCGTACCCAATACGCATTTTGAGCTTTACACATTTCTCCTCCGGCAAATAATAAAAGCATGCATGCCAGAAAGAAGGTTTTCAAAGGACTGGATCGGATTGGTTATATTTGCAAAATAATACAATTCACTTTGTCGGGCATATACATACACGTTCCTTTTTGTAGGCAGGCTTGCCACTATTGCGACTTTCACTTCAGCACCAATCTGGAACGCATGGATCAGATGGCCGAAATGATTTGCCGTGAATTGAAATTAAGAGCAGATTACCTTCAAAAGACCTCTGTAGAAACCATCTACTTCGGCGGGGGGACCCCCTCTCTTCTACAACCGCAACTGATTGAAAAAATCCTAAACCAAATTTCAATCACCTACAACTCAGATTGGCGGGAGGTGACTCTTGAAGCAAACCCGGACGATTTGGATGTGGATAAGTTGCTTTCTTGGAAAAGTCTGGGCATAGACCGGCTAAGCCTGGGCATTCAAAGTTTCGACGAGGATGTTTTAAAATTCTACAATCGAGCCCATAGCTCAAAAGAGTCTAAATCTGCGATAGAAAAGGCAAGAAAAGTTGGATTTGAAAAATTCAGTCTGGATCTGATTTATGGTTATCCACAGCCAACCCACGAACTGTGGAAGCGTGATTTATCCGAAGCAATTGCTCAGAATCCGGGACATATTTCCAGCTATGCTCTCACTGTAGAACCCAAAACTGCACTTGGCAGCTGGACTGAAAAAGGAAAATTCCAGCCAGCTGAAGAGGATTTTGTGGCAGAGCAATTTGAAATACTCCAAGAACTAAGTGACAAAGCCGGCTACATACAATACGAAGTATCCAACTTTGGCAAGCACGGTCAATTTGCCCTGCACAACACAAACTACTGGAAAGGCGTACCTTATTTAGGCGTGGGGCCCAGTGCTCATTCTTTTGACGGGAAAAACAGAGGGGCAAATCCTTCAAACAATTCACTATACCTGAAAAACCTGGAAGACGGGACAATTCCATTCGCTGTGGATAACCTTTCTGATGAGGAGCGATTAAACGAATATATACTTACTGGCTTGCGGACTCTGTGGGGAATAGATCTTGGAGTTATCCACAAAGATTTCAGTAAAGACCTCTTAGCTTCCAAAAAATCCATCTTGGATCAGATGGATCGTGAGGGTTGGCTGATTTGGAAGGATAAAAACCTATCTTTGAGCAAAAGTGGAAAACTCCTTGCGGATAGCATTGCAGCGGCACTTTTCTTTTAAGACAAGACCAGTAGACCTATGAGTAAGGATGGATATTTCAGTAGAAAGAAGGAAGTGGCACCGTTGGAGTCAGCTTTCAATGATCTGCTAAAAGCCTATCGTTTGGAAGGTAAATTCAGAGAAAAGTCTTTGGTTCACGATTGGCCAGATCTAGTGGGAAAAACCATTGCAGACCGAACCACCTCTGTATTTATCCGGGACAAAAAACTCTTCGTGAAATTAAGCTCAGGACCGGTTAAAAAGGAATTATTAATGAATAAAAGCAAAGTACTTGTACTGATCGACGAGAGGTACGGAGCTGGAGTGATCGAGGATTTGGTCTGTATGTAGTTTAGGGATTCTTTGCTGTCTTATGAATTTAGACTTTTTAACACCTCCCCATACTGAGTAAGTCACCCTCTTTCAAAATTTTCCAATCTGAATGAGTATTATTGTGGAAGCACATTCATGATCAAACTACCACCAATCCATATCGGAAAGCTAAGCTTGTTGCTCGCCATCCTGGTATGGCTTGCTTTGCTGTTTGTGAATTTGGTCAGACTTTTTGGAGTTCTCAATCAATTGGATTCGGGAATTGCTGTAGAGTTCACCTGGATTCTGCAAACACTTTTCTACATAACCGTCTATGGTTTTTATAAATACTCAATCGTAAAAAGCTCTCAAAGTGATTTCCTGAATCTCATATGGAGAGGGGCATCCACCGGGATTTTTGCAGTGGCTGTTTATATTATCATTGAATTGTTTTATAGTTCGCTGGGAGAAAGCAAGCTTTCCACAGAGCCCTTTCTTCAAACCTTCTTTTATCACGTTCGTTTCGGGTTGTTGACGATATTTTTGATCTCCACGTCTCTTCTTTGGCAGCACCTTATCCTTTATCAAAAAACCAAGCGTGTAGTCAAACAATGGCAGGCTTACGAAATAGCCATGTTGATTGCGATGTTTCTCGTGTTTTTTGATAGGGGGGCAAACGAATACCCTTTCTTCTTTGGGCTGGTTCTTCTGGGAATATTGGCAGTAATACTCTCCACCAATTTGAAATGGATTCCTTATTTGACCTTCAAGGAGAAGTGGAAATCCCTGCTTTTTCTAGCCGTAATTATAGCATCTATCGGTTATTTGTTATGGTACACTTTCTCCCATGAAAGCGAAAGGGTCTATCCCGTGAATTTGACGTGGAATTTATTCCTGATCTCATTGTTTTGGTTTGTGTTGATTTATGCTGTCCTCAGTTTCCTTGTAACCCTCTTTAATCTTCCCACTTCTTCGGTCTTTGAACAAAAGCTGACAGAGGCGATCAACTTCCAGCGCCTGAGTCAATCCATTCAGCCGGAAGAAAACGAGGAACAAGTACTGGACATTCTGATGGATTCCTGCATGAGTGCAGCGTATGCGGATGCCGCCTGGCTGGCGATGACCAGCGAAGAGTTTCCCGGCGGTATTTTCCAAGAACGCTTTATCGACAGAAAAACCAGAGAAGAAATTTCGGATCTAATCCAACAACAGAAGACTGTCCAAGAATGGGCTGCCGAAAAGCGCCCTGACAACCTAAGTCCAATCAGTCTCAGGCTAACCCATCCGAAGTTTGAATCGGTACTGTTGGTTCCTTTGGTAATCAACAAATCTGTGATTGGAAAAATAGTACTGTGCAAAGAGGTCCGTGATGGTTTCAATAAAGAAATGTTGAACATCATCAGCACATTTGGCAGACAAGCCTGTATTGCGGTAGAAAATCATCGATTGCTCAATCAGGCTATACTCAACGAGCGCTATCAAGAGGAATTAAAAATAGCTCAACGAGTACAAAAAGCGCTGCTTCCCACCAAATTGGATCATAATCAGTTCTTTGACATTTGTGCCTACTCCCATGCTGCTGATGAAGTGGGAGGTGATTATTACGACACGTTTAAGCTGGACGAGGATCGCTATGTATTGATTATTGGAGATGTGTCAGGAAAAGGAACTTCTGCGGCTTTTCATATGTCTCAGATGAAAGGAATTTTCCAAAGCCTCATTCAACTGAATCTCAGCCCTTCAGATTTTATGATCAAGGCCAATGCAGCATTGAGTAGATGCCTGGAAAGAAACCATTTCATCACCGCTTCGATTTTCATCATCAACACTGCAAAACAAACCATCTGCCATTCACGTGCCGGACATGTTCCGACTCTTTTTCATCAGAAAAAACAGAACAAATCTGCCTATTTGGAGATAGATGGGCTGGGTTTGGGTATTTTAAGAAACATGCAGTATGAAAAACACGTTGTGGAAAAGACATTTACCTATCAGTCAGGTGATGTGCTGGTGCTATTTACCGATGGTATAGTAGAAGCAAAAAACGAAAAATCCCATCAATTCGGTTATGACCGCATCAGAACTTTATTAGAAGTTTATCACGAACTAAATCCGCTGGAAATTCAGACACAAATGATAGATTCCTTGCATGCCTTTGTTGGTGGCGATGGGTTGATTGACGACGATTATTCCATTATGGTGGTGAAATTTACCGAACAAAATAATGATTGCTGAAAAATGCTAACGATAGAAACCCAACAAGAAAACGGACATGACATTTTGCTGCTCAAAGGCGAAGTGGATGCCAGCAACTCTGTAATACTGGACGAGGCGATCACAAAAATGGTCTCCGGTGGCAGTAGGTCTATCTTGGTAGATGGGGCGGGACTGGAATATATTTCTTCCGCGGGATTGGGCGTATTCATGTCCTATCTGGAAGATTTTCAGGAAAAAGAAATCGACCTGAAAATATATTCACTTTCCGACCGCGTGTTTGAAGTATTCAAAATTTTGGGCTTAGACCAGTTAATCCGCATTTATCCTGACAAAAAATCAGCACTGCTTACCTGAAATGAAACATCAGATGAAAATATCCTGTCAAACAGCAGCACTCTCAGAGTTGCGGGTCTTTTTGAAGAAGACCTTGGGAGAACTGCATATGTCTGACATCGACCGCCACCAGGTCACACTGGCGGTAGAAGAGGTATGTGCCAATCTGATCATCCACTCCCACAAGTGCAATGCACTGGATTACATCCAGCTCAAAATCAAACGAAATCCCGGCAAATTGATTTTTGAAATAACAGATCAAGGACAGGCATTTAACATGCTTGATTATGAGGTTCCAGACCTAAATAAAGTAAAAGGGGAAAAGAGAAAAGGGGGATTAGGCATAATTTTGGTCAAGAAGATAATGGACGAAATCGAGTTCGAATCCAGCAAAGGCACAAATACCTGCCGGCTGATCAAATGGTTTCAGTCCTAATTCTTGTTAAATGCTTAGTATTCGGGACATTTGACTTGAAATCGTAATAAATTTGTAAAATTGCATTCAAATTCTGCCATTTAACACATGACAAACCGAACCATTTCGGCATTTATATTCACCCTCCTACTAGCATTTGAGTCTTCCGTAGCTGCGATGGCTTTCGTTCAAGCATCGGTGCAGGATGACCCACTATTGACTATAGGAGGCCAGACCGTGGACAAGGATGAATTGATCTATTTGCTTTCTAAAGGGAATAAATCTGAGCCTGGCACTCCCGGTATGTCCAGAGAGGAATTTGATGAGAATCTTGATCTTTTTATTAATTACAAGCTAAAAGTAAGAGAGGCAGAAGCCCTAGGGCTTGATCAGTCGGAGGAATTTCTCCGAGAGTTCGAATCTTTCCGGGAAAATCTCAAAGCCCCATTCCTAATCCGGAACTCTCTGGAAGAAGGGGAATTAAGAAAAGCTTACGCTAGAATGCAGGATATTATCCGTGCCAGTCACGTTCTTCTCAAATTCCCACCTAATGCCGGTAAGGAAGATAGTCTGATCGTCCTTCGCATGGCTTTGAAAATAAAAGAGGAAGTACAAAAAGGCGGTAGCATCAATGAGCTTGCCTTAGAATATTCGGACGATCCCTCTGCCCAAGTCAACAAGGGTGATCTAGGCTATTTCACAGCTCTTCAGATGGTGCAGCCATTCGAAGATGCTGCCTTCTCCCTTCAGCCAGGACAGGTTTCTGACCCTGTGATGACAAGCTTTGGTTACCACATTATTTATGTAAAAGATCGCCAACCCAATCCCGGGCAAGTACATGTTTCGCATATCTTGGTAAGAATCGACGAGAATACGCCAAATACCGAGGATCTCGCAAAGCGAAAAGTCGCTGACATCTATAACGAGATACAAAAAGAAAGTACCGTCTGGGAGGATATTGTAAAAAAATATTCTGAAGACCCTGCCAGTAGCCAAAAAGGTGGGATGCTGCCGTGGTTTAGTGTAGGATCGATGATTCCGGAATTTGAAATGGCAGCATTTTCATTAACTGAAGTAGGTGAAGTATCTCCTCCGGTGCGAACCAGATATGGATATCATATCCTAAGACTGGAAGGCAGAAAGGCATTAGAAAGCTTTGAAGCAATGGAAGAGAATATACGCTCTAGAATTTTAAGGGATTCACGCTCCACTATGATTCAATCCCAGGTAATGGCAATTCAAAAGTCCCGATACAATTTTGACGAAAATGAAGGGAATGTAGCCAAGCTTAGGGCAGAATTGAACAACACGACCAAAAATGATTTTATCTTGGCAATCTCCGAAAAGAATCTGGCAGAAGACCAACTCTTTACTCTTCAGGGGAAAAGCTATATCACTAAGGATCTGGCTGATTATATGGCCGAAGAAGAAATTAGCCTTAAAAGTAAATCAGGAACCTTTGATGCGTGGTATGAACGATTTGCAGCATCAGAATTAAACCACGCTGAAGAGGCAGATTTGGCAGCCAACAACAAAGAATACCGTATGCTTTTGAAAGAATACAGAGATGGTATTTTGCTGTTTTCACTCATGAATGAACAGGTCTGGCAGAAAGGTCTTTTGGATACTGTGGCGCAAAAAGCGTTTTACGAAAAAAACATCACAGATTATCAGTGGAAAGGACGGGTAAATGCCTACATCATCAAAATTCTGGATATGTCCCAGCTGGATGCTGCCCGTAAGCTGCTTCAAGGTAAATCTCTTTCGGATGAACTTATCGCCTCTTTCGAAAGTAGCTATGATAGCTCCAATTCGTTGGCCTACCAAACAGAAACCGGGATCATAGAATACAGTGAGCACCCCGTTTTGTCAAAAGCCAACTTGAACGAAGATTATCAAGAAATTGAGGCTAATGGACATTTGCATATCGTCGTCATTGGAGAAAAGATTAAACCGGGACCAAAGAATTTCGAAGAAACACGCGGATTGATCATACGGGATTATCAGGAATATTTGGATAAAAATCTCGTTGAATCATTGCGGAAAAAATACCCGATTAAAATCAACCCCAAAGCTAAAGAAGAAACTTTCATAGCATTGAATCAATAATAATTCACAAAAGAAAACCGTCTCCATAGGATCAAGAGATGGAAAAACATCCATGAAATTGCTAAACCGACTCACATTCACTCTAATAGCCAGTTTGCTGATCACCGCATCATTTGCACAGGAAACCCCACCAACAGGCCAGGTTCTTGACAAAATAGTGGCTAAAGTGGACAATTACATTCTCCTTGAATCAGATGTGCAAAAAGCTTATATAGAAGCTATTTCCCAAAATCAGCAGGGACAGATCGCTCCTACCAGATGTCAAGTATTTGAATCATTGATGATCAATAAACTGATGGTGGCCAAAGCAGAGGTCGATTCAGTCATTGTCACCGATGCAGAAGTGATGCTTCAGACCGAGCAGCGATTCAGCATGGTGATGCAGCAGTTTGGAGGAGACGAGGAGACCCTTGTGCAAGCATATGGTAAAACTTCAGATCAACTTAAGTCAGAAATCGAGGATGTGATCAAAGAACAGTTGATCGTACAACGAATGAGAAGCCAAGTCACCGAAGGATTGACGGTATCTCCAAATGACGTGCGGCAATTCTACAACAGCATCCCCAAAGACTCTTTGCCCCTGTTCACTTCTGAAGCCACAGTAGGCCAGATTGTGATAAAACCTGAAGTAAATCCCCAGACTAAAGATGACATCTTCAATCAGCTAAATCAATTCAAGAAAGATATTGGAGAAGGCAATGCTGACTTTGCGGAGCTGGCAAAAAAATATTCCGAAGATCCCGGATCTGGAGCTCAGGGTGGAGATTTAGGTTTTTTCCGAAGAGGTGAATTAGCCCCTGAGTACGAAGCGACAGCATTGGCATTGAAACCCGGAGAATTGAGCGACCCGGTAGAAACTGACTTTGGTGTACATCTGATTCAGTTACTTGAAAGACGTAATGACGGTTCCTTCAACACCAGGCACATTTTGAGAATTCCTAAAGCTGCCCAGGCGGATATAGAAAAAGCAGAAAGATACCTTGACAGCCTTAAAACTGAAATAGAAGCTGGAAGACTGGATTTTGCCAAAGCTGCAAAAGACTTCTCCGACGACAGAAGTACTTCTGACAATGGTGGTTTTTTTACAGACCCTGCTACTAATTCAAACCGCCTATCCTTAAGAACACTGGAAGATCCGTTACTTTTCTTTACCATAGATACCATGCAGGTCGGTGATATGACTAAGCCTATGCGATTCGAGGATCCAAGGGAAGGGACCAAAGTCCGAATACTGTACTACAAAGCAAAGTACCCGGCACACCGTGCAAATATGGAGGATGATTACGAAAAGCTAAAAGCTGCTGCCCTTCGCAAAAAAGAAGATGACCTTCTTAGCAAGTGGTTTATCACAGCCAAAGAAGATATTTTCATTGACTTGGATCCCGCCTACGATAAGTGCAATGCGCTGGGAGAGAAATAGAAAAATATGATTACCCGCAATGATTGTCAGTAGCCAAAATTTCTTTGCTCATCCTGTCTGATGAGCAAAGTGGCCTCGATGCTATCCTTGACCAAATCCTATAATGCTTTATTCACTTTACTGGCAGAAAAGCGGATATACATTTAAAAAAATGTAATAGAAAATTACCAAACCGTGTCCACGGAGGTCATCATACTAGATATCCAGATAATGCCCGAGAAATACTCGGGCATTTTTTATTTCTTTTCAAAAAGCGTCTTGACGGCCAAAATGATCTGTTTAAGTCCATCTTTAAACAAGCCCTTAGATTCTTCAAATTTGGGTTTAAAATCACTAGATCGTTCCTTAAACTCACGTTCTAAAATCTCCTTACCTTTTTTAAATTCAGCTTCCAGCGAGGTCTTATTCTCTTTCAGTTCCTTGATCTTCTTTTCGATTTCGTCCTTGGCTTCCGATCCCGCATCGGCACCTTTTTGGACTAGCTCTTCTATTTTCTCTCCAATTTCCTTGAGTACCTTTTCTATGTCTTGACTGGTGGATTTCTTTTCTTCCATGACTAATGCAGGTTTGATGAACTGATGTACATCAAGTTAAATACTTTTTCTTGAATGCTTATTACTTACGGATAACTATGAATCAAAAACCTTAATTATCAACAGATTCACCCCTTGTCTGCTTTTCATATAGCTCAGCATATACACCTTTCTGCTCCATCAGTGAGGTGTGGTTTCCCCGCTCGATAACCTTACCATCATCCAATACAATAATCTGGTCTGCCAACTTGGCTGAAGATACCCGATGCGAAATAATGATAGAAGTTCTGTTTTGCATAATCTTCTTAAGTGCCGTCAATATCACGTTCTCCGTCTTGGTATCCACTGCGGAAAGGCAGTCATCCAAAATGAGGATTTTTGGTTCTTTGGCAATCGCTCTTGCAATGGAAACCCGCTGCTTCTGCCCTCCGGACAGCGTTATTCCCCGCTCTCCCAGCATAGTTTCAAACCCTTTAGGAAATTCTACGATGTTTTGATAGACATCAGCATCCTTCGCCGCCTGCTCAATGATCTTTGGATCCGATTCTTCTATTCCAAAAGCTATATTATTCCCTATACTGTCAGAAAATAAGAATACATCCTGAGGCACATATCCGATCTGTCTTCGCAGATCGGATATGGAAAATGCATCTATCGAATGACCGTCAATTTTGATTACTCCGCTTGTAGGATCGTACATACGCATTAACAGGTTAGCGATAGTCGATTTCCCCGATCCTGTAGTTCCTATAATACCCAGCGTCTGCCCTTCTTTGATCTGAAAGCTGACATCCTTCAGCGCCAGAATACCCGAATCAGGATATACAAAAGACACATGCTCTACATCCACTGTTCCACGAATATCAGTCTGAACCTTATTTGTACTGATAATATCATTCTTTTCATCCAAAAATTCATTGATCCTAGTCTGAGAAGCTGCTGCCCGCTGCACAATACTTGTCACCCATCCCAAAGACGTCACGGGCCAGGTCAGTATATTCACATAAAGTATAAATTCCGCAATTACTCCATAGCCTATTTCTCCGCTGATCACCTGAAGACCGCCTGCATAAACTGTGATTATGGTAGATATTCCTACCAAAGCCATTATTATTGGAAAGAACAAAGCATTCACCCGGGTCAAGTTTATAGACTTAATCTTATAGTCTTCACTTGCCGTGGCAAAATCGTTGACACTGTCACTTTCTCTCACGAAAGCTTTTAGCACTCGGATTCCTGAAAAAGCCTCCTGAACGAATGTACTAAGCCCACTTAGACTACGCTGAATCTTCTCAGAACGCTCATTGATCATATTATTGACGTAATATATACTCAGAGAAAGTATTGGAAGAGGCAGTAGTACATAGAGCGTGAGCAGTGGGTTGACGGTGATCATATAAGAAATCACCATCGGAAAGAGAATCAAGAGATTCAACCCATACATGATTGCAGGTCCCAAGTACATGCGTACCCGGCTTACGTCTTCGGTGATTCTGGCCATCAAATCGCCCGTGCTATTCTTCCTGTAGAAACTCAGCGGAAGTTTTTGGTAGTGATCATAGATCTCATTTTTCATGTCGTACTCCACCTTTCTGGACATGATGATGAGGGTCTGTCTGATGAAAAACAAGAAAATTCCTCTTAGCAACGCCATTACTAAGATCAAAACACCGAAGACAACGACAAATTTCAGAAAAACATCCTGTGCCTGACTCCCCATTCCGCCCTGAACCAGAGGCCGATAAATAGAAAAACTTTCAACCACATAATCTATTGAAAGTCTGACCAGTTGTGCAGGAATAATTACGAAAATGTTTGAAATAAGCGTAAAAACTATCCCCAAAAGGATCAAGCCCTTGTATTTGTACAAATACTTATTGAGTCGCCAAAGTGGTTTCACCAAATAAAAATTTTAAAATGAAGGAAATAGATTAGGAAAACTGGGTATATTAATCCTTTGAAGGCCAATAAAAGCATTTAATTTTGTATCGGCTATTTTCAAAAGAAGTACCCAAATATAACACATTCTAAAAAGCTAAGTTCACATGTTAGAGATTAAAGCTACCGAAACAGTACGTGAAAGTTCGATCTTTGGCCAAATCACCACTATGGATCACGAGCAACTAGTGATCTGCAATGATGAAGCAACCGGCCTAAAGGCATTGATCGGAATTCACAACACCACCTTGGGGCCTGCATTGGGAGGAACCCGTATGTGGCCTTATGCTTCTGAAGAGGAAGCAATTACAGACGTTCTTCGTCTTTCCAGAGGGATGACATTCAAAAACGCACTGGCGGGATTGAATCTGGGCGGCGGTAAGGCAGTAATTTTGGGAGATCCAAAACTGAAAAATGAAGCCTTTCTCAGACGTTTTGGCAGATTTGTCCAAAGTCTTGGCGGAAGGTATGTGACAGCTGAGGATGTAAACATGAACACTTCTGACATGGAATACATCGGGATGGAAACCCGCCATGTTACGGGTCTTCCTGAGATCAAAGGCGGAGGGGGCGATCCTTCCCCTGTCACTGCTTATGGCGTGTATATGGGAATCAAAGCAGCAACAAAAAAAGCATTTGGCTCAGATTCCCTAGAAGGAAAGCGAATCGGTGTACAAGGTGTGGGTCAGGTGGGTAAATACTTGATAGAGCACTTGGTGAAAGAAGGTGCCACCGTATTGGTAACGGATATCTTCGAAGACAAGCTCCTGGCTGTGGCAAAAGTAACTGGGGCACATCCCGTTGATCCAAATGTGATATACGACTTAGAGATGGACATCTATTCCCCATGTGCATTGGGAGCCACCATCAATGATGAGACCATAGACCGTCTGAAATGCGCCGTGATCGCCGGGGGTGCCAATAACCAACTGAAGGATGAAGCTAAGCACGGCCGTATTTTGATAGAAAAAGGGATCGTGTATGCACCCGACTTTCTTATCAATGCAGGAGGTGTCATCAACGTTGGAGCAGAGTACTTTGGCGGCTATAACAGGGAGACTGTCTACAAGCAAACGGAGAAAATATACGATACTTGCTTGGATATTCTGAATAAATCCGAAAAGGAAAATATCCCTGCGCAGCAAGCTGCTATCGAGACAGCGAAAGCAAGAATAGACGCCATCGGAAGAGTGAAGCTTTCTTTCTAATTAGGCGGCACCCCTATCGAAACCACCGGAAATGACTTTCGGTGGTTTTTTTGTCCCATCCAACTAGATGATAGCCACATCAAATTACCTATATTTGTAACTCATTTCGAAGACATGCTAAACAGAAGAATACTAAGAGTAAAAGCTTTCCAAAACCTATATGCATACGAACAGTGCAAGGGTTCCAATTTCAACCTTGCAAAAGATTTTATCCGAACCTCATTTTTACCAGATTTAAATAGCATGGAAGTGCAGGATAAATCCGCACTTAACAAAGAAGCAGAGGAAGCAATAAAACTGTTTGAACAAAACCTTACCTCAAAGGACTTACTCAAGTCTAGCGAGGCAAGCCGCAAAGTAAAACAGGTGGTATTGGATGCATTGAAAAGGTATCACGAGGCAAACGAAAAGGATCATCAGTTTCTGCTAAAGAATATGGTGGTATCTGCTGAGCGAATCCCCCAGTTGTATTTATTGGCAATTGAGCTACTGCAGGCATTTGCAAAGCATGTGGAGAAAGAGATTGAAAAGAAAAAGAAATTTGCGGGCAACAATCCGGTGGGCTTTGGGAACGAACTGAACTTCCCAAACAACCAGGTATTGGCTTCTCTACGCGAATCAGATTATTACCGAACTGCCATCGCCAGAAACAATGTCAATTTAAATGACGTGGAACTGGAAATCAGAGAATGGTTTAGAGACTATATAAAACCTTCAGAGCACTATCAAGCATATCTTGAACTGGAAAACCCCACCGCTGAGCAGGATTTTGATTTAGTGGATAATTTGCTGAAAAAAGTGCTTTTCAAAAATGATGTGATCTTAAATTTCTTTTCTGAAAAAGACCTCAACTGGACAGAAGACAAATCAGTAGTAAGAAGCTTGGCGTCCAAAGTATTGAAAAATGCGGCCAACCTCAATGAAGAAAACGAAAACGAAATGCCCGAGATTGCGATGAACTGGGACGAGGATAAGGAGTTCTTTCAAAATATCTTTAACTTCACCATTGAAAATGATGCCAAGAGCAAGGCTCTTATTACTCAAAAGACCAAAAACTGGGACATTGACAGGCTCGCATTTACAGATAAAGTGATCATCTCGATGGCGATAGCGGAAATGAAGAATTTCCCAAGCATCCCTGTCAAAGTAAGTATTAACGAGTATATAGACATCTCTAAAACCTACAGCACACCCAAAAGCAAGCAATTTGTCAATGGTTTGTTGGATGTGATGGCAAAAGAGTTAACCGATATCGGAGAAATCCGTAAGAGCGGTAGAGGACTATTGGACAATAAATAATATAACTATGAGCAAGAGCAGTAATTCACTCATCGCATTCCTAATCGGCGCAGGCGCAGGCGCAGCAATTGGAGTACTTTTTGCACCTGACACAGGAACAAACACCCGTGATCGCCTTACTTTCAAACTTTCAAAGTACAAGAAAGAGTTGGAAGAATTGATTGACGATTTGGTAGACGGTAAGGAAATGCACTTAAATGAAGCAAAGACTGAAGGTAAACGTGTTATATCCGAAGCAAAAAACAAGGCTGAAAACTTGCTTAGTGACGTCAACAAGTTAATAGATCAAATCAATCAAGGAAATAACTAATCAATATGAGATCGAACGTGGCGTGTTCACTCCACTGAGGAATGATAATCGATCTAGCGAGACAGGTAATGACCACTGAAAACCA
Source organism: Algoriphagus sp. Y33 (assembly GCF_014838715.1). Classification (NCBI taxonomy): domain Bacteria; kingdom Pseudomonadati; phylum Bacteroidota; class Cytophagia; order Cytophagales; family Cyclobacteriaceae; genus Algoriphagus; species Algoriphagus sp. Y33. The sequence continues at coordinate 5,950,948 of NZ_CP061947.1, read as the reverse complement.
AAAAATAAACAAATGAAAATCAACGTAATGAATATGGCGGTGTTTTCCGTCATGCTTGCCTTGGGAACTTCATGTAACCAAAAAAGCGATCAGGATGACAAGATCAAGGCTCTTGAAGATAAAATAGCCCAAATGGAAACCGGCAATACCGCAGTGACTCCAGTAAATGCACAGGCAACTCAGGCAGCCGATCCTGCTACCTTAGGTGCATTTGGATTTCCGGAAATGGAGTACGACTTCGGAACCGTCAAAGAAGGCCAAGTAGTAGAGCATCTATTCAAATTTACAAATAATGGACAAGCTCCATTGGTGATCTCCAACATTACCGCTTCGTGTGGGTGTACCAGTCCTGACTGGACCAAGACTCCGGTGAAGCCCGGTGAAGAAGGTTTTGTTAAAGTAGTTTTCAACTCCGCTAATAAGTCAGGTGCTCAGGCTCCTACGGTAAGCATCCAAGCTAATACCAACCCGAATGTTACTAGGCTCAGACTAAAAGGCACAGTAACCCCAAAAATTGCAGGCGCGGCCGCACCAGTAGGCCCGGTTAAACGATAATTATGATTTCTACAGTATTAGCTCAAGCTGCCGCAGGTGGTGGCGGAATTTTAGGACAGGTTTTCCTTTTTGGTTCTATCATTTTGATCATGTATTTCTTCATGATCAGACCTCAGCAGAAGAAACAAAAGGAAAGCAAGAAATTTATTGAAGAAATAAAAAAAGGGGATGAGGTAGTCACTATAGGCGGACTCCATGGTAAAGTAAGTTCCGTAGAAGGCGATGTCGTACTAATGGAACTTGATCGGGGTCTTAAAGTAAAAGTAGAAAAGTCTGCTATCTCCTTAGACTTCTCCAGAAAGCCAGAACCTAAAAAATAAATTGAATTTTGCCGGAAACTAATAAATCCTCACAGAGGATTTCTCCAAAAAAACTCTCTAATCTGAAAGTGGTAGTTCTCTGCGTCGCAGCAGCTACCACCTTTTGGATTTTAAACGCCCTGAATAAGGACGACTACAATACCATTGTCGATTTCCCCGTCGAAATCATCTACGACCAAAATCAGTTTGTATCCATATCCGGACTTCCCAAAACGCTAGAAATAGAAATCTCGGGAAATGGGTGGGATTTACTTAGAAAATATTTCAGCTTCAATAGCGATGCTTACCCGATAGAGCTTAACAATCCCGCCTCTACCAACTACCTCCTTACTGCTGACCTAAAAAGGTCTCTGGGTGAGTTTCTGTCCCCTACCCAGTTAATCTCAGTGCTTGACGATTCACTGAAATTCAACATCGACAAAATAAAGTCCATCAAAGTCAAACCTGTCCTTGATTCCACAAGCTTTTCAATGGCTAAAAACTACCGTGTAATTGATCAAATCACGTATAATCCTGAGACAATTACCCTTTATGGCCCAAGTTCCATAATGGACACCTTGAGCGGAAACTTCAAAATTCCACTTGATGAAAATCGCATAAACAAATCCATTGAGAAGAAAATAAGCCTTGAAGTCCCTGAGGAAATGGGAAACCTGGTACACATCGAAGAGGAATCGATTTTGGTGAAACTAGAGGTTATTGAATTTCTTGAAGGAAATAAGCGACTTAAAATCAAGAAATTAAACTTCCCAAATTCCGTCAAATTGACAAATGAAGATGTCGTAATTATGATTTCTTATCTTGTGGATGAGCGGAAGGTAAGCGAATTAAAGGATCTTGAATTCGAAGCTGTGCTGGATTATTATAAGAGAAATAAAGAAGACAGTACCATTGCAGTTCAAGTAAAACCTATGCCGGGTTATTTGGATCAGGTGGTGGTATCACCCGATATTTTAAAGCTGAACTATGAGTAATCCCACTCCTGTCTTAGTAGGCATTACCGGAGGAATAGGATCTGGAAAATCCACTGTGGCAAAGATTTTTTCTATACTTGGAATTCCAATTTATTACGCAGATGATCGCGCTAAGTGGTTGATGGGAAACAACAAACAGTTAAAAGATCAAATTATAGCAGCTTTCGGCGTAGAATCCTATGATTCGGACGGCAACCCAAACCGGGGTTTTCTGGCAAAAACAGTCTTCTCCGACCCTGAGAAAGTCAAGACAATTAATTCTCTTGTTCACCCTGCTGTAGGAAAGGATTTTTCGGATTGGGCTTCCGTGCAAAGTTCCCCCTATGTGCTAAAAGAAGCAGCATTGATCTTCGAGACAGGAAATAATAAGGTCTTGGATTATGTAATCAATGTAAGCTCACCCCTAAAAATCCGAGTCTCCAGAACGCTTATGAGAGATCCATTTAGATCGGAGGAGCAGGTAAATCAGATCATTAATCAGCAGCTGCCGGACGAGCAGAAAAACGAGCTGGCGGATTTTGTGATTAAGAATACGGATAATAAGCTTTTGATTCCGCAGGTTCTAAAAATCCATCAGCATCTTATATCTGAGAAATAGGCACTTCCCGCTTGCACTAACAGCAGCTTTATTCTTATTTTTCTTCTTTCAGCACAAAAATACTGTCCACAGCTTATGAAAGGATACAATCCCAAGGAATGGTTTAATGTAATATTTTTGATTCAAAAATCGGATACGCTAATCAAGCTTGGTCCGTTTATGGTCGTTATTTTTATCTACTCCCTGGGTATAGCGTGGCTCGAAATGGATTATCTAAAGATTGGGAAAAACAGTTGGGTCCAGAATATTCCGATAATGCACAGTTTGTTGAGTTTTGTGATTTCCCTCTTACTGGTTTTTCGTACCAATACTGCCTACGACAGGTGGTGGGAAGGGCGAAAACTGTGGGGTCAATTGGTAAACACAAGCAGAAATCTGGCACTTAAACTCGCCGGAATCCTTGATACTTCTGATGAAGAGTCCCGTAAATTTTTCAGAAGGACCATTCCTATTTATTCATTTGCCCTAAAAGAGCACTTACGATCCAAAGTGACTTTGTACATGCTGGACGATAAGGAAGACATTGCGATCAAACCAGAAATCGATCCGGATAAACATGTGCCAAACCAAGTGGCCAAACTGATGTTTGCCAAGGTAAACGACCTATACAAAGGGGGAAAAATCACAGGAGATCAATTGATCATACTCAATCAAGAACTGGTTTCCTTCACCGATATCTGTGGTGCTTGCGAACGAATCAAGAATACTCCCATTCCATATTCCTACAGCTCCTTTATCAAAAAATTTATTCTGGCTTACGTCCTTACCCTGCCGCTTGGCTATGTGTTTTCGCTGGGATACTATGCGGCTCCCATCGTAACATTTATTTTCTATGTGCTCGCCAGTTTGGAATTAATTGCCGAAGAAATCGAAGAGCCTTTTGGCACAGATGCTAATGACTTGCCAATGGGCAAATTGTCCGAAAATATCCAAAAGCATGTGCAAGAATTGATTTGACCCCCTCTAACTTCACTACAATTTTGTTAAGCCGGATTTTGTTCGGTATTTCATTTGGGTATCTTGTTTAGGTACCCTTCTTTGAAGGCCAGGAAAGTTTCAGCTAGAATAATCATGAATCAAAAATTAAAACTAAGGACGGTAAATGTGACCCGCTATATTTTGCCGCTGAGAGAGGGAGGATCATTGCCTGCTCTTGCCGATGCGGACGACGGGTTCAAATATGTGTTGAAATTCCGTGGGGCAGGTCAGCGCGAAAAAGCCCTTATCGCAGAACTACTCGGAGGGGAGATCGCAAGAGCCTTGGGATTGAAAGTACCGGAACTTGTTTTTGCCAATTTGGATCCGGCTTTTGGCAGATCAGAAGGAGATGAAGAAATCCAAGATCTTCTCAAAGGAAGCCAAGGATTAAATTTGGCGTTGCATTTCCTGTCCGGAGCCATCAATTACGACCCTGTCGCCATGAGTACAGATCCGTATTTAGCTTCGCAGATCGTGTGGCTGGATATGTTTATTACCAATGTGGACCGCACGTTTAGAAACACCAATATGCTTATCTGGAACAGAGAGCTTTGGCTGATAGACCATGGGGCTTCCTTCTTGTTTCAGCACGCCTGGGTCAATTGGGAGAAAAATGCCCAAGGCCATTTTCCAATCATCAAAAACCATGTGCTACTTCCCCAAGCTTTGGAGCTTGAAGCAGTAAATGAAGTATTCAAAAAGATTTTGACTCCTGAAAAGATCAAAGCCATCGTACATACAATTCCGGAGGAATGGCTACTTGCCGGTGGCGACTCTGTGGATACAATTGAAATCCGGACTGTTTACCAAAACTTTCTGAAACTCCGCCTTTCTTATTCAGATCAATTCATAAAAGAAGCCCAAGATGCAAGAACAGCACTTATATGAATATGCAATAATCCGCGTGGTTCCGAGGGTGGAGCGGGAGGAATTCATCAACGCCGGGGTAGTGTTATGCCATTGGAAAAGAGATTTTCTGGGATGCAAGATCCACTTGGACCACAAGAAATTATTAGCTATTGATCCTCTGGCTGACGTAGAAATGATACAGCTAAATCTGGCTTCCTTTGAAAAAATATGTGCGGGCAAGGCCAATGGAGGAACTATTGCTTCAATGGATTTAGCATCCAGATTCAGGTGGCTTACAGCAGTGAGAAGCTCCATCATCCAAACTTCAAGGCCACATTCAGGCTATGCATCCAATTTGGAGCAAACATTGGAAAGGCTTTTTGAAGAGAATGTAGGGTAGTCAAAAGCCGTTCGTGCGACACGAACGGCGGCGATATAAAATGCGGGGTAAATTAGTCAAGACATTAGATAGGGCATGCTGAAAAACGTCGGCAATAGATCAAAAGCTATCATTTTGAATGATTAACCCATTTTTGACGCGAACGGTTTTTCAGCAAGTGCAAGCTTATGAACGACAATAGAGTTTTATCCATGCATCAGAAAATCCAAAAATCGGGATTTTCAAGCCAGTTTCAGTCATACCATCTTCTACGTTGGTCTCATTCGAGGTATACCTATACATCTCCTCTCGGCCGCCTTGAAGCTGGCATACCTGAGACTTTTTCAGCAAGCCCTAGATAAAAAACACTAAATGATCGAATTTCAACTATCCCTCCCAACTACATAAGCAAGCTTTATAGACCATTATCTAAAAGCAAAGAAGCGTGAAGATTGATCTTCACGCTTCTCCTTTATATGTGACTGCTATAAACTTAAGTTTTCTAAGATCTCTATTTCCGCAGTTCGTGTCATCACAAACAGTTATTTAACCCAAATTTCGCATTAGGTTTCGTTAAAAGACCATTAATTGCACTAAAATCAGGCTGTTTGGAGACTGAGTCCGCCGCGGCGGATATGGTGAAGTCAAAAATTGCAACGCAGTGACTGATTTTGAAGCAATTATTGGTCGCAACAAGTTGTACGCCGTGGCATATTCTCCGTAGGAGACACTCACGGAGGCTTTAATAATTAAATCCGACTTCCAGAAAAAAACTAATTAAGGATTTTCCTCGCCTTTTTCACATTCTTAATTTTCAGGAAATCTTGTCAAATCCCAAATAAGTATGAAGTACTTTCGGCATGTTGATCCCTTCCGGCGTCTGATTATTCTCCAGAATAGAGGCAACAATTCTAGGCAAAGCCAGCGCGCTTCCATTCAGTGAATGCGCTAAATGGGTTTTCTTATCCACACCCTTGAAGCGCAACTTCAACCGGTTTGACTGATACGTTTCAAAGTTGGAAACAGAGCTCACCTCCAGCCACCTCTCCTGGGCGGCAGAGAATACTTCCATATCGTAAGTCAAAGCTGATGTAAATCCCATATCTCCTCCACACAGTCTCAATACCCGATAGGGTAGTTCAAGTTTTTGCAGGAGCCCCTGTACATAGCCGCTCATGCTTTCCAGCGTCTCGTAGGACTTATCGGGATGGGTGATTTGCACGATCTCTACTTTGTCAAACTGATGTAGTCTGTTTAGTCCTCTTACATGGGCACCCCAACTTCCCGCCTCTCTTCGGAAGCAGGGAGAATGACCTACATTTTTTATGGGCAGATCACTTTCAGCAAGAATCACATCACGATAAATATTAGTAATCGGAACTTCTCCCGTGGGGATCAGGTACAGGTCATCCGCATCCGCATAATACATTTGTCCCTCCTTATCCGGAAGCTGCCCTGTTCCATAACCAGAATCTTCGTTGACCAAGATCGGAGGCTGAATCTCTTCGTATCCCTGAGCTAAAGCTTCATCCAAAAAGAAATTAATCAACGCCCGCTGCAGCCTTGCTCCCTTTCCTTTATACACAGGGAAACCGGCCCCCGTGATTTTCGCTCCTAGTTCAAAGTCAATAATGTCATATTTTTTGATCAAGTCCCAATGGGGAAGTTTATCCGCATGTAGTGAGGGGACCATCCCATTCTCCAACACCACTTCATTGTCTTCAGCAGATTTACCGGCAGGCACAGAAATATGGGGAACATTGGGGATCGTATAAAGCAAAGCCTTCAACTCTTCTTCAGCTTTAGAGTTTTGATCTTCCAGATCCTTGATCTGAAGCTTTAGCTCCGCTGTTTTCTCCCTAATCAGAACCGCTTCTTCTGCTTTTCCATCACGCATCAATACTCCAATCTGTTTCGAAATAGTATTGGATTCACTTTGTATCTGATCGCGCTCTGCCTGAGTGGATTTTCTCCGTTCATCCAGCTCAACTGCCTGATTTAGGACAGCTTCTGCATTTGCAAAATTTCTCTTTTGAAGGCCGGCAAGTACACTTGCGTAGTTTTCTCGAATTTGATTGACTAAAAGCATCTTAAAATCTTTGAAATTGAAGTTTCAAAGATAAGCATGTTAGCGGACAATGATGTCTCTACTCACACTTGAAAATGGCCCATCCAGCTCTTTTCCGTCCGTGCCAAGCAATCGCACTTTTACCATGTAGGTTCCCACGGGAAGATTTTCTATCCTGACCGGAGCCATGTGATCAACTTCATAGCTTAGATCATTTACCTCTATCGCCACCTTCAGTCCATCCAGTTTCATATCCCCTCCTATCACTAAAAAATCGACAGTAACCACTTCCCCAGCCTCATAGACCTGATCAGAATGGGGAAAATTCAGAGCAAGGTAAGGTTCCGCTGAGTAAGGGAAAGGCCGTGACTCACCAACCTGAAAGTCTCTATCCACATAATTTCCAAAGTTTTTTAGGGCAAGACCTTCCTCATCCACTAAGTACGCGACTACCCGATAACTCCCCACGGTTAGATCCCTTTGAAAAATTGGAGAATAAAATCCCACAGGATCACCGCCATTTAAAATATTGAAGAGCTTGAATTCTTTCGTTTCGTTCAAGTCAAAAGGGAAATTCTTCACATTGAATTCGAAGGGTACTTTTCCTGGCTTGAATACCTGGTTTCCCAAGGGTGTGTACAATTCAAGGATGGCATCGGGATATGCTGCCTGATCCTCATACTGGTAGAATTTGACTTTCGGGGCATCTGCCAAGGTGGTATCGATGGCGGGAGGCATTTCGATCACCTCCTCATTCAAGCGCTGTTTTTCGGAAGAACAAGCTGAGAAAACACAAATTAAAAAGAGTAATGTCAGGATTTTATTCATACAGCACGTAAATTGAGATTAAAGATATTCATTTTTAATGATTATCAGCAATGATGCCAGTAGTCCTAATTTCTTTGCTCACCAGGTCGGATGACCCGCCACAGCGAGGCAGGCCAAAGCGGAGTCAATGCTATTGTTGACCAAATCTAAGATGCTTTAGTCTCTTTAACTGGCAAAAAGCGGCTATATAAATTCAATTTTATGACTAACAGCAGGGGGGCAACACCCCAAAACTCCATGATTCCTATATCGCTCATCCTCTCAAGGCGAATTCTAATTAGTTTTACCTCTATAGTGACATAAAAGCGGATATACCTATTAATTTTAAAATTAAATTAGACCCCAAACTATAATACATCCAACCATGGAAATCCTATTTGATGAGATCCCAAGTTTAGATTTAGCAGATTTCATTTCCGGCACTCCCCCGAAAAAGGCAGCATTCGTACAGAAGCTGGGAGAAGCCTACCAAAACATTGGCTTTGTAGCCATCAAAAATCATGGTTTGTCACAAGATCTCCAAGATAGATTGTATGGGTCCATCAAGGATTTTTTCTCCTTATCTGACGATATCAAGACAAAGTACGAAAAACCTGAAATCGGATTTCAACGGGGATACACAGGAAAAGGGAAAGAACATGCCAAAGGCAGAAACACCGGTGATCTAAAGGAATTTTATCATGTAGGGCAGGAACTCAGCAGAATTCCCGATGCAGATCCCATCAAAAGTGAATACCCGCCAAACATCTGGCCTTCGGAGCTTCCTGAATTCCAAAACGATGCAAATGAAGCTTACCGTACGCTGGAAAGTGCAGGCAAGGCCATGCTTCAGGCTATTGCACTTTCCCTGGGGCTGGATGAATATTATTTCGAAGACAAAGTAGCACATGGCAACTCCATTCTAAGACAAATTCATTATTTCCCAATCGAAAATCCTGACCAAGTACCGGCTGATGCAGTAAGAGCTGCAGAGCATGGCGACATCAATTTGATTACTTTGTTGATGGGAGCCAGCGCAGACGGTCTTCAGGTCTTGAGAAAAGACGGGAAATGGATTCCGATCACCGCACTTCCTGACCAGCTGGTTGTAAACGTAGGCGATATGCTGGAGAGATTGACAAATAAAAAATTGAAGTCCACGATCCACCGCGTAGTGAACCCTCCTCGGGAGAAAATGAACACAAGCAGATACTCTATTCCCTTCTTTATGCATCCCCGTTCTGAAATGGATCTCACATGCTTGGAAAGCTGTATAGATGCCGATCATCCAAAACAATTTGAAGATGCTACTGCCGGAGAATTTCTGGAAGAGCGGCTCCGTGAACTAGGATTGAGAAAATAGGCGATGTCGGTAAAGCAAGTCCGATACTATCTATTTTTGAAAGACATTATTACGCTTTCCCTTACCGCATTTGGTGGTCCACAGGCATTCCTTGCCATGCTACTTGAGCGAATGGTGAAGAGAAGAGCCTATATTCAGGAAGATGAGCTCTGGGAGCTAAATGCACTTTGCAATATGCTTCCCGGCCCATCCTCCACCCAGTTAGTATGCGCGATTGCTTATCGGGCAGGAGGACCTAACCTCGCCTACCTTGCCCTTCTCGTCTGGATTTTGCCTGCTACACTCTTTATGATTTTGGCGGCCATGCTGATTCATTTTCTTCAGGAAAGTACCCCGGGAGCACTGGATTTTGCACGGTTTATTCAGCCAATGGCCATTGGGTTTATCATTTTTGCTGCACAAAAAATTATCGGTAAAACCATCAAAACTACCGAAGCTATGGTTCTGGTTTTGATTTCTGCATTTGTTTCATTTTTCTATAGTTCGCCCTACATCTTTCCTGTATTATTGATTATAGGAGGGTTAAGCACCTCTATCAAATACAAGCAACAACCTGAGCTGGAGAAGGATGCTCCGCTGAAAATCGAATGGGCCAACTTCTATCTTTGGGGTGGCGTGCTGGTGGGGGCAGCAGTGCTGGGTGGCATCACAAAGTACCAGCCGATCATTCTTTTCGAGAATTTCTATCGAAATGGGAGCTTGATTTTCGGTGGAGGACAAGTGCTTGTTCCCTATCTCTATACTGAGTTTGTAGACTTCAAACACTTCCTGAGTTCAGAAGAATTCCTTACCGGATATGCGATTTCCCAAGGTATTCCCGGTCCCACTTTCAGCATTTCGTCCTATGTGGGAGCCTTATCCATGAAAGAATTTGGGACTGCAGGTTTTTTCATAGGTGGATTTATAGCTGCGGCAGGAATTTTCCTTCCGGGAATTTTTCTCATCTTCTTCGTGATCAGATTTTGGGACCAGCTGAAGAAATATCGACCTGTAAGAGCTGCTTTGGAAGGGATTAACGCAGTATCCTGCGGAATGCTAATCGCAGCAGCGTATTTGCTCTTTGAACCCCTAGAGGCAAACGGAATGAATATTCTATTTATTCTAGCGACCTATGTATTACTCCAGTTTACCAAGATCTCTTCGCCTGTAATCATCGCCGGAGGTGTGATTCTAGGTATTATTTACAATAATTTGTTTTTATAAGACCTGGGAACATCTGTTTATTTCCCCAAAAGGAACAAGAATAGGCGTTTCTACGTTTTAAAATCTAAATTCATTCCCTATCTTTCATTCATGCACGCCTACGAATACATCAACAACCTGATTCCCCCACTGAAGCTTTCTGATAAGACAGGAATGGCATTGTCGTGGATGGAAGAAATCAGAACTGATGTACTTCCTGTTATAGACAAGGGGAATTTCCTGGGACTGATAAAGGAAGAGCAGATTTTCGAGCTAAACAACCCGGAAAGGTTGGTTGCAGACATAGAACTCGAGAATTCGGACTGCTGGGTGTTTTCGGACAAGCATATTTATGATGTACTGCGGGTGAGTTCAGAGCAAAACTCGAATATTGTAGCGGTTTTGGACAGAGAGTTAAACTACTTAGGCATAGTGACAATGGAGGATTCCATTGCTGCTTTTGCAGACAGTCTCTCAATCAAATCACAAGGAAGTGTGCTGATCCTTTCGCTTAGTATGACAGACTACAGTTTGGCAGAAATTTCCAGAATCATCGAATCTGAAAACACCAAAGTACTCAGCTCATTTATTACTACAGATCCTCTTGATGACAATAAGATCAAACTAACTTTGAAGTTGGATCAACCTGAACTCAGGCATATCAAGGCCACCCTGGAGCGGTTTGGTTATAAAATAATAGATCATTATCAGGAAGAAAGCGGAGTGAGTAGCGAGGAGGACAGAATCGGTAACTTGCTGAGATTTTTAGATATTTAGAACATGAAAGTCGCTCTTCATGGCTTGGCGCTGAAAGCAGAATTGTTTCCGGATGTTCAGTCACTATTCAACGAACTCACCAAACATCAATTCGAAATATTTGCCACCGAGCAATTTGACAGGCAATTGCGAATGCATCGCAATAAAGCGCTGAACTATTGGGTTCTGGAAAACAGGGAAGAAATGGCTTCTATGGATTTTGTCATATCCATAGGGGGAGACGGTACCTTGCTCGATGCGGTTTGCCAAGTGGGCGACCTCGAAGTCCCGATTCTGGGACTCAATACAGGAAGGCTTGGTTTTCTGGCTACGGTGGCTACGGAGAAAATATCCGAAGCTGTGGCAGACTTGGCCAACAATAATTACCAAGTAGAAACAAGGTCCCTAATCTCTGTTCTGAGTCAGCGCAAGCTTTTCAATGGACTGAATTTCGGATTAAATGAATTCACTATACACAAGCGTGACACATCATCGATGATCACTGTCCATACCTACATAGATGGAAAATACCTCAACAGCTATTGGGCAGATGGACTTATTGTCTCTACTCCCACCGGGAGTACGGGTTATTCACTGAGCTGCGGCGGGCCATTGATTTCTCCAGAGGCCAAAAGCCTGGTGATCACCCCCGTAAGCCCCCACAATCTAAACGTACGCCCCATCATTGTTTCGGATGAAAGCGAGATCAGTTTTGAAATAGAGGGACGGGCAGAAAAATTCTTAATATCTTTGGACTCTCGATCAACGTCAATTTCCTCGGAGGTGAAGCTTAGTGTGAAGAAAGAAAACTTTTCTGCAAAATTGGTAAAGTTGCCTCATTATCATTTCTTTGATACATTAAGACAAAAGCTCAACTGGGGTTTCGACATGAGAAACTGAACAAAAGCACCTAAGACTTTGCCAATTTGAGCTTAACAATTATTAACCCGCTAAATACTGTGATGCGTTTTTTAAACGTTAGGTACTTCATATCTTGCATCGTCTTGAAAAAGGTCAATTTTCAGATTTTCAACTACTTACTTTTGTGTTTACTGCTTTTCTTCGGAATTTCGGGAGAAATCCAAGCGCAAAAGTATGAGATAGGAGGGGGCTTAGGAGCTGCCGCCTATTCAGGCGATATAATCAGAAAAATAGATCCAGGCCAGTTAGGCCTTCAAGCTACGTTGTTTGGCAAGAGAAATTTTGACAATGTGTGGTCGCTAAGAGGAAGCGTGACCGGAGCATTTCTATATGGAGCAGATAGCATCAAGCCTATCGACAAAGTGGCACAGCTTAGAGATGCACGGTTTAGAGCCGGAGTATTGGAATTATCAGCGGTTATGGAATTTAATTTCCTAGACTACTTGGCCCCCAACTCCGAATTCCGATTTTCACCTTATGCATTCTTTGGTTTGGGCTACTCCTTAATTTTCGCAAAAGGGAATACGTTTCAATACAATGTTTCCTCAAAATATAATTTAGGGACTGTTGTTATTCCTTTCGGTGGAGGAATCAAATACCAACTGGATGAACGGTGGACATTGGCAGCTGAATTGGGTTTCAGGCCGACCTTTACAGACTACTTGGATAAAGTAGACAGTAAAGAGCCGTCGATCCCAAGGCATCAGGATCCAAACAACCCTGATGCGCCCTATGGAATTAACTATGGGAATGCCTATGACAAGGACTGGTACTACTTCCTAGGAGTTACGATTAGCTATACCCTGATGACTACCAAATGCTACGCATATTAATAAATCGAGCCCTTGGGCTAATATTCGGAAAAGAAATGGCATTTTTGTACCTCCAAAAAAACAAGAAACCAGAGACGGCTGGAATGAAGGAAGTATCTGACAACAATAACATCCCTAAGCATATTGCAATTATCATGGACGGCAACGGACGCTGGGCTACGAAAAAAGGTGCTATGCGGATATTTGGACACAAGAATGCCACGAAGGCAGTTCGGGAAGCCATTGAGGGCGCAGACAGTCTAGGCGTTAAATACCTTACTTTATTCTCGTTCTCAACAGAGAATTGGTCAAGGCCGAAAGCTGAAGTTGACGGACTAATGGAACTACTCGTGAAGACTATGTCGGATGAGATTCCCATGCTGATGAACGGCAACTTCAAATTGGAAAGTATAGGAGATGTGGAAAGCCTCCCTCCCTCAGCATATAATACACTGAAGAGAGTGAAGGAAATAACATCTAAAAATACCGGTCTCAAAGTGATCTTGGCATTAAGCTACAGCGGTCACTGGGAGCTCACTCAAGCAGCTAAGCACATTGCTCAAAAAGTCTCAGAAGGAAAATTGAACGTGGACGATATTACAGAAAAAGTAATGGCCGCGCATCTTGAAACAACCGACTATCCTGATCCAGAACTTATGGTCAGAACTAGCGGCGAATACAGGATTAGCAATTTTCTACTTTGGCAACTGGCCTATACGGAGATGTATTTCACCCCCGTATTATGGCCGGATTTTAGAAGAGAGCACCTCTTTGCTGCAGTTTCCGACTACCAATCACGGGAAAGGAGATTTGGCAAGACGGGTGAGCAAGTTAAATCTTAAGTAATTAATGAAAAAAAGTTTATTGATTCTGTTTTGTCTAGTTTGGGCAAGTTCAGCAATGGCGCAAATACGTTTGGGTCAAAGTCGCTATGCCGCAAGCAAGCCAATCGATATTTTGGAGCTGAATTACGCTAAGCCCCAAACCTATAGAATCGCAGAAATAAAAGCGGTGGGTCTTACTACGTTGGATGAAATCGCCATACTTTCCCTGTCGGGATTGAAGGTGGATGATAAAATCGAAGTGCCCGGAGATGCGATCTCCAATGCTCTGAAAAAATTATGGGGGCAAGGGATCATAGGAGATGTTAAAATCCTGGTGACCAAAATCGAGGGTGAAGATATTTCCCTGCTCTTGGATTTGACAGAGAGGCCAAGATTCTCCCGGGTGGAATTTACCGGAATGAACAAAACCCAGGAAGGGGAACTGCGCGACAAAGTAAATATCAGAGGGCGTGTGGTACGGGATGATGTGCTGAATAATGCCAAAAGAAATATCGAGAAATATTACTTGGACAAAGGATTCATGAATGCTGATGTGAAAATCAAGCAGGAAAGAGATACCACGTTACCCAATTCGGTCAAATTGATATTCGACGTAGAACAAAATTCAAAGGTCAAAATCAATGCCATTGAATTCTACGGCAACGAGGAACTCAACGACACCAAGCTTAAGAAGAAGCTTAAAAAAACCAAAGAGCATGCCAGAGTAAGCGTATTCAAGGACGTCTACTCCAGATTAACCGATGCAACAGCTGAAGATGTCAAAAACACAATCCTGTACACTGACTCAGCATCGAATGAAGACCTGCAATACTACATCAACAGGAATTTCAAACTGAACTTCTTCAACGGCTCCAAGTACATTCCAAAAGAATACAGGAATGACAAAGACAATGTGATTAACTTCTACCAAAGTAGAGGGTTCCGTGATGCAAAAATCGTTGCCGACTCCGTCTACAACTTTGCTCAGGATAAAATCAACATAGATATAGCACTGGAGGAAGGACGAAAGTACTATTACAGAAACATCACCTTCAGTGGAAACTATATACACCCTGACGAAGTCTTGCAAGCTTTGCTTGGCATTGAAAAAGGGGATGTATATGACAGAGAAAAGCTTGGCAAAAGACTAAACTACGATCCTGCAAAGGGTGATGATGTCAGTTCTTTGTATCAGAATAACGGTTACCTTTTCTTTGACATTGATCCTGTGGAAGTAAATGTGGCAGGAGATTCCATTGACTTGGAGATGAGGATATTTGAAGGCCCGCAAGTGACCGTAAACAGTGTCAATATCAAGGGAAACGAACGGACTTCAGACCACGTAGTTATGCGTGAAATCCGTATCCTTCCCGGGCAAAAATTCAACCGGGAACTTCTGGTACGGACAATCCGTGAACTTTCCACGTTGGGCTATTTCGACCCAGAAAAAATTGAGCCTGATTTGAGACCAAACTTTGAGGCCGCTACGGTAGATATCACTTTCAATCTAGAAGAAAGACCAAACGATCAGATCGAACTGTCAGGAGGTTGGGGTGGATTCTATGGTTTCGTAGGAACAGTAGGGCTTTCCTTCAACAACTTCTCGATCAAAAACATCAAGGATTTCTCCAAGTGGGATCCGCTGCCTGTGGGAGATGGACAGAAGCTTTCGCTAAGAGTACAGGCTAACGGCCGTTCCTTCCAGAACTATTCCGTATCTTTAACAGAGCCTTGGTTTGGTGGCAAAAAGCCAAATGCATTGAGTTTCTCGTTTAACCATTCTGTACAGCGTCAGGTGGATTTCTACAATCAGGCGAGTTTCGGAGATGAATTGGGATTCTTCAAAATCACAGGTTTAACTTTAGGCCTTGCCAAGCGTGTAACCTGGCCGGATGACAACTTTAGCATCAGTAACTCTCTTCAGTTTCAGATCTATGAATTTGATCGCTTTGGCACTTCATTTGGGCTAAGCTATCCTACAGGAACTTCAAACAGCCTTACCTGGAATACAACGATTGCCAGATACAATATTGACAATCCCACCTATCCAAGACGGGGTTCCAATATTATTTTATCCACAGCTTTCACTCCTCCCTATACCTCTTTAAACAAAAATATTGATTCAGAGTCTAGTGATCAAGACAAGTATAAGTGGCTGGAATACCACAAGTGGATGTTTGATGCATCTGTCTATACACCACTGTTTGGCTCTAACAAATTGGTAGCCAGTGCTAGGGCACACATGGGCTTTCTGGGTTCTTATGGCTCTAAACTAGGGCTTATTCCTCTGGAAAGATTTGTGTTGGGTGGTGACGGTATGACTATGAATAACTTTGCCTTGGGTCAGGAGATCATCGGTTTGCGTGGATATGAAAATCAATCCATTACACCAGGAGCTGCTACAAGAGGTCAAGAAGGCGCAGATCCTTATGGTGGGGTTGTCTATAATAAATATGTAATGGAAGTGAGGTACCTTGTATCACCAAATCCATCGGCGACAATCTTTCTACTGGGTTTTGCTGAAGCGGGTAACAACTGGGGCTCTTACAGCGACTTCAATCCTTATGATCTGAAAAAATCAGCAGGTATGGGGGCAAGGATTTTTATGCCTGCATTTGGTCTACTGGGAATTGACTGGGGTTATGGATTTGACGCTGTCCCCGGCTCCACACAGCGAAGTGGCTCACAATTCCACTTTACCATAGGGCAGCAGATAAGATAACTATGGATATGGCGCGGGGAATGGTTAATTTATGCAAAAATTAACATACGATGAATGTTGAAAAATCAACCCAATCTTAACTTCCCTAATTCATGAATAAATCACTGAAAATTGTATTTTTGCTACTCTTTGCGCTTCAATTGAGGCCTTTGATGGCTCAGAAGATCGGTTACATTGATTCAGAATATATTCTCAACAAGCATCCCGATTACAAAATCATACAGCAAGAGCTGGAAAACATCAGTGCTGAATGGAAGAAAGAGGCACAAAATTTGGATAAAAAGATCAAAGATCTTACTGTTCAGTTGAAGGCAGAGGAAGTACTTCTTACAGAAGAAATGTACCAGCAACGGCTGGAAGCAATTAAGTTGAAACAAAAAGAATCCCAAGAATTCAATAGCAGAATTTTTGGAATAGAGGGGCAATACTTCCAAAAACAAGCGGAATTGATGCAACCTCTGCAATCCAAGATCTATGATGCGATTGAAATTGTGACTCGAAGAAACAACCTGGGTATGCTATTTGATAAAGCAGCAGAACCATCAGCAATTATCTATACAGACCCCCGGCACGATTATTCGGAGTTTGTCTTGGAAGAATTGGGAATAGAAGAAAACAAATAAATAGAAACACAGAAATGATGAAAGTTAAAGTTATCCTTTCCGCAATAGCCTTGCTTTGCGTAGGATTCGCAGCTCAGGCGCAAGAAGTTAAGATTGGTTATACCAATGTGGAATTTATCATGGATTTGATGCCCGAGATGGAGCAGATAGCTGCCGACATTAAGGATTATGAAACACAGCTTCAGACTACCTTACAAATAAAAGGCGAGGACTTCCAGCGTCAGGTTCAAACGTTTGAGCAGGCATCCCAGACCATGACTGAAGAAGCGAGAGCAGCTAAGGTACAAGAATTGACGGCTCTTAGAGATAATCTTCAAAAAATGGAATCTGATACACAAATCAGCTATCAAAGGAAATTGGGAGAACTTCTTTCGCCGGTTCAGACTAAGGTGGTGAATGCCATCAATGCTGTAGCAGCAGAGAATAACTACACACATATCTTTGCTGAATCAGCCGGTCAGGCACCTATCTTACTTTACACCAAGGAAGAAGATAAATTCACTGAGCTGGTATTGGCAAAGCTGGGTTTAGAGATGCCGGCTGCGCCTGCAGGAAATTAATTAACCTCATAAATAAGAAAGCCGCTAGTTCACTATGATGGAATTAGCGGCTTTTTTTTCTCCCTTTACCGCCGAATACACAGAGGGTGGCACGGAAGTCGCAGTTTTTTTTTAATGACTTGGTTAAGAGGATCCCCCCTTTTAAAACAGGCACCGAACTCCTTATACTGACAATTCTACTTTCATTTGTTAGCCAGCTACTCCAGAAGCTGGATCTAGTTCGAACTTTCATCCGGAGTAGATACTTTATACTGTTAGGTTTTCTATTTTCAGTACCATGCCTAGGCGTAACCCCAAAGATGTAATCGTTAAAAGCCAAGAGGCTATCTTGGTGGATTTCCATGCAGACTGGTGTGGCCCCTGTCAGACGATGGATCCCATTATTGATGAGGTACTCAGGGAATTGGGGGGCAAAATCAAGTTACTAAAAATCAATATTGACAAAAGCCCTCAGCTTGCCCAACAATTTGCCGTACGTTCCATTCCCAATTACATCCTTTTCAAAAAAGGTAAAATTCTCTGGAGAAAAGGCGGTTTGATTACCAAGCGGGATCTGATGCATGGATTGAAAGGGTTTATTTAGAAACCATAAGATAGAAAGAGTTGACTTCTTTTTTAGAAACAGCTCTTTATGAAGTTAAAAGCACTGTAAATTAATATGATTATCCGCAATGATGCCAGTAGCATTATTTTCCTTGGTTTACTTACTGGAAGGTCCCTGCCCTGACGTCAGGCGGGGATGACGGGTGCCCCGACACAGCGAGACAGGCCCAAGTCACCTCAATGCTAAAGTTTACCCAATCCTATATCGCTTTTGTTTCTTTACTGGCAGAAAAGCGAATAGACATAAAATTAAATGTCCTAGAGGTTAGCAGGGACAGCCCTGCGTATTATCCTTTTATTAACTTTTTCTGATGGCGAATTCCAGTATCATGTCATCAAGTAAATTAGAGCTAAAAATAGCAAAAATGGAATTTAGCCCTTATAATTTCTTAAGTGTCCACAATCCCGAAGCTATAGGAAATTATGTGAACACAGTAGAATTTGAAAAGGGAGAGCTACTTTATCAGCCACCCCAGCGAATTACTCCAATCTACGAGATAGTAAAAGGAGTGGTGAAAATAGGCACCTATTCACCTATGGGAATGGAAGTTTGTTATGATATTCTCAGACCAGGTGAGTTCTTCGGGAACCTTAGATACTTGAATGGACAGTTTTCTGAATTTGCCAAATCCCTTTCCTCTATGATTGTCCGTGAATACGACAGTGAATTCTTTAAACGAATCACTGTATTTGAGCCTGAAATTTCGGAGTGGTTTAATATACAGGTAGTAAAAAGATGGAGCAGGGCAGAAGATAGATTGTGTGCTGTAAGAAGTCTCGATGCAGCAGCCAAAGTCAGGAGAATTTTACTTGATTTTCAAAACCATCTTGAAGATGCCTCGGGCAGATTAATCAATCTGCAGAAAATCATAACCCTACAGGATATTGCAGATCTCACCGGTCTCACCCGACAGACAGTAAGCAGAGTTCTAAAGGAAGAAGTGCTAGTGTAAGATTTTGTGGCTTACATCTCCCTTCGTTCTCTTTCACGGCAATCACAAAAAAACAGCACGGTGAATCTTGGGCGCACCCAAGATTCACCGTGCCATGACTTGTTATTTCGAGCATATTACTTTTTAATCCCTGGGTAAAGTGTACTTTCAGGTAGTTCTATAGATAGATTCAGTAGGTATTTCACCACAGCCGCTACATCTACCAATCCCATTTCCTGTATTTCAACATTTTCCCGGATTCCTGCTCCCCAAGCGATAAATCCCGTCTCTATTTCATCGAAATCAGGAAAATATCCGTGCGTTCCTCCCTTGGCCGCTTTCAGCACATCTCCGCTTGTAGCACCTGAAAAAGAAATCCCCTGAATAGGTGCCAATGCCAGAACGGCATTTGGGTCTGCACCGATTTTGTCCAATCCTTCACGATCTACTACTCTAAAGAGTCTTTTGATGTTTTCCGGCAGGTCAGCAAGTAGCTGATGCACTTTAGCTACTGTTTCTTGATCGTCTTTGTTCTTCAAGTGCAGAAAAGCCGAAGCTCCGCTGGTGTGAAACGCTGCCTTCCACTCTCCCCTATCATCTTTGGCTTCCATTAGTCCGGCATTGACCAACCAGATGTTTGGACTTAATGAGCTGTGTATATTTACAAAACCGTGGTCACCTGTGACGATAAAGGTGGTTTTATCTAATATCCCTGCTCTTTCTGCTGCTTCCAATATCTTGCCTATTGCTCTATCTGTGGCTGCAATAGACTTATAAACCATCGGCCCATCCCTTCCTTCACTATGCTGAAAATGATCTGTGGCAATTAAGTGCAAGGTAATCAGATTAGGCTTGTACGTCTCCAATACATAACCTGCCATATCACCGATGCGGTCTTCGCGGTTCAGATAGTCGCCGTTAAAAGTTTTTTCATTTAATTTTCCAAGGACATTGCGTTCCATTTCAGCCATCAATCCTTTTGGCGTCTCCATCTCACGCATGGGTTCTATCCTTCCATACCCCTCTAAGCTCCAATATTCAGGAATATTGTAGTCAATCGGCGCATTGACAGAAACCGGCCAAAGAAAACTTGCACTGCTCATTCCATCCTTGCGAACCGCATCCCATAGCGTAGGCACCTGAATCAGTTCGTATTCCCAATACCATCTTCCAGTCTGACCCTCAGGTTCGAAGGGAGCATTGTAATATATACCATGCTTGCCCGGTGTATGGCCTGTAATCACAGTAGTATGTGAAGGGTAAGTCACTGAAGGAAAAACTCCTGTGACCCCCAGTGATCTGGCACCTTCTTCAGCCATGGTTTTCAAGTTTGGTGCAGGCCATTTTTCTTCTAGATAAAAATCCGGTCTGAAGCCATCAATTGATATAAGCACCACATGCTCTGCAGGCTTTGAAGTTTGGGCTGTAGCCAGAAACTGACACGCTAAGATGAGCAAGAGGATAAGTGGGAAATCTATCCTTTTTGATAAAGTTGATTTATTCATATTTTCTGATTTTGTAGAAATAGCCCGCTAGCCTTGTAGTACAGCGGGCTATTGGGTGTTTTAGAAAAAGATTTTACCTGAAATCTGCATTTGGAAAGGAGTTCCTCCGGGAGCGGTCACTCCTACATTGGGATTCACTTCATATACATATGCTTTCTTTTCCGAGTCGAAATTCCTAATGGTCAATAAGTTTTGGTTGCCCAAAGTTTCGGTGGTTCCCCATTCTTTGTTCAACAGGTTGGCCACATTGAAAATATCCAGACCAACTTCCACTCCTGACTTTCGCCCTCCCGTAAAGTAAATTTTCTTGGCAGCACGTAGATCCCAATTACCGAAGTACCCATTTTCCCCTCCATTTCTTACGGCTACTTTCCCGAGGCTTTCCCGGATATAATCCTTCGCCAAATTATCCGGATTGGCCAGTACACTATTCATTCCCTCCACTATAGTCTCCGATAATCCCGAAGTAGATGGGTCAAATACAAAAGCAAGGTCATTGGAGTTGACAAAATCACCGTTTACGTTTCCGTTTACGCGTAGGGAATAACGTGTCCCGCCGATGCCGGAATAGCGGACACCCACCGTAAATCCTTTGAAAGTAGGCAGTGTACCATAAACAACGATTTTGGTTCTATACTGACCATTGGAATAGCTCATTGTCGATAAGTCCCTAGGATCATCTACTACCATCTGGCTAAGAGTAGCACTGTTTGCCACATTACCATTATAGGACGTATTGTCTTTACTGTCATTCCAAGTGTAGCTTGCAGTAATCTGTCCATCTTTGAAATAGCGATAAGTGCCATCCACTACTAGCGTGTAGGTATTGTTTTTCCCTTCACTGTTCAATTCCAATACACGACCAATCCGATCTGTTTTTCTTCCCTGAGTCCAGTCAGCATTACCATTTGACGTACTGATAGTTTCGGCAGGCACATATACCCCCCGGTTTCCTTCTTCCTCAAGCCGGAAGTAAGGTAGATCCGCCATGTTTCTATCCACATACATGTAGTTATTTCTGGCAATAGATGCAATGAAATTCACCCCTAAGCGCAATCGGTTATTGAAAACCCTATTGTACATCACATTCCCTTTATAAACTGTTGGAACCTTTAGGTCTTCGCTGTTCATATTGATGGTGGTCACAGTGGTGATCCCAGGCTGATTTAGCAAATCCACTCCGGGGGCCGTACCGGGATCATTTCTATACGACACAAAATCAGGCGTTGGGACATTTTCTCCTGTAATATCCACAGCAAAGATCTTCGTACCGTCAAATTGCAGGTTGTTGACATCCGAATAGTTGTTCAGTGCCGAACCAAAGACACCTGCTCCAAATCTTAAGATATCCTGTTGTTTTTCATTTATGTCCCAGGTAAACTGGAATCTTGGCTGGATCTGAAATCCTCCGGTTTTGACATCAGTTCTTAGTCCTAGCTCATCAAAAACAGTCTGATTGAAAGTAGGACTGTTTTTGTAGGTAGTGTAATCGCCTCTCAAGCCGACGATCAAGTTCATCCCCCTTCCCAGATCCGTATCAGCCTGAGCATAAATACCGCCACCAAAGATGCTTTGCTCCACAGTGGGATCTTCAGTTGCTACCTCACGGGCATACCTGTAAGGCTGCAGATTTTCAAAAGCATCCAGTCCGGTAAAATAAAACCTTCCATTAAATTCACTTGTAGCCAGTGAGTTTAGATTATTCAGAAGCAAGTCCGCTCCAAATGTATAGTTTGTCTTCCCTTTGTTAAAGTATAGGTTGTTGACAAGCTGGTAGACATTTGATTCAAATCGCTCAGGAAGATAACGCTGTCCTCCGAGCTGAATAGTGGTGTTTACATTTCTTCCATCAACAATTGATTCTACCCGCTGCACTATTGCTCTGGGTATATTGCTACTTGGTAATTGCCCGTTTGGCCTGCCATCATCCAAGGTATATAGGTATTGAAGTTTCAACTCATTTGTCAGCCTGTCATTTATTTCAGTTCTCAGGGAAGCCATCAAGCTATTTGCTGTAGAAAGGTGATCCCCGTAGACTTCATACAAGTTGACAGAACTGTTGTCTGACACCCCCTGACTATTCAGATCCCTGGAAAAATTGTTCCGGATAGTGAGCAAGTTGGCTTTGTTGATTTGGTAATCCAGTCGGGCAAATGCCGTGTGTGAATATCTTTTTTTATTGAAACTTCCGGTTTGCGGGGATTCCGCCACGCCATATTCGTCACGCGCTATCTGAAGGTATCGGTCCAATGATTCTTGGGAGAGATTGTATCGATTCTCATCCTCAGCAGTCCGGATATCGGCAATGTATAGCGGACGTGCATCCCGCTGACCATCATATGCAAGGAAAAAATGAAGCTTGTCCTTGATGATAGGCCCTCCCAAAGTAAAACCATACTGTTGGATTGAGAACTCGTCCTCTCTTTCATTTCCACGGGTATCATACTTGCTTGCAAGCCAATCAGCCCTATTAAAGAGAAAAGCAGACCCCTGTACTGTATTTGTACCGGTTTTGGTCACGGCACTTATGATACCCCCACCACTTCGCCCATTCGTCACATCATAATCATTGGTGACTACTTCAAATTCCCTGATGGCCTCCATGGAAATTGAGAAAGGGCCCCGGTTGGTAGAGCCGCTGGAAAGCGGGCTTCTGTTGGTCATCCCGTCAATGGTGTAGTTGGTAGATGAATACAGCTGCCCCAGAAGATTACTCCCATTGGAAACAGGCGACAAATCCACCAGAGAGTTGAAATTTCTTCCGTTCACAGGCAAAGTCGCCATATCCTTGGCCGTCACGGCGGTGGAGCTTCCAAACCTATTGATGCTATTGCTTAGTGAATTGGCAACTACACTTACTTCATTCAGGGATTGTGCTTCTTCACTCAGCTTTATATCAAGTCTGATATGTTCTCCCTGGCTGATTGCATATCCTGTGAATACTTTGGTGCCAAATCCCAAATAGGTACATGTCACTGAGTAGTCCGTGCCCAGAGGAAGTTGATTTACGATATAGTTTCCGGTCAGATTGGTAACTGCAGATGAGGTGAATCCTGTCAGTTCGTTTTTAATTAAAAGTGCGGCACCGATTAAGGGCTCACCACTTGTATCAGTTACTCTTCCCGAAATTGACGCATTGGTAGCCTGGGAATAACCTTGGGTGCTGAGTCCCAAAATCAGGAGCAGGAGAACTATTCCTGCTGATAAACGGGTAAAACTTTTTGAACTCATAGTATTTGGATAATGGTTTAATTTTATCCAAAACTAGATTTCAGCACCTGCATGAAATGTTAATATTTAACATCCGGAGAAGCGGTAACATAAAAATAAAGCAGGAAATATTGAGCTAATATTGGATACAGAGATGCTGGAGGTTAAAGGTTAACCTGTAGTGCAGGGAGAATTTAAATTGATTTGTCTCTAAAATTCTGTAGAAACAAAGCAATGCCGTAGGCATGGTGGATTAGTAGCCTAGGGTTTCATTTCAACCTAGGTTGAATAAGAAAACAAGCCCATTACCTCCTGCCTACAAATCCGGTGGGAAGCGAGAGCTAATGCAGGAGAATGGAAACCCTATAAAACTGACTACCGGTTCATCTTCTCCCTGTGGAAGAGCCAGCCGGAAATTCCCGTAGGGAAGAAGGAATAGGCAATCAATCCTGAAATAGGGTTGGTGATAAAGTTCTCAAAGGACCTACGCTTTGAGTGTTCTGTCTGGCAGATGTTTTTGAGTTCGTTCCCGAAGCAAGTTCGGGGCAGGCTGTTGACAGTCTCTATAACTGACCTTTTCTGGGCAGGATTTTATCCTTGCGTTCCATTAGCACTTTCTTCATCTTGTTGCAGATGCCGGTAATCAAATGAAGTCCGTCCGGAAACAACACTTGTGTTAATTGGCTTGAAATATAGCCCTCGTCTGCGTAGCGTTTTCCTTTTAAGGCTTTGATAAACGACTTGTTTTTCAAAGCCTCCCTCTCGTCAGTATTGCCTGGGGTAATGACGAGGTTGAGCAACTCTCTGTAAGTGATCACTTTATGTAGCTTAAAACCAAAGAAATACCCCATGGTGGACTTACCTACTTGCCCCAAGCCTTCAACTACTTTGTCCCTTTTTATGCGTTTGTTTTTGCATACGCATATCAGGAATCAACAGCGGATATACATATAAATTTAAGCGCGTAACTCACCCTACAATTTAAAGCTTGTCGGGGAGCAAATGTCTGTTAAAATGTAAGCTCGCTACTTCTTCCCTTTCGGCCTTAAAGGCCTACATTCTACATCTGCAACGAAGTAATTTGGATGGGTTTCTAATGTTTGGACAATCGTCTGAGCCACATCTTGGGGACGCATCATATGTTCATTGGCATTGGAACCTTCAATCTCATCGAAGAAATTGGTTTGGGTGGACCCTGGATAAATCGTAGAAACTTTAATCCCAAAATCACGAAGCTCCATATACATAGAATGGGAAATCCCGCGTACCGCATGCTTTGTCCCTACATACCCGGCAAAATTAGCCACTCCATTCAGTCCTGCGATAGATGCAACATTCAAAATATGGCCTTCATCAGCGGCTTTCATAGCCGGAACCAGTCTCTTACTCACGTAGAAAATCCCGTGTACATTGGTGTCAAACATTGCTTTCCAATCTTGGGAGGACATTTCTTCGAATTTGCCCGCAATTCCAAACCCCGCATTATTGACAAGTATTCTGATATCAGTTCCCAGTTTGCCCGTCGTTTCCAGAAATGCTTTCTCCACCGAATCTTCATCAGCAACATCACAGACGAAAAAATGGAAGTTTTCATGCTCAAAATCCGGAGCATTCCTCCCCCATCCTGCAACGACCGTTCCTTTTTCAAGTAACAATTTGACGACTTCCAGTCCTATTCCTTTACTGACACCGGTGACTACTGCCAGTTGATTATCGAGTTGCATAGCTTCTTGCTTGTTAGTTTTACTGTACAAAAGTTTTTTAGCCGAAATAGTTCTTTTATAAAAAGAGTTTGCTTCCAAATCCCTCCAAAAAGCTTGAGCATTGGCACATTTTTATAAATTTGGATTACATAATATAAACCACCGACTATGAAAAAACTTTTATTCCCCCTACTGCTGTGCCCCATGATCATGGGCACCGGAAATCTTTCAGCCCAAACAGAACTCCACAAGGCTATCGACACCAAGGCAAATTCCATTGAATCCAAAGTGATTGAATGGCGACGGGATATCCACATGCATCCTGAACTGGGAAACCAAGAGTTTCGTACGGCAAAGAAAGTCGCAGATCATCTGCGCTCCCTTGGCATAGAAGTCACCGAGCAGGTAGCGGTGACCGGTGTAATTGGTGTGTTGAAGGGCGGAAAACCCGGGCCGACCGTAGCACTCAGAGCTGATATGGATGCACTTCCTGTGACAGAGCGGAATGATTTGCCGTTCAAATCTGTAAATACTGCTACCTACAACGGTCAAGAAACAGGGGTAATGCACGCCTGTGGTCACGATTCACATGTAGCTATCCTCATGGGGGCGGCCGAAGTTCTCGCCGGGATGAAAGATGACTTGGAAGGAACTGTGAAATTTATTTTCCAACCGGCCGAAGAAGGAGTCTATGATGCAGAGATAGCAGGGGCGGAACTTATGGTGAAAGAAGGCATTATGGAGGATGTGGACGCTGTTTTTGGCTTGCATATCAATTCCCAAACAGAAGTAGGGAAGATTGGCTACAGATCCGGTCCCGTAATGGCAGCTGTGGATAACCTGGAAATAACCGTAAAAGGCGTACAAGCCCATGGTGCGTATCCGTGGTCGAGTGTGGATCCGATTGTGGCTAGTTCGCAAATCATCATGGGACTGCAAACTATTCTCTCTAGAAGTGTAAATGTCACGCAAAATCCTGCCGTGGTGACTATAGGAGCCATACATGGAGGAATCCGCCACAACATTATACCTGAAGAAGTCAAGTTGATCGGTACCGTGCGAACTTTTGGAGATGAGCAGCAGGAATTAGTACACAAGCGCATCACGGAGATCGTGACCAATATTGCCGAAAGTGCCGGAGCTACAGTAGATCTGAAGATCGAGAAACTATATCCATCCACTGTAAACCATCCCGATCTGACAAAAGAAATGCTGCCATCATTGGAAGCCGCAGCGGGCGCAGAAAACCTTATCTATCTCAACCCAGTGACTGGAGCAGAAGATTTCAGCTTTTTCCAGCGGGAAAAACCCGGTGTGTTCATTTTTCTCGGGGGAATGAAAAAAGGCGGTGACCCACTCACCACTCCTTCCCATCACACACCGGGCTTCTACATAGACGAAGGTGGGTTTGTACTTGGAATGCGAACCTTGAGCTACTTTGTGGTGGATTATATGGAACATAATAAGTAGCGAGTAGATAGATAGAAGTAGCTAGAAATTAAAAAACCCGATTCGTAATGAATCGGGTTTTTGCAATACTTATTGTTCCGGTTTAGGCTTACTTCCCCTTATTCTTCTGGTGCTTTGTCTTCAGTTGATTTCTATTGGTTTTGGCCTTGGAGTTTTTATTTCCACGCTTTTTCTCTTTCTCTTGCTGCTCTAAATGAGGATTTGGCTTTTTATGCTCCTTTTTCTCATGAAAAGCTCCCTTATAATCAGGATTGTCCCGTTGTAGCAGGCGATCAAGCTCACGCGCATAAGCTTGCTTTTCTTCATAAGGAGTAGCAGTCACATCCACCTCACCGGGTATTTCCGCCTCTTCTACTTTCATCCGGATGATCTCTTCGATCTTTTCGAAATGATAGGTTTCCGCAGGATTGACAAAACTGATTGCCTTGCCTTCTTGCTCCGCCCTACCCGTTCTACCTATCCTATGTACATAGTCCTCATAGATCAAAGGCACATCGAAGTTGATCACATGAGATACCATAGTCACATCCAATCCTCTGGATGCAACATCGGTGGCTACCAAAATACGTACATCCCCGCCTTTGAAATCCTCAATAGAATTAATACGGGTATTTTGTCCCTTATTCGCGTGAATCACACGCACCTCACCATAGCTACGATGACTTAGAAAGGCAAACACCTCTTCCGCATTTTTTCTTGATCGGGTAAAAATTATGGCTCTACTGAATTCCTCATTCTTAAATAAATGAGCCAGTAGACTCAGTTTCGTTTTGATATTTGGCACCAAATACTTCACCTGCCCGATCGTCTCAGCCGTGGTGGCTTGTGGAGTTACTTCCACCCGCTCCGGAAACTCCAGAAACTCTGCTGCAAATCTGTCTATACGCTCACCAAAAGTTGCGGAGAACAGCAAGTTTTGCCTCTTGATAGGGATGATTTCTAAAATAGATCTGATCTGTGGCATAAAGCCCATATCCATCATTTTGTCCGCTTCATCCAAAACCAAGGTTTTGATTTCCTTGGTCAATATTTTCCCTTTCCTATAGATATCAAGAAATCTTCCGGGTGTAGAAACGATAATATCAACTCCTTTTTCCAAAATTTCAATCTGAGTCTTTGGCCCCAAACCACCGTAGAGCGCCACCATTCTCAGATCGGTATGAGTTGCCATCTGCAGCACTACCTCTTCTATCTGCATCACCAGTTCACGAGTGGGCGCCAAAATCACAGCTCTGGCGTGGTCACCTTGCGCATATTTCACCTTCATTAGAAGCGGCAGTACATAGGCAGCAGTCTTCCCTGTGCCTGTCTGAGCAATTCCCAGCACATCGTGTCCGGCAAGCGCAAGTGGGATCGCCTTTTCCTGAATAGGCGTAGGATGAGTGTAACCCGCATCCGCCACTGCATTCAATAGCTGTCTATTTAGCTTAAATGCTTCAAAAGTTGAGGCCTCATTGCTCATGATTCGTTAATTTTGGTTGAACTAGTAAAATCCTAAAAGGAGTAAAGATGAAAAGTATTCTGATCACCGGTGCAAATATAGTCAATGAAGGCCGGATAAGTCCGGGCGATGTGTTGGTAGAAAATGGAAGAATCTCAAAATTAGGAGAAGATCTCAGTATGGAGAAGGCTGACATTCATATCGACGCTAAGGGAAAACATCTTTTCCCCGGAGTAATTGATGATCAGGTACATTTCAGAGAGCCTGGACTCACCCATAAAGCCGAGATATATACAGAAGCAAAAGCCGGGGTCGCTGGCGGTACCACATCCTATATGGAAATGCCTAACACAGTACCTCAAGCAACAACTGTGGAGCTCTTGGAACAAAAATATTCCAGAGCTTCTGAGGTTTCTTTGGCCAACTATTCTTTCTTCATGGGGGCTACAAACAGCAATCTGGACGAGATTATGAAAGTTGATTTCGATGAAGTATGCGGACTAAAGATTTTTCAGGGATCTTCCACAGGAAACATGGTAGTAGACAACATCGAATCCTTAGAAGAAATATTTAAACAGTGCAAAGCCATCATCGCCATCCACAGCGAAAATGACAACATCATCAAAGCGAATCTCGATGAGTTCAAATCTATCTATGGTGATCATATTCCTGTAAAATTCCATCCGAAAATCAGATCCGAAGAAGCCTGCTACGATGCATCCAGCCGAGCTGTGGCCATGGCAAAAAAACATGGCGCACGTCTTCATATTCTTCATATCAGTACGGCAAAAGAACTGGAACTTTTCACCAATACCATTCCGCTGGAAGAGAAAAAAGTAACTGCTGAAGCCTGCATCCACCACATGTGGTTTGCCGAGGAGGATTATGACACCAAAGGAAATCTTATCAAATGGAACCCTGCTGTAAAAACAGCTAAAGACAGGGAAGCAATTTTCAATGCAATGCTGGACGGCACCATCGATGTAGTCGCCACAGATCATGCCCCACATACGCTGGAGGAAAAAGACCAGGTTTACACCAAAGCCCCTTCCGGCGGGCCGCTTAATCAGCATAGTTTAGTCGCCATGCTTGACTTCTATCATCAGGGCAAAATCAGTTTGGAGAAAATTGCATTGAAAATGAGTCATAATGTAGCCATACTATTTAACATTAAGGACAGGGGATTTATCCGAGCCGGCTATTATGCAGATTTGGTATTGGTGGATCTAAATAATCCATGGAAAGTCTCCAAGGAAAATATTTTATCCAAATGTGGCTGGTCTCCTTTCGAGGGCCATGTCTTTAAGTCAAAAGTCACACACACAGTCGTTTCTGGACATCTAGCGTACGAAAACGGAGCATTCCACGAAGACAAGAAAGGTAAGCGCCTAAATTTTTCAAGAAAAATTTAGAAATCATCTTGCGCCAATTCAGCATAATTATTACTTTTGCAGACCATTTGGAAGAAACCTATCCAGATGACTAAATGGTGATTGTAGCTCAGCTGGTTAGAGCGCTGGTTTGTGGATCCAGAGGTCGCCGGTTCGAACCCGGTCTTTCACCCATCATCAGCCCCTCAATTCGAGGGGCTTTCTTATTTATAAAAGCCTCTATTGGCACAGCATTTGATAAAACCTGCCAGAACTAAACCAACTTCAGATGTTTACTTTGTTCAAAACTTCGCCAAAATTCCCTCAAGTGAAACCTATCAATATAAGGATGGCAAAAAACTACTTGATGAAATTTGAAGAATCGCTTAGAAATTTCGAAGAAATCCAAAAAGAAGCGATTCATTCCTGATTATTTCTACAAAATCAAAAGGTTATGGAAACATAACCTTTATTTTTTTCCATTTCATTTTTCTTGTCGGCGCAAAACTCTATTTTTAACGACATAGAATTTTTCCCGCATGAGTTATATCCATTTCGATAAAACACAACTAATCAATCTGAATTATTCTCTTGAAAGAGAGATCATCAGAACCAACCGTTCGGGTGCCTACACCAGCACTTCGATCATTTGTTGTAATACCCGCAAATACCATGGACTGCTGGTGGTCCCTCAACCACAAATTGACTCCCAAAGCCACGTCATGCTGTCTACCGTCCACGAAACGGTAATCCAACGTGGGGCAAGTTTTAATTTGGGCATCAGCAAATTCCCGGGTAATTATTCTCCAAGAGGGCATAAATATCTTGAAGATTTTGATTCTGAGCCCATTCCAAAATTAACATACCGTGTAGGAGGGGTTCTTTTGCAAAAAGAATTGATCTTGGATACCAACAGAGATCGTCTGATGATTAGATACACCTTATTAGACGCACACTCTCCTACTAAAATAAGGGTTCAGCCGTTCTTGGCATTCAGAGGGTATCACGACCTTTCTAAGGCAAATAACTATATAAACAAGAAATACAAAAAAGCTCCTAATGGAGCAGTCTTTCATCTTTACGAAGCTTACGACCCACTTTACCTGCAAGTCTCAAAAAAAGCAGATTTTGTACCTGCCCCTGATTGGTACTATAAGATTGAATACATCTTAGAGCGAGAGCGGGGATATGATTATCAGGAAGATTTGTACGTTCCCGGATATTTCGAATTTGACATTGAAAAGGGCGAGTCTGTCATATTTTCGGCAGGATTGACAGAAGCAGATCCGAAAACACGCCAAAGTGCCTTCGAGAAAGAGATCGCAAGAAGAATTCCCAGAAGCAATTTTGTGAACTGTCTCAAAAACTCAGCAGGACAATTTTTAAGGAAGCGTGACGGTGACACTAGAGTTATCGCAGGGTATCCATGGTTTGGCTGGTGGGGAAGAGACACTTTTGTAGCAGCTCCCGGCCTTACGCTTACCATGGGAGATTCCAAAACATTTCTCGACATCATGGACACTATGTCCAGGGATCTGAAAGGACCTCTATTCCCTAATGTCGGGAGTGGTGTGACCACCAATATGAATTCAATAGATGCCCCGCTTTGGTACTTCTGGGCGCTGCAACAATACATCATATATACCGGAGACAGCAAAACCATCAAAGAGCGATACCTCGAAAAAATGAAAGGGATCATCGATGGCTATCTCGAGGGGACAGCCTTCAACATCCATATTTTGGAGAATGGGCTGGTGTATGGCGGAGAAGACGGAAAAGCCCTTACCTGGATGGATGCGGTGACGCCTGACGGCCCCGTCACCCAGCGTAAAGGATGCCCTGTGGAAATACAGGCACTTTGGTATAATGCGTTATGCTTTTACCATGAGCTGACAGGCGATGAAGATGCCATAAAACATGCTTCAAAAATCAAAGAAACATTTGAGGCAGTGTTTTGGTCAGATGAATATGGCCATCTGGCAGATTACGTAGATGGTGAAGAGAAAAATTGGGCAATACGGCCAAACATGATTTTTGCGACTTCGTTACCATACGTAATGCTCAGCGACGACAAATGCGACCAGGTACTAGAGACTGCAAAATCAAAACTTCTAACTCCCCGTGGAATGCGCTCACTTTCCCCTGATGAACCCGGATATAAAGGCTACTATTTCGGAGATCAAATCAGCAGAGATGAAGCCTATCACAACGGTACTGTATGGGTTTGGCCATTGGGGCATTTTGTAGAAGGCTATATTAAACTCCATGGTAAGTCCGGAGAGAATTTTATCCAAAAAATCGTAAAGGGTTTTGACGGAGTAATGACACAATATGGAGTGGGGGCAGTGGCGGAAATATACGATGGAGATCCTCCCCATCGTCCTAAAGGAGCCATTTCTCAGGCTTGGAGTGTATCAGAATTGCTTAGAATGATGGATTTGGTCAAGAAGATATAAAAGACTTTTTATGAAGGTGCTAATGTTTGGGTGGGAATTTCCGCCACATATTTCAGGAGGTCTAGGAACGGCATGCTACGGCTTGGTCAAGGGTCTGGCTCATCACCATCAAGACATCATATTTGTGGTGCCTAAACTATGGGGCGATGAAGAACCGCTGGCAGATTTTGTCAATGCGAGCGACATCACTATAGATTACCGCGAAAAACGATTTAAGAAATTCTGGAAAAACCTTACTTACTTAGAAGTAAGTAGTTTTCTGGTTCCGTATCTGGGGCCGGAAGAATTTAGGAAATATACCGATTACGCTATTCATGACAGGACTGACGTAGATGAAAGCGTGTTCTCCACCAAATTTGAATTCAGCGGCAAATACGGAAAGGACCTGATGATGGAAGTTTCCCGCTATGCCCTCGTTGCAGCACACATTTCCAAAGCGAAAGAACATGACATTATCCATGCCCACGACTGGCTATCTTTCCCTGCGGGCATTGCAGCAAAGGAAATCAGCGGCAAGCCTATGATAGCTCATGTGCATGCTACTGAATTTGACCGCTCGGGCGAATCCGTCAATCAAGTAGTGTACGATATTGAAAGAGCGGGAATGCATGCCGCCGACCATATAGTGGCGGTAAGTCAACTGACCAAGAATATAATTGTCAAAAAATATGGTGTTCCTGCGGGGAAGATAACAGTACTGCACAACGCTGTTTTGGATGCAAGCATTATCAAATCCAGCTACCAAAAGAAAGTGCCGGAAAAGATCGTGACTTTCTTGGGAAGAATAACTTTTCAAAAAGGACCGGAATACTTTGTAGAAGCAGCTAAAAAAGTCATAGAAAGAGACCCCAATGTCCGTTTTGTAATGGCTGGAAACGGAGATTTATTAAATAGGATGATTGACCGGGTAGCAGAGCTACGGATGGGTACTAAGTTTCATTTCACAGGTTTTCTCAAAGGCGATGATGTGGATCACATGTATGCCATCTCAGATGTCTATGTGATGCCGTCTGTATCTGAGCCATTTGGCATTTCACCTCTAGAAGCTGTACGTCACAACACCCCTGTGATTATTTCCAAACAATCCGGAGTAGCAGAAGTCCTCAATAATGCGATCAAAATTGATTTTTGGGATATAGACTCAATGGCTGATGCGATTTTTGCATTGCTTCATTATGACGGTATTTCCAGGATGTTCAAAGAACTTGGAACTGAAGAATTAAAAAAATTAAAATGGGAGCATGTGGCTGAAAAGCTTGTCACTGTGTACCAACAAACATTACCACAGAAACCATGAGAACCATATGCTTTTACTTTCAGGTTCATCAGCCATACCGCCTGAAACCTTATCGTTTTTTTGATATCGGGGACGATCATCACTATTGGGACGATTTTTCCAATCGTAGCATCATGAGAAAAGTAGCACAAAAATGCTACCTCCCAATGAATGCCTTGCTACTGGAAATGATACATAAGTATAACGGAGCTTTTAAAGTGAGCTTTTCTATGTCGGGTGTTTTTCTCGACCAGCTAGAAGCCTACGCTCCCGATGTTCTGGAGAGTTTTCAAAAGCTAGTGGCAACAGGTCATTGTGAATTACTAAACGAAACCTATGCACATACGCTTGCAGCATTGAAGAGTAAGGAAGAATTTCAGAGCATGGTCAAAAAGCATCAGGAAAAAATAAAGAAACTCTTCAATGGCTACCAGCCTAAAGTGTTTAGAAATACCGAGTTAATCTATTCAGATCAGATCGGTGCTACAGTGGCAGAAATGGGTTTTGAGGCCATACTCACTGAAGGAGCAAAGCACATACTCGGATGGAAAAGCCCCAACTATGTGTACTGCAACAGCATTAACCCCAATCTAAAAGTATTACTGAAGAATTTCCAGCTTTCTGATGATATCGCTTTCCGATTTGGAAATAAAAGCTGGGATGACTATCCGCTTACTACGGATAAGTTCGTCAAATGGATCAACAACGTCCCCAAAGAAGAAGAAACTATAAATCTCTTTATGGATTATGAAACTTTCGGTGAGCACCAATGGGCAGAAACCGGTATTTTCGAATTTATGAAGTCACTCCCTGATGCGGTTTTCAGCCACACCAACTTCACATTCTCTACTCCTTCAGAAATTGCTTCCAAAATCTCGCCGGTAGGAAAAATCCATGTACCCATTCCCATCTCGTGGGCTGATGAAGAGCGGGATCTGACAGCTTGGCTAGGCAACGATCTGCAAGACGAGGCTTTTGATAGGTTGTATGAAATGGAAAAACTGGTGAAAGATATAGACGATGAAGATATTCAGCGGGACTGGACATATCTGCAAACAAGTGATCACTTTTACTATATGTGTACCAAATTCTTTTCTGATGGAGATATTCACGCTTATTTCAGTCCATACGAGTCCCCATATGAAGCATTTATTAACTACATGAATGTACTCAGTGACTTTATGATCAGGGTGAAGGAAAAATCCGTGATTCCTAAAGCTTAACTTACATCTCCATATTTTAATTTTAAGCAGAAAGACCGACGATTGTCGGTCTTTCTGCTTAAATAGCCCTATTTCCAGCTTAGAACATGTAACCGTGAACCTCCTTCTTGGACGGTTTGTAAAATATCATTCCATTTTCAGGGTCTGAATCGAACAGTGGCTCTTTATCATTCAATTCTATTTTTCCCGTGGCTTTACCACTCGCTTTGTCCACTCGAACCAGACCATTCCCCCCGCCCACATCTGTCAAAATAAAAGTATTTACTCCTCTGGATTTGGTTGCCTTGAATCTTTTTCCTGCCGCTTGAGCCATCCCATTCGCTAAGTTTGCATAAAAATCTGCCTGTCGCTTATAATCTTCTCCATACTTGTTGTAGCTCACATTGGAGTAGGTATTGTGATTTGCTCCCGCTGCTGCTGAAGATGCGGCAGTCATCGCCAATGCTGCCACCTGAATCGTACGCAAAGCTATCCTGCCTGCAAGTGATATTTTCGGAGAAGGCCAGTGATTTTGGTAGAGTACCCGGCCAGTTTCATCGAACCCCATCATATTTTGACTGGAAGAAAGAACAAAATTTGCCCCAGTATGCTCCAGATTATCAGGAGATTCTTTCTCTTGGAATTTGATATCATCTATAATGACTTTTTTACTTCCGCTGATCAAATCTACATGATATATTTTCCCGTCTGCGTAGAAAATCTCTCGGTCCATCCCAGGCTTGGCTCTTAAAATCGTCTCTCCTTTGATCATATTCTTGCCATCCCAGAGCGGTTTTCCATCAAAACCAAAAAGTCCGATAGACCCATCTCCATTCCGATACATAATTCCCGTTCCGGTCAATTGATCAATTTCAATTCCCTTGATTTTTTCAGACCACTTCTCTTCGCCCGTGTTCTTATCCAATACAGTGAGGTATTTGTCTTTTTCTCCCACAGCAATTCCGTGATTCCCGCCCATATCCACCACTACTCCATCTAATTTTTTGGCGGTCCACTTTACTTCTCCTGATTCCGCATCAAACAGCGTAAAGTTCTTCTCATCTGCCGCTATTACTCCATAGTACTCAGCATTGAGTATGGGAATGTCTTTAGAAGAAAGCTCCTTTTCCCATTTTACATTTCCTAAATTGAGATCCAGAGCAGTAAGCAATCCTCTACCTCCTTTTTTCTGGTAGATATAGCCTTCAGTCAGATCCAAATTCGCCCCAAAAGACTGGAATGAGTTCTTCTTATCCGCAACAGAGTAAGACCACAGGACTGTCCCCGTTTTCGCATCGATTTTTGACGCAATATCATCTGCCAGCAAAAAGAGATTACCATCCTGCGTGACCGTAGGCTCAAAATTAGAGCTCACCTGATCATTGCCCCACAGTTCATCTCCGGACTTCAGGTCAATCAATTTTGTCAATTGATGCGCCGGAGTACCTTGAGCCTTAATGTCGATCCAGTTTCCCGTGATCATCACAGCTTTTAGCTCAGGGATGTAGGCTGTCCCCCCATAATTAAATGTGGCTGTCTCCGAACCTAATGCTCTAAGTGAAGTGAGCACTTTTTGGGTTGGCATGCCTGCTTTGGCCGGTGACGTGACGACCTCTCCAGTGCGTATATTTAGTACAACGAAGTTTTTGACCAGCGCAAAGTCAGAATATTTCACCACCGCAAAATCCGATACAGTGGGATCTGAATCATCCGTTAACACGTGTATAAGCGCTTCAGTGTATTTCTGATTTTTGCCATCAGCACCTTTAATGGCTTTGGCGGAATTATACAGATCTTCGTTGGACCACAACAACTTGCCTGTGTTAGCGTCGACACCGTGCAGCCCCCAATCGGAACTTCCAATCAAGAGAATCTTATTAGGTGTGTACCTTGTCCACTCCACCCCTTTGTCCAGCGTCACTTTCCAAGCTGGTTCTTGTGCAAAACTTGAAGTCAAAGCAGTTAAAATCAGGACGAGGCTCAAGCAGGTTATTTTTTTTAATGAGTAGGGCTTTTTCATAATTAAAGAGATTTTACCCAAAATTATGAGATGGTCATGCCGTACACCATACGGCATCTGCCCTACATATTGGCAAAAAAAGGCTGTCTCTCCTATGAGACAGCCTCTATGCTTAGCTCATCGATTCTCAATAGCTCTCCTGCTCATTTGGAAAGTCCTTATTCTTCACATCTTTGATATATTGGCCAAAGGCATCCATCATAATTCCCTGTAGATCGGCATATTGCCTCAAAAATCTCGGCTTGAATTCCTGAGTGATTCCCAGCATATCATGCACGACCAGCACCTGACCATCCACACCGCCTCCTGCACCTATTCCGATAATTGGTATGGACACTGATTCGGCTACTTTCTTCGCCAGGTCCGCAGGAATTTTTTCCACCACTATTGCGAAGCATCCCAACTCTTCCAAAAGCTTTGCATCCTCCAAAAGCTTGGATGCTTCAGTATCTTCTTTAGCTCTCACAGTGTAAGTCCCAAACTTATAAATCGACTGGGGAGTCAATCCCAAGTGCCCCATTACAGGTACTCCAGCACTTAGTATCCTCGCTACGGATTCTTTGATCTCAGACCCACCCTCCACTTTTATAGCATGGGCGCCTGATTCTTTCATGATCCGGATAGTTGACCGCAAAGCCTCAGAGCTATTCCCCTGATAGCTACCAAAAGGGATATCAACTACCACGAAAGCTCTGCTCACCGCTCTTACTACAGAAGAGGCATGATAAATCATCTGATCCAACGTAATAGGCAAGGTAGTCTCATGACCCGCCATAACATTGGAAGCAGAATCTCCCACGAGAATAATATCGATCCCCGCTGCATCCACGATTTTGGCCATGGAATAATCATAGGCTGTGAGCATTGAGATCTTCTCACCACGGTCCTTCATCTCCTGAAGAATGTGCGTAGTGATTCTTTTTACGTTTGCAGAGGAATGTACTGACATAGTAATTAGTGTAGATAAACGAAGTAATTGTCTCCTGAGAAATCTACCTTGATATGTTCATTGAGCGTAGTGGAAAGTTCGAAACCCGTGTAATCCGGCCGAATCGGAAAAAGACCATGGCTGCGATTGACCAGCACTGCTATTTCCATTTTATATAGTTCTTCTTCCAAAAAAGGCTTCATCGCATACACCAACGTTTTTCCGGTGTTTAGCACATCGTCCACCAAAATCAGGGTTTTTCCCTGCAAATCTATTGCAGCGGAAAGCTGTACTTGCTCCGAAGCAACATGGACTTTATCCAAAATAACTTCGGTCAGCTCAATTGTAAGTGGAGAGATTGCTTTTAGCTCTGCAGCAAGAAGTTGGGCCAGGGTTCCTCCCATTCCGGAAATCCCCGCAAACACAACGCCTTTAGAGTTGAGATTTCTTTCGTAAATCTCATAAGCCATCCGGGTTATTTTCTTCTTTATCTGCTGGTGATTGAGTACTTCGCTCATGGTATTTTTCAAAAATGAAAATTAGGCCAATTCTACTTGGATTCAAAATCAAACAAACAGCTTATCTGTAGTCATCCTCCTCATTGAGGATATTCAAATAACTTTCGTAGCGATAAGGATGAATGAATCCTGCCTCTACCTTGTCGATCACTACACAGCCGGGTTCGTTCACATGCTGACAATTATTGTATTTGCACTGTCCCAGGTATTTTCTCATTTCCGGAAAATAATGGGAAAGTTCGTTATCCTCTATATCCAAAATCCCAAACTCCTTGATCCCCGGAGTATCGATGAGATCACCGCCGTTCTCTAAGGCAAAAAGTTCGGCGAAAGTAGTGGTATGCACCCCTTTGGAAGTAAATCCGGAAACCTCTTTGGTATGCTGAGCTGCTTCGGGAACCAGTGCATTGAGCAAGGTAGACTTCCCCACTCCAGAATGTCCCGAGATTAAAGTTGACTTACCGGCTAAGACCGAATTGAATTTATCCTTCAGATTCTCTTCTTTGAGGGCAGACACTTCAATTACCTGATATCCCAGAGGCTCATAGATCTTGTGAATATCCAATAGCCAATCCTCCGCCTTCTCTCCTGACATTTGATCCATTTTATTCACAACCAAGATTGCCGGAATCCGAAAGCTCTCTGTGCTGACCAAAAATCTATCTATAAATCCCAAGGATGTCCTCGGACTTTTCATTGTAATGACAAGAATCGCCTGATCGAGATTGCTGGCAATGATATGGGAAAAATGCTGCTTTCGGGTTGACTTTCGGATCACATAATTCTCTCTGGGTAAAATATCCGAAATCACTGCAGTCTCCTGATTTTCTTCTTTTGCCAATAACACCCAGTCCCCCACAGCAATTGGATTGGTCAACTTAAGGTCGTCCTGCTTAAACTTCCCCTTCAATCTTGAAGCAACGACTTCTCCGTCGGACTGCACCAAATACCAGCTCCCAGTGGATTTAATCACTCTTCCTTTCATATGCTTCTAATTTCTTTCAATGGCCATAAACTGTCCTGCGACGTAGGAAACGGGATGCCCGCCTGCACTACAGACAGGGAGTGTTGCATAGTTAAAAACCAAACCTCTTTATTGCACCTAATCATGCTCGATTTCATGCCTTAGAAGTCAACTTTTCCACCTTATTAATAATTTTCGCCGCTGCGCCTATATTCATTTTTACCCATTTTTGAGCCGAATCAGTACTTTGCCCATAAAAATCAGGCTGTTCCAATCTCTCAAAAACCACCCTCAAACTTTCTACATCACTGACCTCAAATCCACATCCATTCTCCTGACTTTCAGCTGATTCAGGGAATTTAGTTAATCTTCTTAATTTGCCAAAAATCACCGGGACACCGAAACCCAAGGGCTCCAAAATATTATGAAGTCCTTTGCCAAAAGCACCGCCCACATAGGCCACTCTGGCAAATTGATACAATGAACTTAGCATCCCAATATTATCAATAAAAAGTACATCTGGACAAAATTCCGGATCCCATTGAGAATACTTGGAAGTTTTCAGCGACAAATGTTCAGACCAACGGTTCATTGGCTCAGGATTCAAATCATGCGGCGCAATAATCCACCGGTAATCCCGATTGGCATTCATCAAGGGGATCAAGAGATCCATGTCCTCTTGCCATACAGATCCCGCTACTATAGTCGGCCTATCCCCTACCCATTTAACCAGTTCTGGAAACTCTTTATAGTTCTTTGCAGTTTCAGCCACTCGGTCAAAACGCGTGTCACCGGCAACACTCGCATTCGGATAGTCAACTGATTTCAGTAAGTCCAATGTAGCCTGATTTTGGGAAAAAATATAGTCGAATTGAAACAGAATGTTTCTAAAAAACCCATCTCTCCGGAAATAGATTTGATCCGGTCGGAAAGCCGCTGAAAAAAGGAAAAGCGGTATTTCTCTGGCTTTGACAGCCATTATATGGTGATACCAAAGATCATACTTGATAAAAAAAGTAAGGCTGGGGTTCAAAACAGTAACGAATTTTTCTGCTTGTTTTTTGCTGTCCAGAGGCATATAGGTGATAAAATCAACATTGGGTTGCGGCTTCTTGACCACGTTGTCAAAGCCTGATGGACTAAAAAAACTTACTGCAATTAAATAACTGGGACTCACCTGCTTCAATTCAGCAATGACAGGTTTTGCCTGCTCATATTCTCCTAAAGAAGCCACATGAAACCACGCCAACTCACCTGGGCTTTTGGATCTGAAACCTTCTAGTCTCTGAAATAGATTTTTTCTCCCAGCTAAGAAATGCCTAATTTTGGGGATAAACAGTCCTGCCAGGGGCAAAAGTATCCTGGCAAAAAATATCCCGATTCTATAAATCCATTTCATTCGTCAAAAGTAGCCATTTGACTGGAAATAGTTTTATTCACAATAATTTACACCTTGAAGGATTATTAGTAGTCAGTTTTATGCTTTTTGACAAAAAAAACACCAACTGTACCGTGCATTTCCCCATAGAATTTGCTACTTTACAAAGCCCTCGTTTTTTCAAGAAGCTAGTTAAGTTCAGAGTTAACGCAATATGATTAGAGTTTTATTTGTTTGTCTTGGCAATATCTGCAGGTCTCCCTTAGCTGAAGCTATTTTCAATAGCAAAGTAAAGCTAGCAGGCATGGAGTCACAATTCAAATGTGATAGTGCCGGGACTTCTGATTTTCACATTGGTGAACTGCCTGATGAACGGACAATAAAATGTGCTTCCAAATACAATCTCCCACTCTATCATCGAAGCAGGCAAGTAAACCGCACGGATTTTAGAGATTTTGAGTACATCTTGGCAATGGATGACAATAACCTACGAAATCTAAACAATCTAAAAGTACGATACGGCTTTGCTGACAAAGAAATCCACCTGATGCGGAATTTTGTGGCTGAGACTCAGGGGATGTCTGTTCCTGACCCGTACTATGGTGGAGAAGAAGGATTTGAGGAAATATATCAGATTTTGGATGAAGCTATCGATAGTTTTCTTACCCAGGTAAAAGCCACTCACCAGCTCTACGCCTAACCATAACAACCTCACATACAGTTATTTATACTGAATGGATTTTTAAAATCAGCAAGGTTTCTACGCCCATTTCCGTTACTTGTATATCTGAATCTTGTTGGAACGGCCTATCTTCCCTTAATTAAATGAATCTATCAATTGGTAAAATAGGCCGATTGCCAATATGCCTTAACTTAAGTTTAAAGCCACCTTCTCACCCGTTTTCACAGCCTCGAAAATTGCATCTATAATTTTCATATCTTTTACGCCCTCTTCACCATTTACAGGGACTTCAGGTTGTTTCCCCTCAAAAATAATTGCAGCCATCTCATCCATCTGTACAGTCTGATGAGTAACAATGGGTTCTGTCAGGGGACCGGCATGAGTCTGCCCCTCAATAGGCCCGTAGCCAGTGGAAGGCTGCATTTCTACCCAGCCATTACTGCCATTGAGATAAAATCTATCCAGATTATTCATGTTATAGGTGGAAAGACATGAAGCAATCACCCCATTAGGAAAGCCAAGTTGGAAGGTAATCGTCTCGTCTATTCCTTCTTTAAATTTTTCAGAATCGGTTTTCACCTCTTGAGCGGTCACCCATATCGGCTCTTCGCCTATCATATATCTTGCTCCGTTAATAGCATAAATCCCAATATCCATCATCGCTCCTCCACCTGAAAGTATCCGATCCAAGCGCCACTGAGTTGGGTCGCCGATCACAAAACCACATAAGCCCTGGAAGAATCGAATTTCTCCCAATTCTCCATCTTTACGCATCCTGATCACTTCCAGTGTATTCGGCTCAAAGTGCATACGATAACCTATCAGTAGATGAACGCCGGCTGTTTTACAAGCATCTACCATGGCCTGCCCATCTTCTGCACTGATAGCCATAGGCTTTTCACAGATAGCATGCTTCCCAGCTTTTGCCACCCGGATTACCTGATCTTTGTGCAAGGCATTGGGAGTGATTACGTATACGGCATCGATATCAGGATTATCTTTTATCGCATCGAAATTATCGTAATCGTAACAGTTCTTAGCAGGGATATTATAGGTTGATTTCCAATCTTCCACTTTGGAAGGAGTGCCGCTGATCACTCCAACAAGTTTTACACGATTACAATCTTGAATCGCTTCCGCGACTCTTGTACCATAGCTTCCCAAGCCCATAATGGCAACTCGAAGTACTTCGGAATCTTTGGAAACAATATTCATAGAATTTGTCATAGCTGAAAGAGGGTTAAAAGCAGGTACAGCCAATGCCATAGCTGACAGACTGGCCTTTTGCAAAAATAATCTTCTGGTTTTCATGATTTAGGTTTTTGAGTTCGGATAACCTGAAAATATTGATTTTTGTCCAAATACCCTCACCCATTCATAAATGACTTTTATAAAGCTTATTTTATCCTTCGGACGATCTGAACCGTATTCCTTGTGCTTTGCTCTAATAGCACCTCATAGCCTTCTAATAGCGTTGATATAGAATCATTTTTCGGATGAAGTACAGTGAGTAGCTCAAGTCCTTCGTTATACCTAATTTCAAAATGCCTATTAAGCTTTGAAAGCAGTTTCTCCAGCTTAAACAACTGGGAATCGATCACTATAGAGATGGAAATTGCAGAAGTCTGTAGCATATTCACGCGCAGCTTTAGTCCCTGCAATTGTTCATAAACTTGATGGATATGTTTCTCCTCAATAAAGGTGAAGTCTGTCACTTTAAAACTCACAAGGACCTGGTTCTTTTTCAAAATAAATGTGGGTACCTGTTCAGCCTTGGCCCGCGAATAGATTTTAGTCCCCGGCTCATCCGGATTGAGAAAAGACTTCACAAAAAGCGGGATGCCTGAATTTGCCAAGGGCTTAATTGTCTTGGGATGAATCACAGATGCACCGTAAAAAGTCATTTCTGCAGCTTGCCCGTAATCCAACTCAGCAAAAAGAGTGGTCCCTACAAAAATCTTCGGATCTGCATTCAGAACACCGGGAACATCTTTCCAGATGGTGACAGATCCTGCTTCAAGACTCGCAGCCAAAATCGCAGCGGTGAAATCTGAGCCCTCCCGTCCCAATGTAGTAGGTCTGCCTATATTATCAGCCCCGATAAACCCCTGAGTCAAAACGGGAAACTGTGTCAGCTTTGGCTTCAGTTGAGACTGGCAATTAGCACGGGTCCTCTCCCAATTTATCTTCGCAAAGCGGAAATCACTATCGGTACATATCAGCTCCCGGGCATCTTGCCAAAGAACAAGTAAATTTTGAGAGCATAAATACTCCATCACTATCCGTGAAGAAAGCAATTCACCAAAACCGATTATCCGGTCATAATACTCATCGTAGTTGTCCTTGGAAATAGGCTTTTCAAGCGCATGATGGAGTTGGATGAAATAATTCTCGATTTTCGGAAAAACCACATGTCCTTGCGGAAACAACGCCGTGCAAATATCTAAATGGAAGCTTTTTAAAATTGTACTATTCATAGAATAATCCCGATTCTCCAATTTGAGAGACAGAATATTCTCCAAGTGATTGGTGGTTTTCCCCATGGCTGAGACCACAATCACAAAATTATTTCGCAATCGATTACGGAGAATAACAGCCAAGTTTTGCACTGCAAACACATCTTTTACTGATGCCCCTCCAAATTTGTAAATTTGAGTTTTGGTCATTAAAATATTTGCTTATTTTTCAAGAGAATCAAACCACCAATTGAACTATTCCAATATATGAAAACTCTACCTTATCAGCCAGATCAAAGCGGTTTGGCCTACTCTGTAGGTACTACACTTGACCGCTTCATCAAACTCAAGCAAAGCGATTTCCCTTTTGCTTCAGGCGAACTTTCACAACTGCTGCGAGACATAGCACTAGCCGCTAAGATAGTAAATCG
Source organism: Algoriphagus sp. Y33 (assembly GCF_014838715.1). Classification (NCBI taxonomy): domain Bacteria; kingdom Pseudomonadati; phylum Bacteroidota; class Cytophagia; order Cytophagales; family Cyclobacteriaceae; genus Algoriphagus; species Algoriphagus sp. Y33. Next base: position 5,907,112 of record NZ_CP061947.1, on the reverse strand, counting down.
TGAAACTACACGTGCAGGACTATCGAACATCGGAGGAGCTTTCGGCCAAGTCAACATACAAGGCGAAGAGCAGCAAAAACTGGATGTCATAGCAAATATTCGATTTATGCGTGCCTTGAGTAAAGGTGGCGAAGTCTGTGCCATAGTTTCAGAAGAGGAAGATTCTGTCATTGATTTACAAAACAGTTCAGGCAAGTATGTAGTGGCCATTGACCCGCTTGACGGAAGCTCAAATATTGATGTCAACATCAGCATAGGGACGATTTTCTCTATTTACCGCAGAAGAACCCCTGTCGGAAGCCCTATTCAAACAGAAGATATCATGCAGGCAGGCACAGAGCAGGTTGCGGCAGGATATGTACTCTATGGCTCTTCCACTATGCTGGTGTACACTACATGCTTTGGGGTGAACGGCTTCACTTATGAGCAATCACTAGGTGAATTCTTCCTTTCCCATCCAAATATTCAGGCTCCAAAAAACGGGGAAATCTACTCCGTAAATGAAGGAACCCAAAAAGAGTGGGAAGAAGGAATCAAGGCTTATGTCAACGAATGCAAGGAAAGAAAATACGCAGCAAGATACATTGGCTCCCTTGTCGCTGATTTCCATAGAAACCTACTAAAAGGCGGAATCTACCTGTACCCTGCTACCAAAAAGAATCCTTCAGGAAAGCTTCGTTTGCTCTATGAGGCCAATGCATTGGCATTGATCGCAGAGCAAGCCGGCGCAATGGCTACAGATGGAACTCAACGAATTCTGGAGATCATACCGACGTCCCTTCACCAAAGAACCCCTCTATTGATTGGCTCTTCCGACATGGTAAAAGAAGCAGAATCAATGATGTCATCAGCTGTAGAAAAGCCCCTTCTATAAGCAGTAGGTGTAAAAAAAACACAGGAATCGTAAAATGTCGTTTATCTTGCATTCTCATTTATATGCTATGAAATCGAACATGGTCCCGTATCTACGAGATCACACGCTACGATGATTATTTCCCCCATGCAAGATTCCATCCGGCAGCTAAAAAACAATTATAAACAGATGAAAACTATCAATCGCTATTTGCCTATTGCCTTTCTGGCTGCTGGACTGTCTAGTTGGACTTCATGTTCTTCAAAAGAAGAAGTTAAAGTCGAGCCTATCGACGAGACCCATGCCATTCAAACTGAAAAGATGCCGGTCAACGTCGACACGCTCTATACAGAGTTTGATAACCCTTGGGGAATGACCTGGCTTACTGACGGCAGAATGCTGGTCACTGAGAAAAAAGGTGAAGTTCTGATTTTCAAAGACGATAAGTTTACAGGAGAGAAAATCCAGGGACTTCCAGAAGTTTGGACAGTAAACCAATCTGGACTTTTGGATATAGCAGCTCATCCTAATTTCGATGAAAATGGCTGGATCTATATATCCTATGGCAAACCGATGCCTGATAGCACTTCTTCTACTACTATCATGAGATTCAAATTGGAAGGCAACAATGCTGTCAATCAAGAAGAACTTATCCAGTCTCTGCCTGCTTGGAAAGGCGGTAGACATCTGGGAAGTCGAATCGTATTTGACAATGATGGTTATCTTTACTACTCCAGCGGAGAGCGTGGAGACACTCCTTCCAATGCCCAAGACTTAACTAATTCCCATGGAAAAATCCACCGAATTCATGACGACGGAAGAATCCCGACAGACAATCCATTTGTAGCTACGGAAGGGGCTATGCCTTCGATCTGGACTTTTGGCAACAGAAATCCCCAAGGAATGTATTTCGACAAGGAAAACAATAAGCTGTACGCTGCCGAACATGGCCCTCAAGGTGGTGATGAGTTGAACCTGATCGAAAAAGGCAAAAATTACGGCTGGCCGGTGATCACGTGGGGCATAGACTATGATGGAACCCCCATATCAGATATCCAGGAAAAAGAAGGAATGGAGCAACCTTTGACCTATTATGTTCCGTCCATTGCCACCTCAGGTATAACGATGGTAACTTCAGACAAGTATCCTGCATGGAAGGGCGATATACTAATTGGAGCACTGGCCAAAATGCACATCAATCGAGTGGACATGGATGGATCAAAAGCTTTATCCCAAGAGGTGATGCTTCAGGATATCGGTCGGGTACGCCAGGTTTCTCAAAGTCCGGACGGCTACATCTATGCAATCACCCAAGGCAGTGGATTGATGGTGAAATTGATTCCAATTATTAAATAAGTAAGTAAAAAACGCATAAAAAAATCCTCTTTTGAGCAGTTCAAAAGAGGATTTTTTATACGGATTTTTATTAAAGATCTACACGAAATCTACATCCACATTAAAGGGGTATTTCATCAGAAACTGTAGTGCGTCTTCAATTTCCAGATCTTCGAAGAGTACCCGATAAAGATTCTCAGTGATGGGTGCTCTCAGATCTGCGGTTTCCAAAAACGCTTTGATGATTCTTACTGTATTGATTCCCTCTGCTACCTCTTCCATATCACCGACTATAGTGTCCAGCGATTCTCCTTTGGCAAGCCTAAATCCTACCGTAAAATTCCTGGAATGAACTGAATTGCAGGTAGCAACCAAATCACCTATTCCTGCCAATCCCATGACAGACTTGATACTTCCACCAAGTGCATTACCCAAGTGAATCATCTCTACCATTCCCCTACTAATCAGTAGCCCTTTTGCATTTTCCCCCAATCCCAAACCTGCCAAAGCTCCTGAAGCGATCGCAATAATATTCTTCAACACACCACTGATCTCTACGCCGATAATATCGGAGTTTCCATAAACCTGAAATTTCTCAGATCTCAATAGGCTCTGTCCCTCCAGTATCACCTCATTGTATTTACTCGCGATCACTGTAGCGGCAGGCTGTCCCTGAGAAAGCTCTTTGGAGAGATTAGGCCCTGCCAAGCACCCTACCCGTACAGCGACAGTTTCCTGAAGAATCACTTCACTCATGGTCAAGATCTGACTACGTTTGATCCGCTTCACTGTTTCCAGCATTTCACCCGACTGTAGATTCAAGCAAAGCCCTTTCGTCCCATGAATGATCAAATGATATGGAAAAAGGAAAGGAGAGAAAGTTCTTACCACATCCTGAAAACCGGACGAGGGAACCATGAAAAACAGCACATCACAGCTTTTGGCAAGTTGTTCCGGGTCATTTGACGCGATTATATTCTTACTTAATTCTTTTCCTTGGGCTGTATGAACCGAATTAATTTCGTCCACCACTTCCTGCTTTCTTGCATACACCATCACTGGATTCTTGGCTGCAAGAATATTAGCTATTGCCGCACCAAAGCTCCCAACCCCGATCACGCCGATATACTTTGGTTTAGAAGAGTTTTTCGAATCCATATCCTGTTAATCTGTTGTGGTAATAGTAAAGCAGACTCATGTCGTCAGTACCTATATCGCCATTTTTATCTTGAATAATTGGCCGCTTGGCATGATACATCCCTACGTTGTCTATTCCCTGTTTGATTATTTCTTCCATATCACGTGAAAGGTGTGGTGCTGTATTGATTAGTTTCTGAGACTTGAGCTCGTTGATTTTATCCAGCACCAGCTGACAGTTCACTTTGAACTCCTCGTAAGAAATACTTATATCCTCTTCAGGAAGCCTTAGTAAATCAAACAGATCCAGCTTCTTGTTTTGCCTTTTGACAAGTTCAAATGCCACAAAAGCCACCAAATGAGAATTGAATACCCGGTTGATCTTGTGAAATTCCTCGACGATTCGCTTGCCCAGCATATTCGTATACTCTTCCTCACGCTGATTATCCACGGAAACCTTGCCATCGGAAATAAAATAATCCCGCGTATCAATTATACGCCCATGCTTATCCAAACTCCTTCCATCCACATCTACATAATTCCCAAGCACATCCATTGCCTTACCTACCGACACTGAGATATCAGAGCCTTTGGTGAAAAATTTGATCAGGAACTTTGAAATCTTGTATGAATTCGAAAACTCATCATTCTCCTTATAATATCTTTCTTGTCCCGTGATACTCAAGTGATCCCGGATCAAACCCGGAGCTTCCAGCACAAAGTGGTAGTTGATCGTCACAGGCACGATGAAAATTTTGCCCGAAATATCATTCAGCCCATTCTCAAAGTTTGCCCGCTGGGCTTCGATTGCGGTGCTCAGCAGCCCAAGTTTCAGCTTCGATTCGATCATCCCGCTACGGGATCTTGTACCTCCGGGAAAAAACAAACTATGACAGCCAAACTGAATAGCTTCCTTAGAATACGTCTTGAGCGTCTCCAAGTACATTAGGTTTTTCTTTCTTCTATCCACTTTATAAGCACCAAGTGAGTTCATAAAGTAGGCAAAAATGGAAATATTGAAGAGATTCAAACCTGCTCCATAGATAAACGGCGGCAATCCCAAAACGGAAATCACCCAACCAATCAAGATACTGTCAAGATTACTGAAATGCGTAGGCACCATCACCACCGTTCCTTTGGTAGCCAAGTCTCTCAACTGATCTGTTTCACCCGTAATCTGGATTTTATCCTGAAGTGTGTACTGATTACTGAAAATAGACTTAAAACCCTTGACACGAGCCGCATTCAACAGTCGTGAAAAGCCGTAAGTGACTACAGATCTGGTGAATTTATAATGCGTAGCCTTGAAATTACTTGCAATTTCTTCCGCATAGCGAGCTGTGATACTATTCAGTACTGCCTTATACTCCTGAAACCTCTTTACTTTACTTCGCGCTGACTCAGTGCTGATTTGCACCAGCGAAGATTTCACGCCACTCCAAAAAGAACCATCGTCATCCGGATCTACTACCCACGCATTCTGCTTTATCCGGAGTTTTTCACGATAAAGCGTGGTTTCTAACTCTTCCTTGAGAATGTCAGGATTATTGCCTGTGAGCTTGAGAATTCTATCCTCTGATAGATCAGCTACCTTTTTCACAAACTCCTTCCGCTCCCTCGCTAGCTTCACTACCGGCCATTCGTCTTTGCTGGGGTGAATCGGTTCGTACTTATGCTTAATGTATTTCTCCTCCAAGTGGCTGGTTTTTGTTAAAAATCTAATCAAAGATAGTGAAAAAGCCCTTTTCACTACGAATGATCATTCGGAAGAAAAAGCAGAAGGTTTGGATTTCGATTTCACAATGACAGCCACAACAGTTGAGGTAGCAATCCCCATAATTAAAGCTCCCACTACAGACATGATCATATAGCTTTGTAAATTAAAGTAGGAATCAGCTTCCTCCTGAGTCATCTCACCTGTACTCACAGAGTAATTAATAATATTGGTAAAATAATCAGGAGTAATAAATTCACTGGTGATGTATTGAGAAAATGGACTCAAAATCGCCACAATCAGAGTAATCACCAAACCTGCCATGAATCCCTGATAATAGTTAATCACGCCGTGATAGAAATTCTTTCTTTTATCCAGCAAAGCAAAAATATAGATCAAAACCGCAGGAATTGCTACCAAGCTAGGCACGGCGGCATGGTCTTCAATCTTCTCATTATGCCATCCCATAGATTTCTCCAAGAACACCCAAGCCAGCATCATTACTATAAAAATTAACACCCATTTGATTTCAATCTTAATATTTCTCATAGTTCCATGGGTTAGGAATGCAAAATCACTAATACAAAATTTCATTTGTTCACTAAGTGTTTTTTTAATGGTCATAACCTATCCCGCGACGAAGGAAACGGGGTGCCTGCCTGTCATCGGACGGACAATCTCACAATGTGGATAATCATCCCTCTGTATTTCGCTTGCATCGTCCTCGATTTATTAAAATCAACCTCATTTTCGATTGATTGCTACAGCTATGCTCCCAATCCCTTGTCAATGAGAGAAAGGGTATTATTTTTACGGCATCAAAGACCGGATGAAACCAGACCTTAAGCAAATACAAGTACCTATAGAGAGCGAAATGGCTCAGTTTGAGCTGAAATTTCGGGTCTCCATGAAAAGCAAGGTCAAGTTGCTCGACCACATTACCAATTACATTGTCAAGCGCAAAGGGAAGCAGATGCGTCCTATGTTTGTCTTCTTGACTGCGGGGGTATGTGGTGGGATAAACGACTCTACACATCGTGGTGCTGCTCTTATAGAATTGCTGCATACCGCCACCTTGGTACATGATGATGTCGTGGATGACGCCAACTACCGTCGTGGGTTTTTCTCGGTAAACGCCCTCTGGAAAAACAAAATCGCAGTACTTGTCGGGGACTACCTTCTATCCAGAGGCTTACTTTTAAGTGTGGACAACGGTGACTTCAAACTGCTCAAAATCGTATCCAATGCCGTAAAAGAGATGTCTGAAGGCGAACTTCTCCAAATCGCCAAAGCCAGAAAACTCGATATCACTGAGGAAGTCTATTACGATATCATCCGACAAAAAACCGCAAGCCTGATGGCCTCATGCTGTGCTGTGGGTGCATCCAGTACTGAAAGTAGCGACGAAACTATTGCCAAAATGCGGGAATTCGGCGAAAAAGTAGGAATGGCCTTCCAGATCAAAGATGACCTTTTTGACTATGGTGAAGATGAAATCGGCAAACCTGTCGGTATTGACATCAAAGAGAAGAAGATGACTCTTCCCCTTATTTTTGCGTTGCAACACGCTGACTGGCTAGAGAAAAAGAAAATCATCCATCTAATCCGCAATCGAAGCGAAGACAAGAAAGCTGTAAATCAAGTGATCAGCTTTGTAAAGAAAAGCGGAGGGCTGGAATATGCCAAAACCATCATGGACCGATTCTACATGGAAGCACTCGATATCCTGAAAACCTTCCCTGACTCAACTTACAAAACATCCTTAGAAGGACTCGTGAGCTACACTATCGAAAGAAAGAAGTAGAAATTTTTAGTATTTGTGTGCAGATAGGTAATTGATCTAAATCTCCTTGATTTACAGGTTGGAAGACCGAAGACGGGTGACTGTCAGAAGTAGCCTCAATGCTAGTGTTTAACATCAAATGAGCAGGGTTTCAATGTTTTTTTTATTGAATTTGCGAAATAAGCTAATCACTTTTTCTCGGCTTTAATCCTCCCAATGTATCTTATCTCATTCTTGATATCTTTTATAATATCATATGATACTATCAAGCAGGCCTTTTAATTTTCCAACGGTTTCTTAAAGTGACTTCAAATACCCCTTAAACTCTTCAAAATCATTCCCCATACTCTCCACCTTTTTCTTTCCATCCATAAAAGCAGCCAATCGCTCAGGTAGAGTCAATTTCAAATCCAGCGCTTTCTCTACTGTTTCCCTGAACTTGCCAGGATGTGCAGTCTCCAGAAATACCCCTTGGAAATTGGAGTTTTCTGCCATAAACTCTTTCAATCCTCTATAGCCCACAGCCCCATGCGGATCGAGCGTATAGCCAGATTCGTGGACTTGCTGCATTACTTCTACCGTTTCCTCATCTGTGTAAAAATATCCTTTTACATTATCTTTCAGATCTTGCTCATCTCCTCCGTAAAGAGCTAGCAGACGAGGGAAATTACTTGGATTGCCAACATCCATGCTGTTGCTAAGGGTTGCTATAGATGACATAGCCTGAAAATCAGCTCCATTCAAATAGTCAGGAACGACCTTGTTCACGTTAGTAGCAGCGACAAATTGCTCTATCGGCAGCCCCATTCTTTGGGCTAAAATACCGGCTGCTATATTCCCGAAATTCCCCGAAGGAACAGCGAAAGCTACTTTTCTATCGTTTTTAGGAAGTCTGGAAAAAGCATAGAAATAGTACAAGCATTGCGGAATCCATCTGGCCACATTAATAGAATTGGCAGAGGTAAGTAAAAGTTTTTCGTTTAACTCAGTATCCAAAAACGCCTCTTTTACCATCTTCTGACAATCGTCAAAAACGCCATCAACTTCCAGCGCAGTGATATTTTGCCCCAAGGTAGTAAACTGCTTTTCCTGAAGTTCACTTACTTTACCCTTCGGAAAAAGAATAATCACTTCCACTCCATCCACACCAAGAAATCCATTTGCGACAGCACTTCCTGTATCCCCGGAAGTGGCTACCAGCACACGTACTTTCCGATCGGATTTCTCCATCAACATACTCATCAATTTGGAACAAAAGCGTGCCCCAAAGTCCTTGAATGCCAGGGTAGACCCATGAAAAAGCTCCAAGCTATAGACATCTTCCTCCACCTGTACCAGGGGGGCATCGAAAGTCAAGGTATGGTCTACCAGTTCGTTGATCTGCGCTTCACTCAAAGCCGTCGAAAACAATGCGCCAATGACTTCATAGCCAATTTTCCGGAAAGTCATCTCAGGGAATTTGTCCAAAAGTTCTTGCGATAAAACCGGGATTTCTGTAGGCATGTAAAGCCCCTGATCCGGTGCCAATCCTTTTATCACAGCCTCCGCCAAACCTACTTGATGGTTGAAATTGTTCGTACTATAAAACTTCATATCCTTATTTTTCTTCGATGACGTAAGCGCCTTTGGTGTTGATTTCAGAGAAATAAACATCCACTCCCAATCCGATTTCTCGGTAGATTTCTTCTGCCGCCTTTGCTATTGCAATGGCCGTTTCTTTACCCTTCGATAGGGCAAAAAGTGTAGGTCCCGAACCGGAAATCCCCATTCCCAATGCTCCCGCCGCTTTCAAAGCTTCCCTTACCTCGTAGAATCCCGGAAGCAAGACAGCCCGGTAAGGTTCAGCGATCACATCCCTAAGCGATCTTGAAATTAATTCAAAATCCTCCTCATATAATCCTGCGATAAGACCCGCAACATTACCTGACTGAATCGTTGCATGCTTCATAGGAATCTGATCTCTCAAAACTGATCGGGAATCAGCCGTTTTAAGCTCGAAATGTGGGTGTACCAGTGTGCAGCAAAGACCACTTGGGACTGGAAGTTTGATCACATCCAGCGGATGGTAATCACGGATCAACACAAAACCTCCCAATAAGCTTGGTGCCACATTATCTGCATGACCTGCTCCGCAAGCGACTTTTTCGGCAGCTATCGCAAAAGGCAAGAGATCTTTCTTCTCAAAAGGCTCTCCAAGTAGCCTATTCGCCGCAGCCAAAGCCGCCACAGCACTTGCCGCGCTTGACCCCATCCCTGACCCTAATGGCAAACCTTTGGTCAGGTAAATATTCATCCCAACATTGGATTTCAATTCATCCAACATCGCCTGAATAGCCACTGCACAGGTGTTTTTCTCTGCATCAAGGGGGAGCTTACCCCCGTCTCCCGCTATAGAAACCACAACCAAGCCAGGTTCATCCTTGAGAACCAGTTCTACAGTATCACCCATCGCATCAATCGCAAATCCCAGAATATCAAATCCACAGGACACATTGGCGACGGTTGCTGGGGCAAAAGCTTTTACTGAGTGAAGCATTATTCCCTAGTGTAGTTACCGATACGAATCACATCTGCAAACACACCTGCAGCAGTCACATCTGCTCCAGCCCCAGGACCTCTGATGATCATTGGCCTATCATGGTATCGATCAGTTGTCAACAAAATCATATTGTCACTTCCTCCCAAACCACTAAACGGATGGGCAATAGGTAGTGACTTCAATCCGACTTTGGCTTTACCATCCTCTAAAGTCGCCATGAACCGCAGTTTCTCGCCTTTAGCCTCAGCGGTTTTTAGCATTTCGGCAAAGTCGCTGTCATGGGTCTTCAACACTTCAAAAAATTCGGAAACAGAACCTAAATCCTGACAATCCCCAGGTACCATGCTTTGGATTTCTATAGAATCAAACTCCAAATCCTGCTCTGCTTCCCGGCCTAAAATCAGAATCTTTCTTGCCACATCCATTCCGCTCAAATCATCCCTTGGATCCGGCTCAGTAAAGCCCAGTTCTTTTGCTTTTTTCACTACTTCGGAGAAAGGATCTCCTTTCTCGAGCTCAGAGAAAATATAATTCATAGATCCGGAAAGCACGGCTTCTATGCGGATTACCTTATCCCCACTAAGCATCAAATCCTGAAGGGTGTTGATCACCGGAAGTCCCGCCGCCACGTTGGTTTCATAAAGGAATTTCACGCCACGCTTCTTCGCCAACTTCTTCAAAGCCCTGTATTGCTCCATGGAGCCGGAGTTTGCTTTTTTATTCGGAGTGACTATGGCCACTTTTGCTTCCAGTATCTGAGTATAGAGCTCTGCCACATCCTGACTGGCGGTACAATCCACAAAGACCGAGTTGGAGAAATTCATCTCTTCCATCGTTCTGATGAACTTATTCAAGTCTGTTTTACTATCAGTATCACTCAGTTGATAAGGATTGCTGAGGTCAAATCCATCTTCATGGAATGCCATATATCGGCTGTTTGCCAAGCCGTGAATCTGTATATCCAGTTCATTGTCTCCACGCAGCTTTTGTTGTTGGTTTGCGATCATTTTGATCAAGGCCTGACCGATCAAGCCTGTTCCCACTAAAAACACGTGAAGCACTTTATTCTCAGAAAGGAAGAATGCTTCATGAAGGGCATTGAGTGCCTTTTGCAAATCAGGCTGAGGGATCACAGCCGAAATATTCAATTCCGAACTTCCCTGAGCAATCGCCGCTACGTTGATATTATTTCTTCCCAATGCACGGAACATCCGTCCGGAAGCCCCCGGGTTATGTTTCATATTTTCTCCCACTACAGCCACAGTCGCCAAATCATGAAGCAGTACAACTTCGTCCATTTCTCCTGACTTGATTTCGTAGAAAAACTCTTTTTCCACTGACTCCTTAGCCAAATAAGACTCCTGGGTCTTGATCGCTAAGCAAATGCTATGCTCTGAGGAAGCCTGAGAGATCAACAAAATATTGACTTTAGCTTCTGCCAAAGCTTTGAAAACACGGCTGGTACCTACCACTGAATCCAGCAACCCCGCTCCCTGCACTGTCACAATTGACACATTTGAGATAGAGCTTATACCTTTGATCAAAGCTCCCGGACTTACTTCCCCGTTGATCAGCGTCCCGGGATTCTCCGGTTCAAAAGTATTCTTAATATAAATCGGAATGCTTTTGCGCATCGCCGGCTGCATGGTGGCCGGAAAAATTACTTTTGCACCAAAATGCGAAAGCTCCATCGCCTCATTATAGCTCAGCTGAGGAATGGTAAATGCAGTATAAACCAACTTCGGATCTGAAGTCAACACACCCGAAACATCAGTCCAAATCTCTAGATTTTCCGCACCCAATGCTGCCGCAAAAATCGCAGCTGTATAGTCAGAACCCGATCTACCCAGCGTGGTGGTTTCTCCTTTCTCAGTGGATGCGATGAAACCGGTAATTACTTTGATTCCGTCGTGCTTCGCAAAATAATCTTTGATCAACCCATTGGTGACCTCGAAATCAACTTTTGCCTGCCCAAATCTATCGTTGGTACGTATTACGTCTCTGGCATCAAGAAATTGTGTCTTGAACCCATGCCCATGCATAGATTCCGCAAGGATAAAAGCAGCTAGTCTCTCTCCAAAACTTGCCACATAATCAAGTGTACGAACCGAATTTTCTTTGATGAGGTAGATGCCGTGGAAAAGATCCTCAAGCTCTTTGAACCTCACTTTTACAAAAGTCATGACAGTAGACTGACTCTGTACTGAGATAAGTTGACGGACAATAGTCAAGTGCTTTTCTTCCAGCGTCTGAAGCACCTCCCGGTAAGCCTCATCCCCTTCCCTGGCTAGCTGGGCAATCTTCAACAAACTTTCCGTAACTCCACCAAAAGCAGAAAAAACAATGGCTACTTCGTGTTCCTTGAGTTTGTCCTGAATGATGGAGAAAACTCGCTGAATATTTTCTGGGTTCGCTACGGATGAGCCACCGAACTTGAGGATTTTCATAAATATTACTTCTGAAATTAATTACTGGGAAATTAAAATAGACCTATAAAAGGCCCTGGGGGCGGGTACTTTATAAATTGCAACGGGATCACCCCGTAATCGTGGTACCAATCCATGTCGTCATAGAAAAAATGGTGCAGGCTCCCGCTTCCAAGGCTGGAAGTAGATTTAGGTCTGAAGAGATTTTTGCTGCAAATACCATAACTGGACAATTGACAGGACAATCTTACTGCCAAAATTTCTATTAGCCAAACAATCCATTAGAGTTTTTTGAGAAAAACCGAAATCCGGTTAGAAATTAAGCAACAATTCCCCAAAAAACTTAGAATTTGACATATATCGTTGTCTTAGCACTTGAAACACAAAATTGTATTTGGAACCAAATTACTTAAATTCGTTAAGCATTAAACCCATCAAAAAATGAGCACTTGCAAAACCCTACTCTTCGGACTTATTTTCTTGCTGTTCGCCGGCTGTGAAAGCACTAAATCCCTGAACCCTCTGAGTCTTCTCACCGGAAATAGCTGGGTACTCTCATCTCTTATGGGCAAAGGACTTGATATGAACCATTTCGTAGGCGGCATTCCATCTCTGAGCTTTTTAGACGATGGCAGATTGGCAGGATTTGCCGGCTGTAATAATTTCTCGGGAAACTTTTCAATTGAAGGATCACAGATCAACCTTGATCCCGGAGCAATGACCAAAAAAATGTGCCCCGGCTCGGGTGAGCAAGAATTCATTTCCACTTTAGCCAAAGTAGGTGATTTGAAAGTAACAAAAGACAAACTCACCCTACTCGATGGGGCCACCGAGTTGATGAGTTTCGTCCCTAAGAATGACTGAGTAAAATTTATTGCAATTCAGTAATCCGGATAGATTTTCCACGGAATTCTACCTGCTCATCCTTCTTAGCCCCTACCAAAATCTCACCTAAAGGAGAGTTTTTACTTAGCATAAAAAGCTTTTGCCCATCCACAGTTATTTGCCCTAAACTTACAGAAATCAAATATTTATCCTTGCCTACCTGCACCAAACTTCCTTCCTGGACAGACGAGGAGGGCTCTTTGATTGCCTGAAGCCTACACAGTTCATCAAATTCAAAATTGGCCTGTTTGAGCTGATTCTCCACAGTCATAAGATCACGGGACATCATTTCTCTCCCTGTTTCAAACTTATCCCCGGCACTACTTTTTGTGTCTTCCAAAATCCCATCATTGATAGCCTTTCGCTCAGTCTTCAATAGATTGATTTTTTCTTTTACCTGCGCGATCGCAGTCTGGTAAACTTTTTCTTTAAACGTATTCATAAATTATCAAGAGCAGCCGTCTTTTCGGCGAGTATCGATGATGTAAACAATTTTCCAGCCTTCGGCCATTTTTACTAATTGAAAGGAATTCACGCCACAATGGCTGAATTTATCATTGAAATAAAACTCATAGGGTGTCCAGACAGCAGCCAATTGTTCGTCAATTGTGATTAGATAGTCTGTTATTCTTTCGTCAATCACAGCTTCTTCCGGGAGACCTCCTATTCCTTTGACAAAATCAGCAACTGACCCTGCTTTTACCACGCCTGTTTCCCCTGAGGTTTCTATCGTCTGCATAATGGCATTTTCTGAGAAAACAGCCGCAATTTGATCCGGATCCTTAGCTCTCATTCCATAGAAAAGAGATTCAATTACAGCTTTTACCGCATCTTCATCGGACTGGGCAACCCCAGGAATTGCCACCATTAAAGCAAAAATGGCGGATAATAGATAGTGCTTGTTCATATGGATCAATTATACTTCACCATAAAGCTTGAAGGTCATATTCTGTAATGCATGTGTATTGACAGCATAATGCATAGCCTCTGCTATCTCATCAGCATTCACCCACTTACTAAAATCAGCCTCTGGCATTGATTTGCGATTGGGAGGAGTATCAATAATACTTGGAACAAATACGTGTGACCTGATCGGAGTATCTTTAGTCTCTTCCCCCACTATTTCAGCCAGAGAAATGATTAATTTTTTACTCAATGCGTATGCCAAAGTTTCTTTCGCATCTTTCATTTGTAGTGCAGGACGGGCACCTACAAATAGGAAAGTGCCTTTTCCCTGTTTTTTCATCACCGGCAAAAAGCCTTTTACCAGATGAAACGCTGAGAAAAAATTAAGATTGAACATTTTTTCCAGATCTGCCTGACTAGTTTCCGCTATTCCGCCCATCGCAAAACCGCCGACTAAAAACGCCAATGCATCCACATCCCCATATTGTAAGTGGTATTCTTTGATAAAATCAGCGACCGCTGCTTCATCCGTCACATCCACTTCATACGAGTCGTCAGCTTCCTCTACCTCGTGGTTTTTGCCTGGATGCAAAAGTGCAATGATATGATATCCCTCTCTCTTAAACTTCTCCACTACTGCTAAACCTAGATTTCCGCCTGCTCCTGTGATAATGATATTTCTGCTCATACTACTCCGAAATTCTTTCTGATATTTGTTAAAATTAGCCTTAATTTTTCAAAAACGACATGAATCAACTCAAAAGCATCATAAAGAACCAGGAAAACAAACGCCGAAGAAACTTCTTCTTTAAGCTGATTTTACTCCTGATTTTGATCGTGGGGCATGAATCAAACACATGGCTTTTGCCTGTTTTTGAGCGCTATACTATCCTTGCCAATGTTATCCGTGCGCTCATTTTCCTGATCAGCGGAAACCTTATTATCTCCCTCGCTCGCATCATTACACTTCAATTTTATCTCAAAAGAACTGAGGAATCCAGAGTGCAGCCAAATTTTATTGTCGGAATTGATCGTCTGGCTACTTTGTTCAACATGATAATCGTCTTGGTGGCTTTAATTTTACTTTTCGGAGTGGAACCTTTGAAATTTCTTACCAGCATCACTATAGTCGCCGCGGCAATTGCTCTGCTTACAAAGGATTACATCACTAATATAGTAAATGGATTGATTATCATGTTTTCGGACCAGTTGGAGATTGGCGATAAGATTTTGATTGGAAAAAACGTAGGGTTTATACGGGACATTACCTTAATCAATATGGTGCTCAAGAGTGAAACAGGTGAGATTATTATTGTGCCCAACACTCTAGCGCTGACTTCCGAAGTGGTGAACTACTCCAAGAATAATTCACATCAGATCATCCTCGATTCGGAAATCCCCTTTTATTCTGTGATCCAATTAAACGAGCTCGAAATGGAGCTGACTGAGTCCTTGAAAGCATTTTCCGACTACGTGTATGTGGATGGCGCACAGCTCAATATACTCGAAAGAAAGCCCGAAAGCATTATAATCCGCTACCAATTCCCGATCAAATCGGGAGAGAAAGTCATTGAGAAAAACGTCACTAAAACTATCAATCAAGCTTTAATCAACTGGTCTAATGAACATAGAAAAGCCTAATTACTTCGAACTGGTGTACCAAGTAGTACGATTAATCCCAAGCGGGAGAGTAACAAATTACGGTGCCATCGCCCATTATTTGGGAATAAAAAGTGGCGCAAGAATGGTAGGTTATGCCATGAACGCCGCCCATACGATGGATGACGTGCCAGCCCATCGCGTGGTAAACAGCCAAGGATTATTGACTGGAAAAAGCCATTTCTCCACCCCTACCGAGATGCAGGAACTGCTGGAAAAAGAAGGCATAAAAGTGGTGAAAGACAAAGTTCAGGATTTCGGGAAAGTCTTCTGGAATCCGGAGGTGGAGTTGGCTTTGTGATTATATTCTATAACATATTGACAGGAATAAAATCACCATGCGCTCCGATGGAAAGCTCCTTACTAGCCCACCCCCTTTTTCCACAGTCCAGCTGTCCCGATGGGATCATCAATTATATCAATTATATCAATTCTAAATCCTTAGGTGTAAAGGACTGATTGATTATAGCATTAAAGTGCTGCCGTTCCGTAGGAACAAATGGTCGGTAGAAAATAGGATCAACGCTAGATCAAGTCGTTCCATAGGAACGAGTGGTAAAAAATTATTTCTTCCTCAACAAATACAATCCAATAAACATAATCAAGCCATTTAGAATCAAGGCTTCGAAACCAAATTTATAGCCCCAAAACAGTTCTTCAGAATTCGAAGCTATGACAAAGGTCAATGTGGGGGCAAATACGGCCAGATAGGGCACAAATTTGTCCTGAATTTGCAATTTGGTAAACAGGCCAAAAGCATATAGTCCCAGCAAAGGTCCATACGTGTATCCCGCTATTACAAACACGGAATTAATTACACTCTGGTTATTGATCCAGTGAAAAGCCATAATCACCAAAAACATCACAAAGGTGAATGTTAGGTGGACATTCTTTCGAACAGACACGCGCTTTTCAGCTGGATATCTTTTTTCTATTTCAAGAAAATCAATGCAAAATGAGGTGGTAAGAGCTGTAAGGGTAGAATCCGCACTGGAATAAGCTGCAGCCGTGATGCCTAATACAAAAACAATCCCTGCAAATGGTGAGAAATATTGTGTGGCAAGCAATGGAAAAAGCTCATCTGTTTTGGATGGAATCTGCACACCTTGCGTTTCCGCATAGAGGTAAAGCAACACGCCCAAAGCCAAGAAAAGCAGGTTTACAAAAACCAGTATGGTCGTAAACCAGATCATATTCTTCTGGGCATCACCGATGTTTTTGCAGGTAAGATTCTTCTGCATCATATCCTGGTCCAGTCCGGTCATTACTATGGTAATAAATGCCCCAGAAACAAACTGCTTGAAGAAATTTGTACCGGCTTTCCAGTCCCAATTGAAAATCCGGGAGCGGGGATCATCGGAAACAGCTTTGAAATAATCGCTCACTCCGTCAAAGTTCAATTCATTTCCTACCATAATCACGCAAACCACCACGGCGGCTAGCATAAAGAACGTTTGTAGCGTATCCGTCCAAACTACCGTCTTGATACCTCCACGGTGAGTATAGAGCCAAATAAGCCCTACAGTAATAAGGACTGAAACCCAAAATGGAATGCCTAAGGAATCAAAAAGAATAAGCTGGAGTACACTTGCCACTAAAAAGACCCGGATAGATGAGCCTAAGGTTCTTGAAAGAATAAAGAAAAAAGCCCCTGTCTTATAGGACCAAAAGCCAAAGCGATCTTCCAGATAAGAGTATATCGAGACGAGATTCAATCGGTAATAAAGTGGCAGTAAGACCTTCGCTATAGTAAAATACCCCAGGGTGTAGCCTAAAACAACTTGGAAGTAAAAGAAGTTACTATTGCCTACTTCACCGGGAACAGAGATAAAAGTAACGCCTGAAAGCGAGGCTCCTATCATACCAAAAGCCACCAAAAACCACGGCGATTGTCGGTCTCCGGTGAAAAAGGTATCGGCGGAAACTTTGCGGGAAGTGAACCAGGAAATCAGAAATAGCAGTAAAAAATAACAACAGATTACCAGAAGGACTAGTTGGGAATTCATAAATCGTATCGATGTGGGTTCGCTAAGTTGTCCAATATTCTTAATTTTGCAAAATGAATCATTCAAACGAACCACTTCCGTATATAGAAGAGTCAGAAGTTCTGGTGGAGGATTTGATAGATATTGAATCGAATGACCTGATCGTGTACAATGATGAGTATAACACATTCGATCATGTGATCAAGATTCTCATGAAAGTCTGCAAGCACAGTATAGAGCAAGCAGAACAATGCACTATCACCATCCACTTCAAGGGAAAATGCGCGGTAAAAAAAGGGAGCATCACTGAGCTAAAACCTATGTGTGAGGCTATATTAGATGCCGGAATCCAAGCCGCAATAGTTTAAATCCACCCAGAATTGAATTTTCCTTCCAAACTGATAGAAGATGCTGTCACCGAAATATCCAGACTTCCTGGAATCGGCAAAAAGACAGCACTTCGACTTGCTCTTCATCTTCTCAAACAGCATGAAGCAAACACCGAGGCTTTGGCTTTGGCTATCACACGCATGCGTACTGAGATTCAGTACTGCAAAACCTGTCATAACATCTCAGATGCCGAAGAATGCAGTATTTGCTTGAGCCATCGTCGTGACTGTTCGGTTATCTGTGTGGTGGAAGACATCAGGGATGTGCTTGCAATAGAGAACACCAACCAGTTTCACGGCAAATACCATGTGCTTGGCGGAGTTATTTCCCCTATCCAAGGTATCGGCCCGGAAGAGCTGAAAATAGAATCTTTGCTGACCAGAGTAGAATCTGCCTCGCAAAGCGAACCTATTCAAGAAGTGATTTTGGCATTGAGCGCTACGATGGAAGGCGATACGACTTCTTTCTACTTGGCGAAAAGGCTAAAGGAAAAAGGTATCCGGGTAAGTTCAATCGCACGCGGCATACCGGTTGGTGGAGAATTGGAATTCACTGATGAAATAACCCTTGGCAGAAGCATCATGACTCGAATAAATTACGCTACTGAGTAAAATTTTCTTTGCACAGCAAAAACCTAGGTCTATATTTGCAAACTCAAATGGGGGATTAGCTCAGCTGGCTAGAGCGCTACACTGGCAGTGTAGAGGTCATCGGTTCGACTCCGTTATCCTCCACTTCAAAAGCTTCACAGAAATGTGAGGCTTTTTGTGTTTCATCAGAAACGTCATCCTGGTTATTACAGGGAGATCTGCCTAATATTGTTTAAATTCGCATGACTTAATTCCTGACAGGAAACCAACATGCGAAACCGAATTTTCACCCTTTTATTTTTTCTAATCACCATCAGTTCCTGCTCCTGCGAGCCTGAAAAAATTGCGAAATTTGCTTTCAAGGGAATGGAAGCGATGATGGGTAAAGGCTTCATGCCTTCTGATGAAATCCGTATGTTGGGAGATTTTCGGGGGATGAATGTAAACCTCAGTAAGTCAACATCGAACGACTCCACTACCTCTACGATTTACCTGAAACTAGAAAACGGTGATCCTCTACTTTTAGGAAATCAGCCCGAAGTTCTGGCAAGAAAATGTGCTGAACTTTACCTTCGCGATTTTGAAAAAGCCGAAGATTATCAACAAATTACCGTACAGTTTATCCAGACGGACCCAACTAATCCTGAGAATGTTGCCATGCAGGAGTATATGTTTGACACAAAAGATTTTTAACTTAACCTATTGTTTATGGAATTGCCAAATGAATACAAAAAACCACCTACTTCACTGGGGGAATGGGTAATCGTAGTGCTGGTCAAACGCCTTCCTTTGATCGGGCTCATCATGCTTATCGTATGGGCAACAGACAAAAACACCGATCCTGAAAAGGCAAATTGGGCCAAAGCAGAATTGATCGTCAAACTCATTATCTTCGCCGGCGTGATACTATTCATCGCTGTCATTGGCTTTGGTGTTTTTGCCAATTTTGCCGATGAAATAAACTGGTCTGACTTCGATTGATGAAATCGAGAATGCCCCAAGAATCACACAACCGGTATGAGTATAAGCCATGCGAGATTCCATATGACCATTGGAAATCAAATTATAAACAGATGAAAATAAAGGCTTTTTGCTCTGATATTGACGGGACACTCCTCAATTCAGTACGAGATCTATCTCCCCGCCTCAAAGCCGTGGTTGCTGATCTCCCCGCCGATTTCCCCGTGATCCTAGCAAGCTCCCGTATGCCCAATGCCATGCGCCATTTGCTTCATGACATGCATCGCTTTCCCCAACCTCTGATTAGTTACAACGGTGGCTATGTTTTGAGTGGCGATGGAGAAGTATTGGAAGATGTAAGCATTCCGGTGGATTTGGTGGCTAAAATTCTCCGTCTTACCCATAAAACCGACATACATGTCAGTTTGTATCAAGGCGAAAATTGGTATGAGGAAAAGGATGATTACTGGTCCCAGCGCGAAGTCCGGCATACCAAGGTTTCCTACACGTGGATGGCCGGACAGGAGGTACTGAATCTGTGGTCAAAGAATAATTCGGGAGCACATAAAGTCATGTGTATGGGGGAATCTCAGGAAATTGCCTGGCTGTTTGGGGAGCTTCATTCAGAACATTCTCTGGATATGCATCTCTACCGATCCAGCGACACGTATCTAGAGATTGCTCCTAGAGCCATTTCCAAAGCTACAGGGCTAAAGAAAATTTTAGATCATTATGATTTTGGAATGGAATCAGTGGTCGCTTTTGGCGACAACTACAACGACATCGATCTGCTACAGTCAGTCGGCTGGGGAGTTGCCGTGGACAATGCCCGGATGGAAGTCAAGGCTGTCGCTAATGAAATCACGCTTCCCAATAAAGAAGATGGAGTCGCTGCTATGCTTGAAAAAATTCGAGATTCGAAATTTGAGATTAATTCTTAACGCTAGAATCTTGGCTCTAAGCCACGAGACCCCACACAGAATAGCCCGTCTTTCTGGACATAACATTTAGTTATCAGTCATACAAAATGGAAATGACAGAAATTGTTCTTGGATCCAAAATAGTGTAATGAATCAATCTGTTCTTGATAAGAGATTGATTCACTCCTCCGTCGTTTGCAATGACGTGAAAAGATTGTCTCTCAGGTTCTTAATTCCTGGCTCTTGGTTCTAGACTCTACAAAAGTCCTGATCCATCTTCCACATCCTCGATGGCTTGAGCTAGGAACTGCTGCAATGGAATCATTTTCCGAAAACCTTCCAAGGCGATATTGATAAAACTCCCTGATTCAATATCCCCGTCTGAGATTTTTGAAGACACCGTAAAGCTCTTCAATCTCAGATAGTCAATAAACTCATGATCAGCCTCATAATCCCGTGGGCTGGTCTTGAGTTTTTCTCCGTCTATCTGTCCGAAAAGTGCTTTGAATTCCGGATTGCTTTCAATTTTCACCAGCTCTCCTCCGGAGTAATCAATTTCCCTACGGATTTTCTTTAAGGTTTCCGCCATCGGCATCCAGATTCCTCCTGCCACAAATGAATTGTCAGGCTGGATTTGCAAATAATACCCCGGGCCTTCCGACTTCTTTCCTTTGGGAGAAAAATAGGCTCCAAAGTTATTTTTGTAGGGCAATTTATTGGCCGAAAAGCGGATATCCCGATTTTGTCTGAATACACAGTCTTTAGGCTTAAATACCAATAGCTCCTGCTCCCATTCCCCAATTCCTTTGAGCAGAACTGCCACATCTTCCAAAAATTCAGCTCTTGTTTCCAAATACCATTTTTTATTGGCATCCATCCATTCTTTGGAATTATGTTCGGCAAGGGCGGTGAGGAAAGGCAAGTAGGGACGCATTGTTTATCGTATTTGTAACTTATGAAATCAAAAACCGTCAGAAGGCTGACATGAAAGTAAACTTTATTGAAGCAAAATTGATTTCAATTAGGAAGGAATTCTTCTTAAATTATATCGGATAATCCGAAAGCCATGACAACGAAATTAACACTGGACATCAACGAAGTTCTTGCCGAAAAAGCAAAAAAGTTTGCTGAAGCGCAAGGAAAGAGTCTATCGTCGCTAGTAGAAACACTTTTGGCGGACGCAACTAAAGCTGTTCCAAAAACTTTAGAAAAACCAAAGGTAAAGGATCCTGCACTCGTGAAACGAATTCTGGATGGAACTGAACCGATACCGGAAAGTTTGAAGAAGCTTTATGGAATATTAGAAGGGTATACTGAATATGAGCTAAATGAAGCCAAATACGAATATTTAAAGAAGAAATATGGGGTCTAGCTTTTTTATCGATTCCGACGTCATACTCGATTTATTACTAAAAAGGAAACCCTTCGACGCAGATTCTCTGTCAATTTTTAGCTCGCTATAAGCGGAGAGATCCATCTATACTGTTCTTCAATCATTTTAACAAATGTCCATTTCTTTCTGAGAAAAGCATTTGGAAAAGAAACAGCCTTGATTGGAATAGAAGATTTAATGTCTAAATGTACAACTCTACCTGTTGGTGAATCTGAAATCAGACGTGCAATATCAAGTCGTTTTTCTGATTTTGAAGATGCTATCCAATACTATACAGCTTTAGCTAATCCTGAAATCAGCGGAATAATCACCGGAAACACCTCAGATTACAAGCATTCGGATCCGCCTATTTTTTCTCCCGATTCCTTTTTGGCACTTTTCAAATAAAATCCACCAATCCCTCCAGCTTCATTCCACGGCTACCTTTGATCAAGATCAGGTAATCCTCCAGTTTACTATCCTGCAGCCAGTTTCTAAATGAAAAAGGATCCGGAAAATACAATGCTTTTGGATATTTGGCTAAGGCAGATACGATCAGCTGACCGGTAAAACAAACTTTTTCAATATCGTATTCACTTATAATTTCTCCCAATCGAGCATGCTCTGCTTCTGCATGAGCTCCCAACTCAAACATATCTCCTAGGATCAGCATTTTATGCTTCTTTCCCGTCATCTGTCCAAAAGTCCGGATAGCCACTTCCATGCTAGATGGATTGGCATTGTAAGCATCCAGGATAATCAGATTGCTGCGATTCTCGATCAATTGAGACCGCATATTAGACGGTTTATAATCTACTATAGCCTGGACAGCTTTCTGCATTTCTACTCCAAAAAACTTACCGATCGTCAGTGCAGTTGCGATATTTCCAAAATTATACGCCCCGATCAGTGAACTTAAGAAAATTTCATCTGAACCTTCTGTCGAAAACTTAACAAACGGATTGGCCTCTTCGAACATCACCTCACAGAAATCTCCCATCGAGGGATAAAGCACCGGACTTTCAAAGCGTTTTGACAGATTTGACAAAATAGGGTCCTGCGAATTGATAAACACCGTCCCACTTTTTTCTCTCAAAAACTGAAAAAGCTCCGTCTTGGTTTTCAATACCCCCTCGGGACCGCCCATACCCTCCAGATGTGCCCTTCCGATATTGGTGATCACCCCGTGGGTAGGCTCGGCGATCAGGCAAAGCTCGGCTATATCACCGGGTTTATTGGCTCCCATTTCCACGATTGCGATTTCATCTTCCTCCCCCATAGCAAGCAAAGTCAACGGCACACCGATATGGTTATTCAGGTTTCCAACAGTAGCAGCTGTTTGAAATTTCTTGCCCAAAACCGCCTTCATCAACTCCTTTGTAGTCGTTTTCCCATTCGAGCCGGTCAAACCAATGACAGGAATACCTAGATGCTTGCGATGGTAATTAGCCAAATCCTGAAGCATTTTCAATGAATCCTGCACCAAAAAATAACGCTCATCCTCCTCCACAAAACACTTAACATCATCGATCACAACAACAGATGCGCCCATTTCCAACGCTTTTGGCGCAAAGGAATTAGCATCGAAATTAGGGCCTTTCAGTGCAAAAAATAAATTGTCTTTTTCGATCTTTCTGGTGTCAGTACAGACCCCAGTACTATTTTTGAAAAGCGTATATAAAATGGAAATATTCATCGTTTTGGAAGGAATTAATTCCCAAAATAAAGGAATCATTCACATCTTTGAACTGAGACTGCCGTATTAATTTGTCATATCCCTTACCATTCCATGCGCAAATTCTGGATTTTCATTTTTCTCCTCAGCAGCTTTCAACTGAACGCGCAAGAAATTTTTCGAATTGATCAATACCCAAATGTTGAAGTAGACGGTGTTATACTGTCCTCTCCTTTCACAGGTGGGATTAATTCTGCACAGATCCAAACTATAGATCTTACAGGAGACGGGATAGAAGAATGGGTGACATGGGACATCAATTCCAGACAATTGCTGGTTTTCAGAAAAGAAGGGGAAACGTTCATTCACTTGCCCGAATTAAGTTACTTATTTCCGATAGACATCAGTGGATTTCTAGTTCTGGCAGATTTTGATGGAGATGGAAAAAAGGATCTTTTCACTTCCACAGCTCTTGGAATCAAAGCCTATAAAAATACATCTTCCGGAAATAGGATTTCATGGGAAGTAGCTCAAAACTTCCTGAAGCTGGATGGATCAGCTAACATCCAAACAAATAACCTGGATACTCCTCTAATTCAGGATCTGGATGGGGACGGTGATATGGATCTGGTGATTTTCAATTTTGCAGGCGGTGATTACATGGAGTTTTACAAAAACACAAGCATAGAGCGAAAAGGAACACCGGATATTGATGGTTTTGCCTTCGGAGAAAATCACTGGGGGAAATTTGAATTCTGCGGTTGCGGAGAGCTCTCATTTGGCAAGACCTGTGCCGGACTTGACCTAAACCCACGAAGGCTTCCTGACGAAAACGACAAGATACTTCATGCAGGAGGCCACTCTATTCTTTACAGAGACTTTGATGGGGATGGAATAGAAGACCTGGTTTTGGGTCGTGATGAGTGCAGCGTTCTCTATTTTCTTCCCAATACAGGAACTTCTACCGAGCCTATTTTCAATAGCTTTACCAACAGCCTTTCAGGCTATGGAAGCCTTCCCGAATTCCCCCTTTTTCATATTGGCCATATGATTGGTGATGATTTAATAGTGACTCTAAACACAAGTGAAACTTCCTTCGATTACAAAATTGACTTTGCCCAGTCCCTAGTAAAAATCAACAATCAAGGAAATCCTGACTATGATTTCCTACAGCACCGGATGATTGATCTGGGTGAAAACACAAGGCCTCTGTTCTTTGGCAACAAAAGTCTGGGGGAACTTATTGTCACAGCAAATACACTCACGGCAAATGGGCAGGTAAAATCCAAGCTTTCCAAATTTGCAATGGTTGATGGCAAACTCACCCAACTGGAAGAACAGAGTCTGGATCTATCCTCACTTGATCTTGTAGATGTGCAGTATATCAGTTATCGGGACAAAGCTGGGCAATCAATTTTGCTGGCCTCAGGTATCCAATATCAAAACAACATTCCAACCCAGGTGATTTATGATTTACGCGAAGCGGGGTCATCTCCTATTTCAATTACAGGATACACAGCACGGCGTGGCGATTACCTCCAATTTTTCAATTATGCCGCCCAAGACTATATGCTAGTAGCCTCTCAAAATGGGCGTTTAGACCTGTACACACTTGATTTTGGCACACATACCGCAGTTCTTCAGGAAACAGATTTCTTGGGCTTTAACGACAATCCGGCCAATCGAAATCTAAGTGTAGCAGTGGTCCAAAAACCCAATCCGGACCTCTATGCCATTGATCAAAATGGCGTAATCAGCAAAATTGTGGATTTCATGCAGTCCTCAACACGTACTGAGGTCTTGGTACAGATCCAAGGTCAAAATCTTCCCACTCGATTGGGAAGAAATACCTGGATAACTACTCTCATCCCCGCTTTCGATGGACCTATAGATTTAATAGCGGGCACAAGAGGAGGTGGTTTGATTTATTTGACTTCTACCGAGGGGTCAAATCCTGACACGAACGATTATAGAATCAAAGTATATCCCAACCCAAGCGATGGCCCTATTAAAGTTATTGCCAACAAAACCTCCACGGGAACTTTATTCAATTCACTCGGACAGGAATTACTAAGTAACATACAGATTCCGGCCAACTTAGAAATAGAAATACAGGCTAACTTTCTGCCTCCCGGATTATATATTCTCCGACTGGAATACGAAGGCAAATTTAGAGAAAGCCGTAAAATCTGGATGCGCTAATTACAGGACTGGCTTTTTGGATTGTCTGAAATAAGGTAGTTTTCGGGTTGAAATATAAATCCATGAAGAACATCTACTTACTCGCAATCCTGGGGATTATCCTCCTTTCTTGCTCTCCGGAAAAGTCCGACCCAGCCGATCTGATTTTTACCAATGGGGTCATCTACACAGTAAATGAAGACCAGCCCAAAGCCGAAGCTGTCGCTGTGAAAAACGGGATGATCATTGCGGTGGGTTCTGCCGAAGAAATAGAAAAACACAAAGCTGAAAACACCGAAGTAATTGATCTTCAAGGGAACACCATGACTCCTGGCATCATAGAATCCCACGCACACTTGATGGGAATCGGCTACAATAAGCTAGAGCTTGATCTAATGTATGTGAAAACTTACGACGAACTGGTGGAGAAAGTAGCCCAGGCTGTAGCCCAAGCAAAACCGGGAGAATGGATCACCGGTCGGGGCTGGCATCAGGACAAGTGGATCGAGAAACCTGAGAAAATGGTAAAAGGATTTCAAACCAATACGCAACTCAACGAAGTGTCTCCTGACAATCCTGTATACCTCTCCCATGCAAGTGGGCATGCGGCTTTTGCCAATGGAAAAGCACTGGAACTCGCCGGTATCAGCAATCTGAAAGGCGAGAGACCCGGTGAGGTTGAAGGCGGGGAGATTATTCTGGACGAATTGGGAAATCCCACCGGCATACTTTCTGAAAAAGCAGCAGGACTTGTAGCCCGATTGATTCCGGCAGAGACTCCCGAAAGAGCTGAGCAAGCATTGACTTTGGCCCTGCAAGAATTAAATGAAAAGGGAATCACAAGTTTCCATGATGCAGGAAGCGGACAAAATGTGATTGACCTCATCCAAAAATTCAAAAATGAGGGAAAGCTCACCGTACGCCAATATGTGATGCTTACAGGAACTCAACCTGCTCTTTTGGAGCAATGGTATGAAAGAGGCCCGATGATCGATTCCGCAGATCACATGCTTACCGTTCGTTCGATCAAACTCAACTGTGACGGTGCCTTGGGATCAAGAGGAGCCTGGCTTTTGGAAGACTATTCAGATAGACCTGGACATCGGGGCCACGAAACATTGCCGATGTCTGTGGTATCCGAGGTTTCAGAAAAAGCCATCCCGACAGGGTTTCAAGTTTGTGCTCATGCCATCGGTGACCGGGCAAACCAAGAAATTCTCGATAGATATGAAGCAGCATTTGCCAACAGCCCGGATTCCAAAAAGCTGAGATTCCGCATCGAGCATGCCCAGCATATTCATCCAGACGACATTCCCAGATTCGGTGAATTGGGAGTGATTGCTGCTATGCAGGCTATTCATTTGAGTTCGGACCGTCCTTGGGCGATTGACAGATTGGGCGAAAAAAGGATCATCGATGGAGCCTATGTATGGCAGAAATTGATGCAAAGTGGTGCGGTGGTCACTAATGGTACAGATGCGCCAGTCGAACCTGTAGATCCGATTCCTTCTTTTTATGCTTCTGTGACGCGTAAAACCTTGCAAGGGTTACCGGAAGGAGGCTACGAAGGAGATCAGAAAATGACTAGAGAAGAAGCGTTGAAAGCCTATACGTTGGATGGTGCATTTGCAGAATTTGATGAAGACTTCAAAGGATCAATTGAAGTTGGGAAAGCTGCGGATTTCACTGTTTTCGATAAAAATATCATGGAAATCCCCGAGGATGAAATTCTCGACACAAAAGTAGCGATGACTGTGGTCGGAGGAAAAATGGTCTATAAAACCCCGTGATACCTAAACAGAAACTCAGTTTACCTTACCGCAAAATCTAACCTGTAACAAAAAGTCTTGGATCTAAGATCTGAGACTTTTCTCCTTTTGATCTGTTGCATTTTCAGTTTTTCGTCCCTATTACAACCACATTGGCCAACAGGAGAGCCAATTTGTTTCAAAAAAACTTATTTTACACACTTAAACAGCTATAACTATGCAAAGACTCTTTACCTTTTTCTGGCTTTTTTGCCTGATTTGTAACCTAGCAATTGCCCAAGACGAAGCTACCAAGCCGATGACTTGGAAAGACATTCCTACCTGGAAATACATGAATAGTTCTTCCTTCAAAATCTCTCCGGACGGTCAATGGGTGGCCTATGGAATGATTGCGTTGGAAGCTGATGGAGAAGTAATTTTGCAAAAAGTGGGCGAGCCTGACTCTACGAAAACATTTAAAATAGGCTTTACCAATTTCCCCTCCATCGAATTCAGCGAAGACAGCAAGTGGATTGCGTTTAAAGAATATTCGACTTTCAAAGAAAAAGAAGCCAATAAGAAATCCAAAGGTAAGCCTCTTCACGACAAAGTTACGCTGATCAAACTAGGCTCTGACGATAAAGAAGATAAGAAAACCTTTGAAAACGTAAGCAATTTCTCCTTTAACGGAAAAGCTGCAACTCATCTGGCAGTCAATCTAACCAAAGATGGTGGCGGAGATGCTAAGGGCTCTGATCTCCTGATTTATCATCTCAAAACAAAAAAGGCGCAGAATCTCGGAAATGTAGCCGAGTTTGCTTTCAACAAAAGCGGAAACTATTTGGCATATACGGTAGATGCAGCCAATCAATCCGGAAATGGCATTTACCTAATGAACCTGGCCAATAACAGCACAACTGTGCTAGACTCTGACAAAGCTGCCTACAAATCCATCAATTGGACAGAAAAAGGTGATGCTTTCGCTGCGCTCAAAATGGTCAAAGATAAAAAGTACAAGCAAGATCAGGGGAAATTGGTTGGCGTAAAAAACCTGCCAAGCCCTCAAGTGACAGTATATGATCCGATTAAAGATTCTGTCGGATTTTCGAAAGAATATACGATCAGCCCAAATCGCCGACCGATGTGGTCAGAAGATTTGACCAGGCTTTTCTACGGTATTCACCCGTTGGTTTTAGCCAAAAAAGAAGAGGAAAAAAAAGAATTGGACAAAGATTCGGTAAAACTTGCAGAGTCTGAAGCGATGAAAAGAATCATGGCCGACACTTCTTTAAATTCCATTGCTGACCTAAAGAAAGCACTTTCGAAACTGGATTCAGGTAAAGTAAGTCCAAAAGATAAAGATGCAGACAAACCCGATATGACTATCTGGCATTGGAATGACAGTCGTCTTCAATCCCGTCAGCAAGTGCTGGAAAATCAGGATAAAAATTACAGCTTTTATGCCATGTATGATGTCGCAGCAGGCAAGCATATTCAGCTTCAGGATAGCACCATGCGTGATCTGAGTATTCTTGAAAAAGAGAAATATGCGATTGGCTCAGACAATCAATCCTATGAATTGCAAAGTAATCTGGATGGACAGAATTATCGTGATTTCTATATAGTAGACCTTAAAACAGGTGAGAAAAAGCCCCTTTTTACTAACTTTTATCTCCCGGGTTATTCTTCCTATCCCCGCAGCTCTCCGGATGGCACGAAGTTGATTTACGGTCACGATGGCCACTACTACAGCTATGATATTGCCTCAGGCGCAGAAATGAACCTAACGGCAAATTTGCCTGTCACCTTTGTAAATGTGGAAGATGATCACAATGTGAAAAAACCACTGCAAGGTGCACTTGGCTGGAGCAGTGACAGTGAATATGTGCTGCTTAATGATGGATGGGATATTTGGCAAGTGCCCGTAACAGGCAAGACCAAAGCAAGAAATCTCACTCAAAATGGGAGATCAGAAAAAATCAAATACCAGTACCGTTTTTCTCTTGATCCAGATGAAAAAGGCATAAACCTTAGCAAGCCACTTTACATCCGAGCTTATGGGGAATGGACTAAAAAAAGTGGGATTGCTGTAATCAATTCTTCTAAGAAGGGATTGGAACCTGGTGCAAAATTAGTAATCTGGGAAGATGCCAGTATTGGCTCTCTGAAAAAAGCAGAGAATGCTGAAGTTTATTTCTTTACCCAAGAAAAATTCAATGAACCTGACCAGATCTATGTAGCAGATGCTTCTCTTTCTTCCCCTTCCAAAGTAACCAATAATGCCCCTGATGCGGGGAAATATGCGTGGTCTTCAGGGACAAGATTGGTTGATTATGTATCTGACAAGGGAGATACACTTCAAGGTGCCCTATTTCTTCCTGCCAATTATGTAGAAGGAAAAAAATACCCGACAGTAGTTTATTATTACGAAAAGCTCTCCCAAACCCGTCATAACTGGACAAACCCCAGCTTTAGCGGAACAGGCTGGAACCCGAACATATATACGAGCAACGGATTTGCTGTATTTATTCCGGACATCGTCTATACCATGAATGATCCTGGTATGTCCGCAGTATGGTGTGTAATCCCGGGTGTGAAGGCAGCTATTGAAACAGGAGTAATCGATGAAGACAACATCGGAATCCACGGACACTCTTGGGGCGGGTATCAGACATCATTCCTGATCACCCAGACGGACATGTTCAAAGCAGCAGCAGCAGGTGCGCCCCTGACCAATATGATCTCAATGTACGACTTGATTTACTGGAATTCGGGTGGAGGAAATATGTCTATTTTCGAAGCGTCTCAGGGCAGGTTCACTGGAGGTCCGTGGGAAGACTGGGAGGCATACGAAAGAAACAGCCCTGTATATCATGTGAAGAATGTTAACACTCCGCTGTTGATGCTCCACAATGATAAAGACGGGGCGGTAGACTTTACTCAGGGAATTGAGTATTATTCCGCATTAAGGCGATTGAAAAAGCCTGTGATCCTAGTTCAGTACAAAGGAGAAAACCATGGTCTGGGCAAGCTCGAAAACCGAAAAGATTATTCCGTCAGAATGATGGAATTTTTTGACCATCATCTAAAGGGATCCGAAGCACCGGATTGGATGTCAAAAGGAATTGACAAAGTCGATCTGGAAGAGCATCTTGAAAAAAGAGTCTTTTAATCAAAGAGGAGCTGTAAAAGGCTCCTCTTTCTTGTTTTATCCATCCGGAAAGCAAAATGAAAAAAGTTTAACCCCCTTGGCATTCAACCCAATGTACTTCCCCCATCGTCCTAAGGTTGGGGAATAGTCTCACTTTTGCTTTCTTTAAATCCTGATTTTGCATTAGTCTTCGTTGAGGGCTAAAATTGCAAGAAAATCAGGATGTTTGGAAACTGAAGCATGGCACCGCTATGGTGAAGTCGAAAACTGCAGCGATGCTCCTGATTTTAAAGTAATTTTAGAACGCGATAGAAATGCTAATGCATAATGCAGGTTAAAGCCCATTTCGCATAAGCGAATCTTTATTATCCATGCAAGAAAATATCAACAGAAAGAACGGTATCCCGGAATTTGATTTCTCAAAACTAAGCTCCATATGCTACCAAGATGCAGACCCTGATTATCACGAACATCTGGAAACTTACCTTTATGAAGAAGATTTCGACAACGTCTGGGATGGCTATGTCAATATTTCTCCTGAACAAGCATGGAGTGGTCGAATGATCCATTTTCATCAGCTCTATACAAGACAAACGGGTGAAGAAGTCTTTCCTGGCCAAATTTATACAGGAGGCATGGGCGAAGGACAGGTACTTATTTTAAATCTTCATGTATTCAATGGCACCATTAAACTTCAAGTAGGTCATGAAGTGATGGAAGTCGACAAGACGAAAGGACTAATTCGAATCTGTTATCTGGAAAACTCCAAATCTGAAGGCTCCCAATTCATCCGCTTCAAATCGCTTTCTAATGGAAAAACCGAGGTTACACATAAGACATTGTATCGCAGTGGATCGTGGTTTAGAGACAAAATCATTTATCCCTACTTTCATACCAAAGCAATTAATGAGTTTCATGGAAACGTAAAGAACTGGATAGGCACAAGAGATCGAGCATGACTATACCATTACACGGAGCAATGATTATCAATCTCCCGAATGGAGTTCAGGACAGGTTATGACCTTTAAAAGGAAAGCAGATGATTTAAACCTACAATTAGGTGAATACTTAGAGAAGGAATCTGATTATCAGGCTCCTTTTTTTTGTATTTGGCTTTCTGTTTGTACCTTTTAGAAAAACGAAATTCACTCACAAACTTTTTTTATGATTGAGGACAGAGTAGAAACTTTTGACGCCATCATTATCGGATCCGGACAAGCCGGTAATCCTCTTGCGTTGGCACTAGCCAAAGAAAAATGGAAGGTTGCGCTGGTAGAAAAAGCAGCATTGGGAGGAACCTGCGTCAACACTGGGTGCACCCCAACTAAGGCCTATGTAGCAAGTGCCAGAGCAGCATGGGTTATTTCAACTGCTGATAAATTGGGAATCGAAGTTCCCAAATCGCCCAAAATCAATCTTAAAGCAATTAAAAAAAGAAAAGACAAACTGGTCAACGATTCCAGAATCGGGATACGGAAATCATTAAACGATTCACCTCAAATCTCCATGATCCGTGGCACTGCTACTTTTATTGATAAGACTAGAATAAAAGTAGGGTCACGAACACTAAAGTCTTACAAAATCTTCCTGAATGTAGGTGCAAGAGCAAGAATCCCGGAAGGTTTTGAGGATGTCAATTACCTCACAAACACCTCTATTCTTCAGCTCGACAAGATTCCTGATCATCTGCTCATAGTTGGGGGAAGTTACATTGGACTAGAGTTCGCTCAGATTTTCCGACGGCTAGGGTCAAAAGTCACTGTATTGGAAATGGGCAAAACGCTTATCTCGAAAGAGGATGAACACACTTCGGAAGCTGTCAGAGAAATACTGGAAAATGAAGGGATAAAGGTTATCTGCAGAGCCAAATGCCTTAAAGGAAAAGCCAAAAAATCAGGGAAAATTGGAGTGGCTTTCCGCCAAGACGGAAAAGACAAAGAGATCAATGGTTCTCATCTGCTGATCGCTACCGGAAGATTGCCTAATTCAGATTTGCTCAAACCGGAAAATGCGGGGCTTCAACTAAACGACAAGGGTTATTTCGAAGTAAATGAAAGACTTGAGGCCAATATAGCAGGAATTTACGCTCTGGGAGACTGCAATGGAAAAGGTGCCTTTACACACACCTCTTATAATGACTTTGAGATAATACAAGATCAGCTTTTCGGGGCAAAAGAAAGAACGCTGAATGACCGGATCACAAATTACGCTTTATATACCGATCCTCCGCTGGGAAGAGCAGGCATGACGCTCAAACAAGCGAGAGAGACGGGTAAGAAACTTCTTTTTGCCAGCATGCCCATGAGCAAAATTTCCAGAGCAAAGGAAAAAGGGGAAACTCAGGGAAAAATGGAAGTCATCGTAGATGCGGATTCCGAACAAATCCTCGGAGCAGCAGTTTTGGGGACTGGAGGGGATGAAATCATCGGGACGTTCTTAACCGCCATGTATGGAAACTTGAGCTATAAAAAGCTGATGAATTCCGTCCAGACCCATCCCACGGTAACCGAACTTATCCCTACCCTACTACAGCAACTCAAGCCTTTGGAGGATTGAAGAAATGAAGAAATCACATAAAATATACTCCATCCTGAATATGACGGTATTATTACTAGTCATCTTTTGGAACTATTGGGTAAATGCCAAGGGCTTAAATGGAAACACTATGAGTTCCCTAAGCGAGAAATACGCAAACCTATTTACACCGGCGGGATACGCATTTTCGATCTGGGGATTAATCTTTTTAGCTCTTTTAGCCCAAGCAAGCTTCTTTATTTCGAGAGCATTCAGTTCAATCAAGGATTCTGATTTTCTTTCACAGATCGGTCCTTACTTGATCATGGCCAATATTGGCAATGGGCTCTGGATTTACATGTGGCTTATGGAATTCACGGGGATGAGCATCGTTATTATGTGTGGAATTTTAACTTGTCTGATTATTACAATTCTGAACACGAATATGGAACGATGGGATGCTCCACGTCCCATTATTTTTTGGCTATGGTGGCCAATTGCACTTTACAGTGGTTGGATAGCGGTGGCTACTATCGCAAATATATCAGCGTACCTGGCGAAGGTAGGTTGGGATGGCGGCATATCAGAAATTACTTGGACAATACTAATGATTACTGTCGCTGTACTTCTCAATCTCTTTATGATTATAAGTCGAAATCTTCGGGAATTTGCATCTGTGGGGGTGTGGGCCTTAGTCGCCATTGCAATAAGGCACTGGGAGAGCATTCCGTCAATCCAATGGGCAGCACTTATCGGCGCTGTGGTTCTCTTCGCAGCCATAAGTTATCATGGCTATCAAAATAGAGAAACAGCTCCATTTAAACCTAAGTAAACCAGCCAATATGAGAACCTTGACCTATCCCGAAAAATTTGCCTTGGCAATGCCACTTTTGGCAGCAGCAGGAATCATGCTTCTGTCAAAAAAAACAAAGAACAGGATCTGGAAACTGTTCCTTACGTAGACCTTGAAAAATACGCTGGAGACTGGTATGAGATCGCTTCGTTTCCCCAGTCTTTTCAAAAAGAATGCACGTGCACCAAAGCGAACTATTCAGCGAATGAAGACGGCACCATAACCGTGATAAACAGCTGTAATCTACCCGAAGGGAAAACAAAAATTTCCACCGCAAAGGCCTTTGTAGAGGATGGCTCAGGCAATGCCAAGCTAAAAGTGCAGTTCTTTTGGCCATTGAAGGGAAAATACTGGATCATAGACTTAGCCAAAGATTACTCTTATGCTGTGGTCGGACATCCCAATCACAACTATCTCTGGATCCTATCCAGAACACCTGAGATAGATGATACGCTCTACGAAAAACTTCTGGAAGGTATTGCCGAAAAAGGGTTTGATATCGGCAAACTTGAAAAAACAATTCAATCTGAATGCTGAGCAAGCTGAAATCCCGGAAGCTTAATTTCCAGGATTTTTTTTACTTCTACCTATACATTTTGATTAGTCAAATGCATGGTACAATCGACAGTTAAGCCATATGCTTCTGAATCCATCAAATTTATTCCAAAATAGAAAGTCAGTAATTAGATATTTTTTGATATTTTGAGCCTAGCTAAGGTGGCTATAACTTATATTGACATGGAATTTTTAGAGGGATTAGATCCTCAACTCAAACTGTTTTGGTATATCGCTATACCTATTTCATTGGTTTTCATACTCCAGACGATCTTGACATTTGTAGGATCAGGAGGCTCTGACGGCATTGAGGCTGACTTTGATGGGGATTTGGATGGTGCAGAAGCTCCATTCCAGCTTTTCTCCTTGCGAAACCTGATCAATTTCTTGCTCGGATTTAGCTGGGCAGGGATTTCTTTTTATGCGATAATCCCAAATTACCCCCTACTTCTGCTAATCAGTTTGACAATAGGATTTGCTTTTGTTTATTCCTTTTTTCTAATAATTAGGCAAATTCAAAAGCTAGGAGAAGACAACACTTTTCGTTTGGAAAAAACGCTGAATAAAATTGCCAACGTTTATCTAGCCATTCCCGGCAACATGCAGGGCAAAGGAAAAATTATGGTAAGCCTGAATGGTTCGGTGCGTGAACTTGATGCTATGACTGAACAAGATAAAATAGAAACCAATGCCACCGTTAGAATCATGCGGGTAGAAAGTGGCAATATCCTCATCGTAGAAAAGCTTTAAATCAATTCTTTTATGGATCCATTAATTCTTATTGTTGTCGCGACAGTTGTTGTCTTCGTGACTATTTTGGCACTCGTCTCCCGTTACAAACGCTGTCCTTCTGACAAAATACTTGTCGTCTATGGGAAAACAGGAGGCACTTCCGCCAGATGTATACATGGCGGTGGAGCTTTCATCTGGCCGGTAATTCAGGATTATGCTTATCTGGACTTGAAACCGATTTCCATTGAAGCTAATCTGACCAATGCACTAAGCCGTCAGAATATCCGGGTGGACGTTCCCTGTAGATTCACTATTGCTATTTCTACTGACACAGACACGATGAATACAGCTGCCGAGCGTCTATTGGGTCTAGCAC
Organism: Algoriphagus sp. Y33; assembly: GCF_014838715.1. Lineage (NCBI taxonomy): Bacteria > Pseudomonadati > Bacteroidota > Cytophagia > Cytophagales > Cyclobacteriaceae > Algoriphagus > Algoriphagus sp. Y33. The sequence continues at coordinate 5,871,873 of NZ_CP061947.1, read as the reverse complement.
ATGAGCAAATCCAAGAGCTTTCAAAAGATATTCTTTTTGGTCAGTTACGTTTGGTGATTGCGACAATGACCATTGAAGAAATTAACTCTGACAGAGATAAATTTCTAGAAAGTATCTCCAAGAATGTGGACAGCGAGCTGAAGAAAATCGGCTTGAAACTGATAAACGTCAACGTAACGGATATCAAAGACGAATCGGGATACATCGAGGCTCTGGGAAAAGAAGCTGCCGCAAAAGCAATCAACGAAGCAAAAATCTCAGTAGCTGAGCAAGAGAAAATCGGTGAAACCGGAAAAGCTCTTGCAGATCGTGAAAAAGACGTTCAGATTGCTGACACCCAGCGTGACCGTGATGTGAAAATCGCGATTACCAATAAAAACCGGGAAGTCAGTATAGCTGAGGCTGCAAAAGACGAAAGTATCGGTAAAGCCGAAGCGCAACGAGACACCCGTGTAAAAACATCGGAGGCGAATGCCATTGCGATCAAAGGGGAAAACGAAGCCAAAATCTCCATTGCCCAATCCGATGCACAGCGAAGGGAAAAAGAGGCAGAGGCTTTGAGGATTGCACTTGCCTCGGAAAAAGTGCAAAGTGCAAAGGCTCTAGAGGAAGCCTACCTAGCGGAGCAAAAAGCAGAAACAGCCAGGGCAGAAAGAGAACGCTCCACGCAAAATGCCAACATTGTCATTCCGGCAGAAATAGCCAAACAACGGGCAATCATAGATGCACAAGCAGAGGCTGAGCGAATCAGAGAGCATGCAAAAGGTGAAGCTGATGCGATCTATGCTAAGATGGAAGCCGAAGCAAAAGGGCTCTTTGAAATATTGACGAAACAAGCAGAAGGCTACCGGGAGGTTGTAAGTGCTGCGGGGGGAGATCCTACCAAAGCATTCCAATTGCTACTGATTGAGAAACTGCCTGAACTGGTAAAAACCCAAGTGGAAGCAGTGAAAAATATTAAGATTGATAAAATCACGGTTTGGGATTCGGGACAAGGTGAAAACGGAAACGGCTCCACAGCCAATTTTGTCTCTGGAATGATGAAGACAGTTCCACCATTAAATGAATTATTCAACATGGCGGGCTTGAATCTGCCTACATACTTGAAGGGAGATGACTTAAAAGAGCCGCCCCAAGCCAAAGAGAAGCCGAAACCTGAAGAGTAATAAAAACTTGTTCAACCTTATCAAAAACCCAGCTCCAAAGAGCCGGGTTTTTATTTTATCTTCGCACTATGTTTGTTCTTTCTGACACATCATCTATAGCAAATCATTTCCTTCGGGAAATGCGGGATGTAAGTATTCAACATGACCGGATGCGCTTCCGTAGAAATTTGGAGCGCATGGGCGAAATAATGGCCTATGAAATCTCAAAATCTTTTGAATACGTTTCTGAGAAAATTGAAACTCCGCTTACCCCCACTTTCGCATTAGCCCCGGTAGAACAACCTGTAATTATCTCAGTGATGAGAGCCTCTTTACCTTTTTACAATGGATTTTTGAATTATTTTGATCAGGCTGACAGTGGGTTTATCGGCGCTTTTAGAGATGAGAGTCAACCGGGAGAAATCACGGTTCAACTTGGATATCATGCCAGTCCCACAGTAGAAGGGAGAATTATCATCCTTGCTGATCCTATGCTTGCAACTGGCAAATCACTGATAGAGGCCATACAAACTATACTGTCCCACGGCACTCCCAAACATATCCACATAGCCGCAGTCATTGCAGCACCTGAGGGCATCCAATACCTCAAAGAAAACAGCAGGTGTTCCTATTCCCTCTGGCTGGGAGCAATTGATGAAAAATTAAATCACCAATCCTACATTGTCCCCGGACTGGGCGATGCAGGAGATCTTGCTTTTGGTCCAAAACTTTAATTAGTACATGCTTCCCTATTTCCTCTTATTTCTTGGTTTGATCATTCTCCTCTATGGAGGAAAAATATTAGTAGACGGTGCTTCCGCCATGGCGGTAAAGTTAGGCATGAGTGCCGGACTGATTGGGATGACCGTAGTCGCATTCGGCACCTCTGCACCTGAGCTGCTGGTCAGTGTAAATGCCGCACTCAAGGGAAATAGCGATATTTCTATTGGAAATGTAGTTGGTTCCAATATTGCCAACCTTGGACTTGTTCTCGGGATAAGCGGATTATTCTATCCAATCTTGATTAAGAAAAGTCATATCAGAGTAGATTATCTGGTCACTTTATTGGTCTCGATCCTTTTCTATGCATTAAGCTACAATGGGTTTATTGAGCTCTGGGAAGGTATCTTCTTGTTCGGATTGTTTATAGCCTTCAATGTCTATCTCTTCAAAGGTCCAAATGCGGACTTAATCGACAACACAGAAGTAGAAGAAGAAATCGAGCAGGTGAAAAACTACTCTTGGTTTGCATCCATTGGCCTATTTTTAGGTGGAGTAGTAGGCTTATACTTTGGATCCGAACTATTAGTGAATAACGCCGTGAAAATCTCCAGAGAGTTCGGAGTATCAGAACGGATAATCGGAGTGACCATCATCGCCATCGGCACAAGCTTGCCCGAGCTTATCACCTCGATTATAGCAGCATTGTCCAAACGAACGGACTTGGCATTAGGCAATATTCTTGGTAGCAACATCATGAATATTCTGTCCATAATTGGCCTTACTGCGATCATTAAGCCAATTGGCGTATCGCAGGCATTCATCGATTCTGATTTCTTATGGATGCTGGGAATTACGCTTCTCTTATTCGTTTTAATGCGTGCGAAGATGCGCATTTCAAAAGTTGAAGGCTCACTGCTTTTAGCAAGCTATCTTGCCTATTTGTATTTCCTACTGTAATGGAAGAAATCCTGACCTTCTTGGGAATCTATTTCTTGTGTTGGTTTAAATTTATAGCGGGTCCTGTATTAGGCTCTGCTGCCGGCTACAGTGTTTTGGGTACTGCGTTGGTAACTGTCGCAGGAATGATGACCAGTGTAATCATTTTCACATTGCTGGGGACAAAAATCAAGGCACTCTTTGAAGGGAGTTTCCAAAGGAAACCAAAGCTTGTTTTCTCCAAGAAGAATAGAAGAATTGTCCACCTCTGGAGAAAATATGGGGAAATTGGAATTGCTTTTTTTACACCACTTTTACTCACACCGATCGGCGGGACACTAATCATGGTGTCTTTTGGTGTCAAAAAGAGACATATTTATTTACACATGTTTTGGAGTGCATGCCTTTGGGCTGTAGTGCTCAGTTTAAGTATTGATCAACTTCTAGCAGTACCTTTTCTGAAAAACCTATTCCTTTAATTCATCGTCGGGTAAGATCTCAATATCTTTTATCAACACCCGCTCGGCAATAGCCTGCCCTGTCAATGTCGCAGCCAATCCTCCCATCGCTGTTTCCTTATACCTGCTTTCCATTGAGGCTCCTACTTCTCCCATTGCCTCCACGCATTCGTCCACGGGAATTACCGCACTTACATTGGCCAAAGCTATCTGGGCCGAACTGAATGCAATGGCTGCTGCACTTGCATTCCTTACAACACAGGGCACTTCTACCAATCCTGCCACAGGATCACAAACCAATCCCAGCATACACTGAATAGTGACGGCGACTGCATTGAATATTTGATCTGTATTTCCACCCAAGCAATACACTATCGCTCCGGAAGCCATCGCGGCAGCGGAACCGGTCTCTGCTTGGCAACCGCCCACAGCTCCTGCCAAGCTTGCCTTTTCTTCGATAATCAAAGCAATCCCGGCTCCTACCAAAAGTCCTTCGACAATTTGCTCATCACTTAATCCATGGATTTCCTGAAGGGTGACCAGCGTCCCGGGAAGAATCCCACTTGCACCGGCCGTAGGGGCAGCGACCACTCTTCCCATGCATGAATTGACTTCCTTGGCTGCCAAAGCCCTAGAGATCAACTTCTGAAACTCTGGAGAAAGTACTGCTAATGGATGATTGTAAACTTTCTTTGCCCCATTGTTGATCATTCCGGAGCGAGAGATCATCTCTTCCTCCAGACCGGTTTTCACCGCATCCTTCATGACAGCATAAGCCTGAAGAAGCCCAGCTTTGATCTTATCCCCTGTTCCGTTTTTCTGATCGACTTCGTATTCGATCACCGACTCAGGCAGTGACATATTCTTCTCTCCACAATAGCTTTTCCAACCTTCAAAAGATTCAAACAAATAGCTCATAATAGATGGGTTTATATACTTTTATACTTGTCCTCAATAATGCCCGTAACTTCAATTTCTTTAGCTTGGAGGCTTGAAGAAGGGAGGCCAAAGACCGATGTATCCTCATTTTAAGAGTTCAACAAATCTTAGGTCACTTTCGTCACTCACTTGTAGAAGGAAGTTTATTCAGGCTAAATATTTGCCTAGAAATCGAACTTCAAGGTCTGCTTAATTTCCGGATCCAAGCTTAAGGCAACAGGGCAGGTTTTGGCTGCATTCTTCAATTTTTGGATCATCGCAGCATCATTAACGGGATTTCCCCAATGGAAATCAACAATGATTTCACTTATTTTTCGGGGTGAGGCCTGCATTACTTTGGTCACATCCCACGTCAAACCTTCCAAGGAAACAGAATCTCTGTTAGCCACAATTCCCATAATAGTCACCATACAGCTTCCTAAAGCACTAGCGACCAAATCAGTCGGAGAAAAAGCTTCTCCCTTTCCATTATTATCTACAGGAGCATCGGTGAGAATTTTCACACCTGATTGCAGGTGTTCTGATTCCGTTCTCAAATTCCCTAAATATGAACTTTTTATAGTGGACATAAACTCTTATTTTTAAAATCAGTTAAAATACCAACACCCAAAAATAGGGCTATATTTTCGACCAACTCGAATGAACAAGCTGAAATTCATTTTACCGATTCTATTCCTTTCCTTTTCCATTGAATCTTTTGCCCAAAGAGATGATATCGGCAATTATGAATACGATAAGGAATATATGTTTGGCATTAACAAAAACACGAATGGAGGATTAATCGGTGGCTTTGTTTTCAAAGCCGGAACACGGATTGACGACACTCAGTTTAGTTTTGTGGCTGTGGAATTTTCCAATGTCAAAAACCCGAAGGAGACCCGATATAACACCGTGCTGGGCAACAGTTATATTTTCGGCAAGTCTAACTACCTCTATTCGATCAGACCCCAATATGGTCGCGAAGTAATTCTTTTCAAGAAAGCTCCCAATCAAGGCGTCCAAGTATCTGCCCTGGCGGCCGTGGGGCCATCATTTGGATTAATCGCTCCTTATTACATAGAATATGCACTGAATAGGGTAGAAACTGTACGCGAACAATATGATTCTGAGATACATCGAGCCCCTGGAAACATTTTAGGAACAGGCCGGCTTTTCGAGGGCATCGGCCAATCCGAGTTTGCATTTGGGGGTAATGTGAAAGCGGCAATATCTTTTGAATTTGGGGTTTTTCGCTCAAATGCGACAGGATTGGAACTTGGATACATGCTCGAAGGTTTTACCAAAGAAATCCCGCTGATCCCCACTACAGAAAACAGGCAACTGTTCCAATCGGCTTACTTTACCTTCTTCTACGGGTTCAGAAAATAGGTCAGCTTGGGTTTTGTGCTCTACTGACTTACCTTTGCATCAAATCAGAAATCAATGATCGAATTACCTGTAATTTCCGAAGAAGCCACCCGAAGAAAAAAGCCGGATTGGCTTAGGGTGAAACTTCCCGTGGGGAAAGAATATGCCAAAGTCCGCAAGCTGGTAGATGAGCATAAGCTTCACACCATTTGCGAAAGCGGCAATTGCCCAAATATGGGCGAATGCTGGGGAGCCGGTACCGCCACCTTTATGATTTTAGGAAATGTATGTACACGCTCTTGTTCATTTTGCGCTGTGGCGACAGGCAGACCGCCTGAGTACGATACTGATGAGCCTAGAAGAGTAGCCGAAGCGATCAAACTCATGGGTGTAAAGCATGCTGTGCTGACCTCAGTAAACAGAGATGAGCTGAAAGACAAAGGCGCTGAAATCTGGTATCAAACAGTGATTCAGACCAAAGAACTCTCTCCTGCCACTACTATAGAAACTCTTATCCCCGATGTAAAATCTAATTGGGATGCCCTCTATAGGATGATCAGTGGAGGCCAGGAAGTAGTTTCCCACAACATGGAAACCGTGGAAAGTCTCTACCGCAGAGTTCGCCCTCAAGCTAAATATGCCCGATCCCTTGAGCAGACTAAATTGACAAAGGAATTTGGAAAGAGAACCAAAACGGGAATTATGCTAGGTTTGGGAGAGAAAAAGGAAGAGGTCTTCAAGGCTATGGATGACTTGGCAGCCCATGGCTGTGACATTCTTACCCTAGGCCAATACCTTCAACCTACCAAAATGCATATCGAAGTGGCCGAATTTATACATCCTGACCTTTTTGCGGAATACAGAGAAGAGGGGCTGGCAAGGGGATTAAAATATGTGGAATCCGGACCTTTGGTTCGATCCTCATATCATGCAGAAAGACATGTAAACGTCTAGTCATTAATGGAATTATGGGCTTTATCGTAGGAGCACTGGGTGCTTCATTTATAATTCTGTAGCCTCAAAAATCGGTGGATTGGAAATCCAGCTTTCACAAGAGAATGGAATTCCGATTCTTTAACTAAAAGTCCAGCTTCTGGAGAAGCAGGACAGCTGAGAATTCCCATGCTCTAAAAAATTAGCCTATCGCATTTAAGTGAAAGGCTTCAATTCGCTAAGCCTAACAAGAAGAAATTCCAAAAACTGTGCTTCCTTTGTGGTCTTTGCGGTTAAAAAAAATAAAATGGCTGCCAATCGGCAGCCATTTTTATTAAAAGCAGAATTAAGCTTCTTCGCTAGCATAATCCTCCACAGGAATACAGCTACAGATCAAGTTTCTGTCTCCGAACGCCGAGTCAATTCTACGTACACTTGGCCAGAATTTATTTTCTTTCACGTAGCTAAGTGGGTAAACCGCTTTTTCTCTGGAATATGGCAATTCCCAATTGTCGGTAAGAGCCATCATCGCAGTGTGCGGTGCATTTTTCAATACATTTTCCACCTTATCAGCTATTCCGTCTTCGATTTCCCGGATTTCTGCACGGATAGAAAGTAATGCATCACAGAATTTGTCCAGCTCAGCCTTGGTCTCAGACTCCGTAGGCTCGATCATCAACGTGCCTGCTACAGGGAAAGAAACCGTAGGCGCATGGTAGCCATAATCCATCAATCGCTTAGCGATATCCTCTACTTCCACTCCCACTTCTTTGAACGCACGGCAATCCACAATCATCTCATGCGCTGCTCTTCCCTGCGTGCCCGTATATAGAATCGGAAAATAATCTTTCAGTCTTTCCTTAATATAATTGGCATTTAGGATTGCCATCTTGGTAGCATTCTTCAAACCATCTCCACCCATCATCGCAATGTAGGCATAAGAGATAGGCAAAATACTTGCACTTCCATAAGGTGCAGCCGAGATGGACGACACCGCCAGCTCACCACCGGCTTTTACCACGGGATTACCCGGAAGGAATGGTGCCAAATGACTTGCGACACAAATAGGCCCCATGCCGGGTCCACCACCACCGTGGGGAATACAGAAGGTCTTGTGAAGGTTCAGGTGGCAAACGTCAGCTCCAATTCTCCCTGGGCTAGTCAATCCTACCTGAGCATTCATATTGGCCCCATCCATGTAAACTTGCCCACCATTTTCGTGAATGATCTCACAGATTTCTTGGATTGCTACTTCAAATACTCCGTGTGTTGAAGGATAGGTAACTAGAAGTGCTGACAAATCAGTTGAATGTGCCGTAGCTTTTGCTCTCAAATCTTCGATATCGATATTTCCTTTCTCATCACATTTCACCAAAACGACTTTCATCCCGGCCATCACGGCAGAGGCAGGATTTGTACCGTGAGCGGATGTAGGAATTAATGCTACATTTCTATGATGATCTCCTCTGCTCTGGTGATAGGCACGGATTACCATCAATCCGGCAAACTCACCCTGCGCACCGGAGTTTGGCTGAAGAGATGTATCAGCAAAACCGGTGATTTCATTAAGCCAGTGTCTCAAATTTGCAAAAAGCTCCTGGTATCCTGCCGTCTGATCGGTCGGAGCAAATGGGTGCATCTGTCCGAATTCCGGCCAAGTCACAGGGATCATTTCGGCTGTCGCATTCAGTTTCATCGTACATGAACCAAGCGAAATCATGGAGTGTACCAAGGACAAATCCTTGTTCTCAAGACGCTTGATGTAGCGAAGCATTTCATGTTCACTTTGGAAATTATTGAATACAGGATGAGTCAGGTACTCTGACTGCCTTACCAATGCTTCCGGCAACTCCAGGTTAATATCCGAAGCCAAAGCGGACAAATTCGGAGCTTCCACTCCCTTCACTTTTGCAAAGACCTTCACCACAGAAGCTACATCTTTCAACGTTTTAGCCTCATCAAAAGTCAAGAAAACAGTATCGTATTCGTATCGGAAATTCATTTCCGAAGACAAAGCCAAGGACTGGATTGTAGTGAGCGATTTCGCTTCGATCCCTACTTTTATCGTGTCAAAATAATTCTTTGATGTCACCTCATACCCAAGTTGCTCCAGTGCTTTAGCTGTAAGTTTTGTCAATCCATGAGTTCTAAGCGCAATATTTTTCAGTCCTTTTGGACCGTGATAGACTGCGTAGAAACTGGCCATTACAGCTAGAAGCACCTGTGCTGTACAGATATTTGAGGTTGCCTTTTCTCTCTTGATATGCTGCTCACGTGTCTGCAAAGCCATTCTGTAGGCTTTGTTGCCCTCACGATCCTGAGAAACTCCGATGATTCGCCCGGGGATCTGACGCTTATAAGCTTCCTTGGTAGCAAAGAAACCGGCATGCGGCCCTCCATAGCCCATAGGCACACCAAAACGCTGAGACGAACCAACCACCACATCTGCTCCCATTTCTCCCGGAGCGGTCAAAAGTGTCAAAGCCAACAGGTCTGCGGCAAAAGCAGTCGTCACATTGTTCTCCTTGGCGGCAGCAACAATAGCAGAGTAATCCCTCACTTCACCGTCCGCATCCGGATATTGGAATAAAACCCCGAATAGATTTTCGTCTGTCAAGTCCAAGGAATCAATGGATCCAAAAACCAAGTCAATACCCACTGGCTCAGCTCTGGTCTCCAATACGGCCTTGGTTTGAGGAAAAACCTTTTCGTCCACAAAGAATTTTGTAGCATTCTTTTTCTCTCTTGGTTTCACCGCAAAAAGCATGTTCATCGCCTCTGCAGCAGCAGTTCCTTCATCTAGAAGAGAAGCATTGGCAAGTTCCATCCCTGTCAACTCCATCACCACAGTCTGAAAATTGATCAGAGCTTCCAATCTACCTTGGGCGATTTCTGCCTGATATGGAGTGTATGCGGTATACCATCCAGGATTCTCCAGCACATTTCTCAAAATCACTCCCGGCACCAATGTGTCATAATACCCCAAGCCTATGAAAGACTTGAATACTTTGTTTTTAGAAGCAAGTTTTTTGAAATCCTTCAAAAAGTCCGACTCAAGCTTTGCGGCAGGCAAATCCAACGGGCGTTCCAATTGGATGGATTTCGGTACAGTTTGGTTTATTAATTCCTCTAAAGATGAGGCTCCGATTTTCTCCAGCATAGCTGTGATCTCTGCATCTGTCGGGCCATTGTGTCTGCTCTCAAACTTGACAGCATTAGAAAGATTGATCTTCATATAAGAACGTTAAGACGATGAACTATTTGGGTTTGAAATAGGCTGAATTTTCAAGGTGCAAAGGTACAATTTATTGAAAGATATTGCTTTCAAGAACTCCTTTATTTCCCATATGCCGCTTCAAATTATATTGAAGGTTTATTGTGGGGCAGAAAAATTCTCTAGTTTAGCACCACAAAATACAAACTGGATGAAATCCGCCGCAGTTTACGCTATTGATTAACAGGGCCCTGCTAAGGCGATTCCTTTCTGAATCAAAAAAAACCTAACTATAAACTGATGAAATCGAGCATGATCCCGTATCTACGGGCACACACAGAGGGATGATTATCCCATATGCGAGATTCCGTGTGACCTTAAAAAAACAAATTATAAACACATGAATAAAAGTCTGTTATTGACGGGTGCAATGGCTTTGGGTCTTGCACTGCCGTCGTTGGCGCAGCAACCTGTACAGGTGAAGTATGCCAACACCATCACCGCAGGAGACCTGAAAGAGCGCCTCACTTATCTAGCTTCTGACGAAATGAAAGGTAGAGACACAGGATCTGAAGAACAAAAAGTAGCTGCAAATTATCTTGCGGATTTTTACAAAAAGATTGGACTGGCCGGACCTGTAGAGGGAAGCTATCTGCAGCCTGTTGAATTGGTGAGCTCCTCTTTTGGCGAAGTTTCCCTGAAAGTAGGTAAAAACAAACTTGTCAACAATGAAGACTTCGTTTTCATCGGGGATGGAGACATGAAGAAGACAGCAAAAACCGATCTCGTTTTTCTGGGTTTGGTCTCTGACGAAAATCTTGCAAAAGTTGACGTTAAAGGCAAATTGGTAGGGATATGGGCTGTAGGTGTAAGGTCCAATGATCTTCTTACCAAGGTAATGGATGCAGGTGCTACCGGTATCGTATTGGTTAGTATGGAAGGTCAGGCAAACTTTGACCGTATTGCGAACCGCTATAAGAGCTTAGTCGGAAAGGGAAGAGTTGGCTTCGCCAAGCCAACTGAGCAAAAGCCTGTTTTTATGGTAAGCTCTGATAAAATGGCGGAGTTGTTTGCTACTCCGGTGGAAGACTTGAAGGAAGCTGCAAAATCAAGTCCTGAAACTGTCAAGTCTCAAAAAGCTTCTTACCATATCGAAAAGACAATTGAAGAAATTGAAAGTTCTAATGTATTGGGATACTTGGAAGGAACCGACAAAAAAGACGAATTGCTCGTTATTTCCTCCCACTACGACCACGTGGGTGTGAGCAGCACCGGTGAGGTATTCAATGGCGCTGATGATGATGGATCAGGAACTGTATCTGTCACTGAAATCGCCGAGGCATTTGCTGCAGCAGCAAAAGACGGAATCAAACCAAGAAGATCCATCCTTTTTCTAAATGTCACAGGTGAAGAAAAAGGACTTTTGGGATCTGAATATTACTCAGACTATCCAATTTTCCCGTTGGAGAATACGGTAGTGAATTTCAACATCGACATGGTAGGTAGAATTGACTACGAATACCAAGATGCTGAAAACACGGATTTTGTCTATGTGATCGGTTCAGAAATGCTTTCTACGGATTTGAAAAAAATCCTGGAATACAACAACATCACTTACTCTGATCTAATCTTGGACTATAGATATGATGCCGAGGATGACCCAAACAGATTCTATTACAGGTCTGACCACTACAATTTTGCTAAACACAATATCCCGGTGGCTTTCTTCTTCAACGGAGTTCACGATGACTACCACCAAGTAACTGATACGGTGGACAAAATAGAATTCGAGCTAATGGAAAAGAGAGCAAGGTTGATTTTCTATACCGCTTGGGATGTAGCCAATAGGGACAAAAGACTTCCTGTAGACGGAACCAACACAAGAACAGAAGAATAAAAAGTTATAAAGACAGCACATTAAAGGCTATTGGAGAGATCCGATAGCCTTTATTCGTTTTCAGTAAAAACTCTCAAAAAATTAAGCTTTCAAACCTCCGTGCCCCATGAGGTCAAAACTTATCGTACAAAAGCCACAAAGACAAATCTTCTAATTGATCCAACTTTTCCAATCGTCAAATTTTATAAAACGGTATCTTTACATTCCAAACGCAATCCAGATCCCGTGTACAAATATCTACTTAAACCTCTCTTTTTCTTAAAAAAACCTGAGGATGCCCATCACTTCACAGTAGATCTCACCAAGTTGACATTTAATCTTCCGCTGATCGGCTCAATTGTAAAATCTACTTTTAAACTGGAGGACAAAAGATTAGAGCGGGAGATTTTTGGTTTGAAGTTCAAGAATCCGGTTGGTTTGGCAGCAGGATTTGACAAGGATGCCAAGGTTGTTGATGAAATGGCAATGCTTGGTTTCGGCTTTATCGAAATCGGAACGCTGACCCCAAAACCCCAAGACGGAAATCCACAGCCGCGACTTTTCAGGCTTCCGCAAGACGAATCTCTGATCAATCGTATGGGCTTCAATAACGGAGGTGTTCACGAGGCGGTTGAGCGGTTGAAAAAGCGGAAATCCACTGTATTGGTGGGGGGAAATATCGGGAAAAACAAAACAACTCCGAACGAAAATGCCATCCAGGATTACTTAATCTGTCTGGAAGCATTGCATGATCACGTAGATTATTTTGTAGTAAACGTGAGTTCACCCAATACACCAAATCTTCGGGATTTGCAGGAAAAGGAGCCGCTCAAGCAATTGCTCCAAGCGGTTAAAGATGCCAATTTGCTCAAACCAAATCCTAAACCAATTCTGTTGAAAATTGCTCCTGATCTGACAGATGGGCAATTGGATGATATCATCGAAATCGTGCTGGAAACAAAAATTGATGGCGTAATAGCGACCAATACTACTATAGACCGTTCGCACCTGAGCACTTCAAAAAATGAAGTAGAAGCAATAGGAGCCGGAGGAGTCAGCGGAAAAGTACTGGGAAAAAGAAGTACAGAAATCATTCGATACCTTTCGGAAAAGTCAAATAAGGCTTTCCCGATCATCGGAGTGGGCGGTATATTTTCTGCAGAAGATGCTATAGAAAAACTGGAAGCCGGAGCCAGCCTGGTACAAGTGTACTCGGGCATGATTTATGAGGGGCCTAGCTTGATCAAAAAGATTAAAAAAGGATTATTGGCTCATTTTTCGCAATAATTTGTCAATCTAAATTCATTAATCTTATCTTAAATCGGATTTGAATCGCATACATGGCCACCAATTCACCTAGGACCAATACGTTTAGAAAAAAAGGAGAGCCCACCAAAAAGAAAGGAGTAGGTTTCAAACCTCCTCGCGTTTCATTTGGTAAGATTAATACAGTCAAGATCAGCTTGACGATGGGTATCTTGTTGATATCCACGTCCATTTTTCTGTTGATCGCTTTTATCAGCTATCTTTTGAACGGTCCTGCGGATCAGAGTTTGGTCATGAACAATCCCGACGAAGCTATTCGTGATGCAGCCCGTAAATCCACCAATTGGCTGGGATATCTCGGAGCACAGGCAGGAAATTGGATGATTTATCGCTGGTTTGGAGTTGCCGCATTTTTATTCCCTCCCTTTCTCTTTTTATTGGGATTCAAGTGGGCATTCAAAATCTCCCTAGTTTCACTTACTAGATACACTACTTTTGCCCTTTTCTTTACATTCTGGTTGGGCCTGCTTACCGGATATGTGGTGATTTTGATTCAGGGATATTCTTATTGGAGTTTTCTCTCCGGAGGTTTTGGCTACGAATTAGCCAAGCTATCGGCCGATTTCCTGAGTTGGGGAACATTTATTCTACTTGGAGGATCCATGCTCATTTTCGTGATTTTCTTCTTTGATATTGACAAGCTGGACTGGTTTAGCGGCAGAGCCTCAGATCTGGATGAGGATGAGCTACAAGTTTCGGCTGAACGTTCAGTGAAAAATCCTTTTACAGAGGAGGAAGAAATCGATGAGGAAGAAGAAATTGACGACGACGGCAGCTCTTGGACTATTAAAGAAGATAATCCCGACACGTCGATTGAGCTCAATCCTGTCTCGACACCAAAGCCAAAAAGAGAGGACATAGCTTTCGACGTACCTCAATTGAATATTCTAGATCCAATAGTACAACGTGAGACAGAAAGGAAGATGGAGGAAAAAAACTTCTCTGTGGTAAAACCGGCCGGAGAGGAGAAAACCGCCGAAGAAGTCGAGAATCTGGACGCTTACGACTCGACTCTAGATCTTCCCCATTACAAATACCCTACACTGGATCTCTTAAATGAATATGATGTCCAAAAAGTCACTGTAAGCCGTCAGGAACTTGAAGACAATAAAAATAAGATCGTCGAAACACTTGAAAACTTCAAGATAGGAATTCAGGAGATCAAAGCGACCATCGGGCCTACGGTAACTCTCTACGAAATCGTCCCTGAACCCGGTGTGAAAATCTCCAAAATCAAAAACCTGGAGGATGATATTGCCTTGAGTTTGGCTGCTTTGGGAATCAGAATTATTGCCCCAATTCCGGGCAAAGGTACGATCGGTATTGAAGTTCCCAACAAAAACCGTGAACTGGTACCTGCGAGGGCTGTGTTGGGCACCGAGAAATTCATGCATTCGGACAAGGATCTGCCGATTGCTTTGGGCAAGACTATTTCCAATGAGGTTTTTGTAGCTGATTTGGCCAAAATGCCTCACTTGCTTATGGCCGGTGCTACCGGACAAGGTAAGTCTGTGGGCTTGAATATGATCTTGGCTTCCTTGATTTACAAGAAGCATCCTTCTCAATTGAAGTTTGTGCTTGTAGATCCTAAAAAAGTGGAGCTAACACTTTTCAATAAGATAGAGAGACATTTCTTGGCCAAGCTCCCCGGAGCAGAAGAAGCGATCATCACTGATACAAAAAAGGTGATTTATACACTTAACTCACTTTGTATCGAGATGGATAACCGATACAATTTGCTCAAAGATGCGGGGACAAGAAACCTAAAAGAATACAACGCTAAGTTCATTGCCAGAAAACTCAATCCTGAAAAGGGCCATAAATTCATGCCATACATTGTTTTGGTAATAGACGAATTGGCGGATTTGATGATGACTGCAGGTAAGGAAATAGAAGGCCCCATCGCACGTCTGGCACAACTTGCCAGAGCAATTGGAATCCATTTGGTAGTAGCTACCCAGAGACCTTCAGTCAATGTGATCACAGGTATTATCAAGGCGAATTTCCCTGCACGGCTCTCTTTCCGGGTGACATCCAAAATCGATAGCCGAACCATCCTAGACGCAGGTGGTGCGGATCAACTCATCGGCATGGGAGATATGCTTTTATCCCATGGATCAGAAGTCACGAGGATCCAATGTGCATTTTTGGATACTCCTGAAGTCGATTCTATCTGTGATTGGATCGGCGAACAAAAAGGTTATTCTGATGCTTATTTACTGCCGGAATTTGAAGGCGAAGATGCGGACAATTCGATTGGAGATGTTGATTTTTCTGATCTAGATCCTCTGTTTAATGATGCCGCCAGATTGCTGGTAATGCATCAGCAAGGAAGCACCTCTTTGATACAACGTAAGCTTAAACTGGGATACAACCGAGCAGGAAGAATCATTGATCAACTTGAGGCAGCGGGAATTGTAGGCGCATTCGAAGGCTCCAAAGCCCGTGAAGTGCTTATTCAGGATGAAGCTAGTTTGGAACGGTTATTGGAGAGTTTGTAAAAGCTGTTCAAGTAGTTCAAACAGCCTCTTTCATGAAACAAATTGCCTTATTTTATACGCTTTTTCTTACCCTATTATTCACCTTCGAGGTTTCGGCTCAAAAAGACCCCAAAGCAAAAATTGTTTTGGACGCCATGAGCGAAAAGTTTCAGGCAATGAATGGGTTTACTGCAAATTTTGATTTCACATTCCAAGATGCTTCAGGAACAGGAGATCGCCAGTCCGGTGATATCGCCGTAAAAGGTGAGCAGTATCGCCTCAAACTACCTGATCAGGAAATCTATAACGACGGCAAAACAGTATGGACTTACATCCAATCTGACAATTACAAAGAAGTTACCATCAATGACGCAAGTCAAATGGAAGGAGAGCTGACTCCATCCAATATTTATCGGCTTTATGAATCAGGATACAGCTATAAATTAATTGGCGAAAAACAATTTCAGGGCAAAACAGCGCAGGTAGTAGAATTAATTGCGGAAAAGAACAATGCTCCTTTTGAGCAAGTAAAATTGATGATTGATAAGGGGAGCTCAAGTTTGCTGGGCTGGGAAATGTTTGATGGTCAGGGAGGTGTGTTTTCCTACACTTTCAACAACTTGAAGCTTGAGGCCAATCTTCCTGCTTCCTATTTTGTATTTGACACTAAGCAATATCCTGGAATAGAAGTGATTGATTTGAGATAAATGAAAATCAAAAGAGGAATGAGTTTCAACTCTCACACAGAAACTTTTGACGCCATTAATCCTGCGAATTCTCTCTCACCATTTAAATTAAGTGAAGAAAAACGCCCTTTCAGGCGTTTTTTAGTTTTTCGATATCAAACTTTTTCATTTTCATAAAAGCCTGAACTACACGCTCGGATCGCTCTGGATCAGACATTAATTCAGGAAGGATTTCTGGCACTATCCGCCAAGAAACTCCAAATTTATCCTTCAACCAGCCACACTGATCCTCCCTACCGCCTTCTAAAAGTTTCTCCCAGAAATAATCAATTTGTACTTGATCTCGGCATTCCACTACGAAAGAAAGTGCTTCATTGAAATTAAAATCATGAACAAGAGAACTATCCATCGCTGCAAATAATTTCCCGTTCAATTCAAATTGAGCATGATTTATAGCTCCTTCTTGACCGTTGGGATCATCTGCTTCATATCTTGATATCAGTCTCGTGCAAGAGTCTTTAAATATCCCACTGTAGAAATTAATTGCTTCTTCAGCTTTGCCAAAATTAGTCCCTGAAAATAATAGCGCAGGAATAAATTTCTGGTCGGAGTACTCGGGTTTGTCGATTGTGAGCTGCCAAGTAACTCCAAATCTATCCTGTAGCCAGCCATATTTTTTACTCCATGGATAAGTATCCATCGGCATCAAAGCTCTACCGTTCTCTATTAATTTATCCCATACCGCTTGAATCTCATCTTCATCCGGTATTACCGTATAAAAAGATATCGCCGGTGTAAATTTAAATTTGGGACCACCATTTAAGCACATAAACTGTTGTCCTGCCGAATTAAAGACTACCACCATAGGATTTTCATCCACTATTTCAGAATCCGAAAATACTGAGCAGTAAAACCCTGCAGCTTCTTTAGCATTGCCATCAAACCACAAGCAGGGATAGATAGGCTTTTTTAGAGAGTTCACCGATTGATCATCCATTCCTTTCACAGATTTCTTTGAGTTTGTCTAATGCTTTGGGCCAGATTCCGGCAAAGTGCTGTGAAAAATCTTCTGGGGAATCCAGATCAACTTTTAGTAAAGTGCCCTTATCTGTCTCTTCGAAAGTGTAATTTTCATGTGCTCCCACCCAGTTCAACGCGGCTTCGTTAGGTGCCACTTCTTTCCCATCTTTCCATTCTCCCAAGTGCTCGATGCTTACGAACTTACCCGGATCATTTTTTTCAACCCGGCCATGCATTCCTTCATTTTCACCTTCACCCACAAAAATTATCTTGCTCCCTTCTTCCCAGCTTCCAATGAAAGTAGAACCAGGTGAAAAGATGTGAGTCCATTCTTTGTACGTTTCTTTTGCCAGCATGTGCTCATGCACTTTCATAGGAGAACATGCTATTTCGATTTCGAAGTGTAATGTTTCTAGATTACTCATGGGATTGTATATATGTTTTAAAGTTGTCTAAAATTGCCTGCCAGCCATTTTTCTGCATTTCCGCCGGATTAGTCATCTCAGCATCGAAAACCTCCTTAATCTCGACTCCATCCGACACTTTGGTAAAAGAGACCTTCGCATAGCGTCCATCTTCCATGATGTATGTGTAAAAAGAATGCAGTTCTACCTCCTGATATACACCTCCAAAATCGAAGCCCATACTCCCGTCTTTGGCTTCCATTCTGGACGTAAAACTTCCGCCTGGTTGAAGATCATTTTCTGCCCTTGGCGTATGCCAATCCGGAGAAGCATTGTTCCAATGTATGATATGTTTGGGCTGGGTAAAGTAATCCCATACCTTTTCTAATGAGGCATTTACTGTGGCTTGCACAGTAATTTTGGATTTTTGAATAGTTGTCATTGTATTTTGGCTTATTTTCAAAAATTAATTTAACAAATCTATCATACAGGGCTTTGATACATCCTGTTCAATTCAGACAAATGATAGGCAAATTGCGACAGGAAATAGTAAATTCAAGTTATGAAAAATATCGCCATCCTAGTCCCGGAACAGTCTGTTCTGCAAGCGATTGCCGACCCGCAATATTGCTTCTCTGCAGTCAATGAATTCCTGATCAAATCCGGAGGCACAGCTCTTTTTCATGTAGAATTGGTAGGACTCAATCCTGAGGTGAAATTAAACGGCAAACGTTATTCCGTTTTTCCTGACCGGCTTTTATCCACAGCAACTCCGCCGGATCTCGTGGTAATCCCTGCACTGTTTGGAGACATGAAACTAGCTGTGGAAGCGAATAAGGCCTATATTCCTTGGATCAAAGCGCAGCATAAGGACGGGACGGAAATTGCATCATTGTGTGTAGGCGCTTTCCTTTTGGCGGCTACGGGATTGCTGAATGGTAAAAAATGCTCTACACACTGGGGATTTGCAAATCTATTCCGGGAGTTTTATCCTGAGGTAGAAGTTCAGGACGGAACGATAGTGACAGAAGAAAACGGCATTTATTCCAGCGGAGGAGCCAATTCCTATTGGAACTTATTACTTCATCTCGTAGAAAAATATGCGGATCGGGAAATAGCGATTTTGACAGCAAAGTACTTCGCAATAGACATAGACCGTGATAGTCAGACAGCCTTCTCCATGTTCAAAGGTCAAAAATCCCATCAGGATGAAGCTGTAAAAAAGGCTCAAGAATACATAGAAAACAAACTCGAAGAACGCATAACTGTGGACGTGCTCGCCGATCAAGTGGCTGTAGGAAGAAGGAGTTTTGAGCGCAGATTTAAGCGTGTCACCAATAATTCGGTCTTAGAATACATTCAGCGGGTAAAAGTAGAGGCAGCCAAACGAAGCTTTGAAACTACCATGAAGAACATCACCGAAGTCATGTTTGACGTAGGCTATTCTGACACGAAAGCATTTCGGACTACTTTCAAAAAGATCACCGGACTCACTCCTATTGAGTACAGAAATAAATACAACAAATGGGCAAGGATGAATTGAGATGGGTGGCTTTATGTAAAATCGATCATAATTATCCGCAATGATGCCATTGGCTATATTCTCTTTGGTTTGCAGGAGGGAAGACAGAAGACCGAAGTGGCCTTAATGCTAAAGTTCCTCGAATCCTATACTGCTTTGGGCACTTTAGTGGTAGAAAAGATAGAACTATGACGTAGCTATCCACTTCAGAAACCGGGAAGTAGCACTTTGGCTACATACCACCAACTGATTCAGCCCTATCATTTTTATCGCTATGGAATTTTTGGTATAGCGCTCCATCCCCTGTACAAATTGCTTTTGCACTAAATGACTCCTACTGATCCTAAAAAACAAATCAGGATTCAGAGTTTCCTCGATTTCCTTTAAGGTAGGCTCCTGAAGCAGATGCTTTTTCCCAAGCTGATCCACCGCCCAGACAACTGAATTCTCCGCTGTGAACAGGCAAATCTCCTCAACTGACAAAAAATAAGATCCCTTATGGGTAGGTATCGAAATTCTGGTTTTGAAAGTTGGCTTAACGGATTGTTGATTTCCCAACAATGCGTGAAGGGACTTTAGCAAATCAGCTTGATCATCTTTCGATTTGGTTAGATGGGCAAATTTATTCCAGGCTTTTTGAAAGCGGTCAAAATTAAAAGGCTTTAGTAAATACTCAATCCCATTTCCCTCGAAAGCCTGCATCCAAAATTGATTGTATGCAGTAGTGAAAATGATGGGGCAGGGAATTTCAATTTCCTCAAAAATCTGGAAGGCATTTCCATCCAGCAGCTCAATATCCGATATGAGCAAGTCTATTTTTGGCTGAGTAGAGAAAAAAGCAATTCCCGATTCAACAGAATCAAGTTCCTTTACTAGTTGGATCGGTTCATCCAATTGCTCTAAGAATCGCTTCAATTTATTTCTCGAAGGCAATTCATCCTCCATAATCACTACCTTTATCATCATGCTTTTCGGTCAATCAGGGGTAGTTCCACTGTAAATATTTCATTCGTTTCGATGATTTGAATAGGCGCTTCGCTCAGCAGCCCATATTGTTTTCTTAGGTTTTCCAAGCCTCTCCCACCACTCTGTTTTTTAAATTTATAGGGTTTCCGCTTATTCGTAACTCTTAGCTTATCCTGGACATCGATGCTGATCGTGATTGGCTGAACTTCGTTACCTTGATTATGAAATACCGCATTTTCTATCAAAAGCTGTAACGTCAGCGGAGGTAAAAATGTGGTGTTAATGGAATTGGAAACATTCAGTTTGAATCCTTTTCCAAATTTCCGTGAAAGTAAACGGAAATAATTAGTGGCAAAATCCAACTCCTCCTCAAACCTAACCAACTTTACATCCGATTTTTCCAAGGCATAACGGTAAATTTCTGAAAAATCATGAAGGAATTCTGATGCGGTAGCCGGATTCTCCTCAATCAGCTGATCCAATACGTTCAGATTATTAAAAAGAAAGTGGGGATTGAGTTGCTGCTTGAGTTGACGTATGGTAGACTCTGCCAACGCTGCGTCGTACGCAGCGAGCATTCTTTGGTTCTCTTGAAATTTCTGAAAGAGCAAAAAAGCAAAGTAGAATCCTCCATAAACCATAAAATCAAGCACATTGGCAAAGTTGGCTCGCAGAATAATTCCATAAACAAAATTTCGCCCGAAAGTCCCAAAGACCAGTGAGATCATCAGCGAAATCAAGTTACTCGCCAATACCCAACCTATCATTCCTGCCAAGAAACTAGCCACTGCTTTTTGTCGGTGGAATGGAAAACTGTCTCCATGTATTTTTTGAAAACAATAGCGGAGGAGAAGCACAATAATTAACACCTGGGGAATTGCGGTAATCACTGCTTCAGGGGTAAACGTATAGCCATTGATGAGTTGACCGGGAGCTATTCTGGCACGGATTGATTCTAGGTAAGAAAAAAGAATCATGAAAAGCAGAAAGCCTGGTGAAAGGTGCAGGCGGGCAAAAACCTTCTTCATAAGTGAAAGGGGAAAAGGCGGGAGAGTGCTCCCGCCTTCATTATTCAGTTTTAGTTTTCAGGCCAAGAACCCGTTACGTTTCCCTGCTCATCAAATGCCTCCAGTTTCGGATTGTTGTCCTTATCCAGATAGAACATGGCTCTAGGCATCCCTTGGTCATCAAACAAAAATAACCCGTTATTCTGACTTCTTGATTTTCCCAGCATAATTCTAGGTGAGCCACCCAGCAACTCCTGATCCTTGTATTCAGCATACTTTACCTTAAATGCGGCTGGGTCTGACTTGCGAAGTTCTGCCAGTTCCTGCATAATCTCCCGTGTTTTTTCCTGCGTTTCTTTGGCAGGTCTATCATTGAAAACCAAGCTTGAACTCACGTAGCGCTGATCTCCCTTTTGGGAATCGGTGGTCAAAAGCTGCATTACCTGATCTCCATCATACTGGTCAAAAGTCAGAGACAATCCGGCGCTATGCCCATTTTCCTTTTTCTCGCCATCATAGATAAGTCCTCCACATTCAATCCCATCCTCATTGAAAAACAGCATTCCGGCTCTTTTCTTACGGTCTTCATTTGTGTTTCTGCCATTGATCTTCTCTGCTCCATTCGGAAACAAACCTGCGTTGGTCACAATCATTTTAACCGTGCCGTCAGCTTCTACGATATTGATTCGCTGTACATCAATGGTTTCGAATTTTTGACTTCCGGTTTCCTTGAATGAGGAAAAAAAGAAGAAAGATGAGCTGATGGCTGCCGTAAAGGCAAAAGTTCTGAGAAAGATTAATTCCTTGTTCATGTGCTTAGTATTTGTTGGTAATTGATGCTCAAAACTAGCCCGTGCACTATAGAGGTCATACAAGAATCAAGTGAGCCAAGGAAATTTTCAAATAAGTGATGGAAAAATCCAAACAAATGCGGGCTAAAGGAATCGCCCTACATTAAAATCCCTACTAACAAACTGTATTTTCTAACATGCCCACACACATTTCCACCTTTCAAGTTCTAGCTTTTAGCCCATGTTTTCGTCAGGCAACCTTGACGTAAACCTATATTTCACTACTTTATTTTGATGCGGACACCCATATCGCGCCACTAATTTGACGCAATAGCAAGAATCGCGTCACTAATTTGACGCGATTCTTGCTATTGCGTCATTTTTGTAATAATATTGTCGCAATACATAAAGGGAATAGGTCATGGAACTTAAAAACGAGCCTGATATTATTAAGGAAATAGTTTCGTCATTTCCAAATGGTCTAGCAATAGATGACCTTATTGAAAAGCTGCCATTCTTAATTAAAAAAAGGACACTCCAAAGACGACTTAAGAATCTTAAGGAAAGTGGTTTCATCCGTGTTGAGGGAGAGGCTCGGGCCACTCGATATTTTGCAAAGAATATAGATCCGCCTCCCTCAAAGACAGAGAAAGCTGACGAGCCACAAACGGCAATCCCTCTATCTCAAGGAGGAAAGGTTGTTTTAGCCTTAGTATCACGCCCCGAGATACAAAGAACTCCAGTGGGATACAACCGAACATTCTTAGAAAACTATCGCCCGAACATTGACAGCTATCTCAGCAATGAAGAAAAGCAAAAGCTGGCACAATGGGGGAAGACACGGGATAGTGAACAACCCGCAGGAACCTATGCCCGTGAAATCCTGAACCGTCTATTGATTGATTTGTCGTGGAACTCAAGCCGACTGGAAGGCAACACTTATTCACTTTTGGACACGGAATTGCTGATTCATGAAGGACAAGCCGCCAATAATAAATCAGCCAAAGAGACGCAAATGATCCTCAATCACAAAGAGGCAATTGAGTTCTTAGTCGAATCATCAAATGAGGTAGATTTTAATCGGTACACCGTCCTAAACCTGCATGCCTTGCTGTCAAACAACTTATTGCCGAATCCTGCAGCATCAGGAAGATTAAGGGCATTCGGAGTCGGGATAACGCATTCGGTTTTTACACCCTTGGGAATTCCCCAACTCATCGAAGAATTATTCGATCTTATTCTTGAAAAAGCGCGGCAAATTGAAAATCCTTTTGAGCAAGCCTTTTTCGTGTTGGTGCACTTCCCATATTTACAGCCGTTTGATGATGTCAATAAGCGTGTCTCCCGATTGGCAGCCAACCTTCCATTCAACCGTCATAATCTTGCCCCCCTTTCATTCATAGATGTACCCGAAGAAAGCTATGTCAAAGGAATGCTTGGGATTTATGAGCTAAATCGAATAGAACTGTTTAAAGATGTTTTTCTGTGGGCATATGAACGATCTGCACTTCGCTATGCTGCCATCCGCCAATCTTTGGGTGAACCAGACACCTTCCGTATGAAATATAGGGAACACATGCGCAGTGCGATTGGTCACATTGTCAGCAACGCAATGGGTAAAGAAGAAGCGTCATCCACAGTGAAAAAAGAAGCCCAAAAGCTTCCCGAAGAAGATCAGGCGAAATTCATCGAAGTGGTAGAAACGGAACTTCTAGGACTACACGAAGGAAATTTTGCACGCTACCGCATCAAACCCTCTAAATTTACAGACTGGAAAAAACATTGGGACAATCCGAAAAGGGAGAGGTAATTTAGGGGAGTATCACTCAGACCGCATAAAAAACAAAAAGGCAGCCACAACTTAATGTAACTGCCTGATCTCAATGTAGAGGGGAGCGGCATAAAGTCGAACCTTAATGATGATTTGAAGGCAGTTTTAGATGCGAAATACCTCATTGAAAAATAACAATCTGATGTAGCAGACCTCCTATAGTTACAATGTCGTATTGAGAACCCCCCCGCATGGACCCATGCGGGGGGGGGGGGGGGGGTCTATTGAGGGTAACCCCTCATTTGCCCCTATGCGTATTTAAAGATAACGCTGTTTTATGGACTAGTTGACTGAAATTCCGACGTATCCCGGCGATTACTAAAGCGTACAACCTCCACCTGATTGTGCTTCGCATTCTTTCTTCGCTTCCGCTTTAGTGGTTGTTTTTACTTTAGCGGTAGTACCTGCGGGGCATTTGCATTCGTATTCCTTCAAACATGAAGTAAGTGAAACCGTGAAAAATGTAACCAGCCCAAAAAGAATTAAGTTTTTCATAAGTTTAAATTTTACACAAGATAATATCCTACCTATGTATTTTCAACCCCAAAAGTAAATCTTTAAACAGGCAGCCAGCATGGCCACGCTCCTAGAAAAACAAATTGTCCGCCGATTCAGGCGTTTTAAATGGGTGCGTAAATTTAAGTTCATCCGTTCAATATGATTTATTCCGTTAACATTTGTCAGGTGTATCTTTTTCGGTATAAGATATTTATAATTTTTGAGCCGGCCTGTGGAAATAGCCTTAGTCTGTGCCAAAAGGAGTGTATTGACGATGGTTTTAAGGGTTTTATTTGTTCTTTTCCCAATATTAAATCAACTACCTCTTTTGTGTCCTTTTTTATGGCATACGCTATCCAAATCAGGTTGTCCTTACACTTAATAAATGTTCTTATTTCATCTAATTGATATTTTTTGCCTAAGGCAACAGGTGGCTTTTTGATACAGGTGGCTATTGATTTTATACGTTTCATCACTGTAGCACAGGCGATTTCTAATAAGCGGCCAATGCTTCTGATACCGCAACCTTCTTTAAGCAACCTGTATATCCATTTATTTGATTCATGATGGCAGGCGTTATTGATATACTCTTTTAAACAGCTTTTGCCACATTTCCTGCACCTGAATCTTTGTTTGCAGATCCTGTTTTGCCATTTTTTACACAATTTCCGTTGCAACTATTACAGATTAGAATTTCTCTGTCAACACTTTTGATACATGTAGCTTTGAATGCTCCCATAAAATGACCTTAAAAGGCCGTAAAAATAATTAAGGCAGCCATATGACTACCTTAATTCATTATTTCCAACTTTTTACTGTTTAGTATTTACAATGCTTTCATGGCCTGAAAACTCCCAAAACACACTTTTGACACATTGCCCTATCCTACCATTCCTCAGGCAATTTTGTAAAGAATAAGCTGTCACGAATAATCCTTTCAGTTATCAAATGTAAATCGCTGTCACTATATAACTTTCGTTTACCTTTCTTGACAGAAATAAGCCGATAGAAGGTATTCACATGTCCCTTTTGTGGTATAATTTTGACCAGAACCCCGTATGACTTGTTATAATAAATACGGTAGTCTTGGTGAGGTATATACTCGCCTTTTGCCAATATGAATTGAGTAACTACTATAGTATCATCGCAAAAGGGTACGTTAATCTGGGATCCAAATATTATGTCATTCCCATTAAGAGTAGGGTACAGTGTATGAAATACATTGGGGTCGATTTGCAACATTAAACTGTCAACACCTTTTTTATAGAGGATGTTTAATGCATTGGTGTCGATTTGCGATATTAAACTATCAAGACCTTTTTTGGATAATATTATGCCATCAATATAAATGTTATTTAAATCTTTCACCTCTTCTGTCGTGTATCCAATCTGATCTTTTACTCCATACAAAGTTTTCCAAGTCATTTTATAGCTTGGATGACAGCTTACAAGCAACGACACAAAAACAAATATTATCATATACATTCTCATAACTAATGCGATTTTTTAAATTCACCTGTACGACCTGATCTCATAAAATCTTGCAACCCTTCATCTGATATGGGGGAGCTTCCTTTAAAATCACTATTAAGTAATTTTATTTGTGCATCCTTCAATAGATTTAATCCTTGACGATAATGCAAACTATTAGATTTATTATATATCGCATCGTCATGATCATATCCTCCTTTTATAATATCTAATCTTGAATCAAAATGCAAATTAGGATTAGGGTTATTAAAGAAGTTTCTGTTGCCTATATATCTCCTGGTTTGAAGGTCCGCGTGCAAAAACGATTCGTGTGAAAAGCTTTCCACTTCACGGACTCCCTCGGAGAATGATCCAGGCTTGAAGATATCGGGACGCATTGTGGACCATACATCTCGCTTCATACCAATATTTATTTTTAACCGTCCCTCTAGCAAAGATGGAGAGGTATAATTCGATTCTCCATCATGAAAAGAATAAATCAAGTCGACTCCTCGCGCGCTATTTATTCCTTCTTCTTCCGCTTGTATATTTAAACCTTTGACGATTTCGCCTTGCAAGCTAAAGCCCTTTTCCGCGTAGCTTAAAATAAAAGCATTTCCTTCAGTAGTTGAAGCAAAGGTTTCAAATGCACGTACTTTATCATAATTTTTGAGATTGCCGTTTGCATCTCTTTCATATAACCCTTTAACGGATACTGAATCGCCGAGTGGGTCGCTAAATCTTATGGGATTCCCATTGAATACTGCATACGGACTAATGCTCTTATTCGGCCTAGGGTCTCTATTCCATCTTCTGCCAGTCCTCGAATCATATTCCCAGAAGAGTGCTGTATAGTGGTTACCAATACCCGCTACTTCATTTACCTTTTCCTGAGTTTGTGCTCCGAAACGATAATTATCCTTTTCATCACACACAATAGCAATATGTGTCTTCGGTTCATAGTGGGTTATTTTGTAGTAGAAGTTTCTCATAACACCACCAACACCACCGGGGAATTCTGCTGCAGTAGTAGTGTTAAACCTGAGTTCCAGTATCGTCTTGCCGCCAGCCGCTACAGAGGTTTTGTCAATCGGAACCAGCACTTGCTGCGCACCGCTCATATCCACTTGGGTCCAGGTTACGGCATCGTAATACTCTTCACCCGTGCCCGTATAATATTGCCTTACCCTCATATCCACATAGCAATCTCCAGGTAAAGTTAGGTCAAATCCTATTTCCTGATCAGTCTGGTTGGTATCGGCATGTACCTGGAAGTAGGTAGTAACACCACCGGATGGCTCCTCGCTCAGGCTGATGGTATATTCAGCATTACCTTCCACCGTTTGGCCGGTTATCACTTCCCCGTTGGGGTGCGTTGATGCATCGTTATAATGATATACATAAGGTTTTTCGTCTGCTGCTACTAATGCTACGGGTAGCTGGTGTACGGGAGGTGTGGAAATTCCACCATTCCTATGTCCTACACCTTCAGTCTGCCACAGGTACACCCTCACTATCACCGGCACAAGTATGCTGGTATTGATAGTTACGCATTTACGGCCGGTGTCACTTACGTAACGCCCCGGCATCAGCATACCAAAGGGATAATAGTCATGTGCCAGGCTGATATCCGAATTATACCCGGTAACAAGGGTATCATTGTTCAGTATCGGCGTAGTCCTGTCCAGCACCGTGGCCTGCACGTTGCCCAGGTGGTTGGTCAGCTCGTATTGGTTTTGTAATATTTTCATGCAGCGCAGCGATTGCCTTATTATGAAGCGATAGTCCTGCTGTTCGCTGCTACTCCTCGCCCCGCATGGGCGGGGCTGCGGGGTAATCCGCTTCCATCGGGGCTGTAATTCGCCGTAGTTGCTGCTATGAAACACTTGCTTCAATTCTGTATTGCCAACTTTTTACTTTTCAGTATTTACAATGCTTTTATGGCCTGAAAACTCCCAAAATACACTTTTGATACTTTACCTATGCGTATTAATCACAGCCTCTATACACATACCTCTGAATTTTGGCTCTACGAAATGAAAGTTTACTTATTTGTCTTTTCTTAAGCATGTAATATTTTTTTATGTTTAAAGGTGTAAAAACTGGATACGAAACAGTATTGCCATTCCCATAACAGTGTAACCGCTTAAAAATAATCTTCCTTCCATTGGCAGAATCATAGAAAATAAACTTTGCCTTAATATTGTAAGCGATAAATATCGTATCTAATTTCCTGTCATCAGGAATTCTATTACTTACGAATATTTCTCCCCCATAGTTAATCTCATCTGTAGAGCTATACTCAATGCTATCCCGAAACAGCTTTGTTGCAGAAACATCGTGATTTATTGCTTCATCACGTATTTTACCAAATAAGGCGCTGTCAATAATCATTTCGGCAGTGGTCATAAAAATAGAAGCTTCGCCTAAATTATATTTAGTCCCTTTAATTATTATTGACGTTTCAGATAGGGCAAAAATATTCTCGCCTCGCATTTTAATAAGTTTGAATAGTACAATACCCCTCTCATTTAGGAATGCTTGCCCACTTGCGTAAAAACACAGAAAACTCAAGAGAAGAACCGATAAAATTATTTTCATTCGTTCTTATTTTTCTCCCTTCTACTATTTCTCTCTAAATACTTCTTAACGTTCATATACATACGACGAGGGTAGGTTTTTTGATTATCAATCACTTTAAGCATAGGTAGCCCATCATGATAACAATATCTTGGTGTATATGGGTGCTTAATCTTAATATCGGTGAAAATGAGAATGTCGCCCTGAATTGCTCCATATTTCTTAATATTCTCTCTCAATGTATCAAGAGTTGTCAGCGTTACTGTATCAAAGCTACTTGCATACAGTATTTCATTCTTTCTCATTAAGATAAACCTAAACGATGCAGTTTTACAATCTATTTCATTTCCATTTGAATCAGCTGCCGACATACTATATAAACCGGGAGTTCGCTCGAATAGACGCTGTGTAATGAAGACACTAGTGTCGTCACCAAGGAATTTTGTATAAAATGCCCTACGGTCGTTACAAATCTGAATAGCTTGAGCTGATGCTAAATTTGAACATAAAATAGGGATAAAAAAATATGCCAGACTACTGTGTAGGAGTAGTCGGAAGAACATCACTTCTGCCTTCATCTTTTATAGTTTTTATGACTTCTTTTGTATCTGATATATTGTCTTTATCAGCTTGATATACCCTGTTATTACCATCAATGCCATCTTTTTGATAGAAAATCTCATCGGTTAAATCATTGCCTACATCACCATCACTTCCTCCATACCCCTTATATGGATCCTTGGAATACTTAGAACCTGCCAGTGTGATTTCGTCCATCATCGTGATATAAAAAGCTGTAATTGCTTGCTGTTTCTCATCCGCAGTGTACTTTTTATCTCTATCAGACAATATGTCTTCAACCTTTTGTGCATAATCTTTATTTATGTAAATACTACCCTTGTTTTGCGTTTGGGCATTCGCACCATTTATTGTATTGCCATCAACATAATTTATGGTTACTTTGGAGTCTTCTTTCCAAGCCAACAAATCTTGGAAAAGTTCTTTTTTAGTAAATTCAGGGTTATTTGCATGGTTAACTATCGCGGTGGATAACCGTGAACTCTTATTAACGTCTCTTTGAATATAGCTTGCGAGGTATGTAGTTAACATCGGGTACTGTGCCCTATAAGCATCACCCGCCTTGCCTTTAGGATACTTTAGTTCTCCGTTTTTATCAATATTGGCAATCGGGCTATTCCCTGCAGCCACATAAGGAGATTGCCACGGGAATTTTGAAGCCAATGGATCAACTCTCATTCCCAACCGTCCTGTCCTCGTATCCATCATTCGCTCACCTAAATCAACGCTATTACCAATCCCCTTAATCTCATTATCCTTCTCTCCGGCCCAAAACCCGAATCGATAATTGTCTTTTTCATCACACACAATAGCAATATGTGTCTTCGGTTCGTAGTGTGTTATTTTGTAATAGAAGTTTCTCATAACACCACCTACATCACCGGGGAAATCTGCTGCAGTAGTAGTGTTAAACCTGAGTTCCAGTATCGTTTTACCGCCAGCCGCTACAGAGGTTTTATCTATCGGCACCAGCACTTGCTGCGCACCGCTCATATCTACCTGGGTCCAGGTTACGGCATCGTAGTACTCTTCGCCCGTGCCCGTATAATATTGCCTTACCCGCATATCCACATAGCAGTCTACAGGTAAAGTTAGGTCAAATCCTATTTCCTGCTCTGTTTGGTTGGTGTCGGCATGTACCTGGAAGTAAGTAGTAACACCACCGGAGGGCTCCTCGCTCAGGCTGATGGTATATTCCGCATTGCCTTCCACAGTCTGGCCGGTTATCACTTCCCCGTTAGGGTGCGTTGATGCATCGTTGTAATGATATACATAAGGTTTTTCGTCGGCTGCCACTAATGCTACCGGTAGCTGGTGTACGGGCGGGGTAGAAATTCCGCCGTTTTTATAAGCTACCCCTTCCGTTTGCCACAGGTACACTCTCACTACAACAGGCACAAGTATGCTGGTATTGATAGTTACGCATTTACGGCCGGTGTCACTTACATAACGCCCCGGCATCAGCATGCCAAAGGGGTAATAATCGTGCGCCAGGCTGATGTCTGATTTATAGCCGGTAACGAGGGTATCATTGTTCAATATAGGTGTGGCCCTGTCCAGCACCGTGGCCTGCACGTTGCCCAGGTGGTTGGTCAGTTCGTATTGGCGCATGCCTAGCAAATGGCTGTTGATGCCCATGCCCTGCGTACCCATATTCAGGGTGTCCAGGTCATTGCTATACACCGTGGGCTTGAACAGGTCGTTGCCGTACAGCGTGTACCATGGCCTTGTAGTAGAAAGCGTATTGGTAGTGCCACCCTGTCCCAGCGATTTGAAGTGGTACTGGGCCTGGTCGGGCAGGTACTTCTGTATACCAAGACGGCTGCTGCCGTATATATGGTGCTCGGCCAGGTATTGCCGCTGGCTTTGCAGTATGTGCTGCGTCCTCAGCCAGTTGTGGGCTACCTCGGTAAGTGGAACGTTGATCGTTAGCGCATCCCTTATGGAAGTGACCAGGAGATTACCCTGCCCGGTGTTATCCGCCAGGTCCACCACATCGGCAAAATGGCTGCCTAAGATGACGGAAAGGGCTTCCGGCTCCGGCTCGTTGGCTTCCTCGGTGATAACACCGGACAATACGCTGTTATACCTGAACTCATCCTGTACCGTTGCCAGCGGCACTTCCTCCAAATCCGCCTGGGCATAGCGGTGCGCAATGTAGTTGGCTCCGTCCTGCCGGATACCGTCCAGTATGGTTTCGCCGTTAGATAGTTCCGTTACA
Source organism: Algoriphagus sp. Y33 (assembly GCF_014838715.1). Taxonomy (NCBI): domain Bacteria; kingdom Pseudomonadati; phylum Bacteroidota; class Cytophagia; order Cytophagales; family Cyclobacteriaceae; genus Algoriphagus; species Algoriphagus sp. Y33. The sequence goes on along the minus strand of NZ_CP061947.1, from coordinate 5,840,921 downwards.
AAGTTGCTATAAGAATTGCTGCCGTTGTAAACTGATGCCGACAGCAGGTTCACAACAGGCTCCAGGGTAGTGATATGCGTGGTGGTGAGCGCCTGGGCCAGCGTATTGGTAATACTCAACTTGTCGCCCGGCTCCATACCCCTGAAGGCCTGCAGCATGGCCGGATCTGCCGGGAAATCATCCTTCTCCTGCTGTGTGGCCGGTACCGTGGAAACCGTACTATTGTACAGGGTCTCGTCATGGGTTTTCAGCGTTACAAACAAGTCGCTCTGCAAGCTTTCAAGGTCTCCGCTCAACAGCAGGGGTTGCAGGTAAGCGGACAATTTTTCGTGTGCTACAGGTGTTTCGCCAGGCGGCATCAGGGTATGTACCGTAATTTCCGGTATAGACTTTACGAAATCCAGCGCCAGGGACCGGTCCATGGTTGATACCATGCTTTGCAGCAGGGCGCCGTTGTTCACATATTCATTTATATCTGGTATAGCCATGCTTAGCCTGGCCAGGTTGTCACCCGGGTCAGTTATATAAGCGGTATACAGTTTGTCAGCAATCGCCCTGCCCAAAGGTGCGTCTATTGGCCCGCCACCGTGGCCCAGCCAGGGGTCTGTCTTTATCTTGTCCAGGTCCAGCTTAGACAATTCATACTCTTTTTTATCCTCGTATATAGCCAATATATTCCCTGCTGCATCCCTGATGTATGTGGTTTTCAACTTCACCATCGAGTCAGCGATAGGGTATTGAACCACTTCCTTTTCCAGGCGGTTGCCCAGTGGGTCGTAAGAGAAGAACAGCCTGGAGCCATCCTGCTTTTTGATATGCTTTACTTTACCCGCATGGTTCCAGTCTATCACATCCAGCCCGCTTACCATATCTTTCACCAGGTTGCCGTTGGCGTCATACAGGTAGCGCGATGATGTATCCAGCGATATGGCCGGGATATCTATCTGGTACTGGCTGGCAGAAGCCAGGTCTGCCAGGTTTTTCAGCTTGTTGGTACCATCGGTATATTGATAGATAAGGGAATCCATCAGGTGCGTAGTTACAGAAGGGAGTACATCGCCGCCCATCCTTTTCATTTTCAGCAGGTTGCCATCGGGGTCGTAAGTGTAATCCGAGGCATAGGCCAATAGCGGTGTTTGCGTGTAGGTGGGGTTGCCACCGTTGTTGATGGTATATCCATCATAGTCCGCATGGTCTATCCGTTGCAAAGGGTCGTAATGGTACTTTTTGTAAATATTGTCAAACGGTGCCAGCGCCACGGCGGTGGCGGCGATATTGCCGTTGTATAGCGCCTTCGGCGTCGCGGGCAATTGCCAGAAGGTTGTGGAATCACCTATCGCCTTGTAATCCCCCGCAAAATAATCTATACGCTGGGAGAACACATCTTTCGGTGTTACCAGGCCACCTTTGCCATCCATACCCATGTCGTTAGCCGTATCATTCTGTATGCCGTTGATGGCCTTTAGCCAACCATTGATGGTATAGGCATAGTCCACGCCCTGCACCCTTTGCTGGCCGAGTTCCATGCGGGCAAGCGGCCCGTGGTCGTAATAATCATAATGAGCGTCCCTGTCCCAGAAAATACCGTTGTTGCTGGTAAAGGCTTCCAAGATCCGGTTGTCGCTGTCATACTCATACTTTTGGTAAAACTGGTCAGCATAGCCCCTGTTATAGGCCAGCATGATGACCTTGCCGCTGTACAGGTCATATTCATAATCCACCCGCTTAAACCGCAATAGCTTATCCGCTACATTCCTCAAGTCGTGTATCAATGTTTTTACATTTCCTGATACATCATAGCTATAATGCAGCGCATTGACATAATTCGTATCGGCAATGGGGTTGGCATTAGGGTTAATAAGCTCGTAATATTTAACACAGGCTATCCTGTTTTTCAGGTTTTCCTGCGCGGGTAGTGTTGCGAAAAGACCAGCTACCTGGTAAGATGACGTATCATACATCGTGGCCGTCACTTCGTACCGGGTAAGCCCCCGTACCTGGCTGCTGAAGTTGTAAGCGGGGTTAACCAGGTCCTCCTGTTTCCAGCCATTAAATTTTACTGCCCCGGTTTCTACCACCCTGGAGAGGTTGTCGTAAATGAAATAGGTACATCTGCCTGCCGCACGCTGTTTCGCGTCCTGCGTCATCACCATCCTTCCGGCCACGTCATAGCAGATCTCTGTTGGCCCTATCGCGTCGGGTGTATTTATCGTTCTTGGTTTATTTTGTGCGTTGTAAGTTGTCCGGGTAGTTTTAGTATGCGAGGGTACCACCAGGCCGCCTGTAGTAGTGCTTCCGCCACCACCATATAAAGATGTACGGGCAGTGTTGATGCCATCGTTATGAGGATGGGTCACATCCATCGTGTCCACGCCCGCAGGAGGCACGGTCATCACCCGGTTGCCGGCCACGTCATAATAGTACAGCGTAATTCCGTGTTTAATGTCTGCGCCCTCGATGGAGAATTGCTCCAACAGGTTGTCGATCACATGCTGGCGAAAGTGTACAACCAGCGTGTCGCGCAATTCCTGCCTGTATTGATTATACTTGATCAGGGCGTTAGGGTACAACTCCCGCAGCCTTTCTATTTCACAGTTGTTGAATTTGCCGGAATAGGATTCCATATTGCTGTGCGAAACTAAGTAGGCCGAAGGTATCATATAGACCTCGCCCAGGTTACGGTTGGTATGTGCGATGCAGTATATCGTATCGTTGATACCGTTGTATCCGCCGCCCAGTTTCAGGTTGATATATGTTACCGAATCCTTTTCCATGCCCTTGCTAATACCCAGGAGCTCATATTGTTCCCGGGGTATGGGCAGGTAATCCGGCAGTTCGATGAAGATATTGGTCATCTTATGTTTGCCGTCAAAATGGTTGATCCAGAACTGCGTGGTGTCTCCGCAGACATAGGCCCTGGTCTGGGTGCTTCCGGAGCTGTTACTCCACATCAAAGGCGTCGTATGGCCGTAAGCGGTGAATATCGTCCCGTTCGTAGTCTGAAGTTGCTGCAATAGCGCTGCCATATAACTATAAACAGTATTCGAGCTGTTATCGTCAATATAGAGGTTGTTCCTGAAGTACGGGCTTTTCGCGTTCTTGTAGGACAACGAAGAGCCGGAAAACGCCGCTGCCCCCGCTTTTATCTGGTCGGCTTTCGAACCTTTTACGTTGGCATAGTGGTCCGTACCCGACAGGGACCTGATATAATCCCGCCAATCCACCATCTGTGCATCCCTGTATTGTTTGCTCACAGCCGCTTCGGCATGGGCAAAAACGGTGGTCATCGGCGCATGGATGGCCAGGAACCTATAGACGGAATCCAGGTAATGGTTGTACTCATAAGCGCTGTCGAGCGTGCTGTTCACCATCGTAATGCAATAGCCCTCCAGCATCAGGTTCCGGTAGCCTGGGATGAAATAATAGGCTATGGATTCCGGGGCGCCCATAAAGGCCGGGGTGATCGTCGCGTCGGGAAAAGCGTAGCCCAGCGCGTTCCTGAACGATGCGATACCCGCAGTGACGTCCATATTGTACACAATCAGTTGCGCCACGGTGTCTTTATGCTGGTAAGGCAGGTATTCCACCACGCTGCCGCCGGGGGCCTTATCCTCCACCACGGCTTTGGCTTCGGCGATGGTCCGGTCGTTGGCCTCGTGTATATTCAGGTAGAGGTAATAATAGCCGTCCAGGTGGTAGGCTACCATATCGGAAATGGCTATACCTGTGGTATCGTAAGCCCTCAGCGAATCAATATAGGCGCTGATATCGCCTGTATCAGCCATTGAGGGGAACTTTATCCTGAAATGGGCCAGGTGTTTTGGGATGATCACCGAGTCGGTAACACCGCAAGACACCAGCGCGGTATGGTAATTATTGAAATCGAAGTTGATGCTGTTACGATAGTTAACGACATTGGTGAAGAACTTTTCAAAATAAGGGTGCCCGTACTTGATGTCCAGTGCCTCCGCCATCGTGACAGCCTCCCTGGCCATAGGTATAAGCTCGCTGCAACCGACACCGTTCATGTATTCCGGCTCGTCAGCTTCCATCATATTATAGTCTTCCAGGGAAAAGGCGCTCAGGAAATAGGTGAACTCTTTGGATTGCTGTGCCTGCGTACCGCTAAAATGCAGGATCGCTGTGTTGCGGTTGGCAAATGATTGGGATACTTTGTCAAACCCATGCAGGTTGAACAATGTCCGCACTTGGTAATCGGCTATGTTGGCAATCTCAGGCGCACCGAAAGTGTCGTTCAGCCCGTTCCGTTCCGACCTGTCGGCCGGGTACAGGTAATAATGCGCCTCGTTGGAATTTTCAATAAATGCCAGTTGTATCGCGTTGTTCGACGTATCAAATACCGACCTGATCAGCAGCACCTGCTCTTCATGGTCGCAGTCACCGGCATTAGTGTCTATTCCCAGCTGAGCCGAAAGCCTTTGCTGGAAAGGATGTGTACTACAGTTCTCAAGCGTGACATTCATGGAGTCATCATTCCCGGTAAAAAAATCGAGTATGCTGTTGGTTTGGATGAAGAGTTCGAGGTCCTCGTAGTATGCAGCGGGGTATTGTAACAGCCCCAGTTGGACATAGTCATGCGACATCCTGGTCAGTTTTCTCAGGTCCACCAGTCCGGCGTTGCAGATGTCGCTTTCTGATAAACCCACTTCCGTAAGTATGGCCGCCAGGCTGTCATAGGTCAGCGTAGTAATGCTGTTGTTGTTGATACAGAACCTGTCTTCCAGGGTATCCTTCAATGCTTCAAGCAATGTGCCCGATAAATCGCAACCTGAAAGTGTTTGCACGATATACTCAATCACGCTGGCGCAGTATTTTGAATTATCACCGTTTTTCAGAGCGTTTAAGCTATCCCCATCAACACCGCTTCCTAGGTCAAAATACCTGCCGAAGGAACCGTTTACCGGCAGGTTCAGGTTATCGCTGAGGGAATCCACCCCGCTGACCAAAAAAGTGGTGTCGCTTTCCTGGCTGAACAGGGGCCCTGTGTCGTCGGTCAGCCGGATGGTCGAACAGGGGCCGCAGGAGCTGCCCATGTTTTCGAGATATTTATCAATCCTGTCCTGTCGGTTAGCAGTGTACAGCGCAATGAGGTTGCGGTAGTATTCATCCTGCACGTTTGGCGGGTATAGGGTGATGTCATCGGGATTTTTGCCCGCATTGACGCTGGCGCATACCGATTCGATTACGCCCGATTCACTGCCGCATATCGTCTTCATAAATGCCACGGACGCTATGTGCAGGCTGTCCACCATGGTATAAATAAGCTCATCCTCCGTCAAGATAGTATTATCTACCAAGGGGTCATTGCCGGCGATACTGTCCAGGATAAACCTGTTGATTTCCGCCGCTTCTGATGCTCTCTCTATCGAACCCAGCAACTTGCAGTAAGGGTTCCGGAGTATGGGACAAAGCAGTAATTTACAGTAATCGGGGTGCAAGGGTAGCAGCGCTGCCGCAATTGAGTCGTTGAATATCTCAATTAACTGCTGTGGCTCCATAAACTTAATATAATAGGAAGTGTCCTCGCAATGTATGGTGTCGTCGGCCACGCAATTATCCTGGTAGAGAAGCTCGGCTGTCCCACCCTCGCTGAAAATTGAGTTGGTGCCCGAACTGTCGAAAATCTTGGAAATGGAATCGGTGTACTGGTAATGGCCATATTTAGCACGGGGGTACATCTCCTTGATCATGGAGAGGCGCAACGCCTCGCAGGGGTCGTAATTGCCTGGACAGGGAAACTCTCCACTGCTTGCTATAAATTCCTGTTTCAGGAAATAGTCAAAAGTCTGGAAGCAGGCGGTATCCAGGTTAAGATCCATGAACGAATCCACCGAAGCCCGCAAATCTTCAATTTTGATGTATGCCTCCTTGTTCCAGACATGGTTCCCTTTGAATAAGAAAACATCTGAACTGTCGGCATAACTTAAGCTGGTACTGGTAGTAACGCCTGTTCCGCCCAATGCACCTTGTTTATACAAAGCGGTGTCCCCGCAGGGATCGATCACCTCGTAAGTAAAATATACCTTCGGCTTGAGCCCGACATTGGTATCCAGCGGGCAGGGAAGGAATGGATTATAGGTAACCTGGTATTTGAAACGGTAATTCCTTTCCGCTTCAACGAAATAGGAGCCGTTATTTCTCCAGTAATCGCCCATCCTGGGATTGGGGACAGGCAGCAGATTGGACCGGAAATAACTGGAATCAACCTGTTTACGGACAGTCAAAGCAAAAGTGGATGTATCGGGCTGTCCTATCAGCCCCGAGGCCACGATCCTTCCTTCGTCATCGGTGATGCTGAACATATCCTGTCCGTGGTTGTCCGTGGTGACCATTTTCCGGTAATAGTTGTACTTGCCGATATCTTGCCCGAAATAGCGGTTCAGTTCCGCCTGCAGAGGAGAGCCGTAAACATATTCCATATGCCGGTCGTTGCCTAACTGCAATGCAGCGCCTGCCTGGCCTTCAAATAATACCTTTTCACTGTTTTCCGCGGCGAGTATCTTCCGTGTCATGGGATAACCCTCAGCATTTGGGATGAACGCATTCACACCGGTTTTGTCCGGGTTATTTGCGGAAAAATATTGGTTACCCGGCGCTTCCGGCGCCAGCGGGGGGATGGGTGTCTCCTTCGGCGGGCAGGTATCGGGGTTAGGGATAAAATCGTACATGGACCTGCTGTATTCAGTATAGCCCGCAGGGTGCAGGAAATTGCTGAGGTAAGAAAATTTATAAAAACTGTCCACCGGTATAGGCAGGCTGTTGATTACCGCACGGCCTTCATGGTCGTACAGGCTCTGGGCGATAATGGTCTGGCCCGGCTTGCTGTTGAACCTGGTTTGGACCTGGCGGTGTTTCAATAAACCGTCATAATAGGTCATGACCTGTTTGTATTTACCGTCCTCTACAAAACTCATCTTCAAATCCCAGTTCAGGCTGTCATGATGTGAGCGCTGGATCTGTACGCTGCTGCCCGAAACAGAACTGAGTGTCCCCTTGTCAGCAGTTACCGTCCAGGCCCCGTAGTTGCGTGCAAGCAGGTCGTCCAGTGAAGGGCGCACCATGCGGACGCGGTACACCAGCGTGCCCGCCCTTTCAGCCACGGGTATGCGGTAGCTGGTATTATTGGTAAAAATCCGGGTGGCGTTGTTCCTGAAATCATAGTCCTGTGTCCCGTAAGGGTTGACATAGGTCCATTCCACTTCGTAGGCCGCCGGTGTGATACCCGAAACACCAGCTCCCCAGTCCAGCAGCACGGTCCCGTTACTGCCGATATTATTGGTCATCGCGACACTTCCCACGCTCAGGCTGGTGGGATAGGTGAATTTCTGGACATGCACTTCACCGACTACATAGACAAAGTCAGCGACGTTTGGATTGGGGCCTGGACTGATAAGGTTGTAGTTGATTTGGCCTGCGTTATTGGTGATTTTGTAGACATCGCAGATGATTATCTCTAGCCGGCTGTAGCTGCCCGCTATCCGGAAGGAATTATCGTTGATCAGTTGCAGGGAGTCCCCATCATAAGAAACGGTCAGCGTGTCATCCCCATTTGGGGTCAGCAACACGGGTGCGGAATTTGAGTCGGTCTGGCCCCAAAGCTCGTAGGTGATCATATAGGTAAATGAATCGTACTTCCCTACCTGCATGGATTGTACGTCAACAACCAGCTTGACCAGCGACGTCACGCTTTTCAGGATGAAGTTCGGGCCTGTCTTCGGCCCCGTCATGGCGCCAAAAGCATCATGTTTCACGTCGAAGGTGTCACAGGATGAGGCCGTGGTGGTCAGCACAGTCTTGAGAGATAACGTATCGGAAAATACGCTGTGCGGAAATTCAAAAGTCTGTCCGGAAGCCTGCACCTGCAACAACAGCAGGAGCGTGCCTATCACCAGGCATTTATGGTTGAACTGTTTGAAAAAATCGCTTGTTACCCTGAGCATTTTTTTCATAGCAATGAAAATTTGTAATTAGTGAACTTTTTTAATTGCACGGACCATCCGTCCCAGTCGAGGTAGTCCCCCAATGCAACGGGGATGTCCGGTACGTTATCATAGCTGAAACCGTCATAGATGGTGGTCACCTTCCGGAATATCCGGTTTCCTTCCCAATCGCTGCTGTAGGCGTCCCGGAAGGCATATTGGTAATACGATACCCTGGAATCCTTATCGTACCTGATCGTGATATTCAGGAATACGGAGCCTTCCTCCTGTTTAGGTACAATCGTGATCTCCCCGGCTTGCCCGTCCCGGTTCCAGGTGACATTGCATTTACCGGTCACATAATCCCTGAATGCCTGCTCGTCCTTTTGCGCAAAACCGTCGTCCAACAAAGCTTCGTATTCTTTGTTCGGCTTGATTGCCAACTCCTTTTGCAGGGCCAGTTTGATACTGTCCGAGATTTGCAAAGTGGCCGTTTTCAATTCATGGTTGATGACCAGTTCCCCTTCCGGGCCTTCCAATCGCTCCACGAGCCGGGAACGGTACCAGGTTGCGCCGTTTTTATACACCAGCCTGGAAGTGTCCCTTATCACCTTCCCCGCTTTCCCGGGATAACGCACCTCCGTGATGGCCAGGCAGGAGTATGGTTTCCTGCCATGGAAAAGCGCTGTCAGTTCCGTTAATTTATCGTATGCCGCAGCCGCGTCCTGCTGGGCCGGGGAGACCAGTGGGATTAGTATGATGCAAAGCAGCCACAGGTATTTTCTATGCATATCGTCCTTAGTTCGCTTTAATATTTTTGATGTTCTCAGTCATCGTGATAATGCCTTTTTCTGTTTCCTTTTTCAGGCGGACCAGTTGGTTGCGGGTATTGTATTCGTAGTAGGTTGCATAGTTGTTTTCATCCAATACCGCCATCAGGTAGCTTTTGAAAGGATGGTATACATATGCTTTTACATTGGAAGCCATCGGGTACACCCTTAGGTCGTCATAATTCTGGCTGTGCGGAAAATTGAACGTAACGGCGACATTATCGCTCACGTTGATATTCAACCGGTACAGTGTCCAGCCCTCAATGGAATTGGATGCTGCCGTCATAGACGTTGGTGAACCGCCGCCAATGGTTACCTGTGGTGCGATGATAACGCCGCTGCTCCGCTTCACCCATACCTCGCAGGTGAATTTCTGGTCAGTGGCGACATCCAGGTTGAAGTCAAAAAGGTTGGAATAAGAACCGGTCCCGGTACGCAATTGCGGCGTAATTTTAACGCTGGTACCCCCGGTTGTTTTCATGGAGTACAGGCCGCTGTGCGATACCGTGCTGTCCAGGGTGAATGAACCATTTACACCGTTGGTATTGCTAGGCGACTGGATTTTTTCAAAAACTCCGTAACCAGGAACGAGTCCGGAGGTGGTGCTCATATCTTCCTGGAAGGGTGAGAACACCAGGTCCGACTCACCATTGTATTTGCGTACACGCCGCATGTCCTCGAAAGTCTCTACCCAGGTCTGGCCGAACCTGCCGTTGGCGGTTGTGTGTTTGACCTTTTTGGATACCGGTTCAACGAATATGGCATTATAAATACCCAGGTTGTTCTTTTCCTCTACCGGACCAAGGGAAGGCAGCGATCGGGTCACCGTCGAAGCGGGGGACCAAATGGCATTGCCATTGGCCTTAACGGTCGCCCTGAAAATAGAATCGTCCCAGTGATGCAGCATGGGTTTGAGCGGGATAAACGAGCCCGTACTGTCATAGCGTGAAGGAAGCCAGTAATACCAGTTATTGAGCAACCCGTTGCGGCGCTGCTCTGTTATCGTGGTACCGCTGGCGGTCAGGCCCAGCCTGTCGCCGATCAGCGTGTAAGTAGCGCTGACATAAAGCTGGTTCATAACAGCTGTTGAAACGGGGTTCAGCGAAGAATAACCCAGGGAGCCGTCCTCCAGGCTATGGATACTTGCATACCTGTTCGCCGCGGCGTCTATCACCGGGCGCAGGAAGCTGGGCAGGTCACATTCCTGACTGCCAACCCATAAAGTATCATCTTCCGCGAGTATCAGTGAGTTACCGTAGCTGCGGAAATTACCGGCTGAGAGTCCCAGCATGTTTTTTCTGCCGGAGCGGTATTTAAAAACTGTTTGGATGCTTGAAAGGCTGTTGCCAGATTGGATTATGCCGTTTGTTATTTTGTGAGGCGCGACATATACCTTAAAATTAACCCCGGTCGACAGGCCTTTGCCGTACAGCCTCGACAAGGGGTCAGGCTCTCCGGTATCGGCTTTGTGCACCAGTACGTCTGTAACGTACAACCGATACCACTGCGCTGTGGGCCCAGCAGTGTTAAGCACCGCCTTGACAAACAGCTCGTCGCCGGTGTGGAAGAGGTCCTCGGCAGTCGTAAATGAAGCCTGCAGGAAGCTGTTGCCGCCAAGCTGGGGCGCTGAAACACTGCTGAAATTCAGCGTACCGTTGATCAGCGGGGTTACTTCCTGGCCTGTAGCGTAAAGCGGGTACCCGGAATAAGCGGGTTCCAGGTCTGTTTTCGTCCAATACGCGGGAATATTGGTAGAGTAAATATCATCACCATATTTATCCTTGACCACCTGCACTACGGGGGCTCCGGTCACTGCGTCATAGTATTTGTTCTCCACGATGGTTTCGGCCCCTTCTTCATAATTCCTGACACTTTTTAGAATACCGTATTTGTTGATGATCTTGGTAGTGGTCGTAGCCCTGAAATAATCTGTATGTTTATGGGTAGCTTCTATCCAGTTGAATTTCGGGGTGATGGATGGCGGGATACAGATCTTCAGCCCCCCGCCTTTTTTGGCCATCTGCCTTGTTTCAGAGGATGTTGCCTCCCTGCTATCCGTGCAGACATCTATGTCCACGCCCAATGTTCGTTTCGCCACTGCCAGGTTTCGTTGGGGGAATTGGGCTACCGTTTCAGGGGGACAATTCTGATACTGTGGGATAACAGCCTTGTATTCGATAACATCCACCTCGTTCCTTAACCCTCCGTTACCATCGGCATGGTAGAAATATTCGGTCGAAGAAATAAGTTCTTCCTTATTGTCTTTAGGTAGCAGGCGGTATTTGTAACTGGCCTTTTGCTTGCCATGCATATCATTGGTCTCTACGATAAAGTCCTGTTTGATGAAAAAGCTGTTGGCCGAAGATGAGCTGGTGTTGGAGACTCCCAGGAAACTCAGCAGTATATCCCTCAGCCCAGGGTTCGGGTAGTCCGCGTCGATGGACATGGATACCTTTCTGGGGCCGAATTTCGCGATGAACGGGAAATCCTTTGCCGTATAAAATTCCTGCACCACCTTCGAGCGTGCAGACCTTGCATAATCCTTGTGGATGCTTTCAATCACCACGCGGCTGTAACCCACCGAACCCATAGGGAAGAAGGATTCTCCCACAGGGTCTTCCTTTAGCAATTCCACCGGGTCATAAGGCGGGTATTTCGACGTATTGCTGCTGAGCTTGTAGGAGGCGCCTGTCCTCAAAGGGTTTTCTTCCCCGCCCAGTGTCGGCTCATAAGAGGCTACCCCCGAAGAAAAGCCGGACTTGTCCTCGTAAGCATACCTGTAACCCGTGGCCCAGGGAGACTCCCCGGGTGTCATCTGGCCCCATTCATCGCTGAAGGTGATTTCGGAAACCCGGGACCCGCCCCCGATCTTAGGTTTCGACATCGCCAGCTTGACATAACTTTTCGAGGCTATGTATTTATGTGCGGCCTGGTAGTCCTTCATCAGTTCCGCGATAGAGTTCCTTCCGAAAACAGCATCCGCTACTTGGTGGGCTGCCTTTTTCAGTCTGGCTGCATGGTTCTGGTTATGCCCATCTGGCCTTTCAGCCTCCTGGAAATACAACTGGTCGGATGCGTAGGCCCTGGCCATGTTGATAGCCGTATTCACCATCGGGCTGGGTTTGACATTCGTACCTGTCAGGTTAACGGGTTTTACTTTGATATAAAGATATTGGCCTGCGGAGTTAGGACAGACGCCGATCGTCTCCACTTGCGCGTAGCCCTTTACCTGGTCGAAAGTGGAAAAGGCATTGCCTGCTATATTGATATTGAAAGAGAAATACAGCAGGTCGGACCCGTTCAGCAAATAGTTTTTGAAGTCGCCGCTCAGATTGCCCGGCTTTTTGACATAAATATACAGGAATGGGTTTCTTCCCCCGTCATATAGGCCGAAGGCGTCTGTGAACAGCACGTTGGGCGTCATGCCAACGCCGACGACCGGAGTCAGCGCCATAGCGCGTTTGTCCTGGACATAAGCATAGTCATCCGCTTCGTATCCGATGTTGATCTTTCCCCCGGATGGCAATCCGATGGAGGTTAGGTGGAATGCACTGGCTATCGCATCGTTATCAGCAGATCCGAACTGGTCTATATAGGGGAACTCGCACAACGGGTGTGGGCGGTTGTTGGGGTAATAATTGCCCCAACCGTCCTTGGCGCCGATACTATATGCAGGATTGGAAGAAGAATAACCCAGGTTATAGGTTTCCGCAAACTCGATAGGTTCATGGCCATGCCTGACCCTGACTTTAGTCAGCCGGAGTTTGCCTCCAGCGTCAGAATTGGGCACGCCCGATGAAATATTATAATCGTAATCAAAATAGATGGTGGTCAAAGGCACGGCGTTTCCTTTGTTGAAATACCGGTCGTGCTTGTCATAGTATTTAATAGAGTCCAGGCGCTGCATCCTGCCGAATGCACCCTTATCATCATCATATGCGTCTATCTTATGCGGGTGGTCATTCCGCATGATATTACTCCGGCTGTCCCTGGCATCCGCACGGTCACTCAGGTAAAATTCAGCGACACGGTTCTTTGATTCGATGGAATGCGTATACCACAGATCTTTGGAGCCGATCACATAGGAGCCCATGTCATCGAATTTGGTCACTTTGACACCCTGGTTGAGGAGGGCGACGTTATCGTTCTGGTCGGCATAAGGTACGCGCCAGCGGTAATCGTCTTCGGTTTTTGTGTAATTGAATTTTACAAACCGGCCCATGTCATCGTCAGTGATACCGTCATTGTTGACGTCCACGTAGTCAGGCGACAAAACCGCGTTCAACAGGTAAGAGGTAGCGTATTCTGGAGTGAGGGTATTTTTATACAAGTAGTCTCGCTGTTGCACATTTTGACCATCGAAAGGGGGTTCTGCAGACCCGGTGGACATTAACCCTTCCCGTTCATTGTAGCTAAAAGCCGGACCATTAAAGCCATTGGCACGAAAAGCCACTTCGTTTTTGATATGGTTGTTGACCGGGATGGCATATACATAGGTTTCACCGTTCTGGTTGGTATTCATTATCGCTCCAATTTTGCTGGAATCTTTTCTGCCATACTTATTAATATTTGCTTCGTAGAGAGGCGTGCCTTTTTGGTAACTCGGCAGACTGTCGGGAATAACCGTTCCCCCGGGAAACATGGTGGTTATATCCTTATTGGTCAATACCAAAATGGGTTCGGCCATTATCAACCGCTTTTGATCGCTGATGCCCTTGACGGTATGGGATTTATCCTGGCGGTAGAACCCGTATTTGCCCACTTGGGCGATATATGCCTCGTCTACAGGGGAAGGCGCTCCGCATACCTTGAAGAACAGGTTAGGGTCCTTTCCCTTTGTTGAGCGGTAAGCCACAGCGTCGTCCGCCGCACCGCCGCTGGAGACATGGCCCTCGGTGGAAGTTTGTATATTATCATATTTGATGGATACGCCCAGCCAGCAGGTCAGCGCCAGGTGCGCTTTTACCGTCAATTGATGTGTCTTGTTGGCCAGGTCGGTATTCTTAAATTCAACCCAGGGGTCGTGTACGGTACCGAAGTCGTTACGGTCAGCCCTGAATGTGCTGGCCGCTCCATGGGCCGTAGAGCTGAATACGTCATAGGTCTTCATTGCCGGCGGCAGAAAAGACATGGATTTGTTGATGCCGCCATCCTTGTCACGGGTGAAGTCAAGAAGGTCACCGCCGGTAGCATTTTCGTAATACATGTATCCATATCCCCTGTGGACATTGGAACTGTTATATTTCGTTGTCGAAGTCGCTGAAGTCGCTGTGATCCCGATGCCCATATCCAGTCCCAGGTTTTCAATGATGCCTAATTCCACACCCAGGTCGAGCCGGTACGACGTCCCGTTGCTGACATACGAGTAGGGTATAGTAACCTGCGGTATTTCGTTGCTGACACTGTTAATGAAGTTTTTCTGTATCTCCCGGGTAACATTAGAAATATTGAATGTGCCCACGATATTCGGCTGCGCCCACCCGCTGATGGTACTGAAGGTGCGGTTGACCGAGCGGCCGAACCCGATTGAGCAATAGTCATTCAGGGTCAGGCCCGCATTGAAACCGGCATAGGGTGTTACGGAACCCCCGCTCGCGGAATTGGCGGCCAGGGTTACGCCTGCGCTTGCCCCTGCGCTAAAAGGCCCGGCCTGTACCCCGGCATAGACCCCGCCGCCTACGGAAACACCAACGGCTCTTCCCGTATAATTGTCTTCATCCTTGGTAAAGCCCAGATGGGACTGTACGCCCGCACTCAGGCCGATACCCTCGCTAACCCCGACGTTGAAACTGATATTGGGCTCAAAGCTGACGCCGGTGGTTTGCACCTGGCGCTCCCTGATGTTCTGAAAACTTTTGATCTCCTCACCGTTCATATCGTCCGGCAGGCCCCGGACCATCCTGTTGAGCGTACCCACGTTCAGGTTCCAGCCATAACCCACCCAGGAGCCTTCTTCCTCGATATTGGAGGTAGCGCGGTACACCAGGTTCAATGGATAGCCTTCGATGTCCAGCAACGGTATGTTATAGCTGAAATCACCGCTGAAAGGGTCCACCAGCGAGGTAGTGGCCAGAGGGGTAAAGCCCTGGAACTCCGGTTGCGAAGGCCCCGAGGTCAACGCCAGCGCTTTCAGCGGCAGCACAAGCTCGCTAAGCATTACGGTCAGCAATAACGCGGAGATTTTCTTTCTATGCCTTGATGTCAATTTTACAGCATTCACTTTCATGTGACTAATTATTGTGTGTAAAACATATTTTTCCCAGCCCGGCCAGCCTTTCGATGTACCAGTATTCAACCTCACTGTTGTCCCGCTTCATCTCATCGAATATTTTGTTTTCTATCCGGAATTTATATACCAGCCTTTCGGTCCCGGCAAGGCCGTTTGATGGCTCGAACACGTACCCTATAGGGTATATGAACTCATCTTTGTATTTTATGTAGAGGTCATCCCTGCAATCAAAAGCCAGGAACCTGTAGTTGGCTTCATACTCCTCCTCGTCGGCGGAAACACTATACAGCAAGGGCTTTTGGGTCCGCCCGTTGGACAGGTGCAGGGTGGCCTTCAGGTATTGGCCGTCAAGGGCGGCGGTATCCTCTTGTTTTAGCCTGTTCTGGTTCTCCACGTTCAGTTTGAATTGCCAGTCGTCCACGGTGAGCTCCCGTGTAAATCGGTCGAACTCACCTTTGCTACCACCGGTGTGCTTGTCGCATCCCGCGAGGCATAGCCAGGTAAACAGAGTCAGCACTATGCCGCAAATACCCTTATTTTTTATCATGGTAGCGTTTGTTGACATATTCAATGAGTTCTTCTGTGATATCTTCGCTTTCGTCGGCGTACAGGACATTGCCCGTACCGTTCGCACCGTAGATATAGGCATAGCCTTTTTCCTTGCCGTATTCGACGATATAGGGGTTCAGCCTTTTCCAGATCATCTTTTCTATTTCCTTGTTCCGCTCTTCGGTTTTGCGGTACAGGGCGTTATAGAGGTCCTGCTGCGCGGTCTCATAGGTTGCCGGGCTGCGCAGTTTCTCGGTATAGATAATGCTGTCGATCATGGATTTTTCCCTTTCCATTTCGCGCCGGGCCTCACCTGTGTATTCCTTTTGCAGTTCGAAACCCTCAACGAGTTTGAACAGGTCCACGAACCCCGTTTTCTTGCCGGTGCAGGAGCCCAGGGCCAATAAGAGCGCGACAGCTATCAGTGTTTTACTTAACATAGTCCGGGTTGACATACCTGTATTTGATTGTTTTTTTGTTATTGCCTGAGCGTGAATTCTTTTGCTCAATGATCAGTTCAAATATTTCATTATGGCGTAGCTTATAGGCGGACACATCGAAAACCTCGAAATTGGCTCCGCGTTGCACGGGCCATGCAATTCCCGGCCCCGGTGTTTCTTTTCCTTTGCGCACCAGGGTTATCTTAAGTTCATTCTGCAAATAGTCGCTTTCAGTATATCGTAGTTTCGCCTGTCCGACGGCATAGTAGGTATTCTTTCCCTCGTCCGCGTTGACGTCCACATAGGAACTTTCGTGGGGCAGGCTTTTTAAAAGGCTGTCTTCGATGATAGTAAACTTCCAGGGTTGTGCGCCACCCAGCAGGATGCCCTTGTAATAGGCGTCAACGGTCCAGGCATAAGGCTGCCATACCTGCAAGGGCTTTGCGTATACCGGATATATGATGCTCGTGGCCACCAGGTTGTTTTCTGAGTAGACAGGGTTGTTCCTGGAAATGGCATTCTCCATATTTTGCCCGTCCTTGATTTCCGCGATCCTGATCTTATAAGTGAGTTCGTTCACAAAAGGGTAAGTAGCCACCCAGGTGAGCATAGGATTGTATTCGTATAGTTTTGCATCGTTCTCCGGCTCTAACAGCGTGATGGAAAAAAGGTCTTCGGATTGTTTGTATATGCAGTCGTCCGCTTTGCTGCCCGGGGCATGGTCGCCTCCCGGCATGTCCGGAAAAATGCTGATGCAGTATTGGTAAGTTCCTTGCGGCAGCAGCCTGTGGTCCATAAAAAGCTCGCGCAGGGCGGACGAGGAAAATTCCCACTGGGGGTGGACCGTAGCGGCATCAAACCGGTTCAGGCCGGGCCTTAAGGTATGCGTAAACCGGTACTTTATGGAATGTCCCGTGTTCCTGAAAACAAGGCTGCCTTCGATCCGGCACCGGGTATTCACTGCTTCCATGGACTGTACCTGGAAACCGAGGTAATTATCAGGCGTGATGTCCAGGCCCTCCAGTGTCGCCGTATTCACGATAATCGTCTGTGCATTCAGGCCCTCGCAAACGGATAACAGTGCGATGGTCAGCAGACGCAGAAGGCGGTTGAGTGGAAACTGTATATTCATAATTGCCTTTGTTATAAATTGGTTTATATCCTATCATTCATTTTGAAGCGGAACTGCCAGTTGATGTCCAGCAGCCCGGCGTATATATTTTTCCATGATTGCACTTCCGTCACTCGGTAGCTGTTGTACCGGAAGCCTGTCCGTACCGACAAGGGGGCGTTCTTAAACCGGTAACCTACGCCCAGGTTCGCACCGTACCGGGACAGCCCGCTTTTCTGCGTGCCGATATCCTGGCCCAGGCTGAGGTTCCATTGTGGGTTGATATTGTAGGTGGCGGCAACTGTCATGAAGTTGGTCTTGCCATGCACGGGAGACAGGCTGGCGGCATTCACCCTCGTTTGTCCCGCGCCGAGCAGGAGGTTTAATTTCCCCCTTGTATAGATAGCGTTAAGTTGGGCGACGTTGCTGTTGGACTCCATCGTATCCACCAGCGCCGTATTACGGTTGTAAATCGCTGTCAGGCGCAGTGCGTAATCTTTCTTTTTAAGCTGGTAGGTTAGTTTGCCCAGCCATACCTCCCCCAATATGGGGCGCTGTGGCAGGTTGAGCGTATCGGCGAAAGAACGGAAGGTCGTGAACGGCCTATAGGACAGGCTCGCAGATGGATATCTTTTGGAGGTGGTTTTAATATCAAAACCCCATTTGGAGTGGGCGCTCCTGCTGGCGAAGTTTTGTTGCACCAGGTAATTGTATTGTATGCCCAGGGTCAGGAAGTTCTTTAAAAACCGTCCCGTCGCCCCGGCGCTGTACCGGTCCGTACCACTCAGGTTCAGGGGTAAAGTGTTGTTCTCAAACTGTTTGCCTACGTGTTCGTAACCGCCCTTCAGGTCTATGGCAGTCTGCGGGATGCTGCCCTCCACGTCCATCCGCCAGGACATCTTTTCTGCTATGTTCATGTCTCCCTTGCTGAATTCATCGAAGTTCCTGTAGGATGTAGCTGCCTCCGCCGCCAGTTTGATATTCCGGTTGATCTCGCCCTGGTGGGTCAGAGACAGGATGTGTACGGGATTGTTCTTGAAGGAGGGCATATAGACGTCCACATCTTTGAAGAAAGCGTCTTCATTCAGCATCCGCCTGCCCGGCGTATAACCATAGTAGATGATGCCCGTCCTGTGCCCCCTGGCAGGTTTGAAGCTCATGCGCCCTGAATAGCCACTATATTTATCCAAAAATCCGTCCCTGCTTACGTATTCTATCCTGCCGTAGGTGAAGCCTGTCTCAATTACACCCAGATCGTAGGCCATGTCCACGCCCTTAATGGTCTGCCCGTTAATGGTATAGGCGGAAACCTGTTTGGAGAAGATTCCTGCGTCCAGGCTCTTTAGCCCCGAAATGAATTTTTTGTTGTCACCGGGAGGAAGCAGGCTGCCGGCAGCTTTAGACAACTGCTGATAGCTCTTATCGTCCATGGAAGTGTAGTCCAAGTCTTTGAGCTGTTCATAGGCCATCAGCGAATCATAGTAATTGTTCTCGCGGTATTGCGCCAGCAGATTTTTGTAGTGCTGTACCTTTTCCTCCAGATCTCTGATTCGTTGGTATTTTTCTGCCGCCTTCCGGTACCGCTCCATAGCGGCCTGCTGCGTTTCCAGGGCCTTTTCAACCGCCATGCTGCTGTCAGCCGGGTTGCCGGGTTGTGATAGTGTATTGCGGATTTTCTTTTCACCGGCCAAAAGGATCGCTTCATATAAACCGGATGTGTCGGCTTTAAATCGTTCGAGGTCAGGAAGGCTCGTTTCTATTGCCAGTTCACCCCAGAGTTTATCCTTTTCCCCGCTTGCCCTGCCCATATAGGTGCCGTAAATGTTCTGGTAGGACTTTCCGGCAGAGGAGGCCCTGTTGTATTTATTCTTATAGCCCGATACCAGGCTCATCAGTTGCGATTTAGCCTGTTCCGAATCATAGTGTAGCCTGAAATAGCTGGCTTTGGCGATACGGCTTTTGTCCTGCGAGGTATAATAACCTTCAAAAAGCACAGGGACGTTCATGATGGGGATTTCCATCTGCCCGGTAACCTCGTAAAAATTGTTCTCCTGCTGCGAGTATTCCTCCTGGCCGCTGGCCATATTGCCAGTCAGGGAGATATTGCCGGTGACTTCACGATCCTTTTTCTCGCGATTGAGTTCCTTCAGTTGCGAGAAGACCGGTTTATTATTGCCCAGGCCGGTGTTGACCTCTGTCGTAATATTATTGTTTAGCCTCGCCTTTCGCTCGTTTATTTTATCAGCGATGGGCTCGTCCAGATCAATTTCATAATAGCCTATATAACGCTCCCGGCAATACACGTCCACCAACTTTTTGCCTTCCCCATCGCGATAGCTGACATTGAAGCCTTTTGCACTTAATGCAGCGTCTATCTTCCGGGAGGACTTTTTCAGTACCAGTGGTGTGTTATTACGGGAAGGGGATTGCTTGCGGGCGGACGAGAAACCCAATAATGACTTGCTTCCTTGCCCACTGTAGATTTCGTCGAAAAGGCGGCGCGCCCCGGAACCGCTGCTGAGCATACTATCGACTGTACGACCATATTCTTTCCGGTTGACGCTGTCCTTATATTGCACAGTAAGGTGTATGCGGTATTCGCCTGCCGGAAGGTTGTTATTACCTAAAACGATCTTTTTGTACAACGGGTGAACGGTGACACTGTCTCCGCCACTGTCCATATTAATATTAACATAGGATTTCTTTCGTCTTAACTTCCGTCCCTTTAGGCTGACAGAGGATACTGGTATAGTATCTGGGCCTGTGACATCAAAACATGCTATCGTTACCGTTTTGATTTTATTACCGCCGTTTTTGATGAACAGGTCCTGATAAATTTTTTTGTGATGAGCATAAGGCAAACCAGGATAGCATATCAGAGATAAAGAATCATTCTTTAAATCTTTTTCTATAGAATCAGCATCAATGTCAATACCACCGGATAAAACGCCCGTTGCCCTTTGCTGAGCAACTGACGCGTAAAATGTGAACAGGAGAATGATATATAGATACAGGGTTTTCAAAAGTTCCCTTGGTAGTTTTGTTTGTGTTATCTGTGTGTTTTGTATCGTTTTAGCATTCTTTGAACTTATTCATCATACCATCGTATATGAGAATTATATCCGCTTTAAAAGTATTTGCTAAACATTTCTTTAAAAAATGGGTGTTTTTCCCGTTGATTTTTTTACTTAAATAACAGGTGCCCATTTTCAGTTACATACGCATTTTTGATAATTGTTATAAAATATAGATTGTGCATATTTCGTATTTAAAATGTGTATAACTTTTATGTATTGACAAGGCAAATCGACCCTATCCTCACAAGAAAAGTTTGTCTGTTTCGTTTGCTGGTTTGAATACTCCAGGAGAGGAAGGTAGGAACAGGAGCGGTTCAATTATGACTTTGAAAATAACGGTAGTACGAAATAAATGAAAAACGAATTACCTTTAAGTTGCGTTTTGTAAACTAAACGTGGCATGATGCCGGAAACTATTTACATTATGTATACTAAACTGCATAAAAGGCAGTCTTTTTCAGGGTGCATAATGCCAGGATTATGTGGCAAAATGCCATTAGAAAACATTAAGAAACAATAATAAGAATGTCTGAGATACTTGAAAACTCGCATATTGGGCATAAGATCCGCCGTATCCGTGAACTGAAAGGTGTGAAACAGGAGTCGCTTGCAGCAGAACTTGGTATCTCAAGGCAAACTGTTTCAAAGATTGAACAGAGTGATACAATAGATGAAGAAATGCTGGACAGGATAGCACGAGCTCTGGATGTTCCTGTTGAAAGGATAAAAGGATTCAATGAGGATGCGATAATCAATATTATATCCAGTACGCTTTATGATAATGCAGGGTCAATAAATAACAATAGTACCCTCAACTTCAACCCGATTGAAAAATTGGTAGCTCTGTTCGAAGAAAATAAAAACCTTTACGAGCGTATGCTTGAAACCGAGCGCAGCAAGATAAAATTGCTGGAAGATCAGTTGAAGTCTCTTAAAAAATAATAACCGATTCGTTAGAGTCCAATACACAAACACCCTATCAAAATCAATTTATAAAGCCCGACGAATCAGCCGGGCTTTTATTATTTTTGTTTCTTCAATATCAGGTATTTCAGTTCAGGGTCATCAGCCATACGTTCATACTCAGAACGTAATATTTCCTGTATATCCTGGCGTACCTGCATGTAATTTCTATTAACCATGGACTGGTCAATCTTCCTGATCACGGGTATGGATTGGTACCTGTCCTGTTCTGATTTCAGGGCCTCATGGTCATTGATAATTTCACAATGAAACGCTTTCAGATCTATCTTACAATCAGGATTATCCGCTACCATTCCGACAAACTCACCGGATGACAATGCCGATATTTTAGAAGGGGGTACTGCGGATTCCAACTGCCTGGATTTACTTATGGAAGTGTCCCCGCTGTTGATAGACAGGCTTTGCCTGTCCTGCATGATTTTACCTATCCTGTCGGATAGAAGCCTTGCCGTATCCCCGGTTACCTGCCCTGAAACGATGTTACCAACTATACCCATAATGACATCCGCCTGCTCCCTTCCATAATCTTTTCTGAGCTGGCTCAGGTCTTGGATACCCAATGTCGTCGCTACTTTATTGCTCCTGGCTGTAGCAATCAGGCTGTCTATACCATTCAGGTATATGGTGGGGAATTCATCAAAAATCAAACTGCTTTTCAGCTTTCCTTTCTGGTTGACCAGCTTTACCAGACGGTTGACATAGAGTGAAAGTACCGCTCCGTATATCTGTATTTTTTGTGGGTTATTGCCCATACATACCAGTTTGGGTTCATCTGGATTATTAATATCCAGTGTGAAATCATTACCGGAAAGCACATAATACAACTGCGGGGAAGACAGCCTGGCCATGGATATTTTGGCTGAAGCTATCTGCCCTTCCAACTGCTCCATGACATCATTGAGGTAAGCATTGACAAATGGATTGATCAAAACATCAATCTCTTTTTCCAGCCTTAAAATCGTAAACAGGCTGTCATAATCAGCCTGCATCAGCTCAATGACATGGGGTAGGGTGCAGTACTCCCCATCTTTATACTTACGCAAAAACCAGATAATCGCCGTCAGGAAATTGATGGGCGATTCCACAAAAAAATCCCCCTGCCGCTTTATCCATTCCCGGTTCAAACCCATCAGGATAGTGCGTGCTGATTCCGCCGCATCGGTAATATCCGTCATGGACGAAGGCGCTAAAGGGTTACACCGGTGGCTCCTGGTCAGGTCGTCAAAATTGATAACATAGAACTCCGGTACAACTTGGTAACGGTGCTTATTCTGTATCCAGGTATTGTATACGATGACCGACAAATCATCGAATTTGAAATCATACACAAACATGGAAAAGCCCTTGCGGATGTGCTGTGTGATAATATGCCGGATGACGAAATAGCTTTTTCCCGCCCCTGGTGTGCCCAGTACCATCAGTGCCCGGAAGGGATTAATAATATTGATCCAGCTCTTTCTAAGCTTCCCTTTCAGGTTATACCGGGCAGGAAGGTTGATAGAATATTCATTCTCCAGGTGCCGTTCCTCCTGGGGGAATGTTTCATTGTCTTTATTGAAGATATCGCCTGCCCCAAGGTTGTTTTTGATGATGCGCGAAAGTAAAGTACCGCCTGAAAGCACTAACAAAAAACCAATGGAAGTAACCGACATATAGGCCAATGCCACCAGCTTCCTCTCCGCTTCTAAGGACAGGCAGAAGTAGCTAAAGAAGTATAATAACAAGCCTGTAATGGCATAGGCAAAGGCTGTCTTATAACCCAGTTTATCATCCTTCCTGCCCCTGGCACCCAACAGGGAAATGGCCAGCATACCCAGTGCGATCAACTTGGAGGTATGGAAATTTTGGTACAACCCCGTACCTGAAATATTGCCCAATATTCCGTCTGAAAAACCGGAAACCAATCCCCATTCCGCAAATGCGGCATAGCAATAATAATAGAAATGTAAGGCCAATACCACTATCCCCATCAGCCTGGTCATATCCAGGATCTTCCTTAAAGCCTGTTCGTTTTCTCCTGTCTGCATACCCACCTCCTCACTGTTTTAAAGCTTATTTAGAAATCCTTTTACCCTTCTTTTTTTTCTTCTTCCGCCACTCATAAGGGACGTGGCTGTACGTTTCTTCCGGGGTAACTAACCCTTCCACCAGGTTTTCAGTGGAGGCCTGGGAACCGCCTTTTGCATTATTGTCTTCCTGTTTATCCTGCTCCGGTTCCTTTGTAACCTTTGGCTTAAAGGATAGTGGACTTACCTGTTTTTCTATGCTTTTAACAGGCTCACCGCATCTTTCCGTGATGCCTTTGGCACTATATTTTTTACCCAAAACACTCCCGTTGAACACGCTCCTTGTCCGGTGGTCTATGTAGGTAATCCCGTATAACCTCCCTTCATTATTTCTGCGGGTTATGGTGCTGATCCCTTGTTTTTCAATGGTCGCTACGAGTTCATCCAGTGTGATTCCGGGGTTCTTCAGAAGGGCAATGTCAATGGCGGACCTGATGCCCGGCAGGTATTTTTGCCTGCCCAGTTCATTCTTTACGAACTTAGCTTCAACTGTTGACAAGGTGGGTTTAAAATGAAAACTGCTGGCTTTGATAGGTACGCCTGTCTTATTGCCCGACTCGTCCAGCACACGGTAAACAAGGCCTTTATTTCTAAAAATCCGGGAACCCTCACCGCCCCTGTCCGCAGTTATATTGTAAAGTTTCAGGACAGCATTTAACTCCGGCAGGGAGGTGAATTTATAGTTGTTCAGTACATGCTGCAATACATTTCCTATGGCCCGTTTTGTCTCCGTTTTACCATAGTTCACCTTAGAAACCGAAACAGCTTTTGGGGTGAATAACTGTTTTTTATGGGCTTCCGCAGGGACCAGGCCATACTTTTTTTCAATCGATTTACGGACTGGTTCAGACTTCAGTTTGCCGATATTATGCAAAGGGATCCGCTTACCATCCAGCTCTATATTGGTGGTGACAATGTGCAGGTGCGGGTGTCCTGCATCGTTATGTTTATACACTAAGTAAGGCTGGTTTCCGAAGCCGATACCATGCATATATTCCTTGGTAATCTCCTGTAACCTTGCGTTATCTATAGTTTCTCCGGGAGCGAAATTCAAAGAAATATGGACGGCATTGACAGTGGTGCGGGTATTCAGTTCCGCCATTTTCAGCAGCAATTTTAACCGCATTTCCCCGGTAATATTGTCCTTTCCTACAGGGTAATTCTGAATCATCAGGCACTCTGCCAGCCCTTCCTTTACCTTGTTTTCATTGTAATGGAAAGGTCTCCTGAGCGAACCGCTTGTCTTTATGACCGCAACCATTTTTCGGTTATTTTATGGATGATCGCATCAACAGATTGCAGTGTAACCAGGACTTTTTTATGCTCTTTTTCCAGTTGTGGCAAGTAGGAAATTACTTCCAGGTTCCCCAGTGCATTCAGTTTTTTCACCGCCTGGTTGTAGTTCACCGCCACGCCATGAAGGTCTTTTTTCAGTGCGGTCAGCCCTGCCAGTATTTCCTGCATGGTGGTATCCCTATAACCGGCAATCACCGGTTTTTTGAGCAACAGGCACCTGGCGTAGTCGCTGAGTTTATCGTGGATGGTATCAGCAAATCCCTTTTTGATCTGCTCATATTCTTTACTGTTCAGGCGCAGGTGCAGCCATTTATTTCTATTGTTGTTCTTCTCCTTCATCACAGTTCATTTTCACAATTCAACAATCTCAACATTTTACAGCATCAAAGCCCACGACTCCGGAGTGCAGGGCTAAAGTCCCGGTTGTGATACAACCGTACATCTTGCCGATTTCAGAGGACACAGGAAATCCCCACTGTTTTAAGAATTCCAGGGAGGCATTTTAAAGTCACGGGAGCTTTCCCAATGTCCATGCAGGCATTTACAGGGGTGGCAATTGTTGGAAGTAAAGGGGGAAGTTTGAGCCTGTGTCACAAAAATAGGCAGGCAGGGTGTGATAAACCTATCCTGTATAAATTCTAAACAGGCTGCTGATAGGGGAACAAGATGACAGTTCTGTTCAGATTTTACCCAAAACAAAAATGAGGGAAGAGGTCGAAAACCACGTCAAAAGCATCTTCCGCCTGCACGGGGGAGCTGGCTTCCCACGACTCCAGTTTTTTCAGGAAAGTCTTCTTTTTATCCTTTTGGTGCAAAGTTTCCCATAATTCTGACTGCTTTAAAGCAGATTCGATCCTTGCCCAATATTTTGGATAATACTCGATGGCGTTATTGGCGAAAGCTACCCAGTTATCATCACCGAAATGAAATCCGGTAACCCGCCCGAGATGAATGGATTCAAAGATAAGAAGCAGTTTAAAATGTTTGCTAACATCATCTACCAGTAACCTGTTAGTGAGCCTGTTGCAAAACTCGTACGACATCAGTCCGTCAGAACCCTGAATACCCATTTTCGCCTTGTATATTTCCCTGTCAGCTTCAGTAAGGTTATATCCACGTTTAAACAAAAGCTTTACCACAGTATCTCTATACGTATTTAAAGTAGAAATCACTTTTGTAAACAAAGATTCTCCGGAGGAAGCTGAACCTTGTACATCCAATTCAATCTCAGCGCACCTTAAAATGAAGATCAAAAAAAATGGCCCGATGGAAGCAGCTTCATCAACCCAACTAAAAAGCGGTGGAACCTTGTATCTCTCAGGGTTATTAAAACCAAGGTAAACATTCAAAGCTTTGAGCTCATGTAGGTCCAGGCCTTCTATCTCATTTGTGACTTCGCTAAAATCAATAGCCCGGGCCTTTTTTAGTCTTTTAATTTCCTGGACTATGCCGGTAATCTTAACCTTGGTATTATTCTCACGCTGCTCCAATAACTTTTTCTCTCTTTCAAGCCGAGCTTCGTCTCTTTTGATTTTTTGTTGCTCTTCCAGTTCAGCTAACTGGCGGGAAAAATCGAAATAATAGGACTGCCAGGAAACCTCCTCAAACTTTAACTGGTGCAGGGATATAGATTTGTCCAGCCATTTGGATAACAGTTCATTGTCATCAGTCAGGAAAGAGAACTTATAATCGCATATCAACCTGAACTCCTGGACCGATTCATCCAGTTTGAAAAAATTCTGGTGGCTGGATAGGTATTTCAGGTCTTTTTCTTTCGTCCCCTGTTTCTTGACATCATAGGTATCCAATATCCAGATGAGATAGATACCATGTTTTCGATAAAAATTGTGCCTGCTTAGAATATACGCTAAAGAAAGTTCGGATAACTGGATTTCAAATACCAGTTCTTTTCCCTTAAACCGGCAATACACGTCAGGTTTACGACGACCGTCCTCCTTTACGATAAATTTGTTGTCAACTGCAACGGAACCCGATTCAACTCCGGGTACAGGCATTAACCGGTTTCCAATTTTCCATTTCAGTTCTTTGTGACGGTCACTTTCTTTTGCCGCCACAGCTCTTTCATATTCTTCCAGCTGATAATCTTCCAACTCATTGTCGGAGAGAAAACAGGGTTCATGATTAGCCTTATGCCTGAGGTAAACCCTGTCTAAACTGCTACGGGAAATATTCAGGTCCTGTCCACATTCAAGACATTCAAGACATTCAAAACTTATTTCTTTCTCATGAAATAATTTCCGGTACCTGAAACCCTCCTTTGCTTCTTTGAAACATTCATCAGCAATTATTACTTCACCAGTCTCTTTAATTTTAGCTATGTTGATTGACCTGTTCAGCTTGACCATGACCTGGATTTAGGATTTAAAAACAGTCTGCTTTCTATCCCTGTGAACATCCTGTTTATTTTCTAAATAGGCTGTTTTTCACACCCTTCGTTACATTTGAAGATAAGATTCCTTGCTTAATAAAAAACATGTAATGATGAACAATTCGAATTTAAACACCATCTATGAAACCCTGCTCAGTGTACCGGGTATGAACGACAACGTGAAAATTGACTTGAGAATCCCCAGGAAGACTGTCTTGCTATTTACGGAAGTTTTACGTGAAGGCCTGAACCACCTGGGCAACAGCGACACTTATTGTCTGGCATCGGTACTAAAGGAAGAAGGAAATGAGGAAATCAAAACCATCATCACTGACAGCCTTGAAAAAGCAGGGCTAACTGCTCTGAGCGCAAAACTACTTGACTATTCCCGAAACGTACAGTCAAAATGATCCGGGGTATCAGCTTGTTGCTATTTCAATTTCACCATTGGTTGCAAGGTAAATGAGCGCAATTTCGGCTACAACTCCCACGTATAATTGAGCATAGGCGGACTCCAGTTTTTGAAAGTCCGCGGCTTTCCCATGTCCGGTACCATAAGCGTTTCTGAGTTCTGCCACGCCCTGGACTATAGTGGAGATACCGCCAAGTATTTGTTTTATTGATTTTTCGGCTCCTGCGGGGTCACTGGCTGCTTTGGGTTTAAAATCCAGTGCTGCTGTAGTTGCTTTTAAAAGCTGGGGTAATGTCCAGCATTTATCTATAGGAACAGACTTGTTTTGAAGTATAGACTTACAAATAGTTTCGAGTAACTCCTTACCGGTTCCCAATGCAAGATCAGTATCCGAATGAACAGCTTGATTCATTTGTTTGATTTTCCCGTTCACATATTCTGTGTCCAGGTACTTTTTTATAGCAATGGCTTTAGCGGCGAGATCAGATTGACCCTGTGTAACCAGTCTTGCTTCAAAGATGGGCACTCCCGACTTTTCATCAGCTTTATAAAACTCATAGCCATCCTTAGCCAGGTATTGATTATAAATGGCAACCATTTCTTCGGTTCTCCCATCCTGTGGCCTTACTGCCGGGTTGAGCGTTTCCCTTAGAAACCTGAGATAGGTCAAGTCATCGCAATGCATTAAATTAAATCGGTTATCCGTGAAGACCCAGTCCGGCTCCCAATCCGAATTTCTGTCTACATGTTGCTGAATATCTTTATAAGCATTATTGTATTCAGACCTATAATCAGTAGACGGCATTTTTGACAAATTATAAAGCCTGTTCAAAAAATCCGATTCCTTTAAACGGCCATGGTACCAAAGCTTGGTTGATGTTAATTCATCCGCAATATTTCGTCTGGTAATTGTGGTGATTTTATTCTTACTCATTCAATTGGTAGATTTTTATTTACTAAAGTGCAATTTATTTCGTTTTACTCAGTCATTGGTATTGATTAGTACTGTAAGCTTCAAAAAAATTGGAGAGTTAAGGGCGAATTACTAAAAAACGCAGCCTGTTGCTCAAAATGCCATTCGGGTTTCAGAAAGGATGGGAGCAGCATTTTGAGCAAGTGGCTGAACCGATGGTTTCCCACCTGCCTGTTCCTGCGGCACGCGGAAGGGGCAGGCGTTTCAAAATTTCTGGAATAATTATTTCATCTGGAGAAAACCAAACAATAAACTCCAGCCTCTTGCTGGAAATGCCTGGCAGCATCATGAATATTGATTTCATTTTCCCGCATGTGGCTGAACCGTTGAATGCGAGCAGCCTGTTCCGAAGGATGAGGAAGGGGCTGCTTTCCATTGCGAATTTCAGTTTCAACTTTGAGGTTGATTTGAATTATTATTTAAGCCAATTGTTAATCTGTGATTTAGAACAGAATAGAACTTATTTCATCAAATTCTATCTCTTCTTTACTAAGCCTGCCTTTTAGTTTTATAATGTTGATTTCAATCAGTTTATCACCATCAATCTTTAAGCAGTCTTTAAATTTTTTGAATATATAGTCTGCTGAGTGCCTTGATAAACCATAATTTTGCAATGCAATTACAATTGAGTTTTGAGTCCCATACTCTAAAAATGTTGCCCAGTTGACACCTGCATTTTCCTCTCCTAATATTTCGACAAGCATTGCATAGTAGTTATTGAAGTACTTTTCAAATAGGAATCTTAAAACACTTTCAATGTCATCAATGATGTTTCCTATCAGGACATTAATATGATGTTTACTATTGTCGAATACTTCATAAGACGGTTTGCCGTTTTTATAACCTACCATTAATTTGCTTCCTTTGCGATTGCAATAAGCGATAGATTCATTGATGATTTGGCTTAACGGAATGCCATTTATCCATTGGTTCATGAGAACAGCATAATAGTCAAGTTGGTGTTGAGATTTAAACTTCTTTTCCTCTGTTGCCCAATGGAACATTGTGTAGAATTTATGAAGCCACTCTTGGCATATTTCGTATGTCACCCGACTTGGCAATTTTATTGCTGCTGGATTCTTGGCCTGCTTTTTTAAAGCAATGAAAATCTCATTCTGTATTTTGAGTTTGATTGAATTGTTGGTATTTAGGACCGTTGAAGGAACTTCAATTTCTCCGTTTTTCTTTTTTGCTAATTCAATTATTGACTCCTTATTGTCGGCAATCAGCTTTTTTATAATTTCACTGTTGTAACTGGCTCGTTCAATTTCAAGTGTGTCAATGCTTATGATATTGGCTATGTATTCCAATATCTCTTTCATGGTTTCCGTTTCGCCTTTTATGTCAGGGTTTTCATTCAGGATTTGCTCAATCTTCTTTAACTTATTGTCAATGTAGTTTTCAACGGAAGGATTGAGTTTTATTTCTGCATCACCTTCTAACAAGGCTTCATGTTTCTTCCAGTCTTTGTCTGTTTCTTTTAGGCAAATAATATTTCCCGAAAGTTCATGTTTAAGTCGCCCAGCACGCCCTGCAAGATTCCAAAAGTCTATTGGTTGAAAGGTATTTCTTCCGTTTTTATTGTTCAGAATGAATACATTCTTGGCTGGTAAATTCACGCCTTCCAACAGTGTTGATGTGCAAAAAACATAATTGATCTCTCTTTCCTTAAAAAGCCCTTCAACTTTGTTTCTGATAATTTGAGGTAAATTGCCAAAGTGATAGCCAATTCCTCTATCCAGAAATTCTCCCAAGTAGTAATCCTTGTGAATATAAGCTCTGATTTGTCGAATTACCTTTTTTACATTTTTGGAAACAGCAACCTGTTTATTCTGATTTTGCTCAAAAAGTTTGGCTGCTTTATCAACGGCATCAAATCTTGAACTGCAATACACAATGTTGCTTTCTTTCCAGCCAATTTCAACAAGTAAATCATAAATCGTTTCTGCCTTTGTTACTATTTTAGGTTCAAATAAATAGTTGCCATTATCTAAATAATGTGTGACCTTCTTTTCAACCAAGTCTACAAAGAACAGATTTTGAGAAACGGGTGTTTCAATCGTTCTGAAAAACATCTTTTCATCTTTCTTGAAAAGTTTAAGGAAAACTTCAGGATTTGAAACATTAGGAGATGAAAAGTATAAATTCAAGTTAGGGTTTCTCCTTAATGCTTTAGAAATGGCTGAATAAGCTGTTACTGCCCGAGCGTCCTTTTCTGCTGCAAGTTTATGGGCTTCATCTACAAATAAATAGGCAATAGAAGGATTTTTCTTTTGCGACAAATAGCTCAAAAGCCGTTCAGGTGTAAGCACAAAAATGTAGTGCTGTTGTGTTGAAGGTAATTCTGAGACATTGGAATTGGTAATTACGGAGTATTGGTAATGTTCCAATACATCTTTCAATTCTTTGTTCAAGTCTATTGAAAACTGATTAATCAATGCCCTGGTCGGAACCATGATGACAATATTTTCAGGTGGTTTATTACCAACTACCTTTCTAATAAACGACTTAATGATGAACGATTTACCCATTGAGGTAGGGCCTGAAAAGCTAAAATGCTTCGAACCGCTTATCTTCTTGTAAAGCTCAAATTGAGAGTCAGTAAAAATTAAATCCTCAGTATCGGGAACAGCTTGAATAAATTCCTTCACTTTCTTTTCAAGTTCTCTGTCAAAGGGTAATTCAGAACTATTGTTTTCATTTCTTAAAAAATCAATTCCGGGAAAGTTGCCCAATTTTGCTAATACCGAATGAGAAAATGTCTGAAAGTAAGGATTTGTATTATAATCTTCATTCAGCAGTGTAATCAGTTGGTAGGCTTTATTTCTCGCTTTTGGATTTTTGGAATTAGAAAGTATATCGGCAAAGCGCAAAGTGTCATTTAGTTCTTTTTCAGTCAACTTTATGCTTCTTCCGTTTTCTGAAAACAAGTTATTGGCCAATAATTTAGCAGCTTTATTATTGAGTGAAATAAAGTATTCATCCTGTAAAACTTCATTGGCTAAACGTTCTATCATTCTTCTGCTCGTGTAATTTTCTTGATGATTTCTTTTCGTGTTTCATCCAATTTCATAAAGGGAAAAACATAAACATAAAACGTGTAGCTGTATAGCTCGTACTCTTCAATCTTCTTTTTAATGTGTTTCATTTTGCCTTCTACTTCTGCTTTTATTTGGGATCTGAGCAGAGCCAAAAACTCCTGGTTGTTCAATCGCTTTACTTCATCCGTTGGGTCAATCTCAAATCCTGCGAAAATGGCAAAGGCGTTGTTCTTAATAACAGGGTCTGTATCGTTTGCCTTTGGCATTATAACCGATTTCAAGAATTGGTACAGGTCTTCGTCAAACGCTTCTTTGCACAACTGCGAATTAATTAAGCCGATTTCATCTTGAAGGTTATTCTTTTTCCTCGTCAAAAAATCGTGTATTGATTTAAAAGCATGGGAAATAGATGTAGTTAAATTTTGTTCCAGTTTGGATTCGCCAAAAATTAGTTGGTAGTTTTTAGGTGCTAATTCAAGCAGGTGTATTCCGTCTGAACCTTTGGCATAATCGTTTGATGAAAGCTTGATTTCTAATTTAGTTAGGATTTTAGGTGCTTTCAGATGCGATTCAAGGAAGCAAAATAAAAGTAATTCGCCTGCCTCACCATCATTCTGACTATAATCTCTGAACTTTGACGCTGCTTTGGCATATAACTCACCATATCTTTTATCCTTTTCGAAATCGCAAATCTCCTTTCTTGATAAAGAAAATGAAATAAAATGATTTCGTAAATTATTAACTAACTCGGGATAACAAAACTGATTGTTCTCTATTTTAAGAATATGCAAATTGAGTTTAGAATGAGTATCTGGGATTTCACATTCAATCTCCTGGTAAAAAAGTTCTAAGAATTTTTCGTTAATGCTCGGTTTAAAATCCACAATGATGAATTTGCTATTTAGACCATGTCAAGATATAAAAAAATATTGTCTTGTTAACAGTCGAAGTTTCAAGCCTTTCATGAGCAATAGCGTTTCCCTTCTCCCAAACGAGAGATTTATCCTGAAATTTCTACGCCTTCCTGTTCCTATTGAAGAGGAAAGCGCAGGCGGTTAAAAACTCTAAAGGAACATACATTATCAAAGGAAAACTTGACTATCAACTCCAGTCTCTTGCTGGAAAATGCCTGGCAGCATCATGAATATTGATTTCATTTTCCCGCATGTGGCTGAACCGCTGAATGCGAGCAGCCTGTTCCGAAGGATGAGGAAGGGGCTGCGAGCCGCCGATTTTAGCGGCTGTCCCTTGTTTGTTCTGTGGGTACTTTTTCCCTGTTTTTTTCTACCAGTTTCTTATCGGTCCAAAGCATGAGTAAAATCACCAGCCCTGAGACCAGCATCAGGATGCTGATCCATTTACCAGCTTTCTCAAGGCTTCCCGTGACTACTGCCTTTTCAAAGCTATTGTAATGCTGCAATCCACCCACACCTCTGCGGTTAAACCTTCTCCTGGCTATAAAGTACTGGATGACCAAAGCTGCGACTATCAGTATCCAGGCATAAAGCTTCATTCTTTCCATAGTTCAAAAATTATATAAGCTAGGTTATCTTAAGCGGTTGCGACCTGAAGTCCTTTAAATTTAGGAAAAATCCCCTGTTGAAAATCATCCCCTCACGGAATAGTTGCCACAGCAGTGATGCCCCCATCTGTGCCAGCGTGGAGTTGATAAACAAATCCTGCTTCGCCAGCGCCTCCGCCATCGAACAGCTTGGCGTATCATCCCCGTCCGCTTCATCCAGTAACGGCTTAAATTCCTCCGTTACCATTGGCAGTTCACTAACGGGACTGTACTTTTTGGATGAAGGCTGTTCCACTTTACCTATAGTAGATAATATCACCTGTCCCGTATATTGCCTGTTCCCAAAATCCATCCAGTACATAGGCTGGTGCATCTGCCTGTTCCCACCTGCCGTCCGTGGCTTCAATACTTCCGCAACCTTGTATCTTGTTTCCACATTATCCACACAACTCAGGGTAATAGAGGCATCACGGTGCGAGTCCCTTCCATACCGTGACGGTACAGCTTTCCAGTTCGTCCCGAAAAAACGGTTGATGCGGTTTACCAGTACTACGGCTTTGTTCATGCCGATTTCCGCATCAGCAAACAACTGCCTCCCCTTGTTGGCTTCCGTTACGGTATCATCATCGAATACGTTCACCTGTAGCCCCGTATGTCCGAGCGCCAGCAGGGAAACGTGCATCCTTGCGAGGCAGGTCAATACCTGTGAGCCTGTCCCCCCGCAGCCTATGAGGTTCAATGTTACTGGATTGGTGGAATTCAGCAGGTATGGGTGCGTAAAATGCGCCGCCTGTTTTACCGTCTTTGTCATGCTATGCTTCATCCTAAAATGTCTTTGATGGTTTTACCCTGTTTGATTAACACGTCATTCGGAAACGGCTTGTCCGTTCCTACCAGCCCTTGCCACAACTGCACGATATTGCAGTTTGCAGGAGAGATGTCCCCGTTGAGGTGGCTGAAGTAGCTGTTCCAGAACGCCTGTTCCCATAGCTGTATGAATTGCTCCACGTTTTCCGCTTCGGAAAAATCCGTTTCCACCGTACCCATACACACCCCGCCATTATCATATACATTGAAAAATGGTGCATGGTATAATGTCGTTTCCGCTTTCGGTTTGCCTTTGTTTTTCAATGCATATAGTGACAGACTGCCCCTGTCTGCTTTCCACAGCAAGGCGGGTACGGATGCCATCCCGCAGGGGACGGTCAGACCTTCGGTGAACAGCAGGTTCACCCGTTGGGGTGGTGTCTGCCAAACCGCAAAGCCCCGGTAGTGGTTGACCTGCAACAGCTTGTCGGGGAACAGCCCCGCACATCCGAGGTAGTCCGTCCGTACTTCCCTCGCGCTGTTCAGGCAATCAGCAAGTGCTATCGTTTCCCTGACACTCAATGGGTGGGCGTTAATGGGGCATCCCCGCCTGTCTATGTCCCAGGCTTCCACGTACACCTCTTCCCGTTCTGTTTGGGACTGGTAAATCACCAATGCCTTTTTCGGCAGGTAAACAGCATCCAGTTTATCCGTTATATTCTTCATAGCATCATTCTTAAAATGTCTGATAATTCATGCAGCAGGTCGTATAGCCTTGTTTCAAAATCAAGGTCGTGCGTTGCCTCGCTTTGGGGTGTATCGAAATACTGTATGGCCATGGGTTCATCCGCTGCACAGCATTCATTCAGTTCGGCACAGACCATTTCCATCAGGTTCTGACCGAGCCAGCCCCGTTCATCCCATATAAAGGAAAAGACCTGCTCCATCGTCATGCGGTTTTCCTCGTTGGGGCGCAGCAGTTCAGGATGGATGTTATCCGCAAGGCTTCGTGTCGGATAATCCCGGTACAGCCTGTACAGTTGTTCCGCTATTTCATGGATGGATATAGACTGTTCGCAACTTGTAGGAAGTTGCTCTAATCTCTCCTCCCACACATGGAGGTGGTAAGGGCGCTTAACTATTTTGTGCAGCCTGTCCCCGAAATAAATGGCAGCCTTTACCGAAGAGAGGCAAGCCGCATGTTCTTCATAGTCCGTCCAGCCGTCATCCTCGGTCAGCCATTCCAGCATAGTTTGATAACGGCTGCCCGTGTAAGTCCACCCGTTGAAAAATGGTATGCCCACTACGTTGTGCAGGTAAGCGAAGACGGACAGCAGGAGGTTAATCTCTTGTCTGTGCTTCTTCCCGTACATCCATTTCCACAAAGGATAGACGGGCAGGAAGAACAGGGTGCTGCCCGTGGATGCCGACTTGGTGGTCGCCAGCCTTATTCGCCCCCCGTCTTCAACCAATAGCAGTTCCACCCACTTGTCCTTTTGGGCAAGTATTTCCGTTGCTTGTCGGTAGAGGGCAGAGATGTTCAGCGGGAATGGCTCGCCCGATACGTCCATAGGCTCATAGCCGTACAAGGCTGCAAGATTGCTGAACGAGGACAGCAGGAAGGCTTCGCCCTCCTTGCTGTAAGGCAATGAGTTCTCGCCCCGAAGCGGCTGAAAGCGGTGGCTTAAAAAACCATGTACACCAAATTCAATGGTGCGGACTTTTGCTTGTCCTTTCTTAGCTGTGCCGCATCGGGCAGCCTGTCCAATTCCCCTGCGAATTGCCCTATGTACTGGTGTATATACCATTGCTTTGAATAGTTTTCCGTTTCCCTGATTTGCCTTGCCACTTTCTGGCTTTGGCGTTTTTGTTCCCCTGCCATGACTATCCCTTTGTGCCGATGGTGGTTTTAAATTCAAACCATACCGCATCGTCCTGTATGGTGGGCCCCGCTATGGTGGCCGTTGTCAGGAGGGGGTATGAGTTGCTGTAAAAGTTCAGCACCGCTTCGGGGCTTAACCCTTCATCAGGGTCTGTAAGTATGATTTCCTGCCCTTTGTCCTCCATCCTGAATTTCCGTTCTAATTGTGTCGCCAGTAACATTTTCTAAAGATTTTTAAGGTGAATAAATATTATTGTGCCGTTTGGGTGTCGGGTGCATCCGCCCTGAACAGGTCGGGTGCGAACTGTGCCGAAAGTTCCGACTTGCGTTTGCGGATTGTTTCTTCGTGTTCGGGATACTCCGATACATCGGGGACTTTCATCCACGCCTCACGGTGCTTTCCCTCCTTTTCCAGTTCGTCCGCTTTCTTCATCGCCTCGGTATATTTCTTTTCCTTCGCCTCTTTTTCTTTCTTCTCTTTATCGGCTTTTTCCTTTTCCATTGCCGATTGCTTTTTGGCTTCCTCCTGCGCCTTGAGGTAGGCTTCCATGTTCACCATGAGTTCGGAGGTCTGTTGCAGGGGTGGGGTAATGCTGCCGAAAAATCCGTTGTCCAGTTCTTCTGCACTGCCTTTCAATACCAATGGCGGTATCACCTGTTTGGCGTTGTCCCCGCAACCTTTGTTATTGAGCAGTACCGATACTAACCAGTTACCGTCCGCCCCTGTCCTGATGGTAATTTGCAAATCACCTGTTACGCCCATTTGGGCTACCTGTTTGAAGAAATTAGTTTCCATTATTTTATGAATTTGATTAGTCATTTAATTTTATCCGTTTTGAACAGTGCCCCTACCATATCTGTGAATGTTTGGTTATCGTGTTTCCGAACACCTGTATATAATTTGAGGCAATACTGCATCAATAAGGCGTTCTGCCCGTCAAACAACTGGTCTGCGAACAACCTTGCCCGTTTGTGCAGTTGCACCCCGTAGCGGTCAATCCTGTACTCGGTGTCGTTCACCATTTGCAACCAGAAGTCAAAACCTATTATCCCATGTTCTCCCTTTGCCCGTTCCTCCTCTTCGTTCTCTTTTATGGTCAGGCATACCCGTTTAACATAGTCCGTGAATGCAGGTATTTCTTCGGGAAACAGCCCGTGTAGCAATTCCGCCTTGTCCCTGTTGGTCATTTTATCTATGGGTTTCATGTCTTTGTGTTTTGATGATTTTAAATGGGTAGCCCTGCCTTTAAGAGGGCTACCCGTTGTTTATCCTAATTCCAGTTGAGTACAACCGCTCCTGATTTGGCGAAATCGGTGCAAAGGTTAAATGCAGCTTGTGTACGGATTTGCGCCGTGCCACCCAATAGGATAGATTTCAGCTTGGCTTCATCGTTTTTGTAATTGCGCACATTTTGGAAATAGCCCGTTACGGAATTATATGCGCCAAACAACGTCCCTTTGGTAGTGTCCAGTTGCTGTGTGGGGTTGGACATGCCGTATTCATATACCTTGTCCACCATGTTGTTATAAGCCGTGGACAGTTCCTCGTCCCTGCCTGATTTCAGTTTGTCCAGCACCTCCTTATTGGGTATCATGGCAAGCTGTATCAGTTTCTTCACCTCGCTGTCCGTGATGCGTACTTTCGTCCATTGGTTGAAAATGCCTTCCATCTGCATAGACAATTTATTGCTCATGCCCATCAGCTTATGGGCTTCCTCCAACCGTTCCTTTGCACCTGATGTATGGCGGATTTTAACCGTATTGCTTTTGCGGTGCATGGCTGCATTGAGGGTATTGGCGCAAACGATACGTATCGGTGTGAATGCTGCGGTGATGCTCCTGCTGCCATCATGGGAAGTGGTCAGGAACAGGTATTGTTCGATGAGGTCGTCACTCCCCACACGGATATAGCCCGGCAGTTTGGCAGTGATGAAAATCCGTTCACCGTTGCCCAACGCCCCTGCGGTTTCATACATAATCCCTTCCCCGCCCACGATGCTGTCGAAAAAGGAAAATGCGTCACGGTTCTGCACCACGTGATAATCCCTGCCCACCACGCCGAGTACCGTGTTGGAATCGGTGCGCATAGTGGCGTAGTAATTGGGTACGGCCAGTTCCGCATCGCCCGTTACCAATCCACCGTTATCGGCTAAGAGTGTTTGCCCTTTAGTGAACAAGGGGGATTTGACCACCTCGTAATCCAGTCCTGCATGTTGTATCGCTTCGGCGCTGGTGGGGTAGTCCTGTACGATTTGCCCCAACCCATGCCACGCTTTTTCCTTCACGCTGAAAAAGCTGTGCTTGCCTGTCGTTTCGTCTAAATGAATGTCATGTGCCATGATATATTAATTTTAAATGTTTAAGAATAGATTTTGAAAATGTTGATTAGAAAGGGAGGTCGTCCTTTTCATCCCCGTTACCGTTACTGCCCTGGGTTACAACTTCTGTTTCCTCCACTGCACCTCCATTTCGCCTGGGCGTAGCCAACAGCTTGATATTATTGGTGTGAAAGTTCAGCCGTCCGACTGCATTGCCATCGGTGTTGACATACGCATCCACCCCGATGCGCCCGTATAGTTCCACCAATGCGCCTTTTTTCAGCCATTGGACTACAGTTGTGTTGAGCCAATAGGCACAACTAACATAGTTGGTCACTTCCTTTTGCTCCCCCGCTTTGGTTTTATAGCGGTCATTGATAGCGATAGAAAAGTTTACTACTTTCCTGTCGTCCTTGAGTTCTGCGACATTTGCGTCTGCCGTCAATCTTCCTGTGATTACCATAACAAATAGTTTTAGAATGAATAAATGGTTATTTATGCTTCCTTTTTCACCCCGTCAGCTCCCGAAAAGCGAATGTTTTTCAAAAGAAAAAACGGAAAAAAAGAAAGCACAGGAAGTGTGTCCGCCGGAGGCCAAAAGGAAACGGAATAAGTCCCGCAGGGTGGATAAGGCGGCGGCACAGAGCCTTATCCATTATGCCGTAGTCTTTTGGCTGCTTTTAAAAAATCATAAGTAATGCGGACACAAACTTCGCTGCCCTTTTTGTCCGTTTCGATTGAAAAACTGAAAATCTGTTATTGTGATTATTGCCAGGTTTCAGGTAATAGAATTGCTGAAAGTATTATCAAAGGCCATTTTGAGATGCCTCCTGGAATTGTTCCGGAAGTGAACTTATGGACTAGTAATCATTTATTTTCTCAATTTATTCAAAATTCTGAATGGAAGTTTAAAATGCATATTGAATCCAATGTTTTGGCAATTAGTTATTAAAACTGCCAAAGTTTTGAAATTCTAAAAAATCAGTTATATTTGTCACATAGAAAATGAAAAACACTGAACTTACATATTATCTTAAGTGTCATTTTTCTGATAAACAGGAGTTTACCACGAAAGACATCACAGATGCCCTTCAAAAGCATTTTCCCGATTTATCTGGCAGCACAATAGCCTGGAAACTAAATCAACTGAAAAAAGACAAGCTCCTTTATCAGATAGGTAGAGGTCTTTACACCTTTGATTATAAGCCTGAATTTTCAGCTGAGCTCAGCTTAAAATCCAAACGACTATACAATCGTGTAAAAGGAATTTACTCTGGTGAAATCGTGATATGGGACACCATCCTATTGAATGAAATTGGTGATGAAAACACCTCAAAGTATTGGGTATTTCTTGCTCTCAATAAAGATCATTTGGATTCTTTATTTGGTGAAATGCTATCCTTCAGTAAGAAGGTTTACCTGCAACCAGACAAGGAAACAACTGCCCGTTATCTCATTCCCCAGAATGATGCAATCATTCTCACAGCTTTAATTTCTGAGACTCCAACGGAGCGATCAGGCGACTACTTATCCCCCAGCATTGAAGGTATATTGGTCAATGCGTGGTTTGAGCATGAGCAGTACTTGGAACCTATTGGGATAGACATTCGCAAATTGTATGAGCAGGCTTTTTCCAAATACAATGTGAATAAGAGCAAGCTCCTACGCTATGCTTCCAGAAGGGATAAGAGAAAAGAAATTAACGAACTATTAAAAACCATCAAATAATGTCCACAGAAGTAATTGAACAGGACGACATAGCATTGGAAGACAACCAGTTGGTTTGTATTCTGACAGGTGATGTGAAAAAGGTCAAGCCTCAGGAAAGCAACCTGCAATCAATAATCCTGATGCTCAATGAAGAGTACGGTTTTGACCTTGCTGACATGGAGCGTGATTTCGCCATCCAATATACCGATCCAGATTCCGGAAAACCAAAAAGGCAGAAGGTTGAATTGGTGATTTTTGAGAAAGGGAAACCACATGAGCAAGATTTTATTATCCGTATCTGTGTGGTTCAGGATGATAAAGTAAAGGATACAGACAAGAAGAAAGGCGTCAAACCCACTTTAGAAAATGCTATGGGTGCCGTGGAAAGTTGTGAATTTGGCCTTTGGGCAAATGGTTCCAGTTACCACTACCTACAAAAGGAAGATGATGCCATGGGCTTTGATTATGAGTTCGTGGATCTTTCCGATTTCCCAGGCGAAGGAGAAACACTGGGTGATCTTGACCGGGCTGATCGATCTTCAAGTAGAAAGCCTGCCAATGACTCCCTTATCAAAGTCTTCAAGCGTTCGCATGATTATATTTATGGCAATGAAGGCCGTAAGAAAGATGCCTTTTGGCAATTGCTAAACCTCATCTTCTGCAAGCTCTATGATGAGAAACGCAGGTTCATTCCCTCCGAAGAAAGCTACCGCAGAAAGTTTTGGGTTGGAGTAAAAGAACAGAATACGGAAGAAGGTCGAAAGGCAGTAGCC
This sequence comes from Algoriphagus sp. Y33, assembly GCF_014838715.1. Taxonomy (NCBI): domain Bacteria; kingdom Pseudomonadati; phylum Bacteroidota; class Cytophagia; order Cytophagales; family Cyclobacteriaceae; genus Algoriphagus; species Algoriphagus sp. Y33. The sequence goes on along the minus strand of NZ_CP061947.1, from coordinate 5,800,572 downwards.
AAGCGAATCAAAGGGCTATTTGAAGAACTGAAAGGTGACGAAATATTTTCAGAAGTTTTTGATGGAAATGAAGCTATAGGATTAACTGATAAAGGATTAGCTTTTATTGCAGGAGAATTGGCCAAATATTCATTTCTGGATGCCTCAGTCGATGTGAAAGGTATGGCTTACGAAACAATTGTGAGCAACACTCTGAAACAAGAAGCAGGTCAATTCTTTACCCCAAGAAACATCATCAAAGCAATGGTAGAGATGATGAACCCAACAGAAAATGACCGAGTGCTTGATCCTGCATGTGGATCAGGGGGCTTTTTGGTCATGGTGCTTGATCACGTGAGAAAGCAGATTGCCGCTGAGTTATATCCTGATTTAGACGGACCACTACTGGCTGAGAAGTTCAATTCTATGGAAGTGAACGAGCGGGTTAGAGATTATGCAGAGCGCAGCATTTTCGGCTTTGATTTTGACCCTGACCTGAAAAAGGCAGCCCGAATGAACATGGTAATGGCGGGTGATGGACACGCAAATATCTTCCATGTAAATTCCCTTGCCTATCCCAATTGGGAACATCCTGCTGAGATTGAAAAAATTCAAGGAGCTATTGGTAAGAGCCTTTCTGAAATGAAAGACATTGAAAGCCGCTATGGGAATGATGCTCGTGAAAAATTCGACATCATTTTTACCAACCCTCCGTTTGGAGCGAAAGTGAGGGTAGAACCGGAAATCGCTAGCCAGTATTTCCTATCCAAGTACAGTGATGCCCCGGAGGTATTATTCATTGAAGCGTGTTACAACTTCTTGAAGCCTGGAGGTAAAGTAGCCATTGTTTTGCCTGATGGAATATTAGGGAACCCAAATACCCTTCCTGTTCGGGAGTGGATATTGGACAAGTTCAAAATCCTTGCTTCTGTTGACTTAGCTGTGGAGGCGTTTTTACCTCAGGTAGGTGTACAGGCTTCATTGCTCTTTTTACAGAGAAAAACAGAAATGGAAAGACAACTCGCTCAGGACACTGCAGAAGACTATGAGGTGTTTATGGCCATTGCTGAGAGGCTGGGAAAAGACCGCAGAGGAAACCCGATTTATGTACGTGACGAAGATGGTGCAGAAATTCTTTTTGATTCAGAAACTCAATATGTGGTACATAAAAAGGATGGCAATTTAGAAGTGAAAATCCGCAGAGAAAAGCTAAAGCGGTTGGATGACGATCTTCCAAAGATTGCAGAATCTTATCTGGATTTTTTAAAGCGGAAAGACTATGAAGGTATTAAAGGTTAAAAGTTCTTGGCTTTCGGAATCTGACCTCAGGTTGGATGCTCCCTTTCATCTTAGTGATGGTGTAAAAACAAAAAGGTTAATTGAAAAATTCTGTCCCTATGAATTAACAACCATAGAGGATGAATCTTTAAACCTTTATAAGGGAAATATTCATAAAAGAGTCTACGTTTCTTCTCCAGAGCATGGCTATATGTTTTATACAGCGTCAGATTTATTTAAAGCTGATCTTGAAACTGGGAAATATGTATCAAAGAGGTATTCCTCATACCTAAAGGAATTAGAGCTTAAAAGGAATTGGATTTTAATAACTCGATCTGGCACACTCGGAAAGGTTTTACTAACATCTGAAGATCATGAAAAGAAAATTGGTACAGATGACTTGGTAAGGGTATATCTCAAACAAGAAAAAGTCAAAACAGGCTATTTGTATGCATTTCTTTCTTCAAAATATGGTTATGGATTACTAACACAAGCCGGTTATGGAGGTGTTGTAAAACACATTGAGCCAGATCATGTAAAAGGAATAAATGTACCGGTATTGCCAATTACACTTCAGGATAGAATAAATACGCTAATTACTGAGTCCTCCCACCTTCGTGTTGAGGCTAACAAATTATTGAAAGAAGCAACTAGAGATGTAGAACAAAGGGTACTTAAAGAGCTTGGTAGAATTAAAAAGGAACCATCGTCTTCCCGAAACATAAAGGAATTATTTCAATACGAAAAACGACTAGATGCACCCTATAACTGGAGTTTAGGAAGGTTAATAAATGATGAAATAATTAAGATTGACCATAAACTTCTCAGTGAATTATCAGAGGTATTTCATCCTATTCTTTTTGGAAAGAAACAAATAAAAGGTACTCCCACAAAAGGAAATCCGCTTTACAAAAGCACATCAATGGGAAAGTTAAAACCAGAAACTGATTTTTGGTTGTCACTTAAAAAAAATGATTCCTATAGGAAATTACAGGTTAAAGAAGGATGGGTATTGATTTCCAGAACAGGTACCGTTGGGAATGTTGTACGGATAAACAAATCTATGAATAATACTTTCATTGATGATCATATGATTAGAGTGAAACCATCTAGCAACTATCATGGCTTAGTCTACATTTTTTTAAAATCTTATTACGGTCAAAAGCTTATAGAATTTCAAAAGTACGGTTCAGTTCAAGAAGTTATAAATAGCACGTATATAGAGAGGATACCAATTCCTGCAACTTTAATGGATAAGAACTTTTTATCTGAGTTGGATCAAAAAGTAAAAACACTAAGTGACTTTTTTGATACAGCATATTTAAAGGAAACCGAAGCAATCGAATTAGTAGAAAATGAAATTGAATCATGGCAAAAATCATAGTACCACCTTATTTCGATTCGGTTGTGAATGCCGGAGAAAAGCGTTTACTGGATTACTTGCAGGTAAACTTGCCAGATAGCTATTATCTGGTGCCCAATGTGGAGCTAGCCTCCACAAATCCCCGAAACAACCGGACACAGTATTGGGAATATGATTTGTTGATAGTCACCCCCCATGCCATTTACAACGTTGAGAATAAAGACTGGAAAGGACGGATCGAAGGAGATGACAACTATTGGTACGTCAATGATAATCAAAGACAAAATCCATTAAAAACAGGAAGACAAAAAACAGCAGTTTTAGCTTCCAAACTTAAAGAACAGGATTCTTCATGGGCGAAAGCGTGGGTTCAGAATATGGTTACCCTATCTTATCCTAATACTTACGTTCCTACTCTGTGGCAGGAAGCGGGTAAGCTCACTTTCCAGTTGAATGAACAGCTGATTAATTACCTCAATGACCCGCAACAGGTAGGAAAATCAGAAGATGACATTGCAGATATTTACAAGGATATTGTAAAGTTTCTTGATGGAAGCCAAAGTAAAAAAAGACCGGATGAAAAACGTGAAGTAGTAGGCTATGAAATAATAGAAATACTCCAGCAGGAGCCCAACTTTACAGAGTACCTAGTAAAGCCCAAAGGAGTTACCTCCTCTATCCGCAAAAGGGTAAAAGAGTATTCACTTCAGGTTGCAGGACTTTCTCAACCAGAACTACAGAAACGTGAGGAGACAATTAAAAATCAATATAAGGCCCTCCATAAGATCAAGGCGAAACCATTCATCCTGAACGTAGAGTTTAAAATTGATGAAGAAAACCATCAGTTCTATGAAATCTCAGATTTTTTGGATGAGAACTCCCTGCGAGCTGAAGCCAGATCCAAAACCTTTACCTTTCAAGAAAAGCTGAGCATCATTAGGAATGTAATGGCCGCATTGAAAGAAGCTCATAAAGAAAACATCTTTCACAGGGATATAAATCCCGATAACATTTACATGAGCAGCGGTTATGCCTATCTAGGCAATTTCGGGAAGTCTTACTTTACCGATCATAACCAACAGGGCTACACGGTAATGGCTACTATCAACGAATCAAATGCCACGCCTTACCACCCATTGGAATTGACCGTTGGTGATGCCTCACGTGCCTCAGATATTTATTCGCTTGGGGTACTCATTTATTGGCTTTTCACGGGTGAGGAACCTTTCAAGACTCCTTATGATCTTGATAAGATGGGTGGGAAACTACCTGCAGATAAACTGCCAACCTCGCTCAATAAAGCATTGCCGAAATGGTTGGATGAACTTTGTCACAAAACCATTCTCACAGATGACCTTCAAAGAATTGATAGTATTGAACAAGTTACCAAGTTCATAGAAGATGCTCTCAAGGAAAATGATAGTGAGGTTCCATCCAAGCGGACTACAAATACAACAACAACTCAACCTGCCGACATCTATGAACTAAAAGTTGGAGACAAGATAGGAGATTTTGTCATTCATCAGATTCTTGGTAAAGGTGGCTATTCAAGAGTTTTTAAGGTAAAGCACCAGCTTCAGGGAAAATACTATGCCTTGAAACTCTTTCATGAAAGCGTAAATGCAAATTCAGTAATTGATGAATACAATGCTCTGATAGGGTTAGAACATCACAATATTGTCAAATTCGTTTGGAATGGTGAAACACCTAACGGGCAGTTTTACACCTTAATGGAGTTTTTGGAAGGTGAAAATCTGAGCACCTATTCCAGGACAGATGCAAAACTTCCGATTTACCGGGTATATCAAATAGCCAAAGACATCCTAAGTGCTTTGGTTTCCATGCAAAGCCTGGACAAACCTATTCTACACCGGGATGTAAAGCCTCAAAATATCATTTGGGACAATGAGAAACGCTTTGTTCTCATTGATTTCAATGTAGCCTCCTTTGTAGATGACAATCAAGATTTTGTTGGTACAAACCCTTATTTGGCTCCTGATCTTATTGCAGACGGATATAAAGTCAACTGGGACAAGTCCGCAGATACTTTTGCTTTAGGTATTACACTGTATGAATTGATCTGCAAACAATACCCCTGGACACCTAAGAAAATGCCAGTCCTTAGTATTGATCCGGTCAATCCGAAAGAATTTGAACCAAGGATCTCAGATGCATTTGCTCAGTTTTTAAGTCGGGCCATAAACCCTCGCTCTGCAATGCGATTTTCCAATGCACAGGAAATGCTGGATGCTTTACTGGCAATTGGCGAGGATGATATTTTACAGGAAACCCAAACAGTTTCTCCAACTATAGAAACCACAGATGAAGAAGGCGATTTTATCAAATATATCAACTCATTATATAGCCAGTCCAAAAGAGGTAATTTCGGAACACGTGCCAGCGAAAATATTAGCGAGTACGACCGATTAACCTATACCCCTTCCAAGCTTGATAAAAAACTATTGCCTGATATTCTTGATGGCAAATACAAACTATTGATCATCACCGGAAATGCCGGAGATGGAAAAACAGCATTCATCAAACGTATTGAGCATGATAAGTCAGTGACAGCTCTCAATACCCATGATCACAAGAATGGTGCAAGGTTTAAGATAAATGGTGTTCAATTTGAAAGTAACTATGATGGTTCTCAAGATGAAGATCAACGGGCGAATAATGAAGTACTGGAGAGTTTCTTTAAACCGTTTGCGGAACTGTCCAATTACAATGAATCGAAAGAAGGTCGAATCATTGCCATCAATGAAGGCCGTTTGGTGGAGTTTCTAAAGACCACAAGTAAGCACAAAACGCTTCATGACACCATAGAAAACTACTTCTATAACGAAGGGCATCACGAGCTTCCATCAGGCTTAATGATTATCAATCTAAATCTAAGGTCTGTTGCAGCTCAGGATAATCAGGAACCCAGCCTTTTTAGAAGTCAGTTAAAAGCTCTAACTCAAAAAGACCTTTGGGCTAAATGTGAAACATGCCCACTGGCAAGCAAGTGCTTTATCAAGTACAACGTAGATTCCTTTAATGACTCAGCGTCTGGTGAAGAAGTAATTACTCGTATGGAGTGGCTGTTGAGAACAGCCAGCCTCAAGCGTGAACTGCACATTACCATGCGTGATTTGCGTTCGTTCATTGCATTCACACTCACCAGAGATCATGAATGTTCAGATATTGAACAATTGGTGAAGGCCAGCGAAAATAAGCCTGAAAGCTATTGGCAATATTATTACTTCAATATTACCAACCTTGCTGTGAATGATTCAGGCAATCAAGATCGCCTGATCAAATTGTTAAGGGAAACTGATATTGGTGAAGTAGCTATACCCGATAAAGACAGGGATCTATTCTTCGGCCAGCATGAAGCCAATGAGTACCTGGAATTTTCGGATCGTGAGTTTACCCTAATTGATGAGTTTACCAACAATAAGATTTGGGTTCCAGCCCATGAGCAAGACGGAACTTTGATCAAAAGAACACGAGTAATTCAAAAGGTATTTATCAGGCATCAATATTTTGAAGGTAAGTCAGAGCTACTGTCTGTTGAAAACGGCTATGTGCCTGCAACCTCAGAAACAGAGGAGGCCAAATTCCCCTCATATCTCCTTCGACTACCTTATCATTCGGTATTCAAATTTGTGAAAGTCTTATCCAAGGGAGATGAAAGCACAAAAACAAAAGCCAGCATTTCCAGAGCCATTTCATTGAATGAGGGGTGTGACAATCCCGGTATAGATAAAGATCATTTAGTGCTTGCATCAACAGATATCCGAGACCCATACAGTAAGTCATTCAGGCTATTCGACCTCAACGATTTTGAGCTATTTGTCAATAGAACGGATCATTTGGTAAAATACCTGGAATATGAACCAGACAGTTTGACCTTCCGGCACAAAACCGAAAAACACATCAAGCTTACCATTTCACTTGATCTGTACGAGATGCTTTATTTCATACAGCAAGGATTCAGTCCTTCACTCAATGACTTGAGAGGGAAGTTCATTGAACTGATCATATTCAAGAACCTGCTGGAAAATCTAACCTACAAAGAGGTAGTGGTAACCAGCGACAATTTAGAGTTTTATAGAATCAGTAAAGACGAACAGAGCCGTCTCTACATAGAACCTATGGAAGTATAAATATGGCCATAAAATTAAATAAAGACGAAAGCCTTTTTCGCAATGAATTGATTTTCACAGCTGATGCAAAAGCCGTGAATATTGACAATACATTGGTAAATCTCTTTATGCTACTCAAGCACAATGGGATAAGACCAAAACAACGAGCACGGGCGGGAAGCAATTCATTTATCGATTTGGAAACATTGAAGAGGGTTTTCTCTAAACTCGAGGAAGAAGGCTCAATTAAAGGATTCAATGATAATCCGGACGCTGCGGAATTATGGATGCGTAGCAATCTAGTCAATATGGTTTATCGGGGAAATCTTGACAAAGAGAAAATATCCTCTTTGAGGCCAATCCACCTCGAAAGTTATAGAGTCAGAAATGCAGCCAACACCAGGGACTATAATACAGCCGATCAAGTTTATTTAATGCTAAGTGCTAACCCAACCGTGCGTGAAGACCTGAAAAGTTTCTTAATGGAGGGTTGGGATCAGACAACAAGTAAAATAAACTCAGGGAACCATCTTGATGTAGATAGTTTGGGACTACTGCACATCATCAAAAATGTAAAGCCCGGATTTCTGGAAAGCAGTTCAAGCCTGAATCAGATTCAACCACTGCTCCAGGGTCAAGCGGAACTCTTTTGTGATGATGTGCGGAGATTATTGGTTTACAAGCGACTAATCCCTAGAAATGTCTTAATAGATTATTTCAAGACTATTACATCATTTCACCTTTCCATCTACATTCAGAAACTAATTCACACCCTACCTCGGATGGTTGAAGAGGGCAATAATTCGATTAGAGCTGATTGGAATATTGTAGTAGATGCCACAGATGATTTTGAAAGTAAAATTGCCCGTATTTCAGCAGAGGATGCTGAAACATTAACTAATAATGTCTATGACTATATCAAAGCCACATTCCAGATCAATGCGGCTCTGAGGAGATTAAAACTTGACAAAACCAATTCGGACAATCTTCGCAAGGCTCTGGAGCTACTAAAAGAAAAACCACAGGATTTCGAGATATACTTCGAAACTCAATGGGACAATCTTTACAGTACACTTGATGAGGAAGATAAGGACCTAATCAGTGATATGGTCAAGTATGAAGATACCTATTTTGATCGATACATTGAATTGATCCTGAAAGCCAGAGGCAATTATCAATTCCGCTACCACATGCAGCTTTTTGACAACTTATCCCAGAAGAATAATGAAAGAGGCTTTTTAGCTCAAGGGCGGGGCAGAAAGCATCCAAGAAGATATGTTTTGGGAACAAGGTTATTGGAAACACTTGTCCAAATATTGGTTCTTGAATCAGACGGTTCCAGTTTTCAAACCAGAACGCTCTCCATTGAAGAGCTAATTCAAAATATCCGTGATCGCTATGGACTAGTCATTAATGGTTTGTCAGAAGATCGGTTCACTGATGCTGACCTCAACACACACCTTGCTTTTAAAGAAAACGTAGAAGCTTTCAAATTAAAGCTAAGGCAGATAGGATTTTACAATGACCTAAGTGATGCCTATATCCTACAAAGGATTAGACCACGGTATGAATTAAATGCTCAGTAGAATGCGGATGAATACTCAAATAAATACATATTATCAACGAATCATTGACCTGATACTGGAATTGTATCATGACGATCTGAGCCAAGCCATACCAGGCCATTGCATGAAGATCACCGGATTGGGCCTTACTGAACTTGAATTTCTTTGGGAACTTATTCAGGAGAAATACAGCAACATTAACACTTATATAGTAAGTGATAACTCCGCCTCTGATGAAAGGTTCATTACCGCAACCAAGCTTATAGAATTAAGAAACAAACAAGACGCTCCGCTCTTAGTCCTGATTCCATCCAATAGTAGAACATCTGCTGAAGACTCTTATGGCAATGCCACTTTCAAAGAAATCTCTTTAGAAGGGATTGAACAGAGGTTAAAAGACAGGTTAATTAATGATATACCTGCTGAATATGGAGCAACGCTGAAAAATGAAATCCTTGGATATCTAAACCTCAATCAAATCGATACAGCCAATGTGATCGATTATCTTCTCTCACTTGAAAAACAAGGATTCTCTAAGGAGTCTATTGGCAATCAGCTTTACCTGTTAGATTTGATACCAGATTCAGCTTTGCTTGATAATAACGATAAGATTAGGTCAAGACTGAATTTCAATTCAGAGAGCATTGAACTGCTTAGTTCATTTTACAAACCATTGTACGACCGGATAGCAGAACTCCCTTTGGAACCAAACTCCCTTCAGAAGGAATTAGTAGATTTCATAAAGGCTGAAAATAATGCCAGAAGTGCCTCTGAGATATGCTATCTCATACACAGTACATACTCCAATCTGAACTTTGCAAATTGGCAAATTCCCGATCTGGATTTTTCTCATATCAAACTATTTGCAGAAGAGATCAAATCCTCAGACTTCTCTGTGGAGGAAGGAAAACAGGTTCTTAAAGCCAGAGAAAATTCTACTTCCAAGGTTAAGGTAAGGTTTTCTATGAGTCAAAACCCTAAGGATATTCCTGGTCTTGCCTATTTCAAAATCATTTTGATGGCCGTAAATGGCGGTTCAGGTGAGGAAATACAAATACTTCGAAAAGTAAAAAACTCTGCATCGAATCGACCCTACCGGGATGTTACTGTTGATCTTAATCCAAACGTGATGGAAGAAGGTTCTTACTTCTTTAAGGTTTGGGCAGAAGATGAACATGGCAATATTCTCAACAACAATGATGACTTCAAAGAGCCAAGGATTCAATCTGCATGGGAAGAAGCAAAAGCCAACGATAGCAGCATCTTAAAAAGCACATTTGACTATAAGCTTGCCTGTGATACTGACGACTTTGATTATGTAGTTGAAGAGAACCCTGAGCGTGAAGAGAATCAGCGGAAAGACAAATTGAACAATGTCTTACAGGCATTTTTTAAGTTCCGTATTGAGAAATTGAAATCAGGCATGGAGCCAGAGATCCCAGTTGCTTCTGAAACATCCAATATATGGATTACCGATCACGGTAAACACACCTCAACATTTCATATCAATTATTCCGATAGGCATAATTACCAGGTGAATTTATCCTCAAAGCTGAGGATCATTGAAGATACGCTGTTAAAAAATGCAGATCATTTCGGGTATGTAAAGACATCCTTAAGAAACAACTCATCAGCGTTAGGTTTTGAAAAAATAAGCTTTTCAATAAGTGAGGTATCCTCTATTGTACCAAAAGAGATTCTCTCCCTTCGGTCAGAAATCTTTAAAAAGATTCAACATTCCAATGACACTAAAAACGGGCTGCTTGAAACAGCGGATATTTTCAATTTCACTGACTCCATTCGCTCTTACATTGAAAAAATCAGCGACTGGACAGCTTACCTTCAGAAGCAAATATTAGAGGAAGAGAGTGATGATAATGAAAAGTCCAATATTCAGGATTTACTGGTTGAGGTTCAAATGTTGGACTTGGTAAAAGTTAAAACTAAACTCCCTGATGGTAAACCAGCTGAGGCATTTTTACTATCTCCTTTACATCCACTACGTTTAGCTTGGTGGGTTCAGTTAGTGGACGTATTTACCGACTGGGAAAAAAAGACACATGACTATGCTGGCTACAAAGACGAATGGTTCAAAGGACTATCCAATCTCTTTGAAGGTCATTTGACACCTGAAAACAATCCATTAGTATTGGTAGAGCCAGGCACATTTAAAGCATTCCATTATTCTGGTGAACTTGCTTACGGTTGGGGGCTTTATTTAAATGTACTTACTGAGGAATCTAAAAACGGAATGACTTCTGTCTCAAGACAGATGAAGCATTATTTCAGTCAACTCTTCAATATCACTAAGGAAAACTATGTTGAAACAGAGGTAAGTCAAAATTTAGTTGTCAGGCATATCAAAAACTATCTGCTTCAGCATCCTTATACAGATAAGCTAATTATAAACCTTTTCAATGCAGGTGATGCAGGCGTATTTGCAGATTCATTGGTTGAGTTGGAGAAAGAAATCAGCTTTCAAAACATCAAATATGAGGTAAGAATATTCAAAGGTGATGATAAGATTATTGAGCACGGTGAAGCACTTAGAACCTTAATCAATCCTGAATCTAACATTTCGGAAGAAGCCGAAGCATTTTCACAACCTTCTGCTAATAGGTTATTCCCCAAAATGAGGTTCTCTATCAATAGCATCTCAGATTACCTCAAATCGCCAGCACGGTTTTCAGCTCATTTAAGCTTCCTGATTAGCCCTTTCCCAATTACAGTTGAACTGATTAAACCTTACAGACAGGATAGAAACTTCTACTTAAATGGATTATTAGTTTCACCTACGATTGCGGTCAATGACTCAGGCAATGAAATCAAATGGAATAGGTATATAGAAGGCAACCAAATACAACCTGATTACTCAGGATCTGGCACGATTGGGGTGAATTTGTTTGATCACCTTCAAACTTTTATTGCAGGGGCACTAGCTTCAAAATTCACTGAGTCTATACCTTCCACTCAATTACGACTTAATGACAAGGATAAGGTTCTGCTCACTCATTTACATGATTATTCAGATTGGGTAATCACATTTGACAAGAACCTTGGCCCTCAAATATTTGATCAACCGTCTAAAGATGGTAAGATACCATTCCTGCTTGATTATGTGCCTGGCGAAGAAGTTACTGGAATTTCATCTTACCTAACCACCAGACCTACGTCCGAAATTCTCGGGTTATTAGGTCCACATTTTGAAGAGTTTAATATTGATATTCATAATCCAAAAGATGAAAAGAAAGTAAAGATTTTACTCGAAGATTTAAGAGCTGTTTCAAGCTCTCTGGTTCTTCAGCTTAATTCTTCAAAGAATAAAGCCTTTGAAGTAATTGGTTCAGCCTTCACAAAAAGAGTTTTGGAGAAAAAAGGGCTGCTCGAAGAATCTTTCCTTATTCCAATTGACCTTCATCATAACCTCTTTGAAAATCTTCCTACCGAAAGCAAGAGCCGGGCAGACAACCTCCTTGTGTCAATTAACCCTGACAGCAGAGAAATTCACTTCACAATCATAGAGATCAAATGCAGAAAAAGCATTGGAGCTGCTGAAACTGATGATCTGAAAACGAAAATGCGTGAACAGATTGAAAACACTATTCTGGCTTTACGCTTACACTTTGATCCAGAATATCATTTGTCATTTGACCGCTTAGATCGAGAAATTAAAAATAAAGAATTAAAGTCCTTACTGAGCTTTTACATAGAAAGAGCTTACCGATACGAATATCTGAATGAAAATGCCTATGCAAGCTATAACGCATTTTTACAGACTCTAAACACTGGTTTCAAGCTGTCATTCAAGCAGCTAGGCCTCATTTTTAATTTCTCCGCAGACAAGAAACATCACAAGGAATTAATTGATCATGACCTTACCTTTTTCACTTTCGGTGGCAACCTAATCGAGCAAATTCTAGACCCTGATTCGGATTTAAACACAAAACGACTTGAAGATCAGGAGCTGGATAGTGAGTTAGGTGAAGCGGTTGGAATTAACACCAAGCTTAGGCCATTCATACAAAAACTTAAATCCAGGGAACCGAAAGAGCAAAAGGATGAAACATCGAAAATTCCACAGGATGACAAGCCAAATGATGAAGAAGGTGGAATCGAAGAAGCAATTGATGATTCTCCTGATAACACCCCGGATAATCCTGCTAATTCAAAAGATTATCCAGCTGATTCAGAAGTTTCTGATTCTGTTTTTGAGGAAGATCAATTCAATGTTACACCTCCGGATTATGATATTCTAATTGGTAAAAATTCAGAAAGCGACCAGTACGGTATTTTGGGTGAAAGTATCCATGGTAAAAAGATCGCCATGGATTTAAGCGAAACCAACACAATAAGTCTTTTTGGAGTCCAGGGAGGAGGTAAAAGTTATACCATAGGCACAATATCAGAAATGGTATTGAAGCAATTCAGTAAGATAAACAAACTCCCTTTTCCACTGGCAGGTGTAATTTTTCATTACAGTGAGAGCATGGATTACGAACCGGAGTTTACATCCATGAAACAGCCAAATGATAAAGAAGCTGAACTCCGTAAATTAAAAGAAAGATATGGTGCAAACCCGGACAAAATTGAAGATGTAATTATTCTTACTCCAAAGGATAAAATTGATGAAAGACGTTCAGAATATCCATCCATTGAGGTAAATCCGATTGCATTCAATTCCAAAGAATTGAACGTACAGGATTGGATGTTCTTACTTGGAGCTATAGGAAATGATTCAACCTACATGAAGCAATTAAAAGCTATTATGAAGGAATTACGAAGAGACTTGTCACTAGATGGCATCACTCAAAGCGTAGAAGAATCTGAATTACTATCTAACACGCAAAAAGCGTTGGCAAGACAGAAGTTGAGATTTGCCCGTGAATACATTGATGACAAATTCACTCTGCGTGACGCCCTGAAGCCCGGTAGGTTAATCATTGTAGATCTGCGTGATGAGTTCATTGTAAAAGATGAAGCCCTAGGGCTGTTTGTAATCATGTTGAATATCTTCTCTGCGGTAAAAAAGGTTGACGGTGCTCACTTCAATAAGTTCATAGTGTTTGATGAGGCTCACAAGTACATGGATAATAAAGATTTGACAGGTAACATCGTAACAGCTATTAGAGAAATGCGACACAAGGGAGTGAGCATTATGATTGCCAGTCAAGACCCTCCAAGCCTACCGAATGAAATTATAGAGCTGAGTTCCATTGTGCTGCTTCATAAATTCAACAGTCCGCAATGGTTAAAGCATATTCAAAAGTCTGTCACTCAATTATCATCTCTATCTTCGGCAGATATGAGTTCACTCACACCAGGTGAAGGATTCTTATGGGCAACTAAAGCAACAGATAAAGGAATTTCATCAAAACCATTGAAGATCTTCACTCGACCAAGAGTAACAAAACATGGCGGAGCAACTATACAAGCAACAGGTGAAAAATGAAAGCAATAGCAGCATCACATACAGGTAAACGAGAAATCAATCAAGATTTAATCCTTGAGTTCACTGCTATAGATGAATCATATCTTTTTGCTGTGATTGATGGTATGGGTGGCTATGAAAGTGGGGAAATTGCTGCTAAAATAGTCGGTGAGAATATTGAGACCTATTTATCTACTGTCGGAACTATTGATGCCTTTCACATTCAAAAAGCAATAAATAAATCAAATCTGGCACTTCGCCAGCAAAAAGCAGTATCATCTGAAACTATCGGAGCCACTATAGGTGGTGTCATTTTTAAGGGTTCTTCTGTTTCATATTTTTGGGTTGGTGATGTTAAAATATTTCATTTCAGAAACAAGAAATTACTTTTTGAATCTATACCTCACGGCTTGGTGAATGATCTGATTGAGAATGGATCAATTACAGAACCATCCCAGCTGTCAAAGTATAAGCATGTAGTTACTCGCTCCATACAAGGTGATATAAAAACCTCTCAGGCAGAGATCGATTCTAACTCTTTTCATGACAGCACAGACTTACTATTTGTCTGCTCGGATGGTGTGCATGATCTTTTTGAGAGTTTACAACTTGAAAACCTACTCAATCAAGTTGAATCACCTCTGATGCTAAAGGCTGAGCTTGAATCCAGGCTTAAAAGAGAAGCGAGTGACAATTTCACTTTTGGTATAATCACTCAAATGAATTAGAAAGCTAGCTCATGGAACAGGAACTATTCTTTAATGTACTCACATTCGACTGGCCAAAGGAGCCCGTAACACTCTATTTTTCAAACCAAAGTAATGACAGGTGTCAGGAGCTCTATTTCCGCCTTTTCCCTAATGAAGCCGAGTCATTGTTCCCCGGATTAGTCCGCAATAGCACAAATACGCTCTATACCACCTTTGGTTATCCAGCAGAAGGATTTCAACCTCTATCCATTGATCTCAAGAATGAGAATCAGGATTTTGTTAAGAGATACTACAATCATCAGATCAATTAAAGAGAAGAATTACTTCTCAAGCTGGGAAAAGTAAATATTTAAAATGAGGAATAATACTTTTTACCAGCTACTTAAACCCGTTAGGGATTGAAACGAAAATCCTCTGAAGGAGATTGAAGTGAAAAGCCCGGCCACAGGAACGGCCAATCTGATTTCATGTTTTTATCATTTGATTTTCAATTACGATATAAAATGCCTTGACAATCATCCCAATTACTTGTTAAATTATTTATTATCAACACTTTACTCGTAATCACCTAAGCTCATCTACCCCAAACAAGATTAATTTTTAGAATCCAATATTTACCAGTTTTTGAGATTACTGGCATTTATTTGATTTCTAATATTCACCACATTTTCTTAACTTTGGTAAAAATTGGATAAAATGCCTAAAATCATAGAGAATAAGCTTATAGAAGAGTTTAAGAACAAAGAGTCCTTCAGCCGCGAGGAACTTTTCGATTTCTACCGCTCATTCGAACCTGACCTGAAGGAAGGAACACTAGGTTGGCGAATCTATGACCTGAAAAACAAAAACATTATCAAGCCACTTAAAAGAGGATTGTATGTAATTTCATATAAGCCTCCTTATAAACCTGAACTTTCCCGTGATCTATTAAAAATTGCACATCGAATCAACGATGTGTTTAAGGAGATTAGATATTGTATTTGGGAAACAGGATGGCTCAATGAATTTTCCCAACACCAATCAGGCAAACGAATGATCCTGGTTGAAATAGAGAAGGACTTTACGGAATCACTCTATTTCGAGTTGAAAACCTCCTCAAAACGGGAGATATTTTTAAACCCTGACAGCAATACTATTGACTTTTATATTGCTGAAAGTAATTATCCGGTTGTCATAAAGAAGCTTACCAGCCGCTCTCCTATTACCACCAGGACAAAGGAAAAAGTAAAACTTTACACCCCCCTCCTTGAAAAAATCCTGGTGGACTTGTTTGCTGACGATAAAATCTTTTACCATCTCCAGGGAGCTGAACTAACGCATATTTATGAGCATGCAATAAACCACTACACCATCAATTTCACAAAACTCTTCAGTTATGCCAAGCGAAGGGACAAAGAACCAGAAATAAAGCAGTTTATGATTAACCACATGTCTCACCTTGTAAATGAAATCATAGAATGATCAAGGACCACTGTTTCACAGAAGAATGGCTTGAGGCCTTTCGGAAGCAAAAAAATCACAGCCGCATTGACAAAATCATTCTTGAAAAAATGATTTATGCGCTCCACCTGCTGGAGGAACTTCGGGCCCATGGGCTTGAATTCGTTTTTAAGGGAGGCACCAGCCTGGTCCTGTTATTGGAACAGGACAATCGTTTTTCTATTGACATTGATATCATCTGCACAGCAGGCAGGGAAGAATTGGAATCCATATTCGGAAAAATTGTAGAGGTATCCAGGTTTACCGGCTTTGAAATAGATACACACCGAAGTTACTTACCCGGTGTACCCAAAGCACATTATAAATTTTCATTTGAAACTAATCAACAGGGTTCAGGCACAATTCTATTAGACATCCTCTTTGAAAAACAACTCTATCCGGAACTTATTGAAAAACCTATAAACACAAAATGGATAGAAGTAGAAGATGAACATTCTGTCGCACTGCCATCGGTTGACTCTATAACAGGCGATAAACTCACTGCTTTTGCGCCAAATACAATTGGCATTCCCTATTTTAAAGGCAGGGACCGCCAGCCATTTTCCATGGAAATATGCAAACAGCTCTTTGACTTGAGTAGATTATTTGAGCAAATCCGGAACATGGAGACGGTGGCTGCAAGTTTCAAAGCTTTTTCGGAACAGGAAATAGCCTATCGAAAAAATGGCCAGGAACAATTTGACTTGACTCCGGAAGACGTATTACAAGACACTCTGGATACCTGCCTGATCCTGGCAAAGCGTGGAACAGGTTCAACTGGGGAGCAGGAAAAATTTGTTGAATTACAAAGAGGTATCCGGGCCTTTGGCACAGGATTCTTAATGTCAGGAACATTCCGTATTGACGATGCCATTCCCGCATCGGCAAGGATTGCTTACCTCGCTGCTAAACTAAAGGTTAGTGACCTGACCCCAATTGATTATTACAACGGGCAGGATGTAAGTAAACTGACTATTGAAGACCCGGATTGGAATTTCTTAAATCGTCTTAAACGTCAGCCTGACAAATCCTCTTTCTATTACTGGTACCATACAATCAGGCTGCTTACAGGCTCAAAAAACAATCCTTAAGTGGAGTAGACACTATAGAGATGAATAAGCATAGTGTAACTATTTTGACATGCAAAAATTGAAATTCTTTGACTCAAATAAAGCTTAATGGGAGACACTGACTTATTGACCTACGAGCAAGTCATTACCTCGCTCAGGAAAAAAAAACGGAAGAAACATTTATTGCTGGGCAACGGCTTTAGCATGTCCTATGATTCCGGGATATTTTCGTATAATGCCCTAAGTAAGTTTTTGGAGAATTTAGAGAACGATACTCTTCAAAAGCTTTTCGGGATAATTAAGACAAGTAATTTTGAGTTGCTGATGGAGCAGCTCGAAAATGTTGCTAAAATCGCCGAGGTTTTTGGCGCCGAAAAAGGAGTAGTCGACAAGATTCACCAGGCTACCACAACATTAAAAGAAAGCTTGATTGAAGCCATCAAAGAGCTCCATCCTGAACATGTCTTTTCCATTTCAGAAGAGAAAAGCCAGGCTTGCGCGGATTTTCTTAATGAGTATCTTTCTCAAGAGGGCAATATTTTTACTACCAATTATGATTTGCTGCTCTATTGGGTTTTAATGAGAAACCAGTTTGATCGGATTGGAGACGGTTTTGGAAGAGAAACCGACGAGACAGGCGAATTCATAGCTCCTGAAGACAGAATGTGGTCTGAACTCCGGTGGGGCAAAAACAAGGATACACAATCAATTTTTTACGTTCACGGAGCACTCCATATTTTCGATGCCGGGATAGATATCGTTAAAGAGGAATACAGCAATGAACATGTTTTATTGGAAAATGTCAAAGCCAGAATGGCAAGAAAGGAATACCCAATCTTTGTAACGGCCGGGAACGGAGAAGAAAAACTAAGTCATATCCGGCATAACAGGTACCTGTCTTTCTGCTACGACACGCTCTCAAATCTTGAAGGCTCCCTGATTTGCTTTGGCTTTGGTTTTGGCCTCTATGATGAACACATCATCGCCGCTATCAATAAAGCGGCAAAGAAAAAGAAAGACGGTGATGGTAAATGGCATATGTTGAATAGCATATACATCGGAGTTTATTCCGATTCAGACTTGAAACGCCTGAAAACTATTGAAAATAAGTTTAAGTGTTATGTCCGGTATTTCGACGCTAAAACGGTAAAAGTTTGGGGTTAGGCTTTATACTCGACTGCAGTAATTGCCAAAAAAACAAAACATGGCTCAACAGCTTGAATTTATCATCAGGGAATTGATCAGCAAAAACAGGGAAGGGAGTTTCTGGGACTTTAAATCTGAACCGCACGACAATAATGCTTCCCTCCTCCATGACATCCTTTGCCTGGCTAATTCGCTCCATAAAGGAGACAAATACCTTATCATCGGTATAGAGGAAAGTCAAGAAGGAACCTTGGTAAAAGGATTGGCCCAAAATCAGCCCAACAGGAAAAAGCAATCCAACTACATTGATTTCCTTAGAAGCAAAAGTTTTTCGGGAGGCATACGGCCTGAGATTGAACTACAGACACTCAAAATTGAAGGCAGCGAAATAGATGTACTGATAATTCTTGACCGGCCATTTAAGCCCTATACACTGACTGAGGATTACAAGGACAGAGGAATAACAGTCAAAGCCCATCATATCTATACCAGAATAAATGATACTAATACCCCGCTTAACGCCTCCGCAGACCTATGGATTGTGGAGAAAATGTGGCGGGAAAAGTTCGGAATTGATCTTAACTCGCTTGACAGGTTGAAGGCCTTGCTCAGGGAGCCTGGAAACTGGTCTATGGATATTGGCAATAGTAATCATTTTTACCACCTGATATATCCTGAATACTCCATCATCCTGAGCGAACCGGAAAGGTTTTATGAGCCCTATAGCTACTTCTACACCAATGAATCCTCATTTCTGGGAACAGCCAAATTCATGTACCATACCACACCTATTGCGGAATTGGAGTATATGTATTGCGATGAAATGCGGATCATGCTTCCTGTGCCAAAAACCGGCTACCTTGATTTAGAGATGGGAGACCAATGGTACTATCACTACATATTGGATTCCTTGAATGGGCAGTTTTTATATCTTTTGACGAAGGGTGAGCTTTCCCTGGAGTCGAGAGGAATGTCCGCACCCTTTATCATTTTCAAGGATGAGGCAGAAAAGCAGCATTTCGAAGTTTTTTTAACTGACAACCAACCCCTTCTAGAACAAACTGTTGTTGGATTTGCCGGAGAATTTGCCTCAAAAAACATCAAGAGGGTAGGGAAAGAATTTGGTGTTGACCCAGCTTTCGCGGATAAAGCATACCAGGTATTTATTAGGTGGAAAACAAAGCTAATGTAGGCACAAAAGTACTGGGAGAATGGGCAAAATTCTTATTTGCCATCGTTATGAAATTGATGGATAAGGTTAAACCTATAACTACCTGTTTTGACAATCAAGGCTCCCTTAAATTGAATTCAATTATTTTTGATCACAAATTTGAGTTATGATTTATATAATACCGACAAAAAGAGGCGTAGGCTGTGAGTTATGGGGCACTTATGAAGACCTGTTTAATTTATACGAAGTAATTGGTAAATTTTGGAACGATCAAAACCAGGCGAACATAAAAGGCCTGGAAAACAGGGATCAATTAATTAGTGGGTTCTCCTATGAGATCAGAAAAGCAAAAGATGGAAGTCGTTTAACCAGAACCCATAGCCATTTCTTCCATGAGTCTATTCCCTATTTTGGGGTTCAGATTTCCTGGGTTCATTTTCTCTTTTCGCTTACCGCCATTAAGTTCAATATGAGAATTTATGAAACCAATAAATTTGATGTATCCACCATTCTTCAATTAGAGTTTTGGCTTGAACGTGCCATGGTGAGCTTTGACCAAACAGGTGGAGAAAAACTTGCCGGTTATATTTCAGACGGAATTTATGCTGGCAATCCATATCTGTACCAGTTCATGAGAAGTATCAACCTGGATTTTTTCAAGCTTGGAGGAGGGAAAATCGCCTTCAGAAAACTCCCGCAATTGATGCAGAGAAGTGTATATCTGACTGAGGAGTATAATGAGTACCTCTCTTTTCTAACCGGAGAAGCCAAAAGATTGAATTGTAAAATTGATGACCTTGAATTAAGTGACGAGGAGTTTGACTATGAAGGTATTAAATGGTAAAAAACATAAGTCTGTCATTCGGTTGTTCCCCAAATCGTCTGTAAAGTTTGTGTAAAAAGCAATACGATACGCGTGATTCGTGAAAAATCAAATTAAGAAAACTAAAGATTATGGGCATTCATTACAAGCAAGCGAATATTCACTGGAATTACTTTTTAGCCATTGAAAAGGACTTTGAAACACTTAGTCGTTACATTGAATTTACAGAATCAAACAATCAAGTATTCTCGATTGAATTGGCAAGACTCCTGATGTCAGCTACCCAAGAAACTGACGTAGTGCTGAAACAAATATGTCAATTGGTAAACCCTAAGGGGAAAGCTGAAACCATAAATGACTACAAAGAAGTTATCATTAATCATATTCCAGAATTCATCGGAGAATCAATTCACATCCATAGGTTCGGCATGAGCAGTATGCCGTGGGAAAATTGGGGTGGTAAAAGTAATCCGGATTGGTGGCAAGCAAATAATAAAATCAAGCATCAACGGGTAACACACTTTGAACTTGCTAACCTGAAGAATACGTTCAATTCTATTGGTGGCCTTTTAATTTCTATTCTGTACTATTATAACCAAATTCTCCGCAATGACAGGGGGGAAAGATTATCATGGAAAGAAACAACTAACGTGCTCAAGCCAAGCACCGCTCTATTCAGACTTCAAAATGATTATTATCAAGAACCCGGAGAATGGACTTCAATAGAATGGTGATCGACACTTTAACCCTCCGCCCATTCCCTAAATCCTTTTGCCCGCTTTTGGCTGATGATAATCCTGTCAGCGTATCCGGGCTGCACTATCAATTGTAGTTTGCCATTTTCTATGGGTTCAAAATATTCACAAGCATGCCGGTTCACAATTACTTGTCGGTTTGCCCGAAAAAATTTCTTAGCCGGTAACAGGCTTTGTACCTGGTCCAGTGATTGGGCAACCAGGAATTGCTCTCCTTCCAAGGTTCTGACATAGTTGTCTCCTTCATGGTGGAAAAAGTAGGCGATGGATCCAATGGGAAGTAAAATATTCTTTCCCGCTTTATGAACCAAAAAATCTGATTTCTCAACGGTTTCCAGCCTACCAGATGTTTTTGATCTCTGGTACATGTAATGCATGATGTAAAGTAGATTGACTAATCCTAGTAAAATAACCACCACAGGAAAATCATACTGAAGATAAACTGTATCCAGGATAAAGATCCCGTGAATGCCAAAATAGACTGCCGCCAGCAAATAAGCGATGATGGAGGGTATTACCAGGCCAAAAAGGAATTGTAATAAGCTACGCCTGTAGAGGTTTTCCAACCAATCATAGTTGGCATCCAGTTTCCCATTGATATAATGAACAATGCTGAGCAGGATGAATGCAATTAAAAAACTCCCAGCCAAAGAGGTGTAGTATTCCGGGTCCAGTAGCAATTCAAAAATATGATACTGTTCTCCAAATGAAACCAGGAAATGAGCACCCACAAGGGAGGCAGCCATCCGAACAAGGAGAATTCTAGATGGGAACTGATATGTAACAACACGTTCGGAATCCATTGACGCGCACTTTTCAGGGTGTTATGTCTTTCGGTTTAACCTATCGGCAGATATTATCGTACAACTAACTTACGAATTTTCAATTCTAACTCCAACTACCCGTACTATGACGCAAGAACCTTTCACTTCCGCAGGTGTACAACAGAAAATTTCCGACCTGTATGCTTTGCCCGATAACCAATTAAACGATGAAGCAGCCTTGGTAAGAGCTGATTTCCCAACATGGCTCAAGGATAATTTTATCCTGAGCAATGCACAGGAAACTTACCTTGACAATATTGATGCCCAATTTATTGGGTCAGCCGCTTGTGATACTGCTACTGCAATGGAATTCAGGTTACCGATCACGCTGACAGAAACCGGCAGTACCTCAATAACTACCGCAAGGGCAAGTAAACTCATAAAAAAGAGAAAAAACATTACCATGGAATATTCAGAAACGGGAGGTGTGAGTGCCACCGGTTCATTGGATTTCGAAATAATTTACGCCAGTTGATTTGCGGCTTAGGCTGATTTTGTTTTAATTGACTCCCCTAATGACTGGAAGCCAGGCTGATAACGACACTTGGCGCCTTATCCTTGAGGGAAATGAAGACGCCTTTACTGAACTCTACCTGGAATTCAGCCCGGTTATCAAGCGTCTATTGGTTTCTTATCTCAAGTCCGAACCTCTTGCAGAAGATCTGAGCCAGGAGGTATTTCTGCAATTATGGGAAGAGCGGAACAAGCTCGGGCCTATTATCACGCCCAAAGCATGGCTGGTAACCTGCGCCCGTCATAAGGCATTTAATTTCCTGAAAAGATGCGCGGTGGACCAGGCTGCCAAATCCGAAATTCTCCGAAGCTATCCTGTCAGCCACACGAGGCCCGATGAGGATTTAACTTTAAAGGATTACTTCTTATACATTGAGGCAACTTTTCAGCGCATGCCTGAACAAACGAGGCGAATCTTTAAAAAATGCAGAGAGGAATATAAAACCTACGATGAGGTAGCTGCTGAATTGAACATAACCAGGGATGCGGTCAAAAAACACATGGTGAGGTCGATGAAAATACTGCGTGAAACTTTAGAAAGAGACCTGGGAATTACCTTGACCATTTACTGGGTGGTCGCAGTTTATTCCCCAACTATGCATTTCTAAGACTGTTTATGGTGAATTCCAATCGCCTGATCAGGTCATCATAGGTAAGAATATCGATCAGGTTTTTGTATTTCCTCCTGACGACCTCGAAATCAAGTTTTTGTTCAACATTGAGATCGTTGTCCCTTCCCATTATAATCATACCTGCCGGATTAGTGATTTTCAAAGAAAACCCTACCGGAAGTTCTTTTTTATATTTTTCTGTCAGTTCCTTTTCCCCCTTGTATGCCCAACGGTTTAAATGGTAGAGATATTTTTCTACCTGCATGATCGTCCCGGAAAGTTCCTTCTGCGGGATATAATTATTTCGGTATTCTCTATTAGATAGTATGGGAATATCATGAGGTTTCTTGATCTCAAGAATATCAATATTTCCGCCTGCGTCAACAAGCAGGAAATCAACCCTCCTATTCACGTCCGTCCGGATCGGTCCTTCAGTAAATGAAAAAATATACTTTGGGAAGAGCAAAAGGATAATCTGCAGAATTTCTTTTTGCCACTGGTTTTCTGAGTAACCCCTTTCCGAAGCCAGCATTTGTTTTATCTTATCCAATATAGTTTGATACTTTTGGAGTTCCTGTTTTTTAAACATTTTTTGGAGATCGGAACCTTTCCCGGAAATCTTTTTATTCAGGTACCGCTCATACTTTTTTGTTGCGTCTTCGACATTCTCAAAATATTGCCGGAGTATAGATGTCAACCTGGACCTTGCGTACAACTTCTTCTCCCAGGTATTCGGGAAATTCCGGATGAGCAATAAAAAATCCTTCAAAGGCAAAGCATTGGGATGAAACCCTCCTATATACAGGTCCTCGGATAAGAATTTAAATATGGTATCGAATACTGAGATATTGTTATCCGCAACGAAGTACTTAACATCTAATTCCAATTCAGTTGAAATGAAAATGCTAAATTCTTCAACAAGTACCCCTTTTGTAATTTCGTAGTAATTACATCTATCTTCACCCAAAGAATATTCGACAACTGTTCCCAATACGAACTCAATCGTACCCTCATTCTCATTGAAAAGATCATCCTCGATGAATTCATCTTCGTCAGATTTACTATAAACATCTTCAGGCTTGAATTTAAAAGTGCGTTTAAGCAAAACATCTTCACCTTCTTCAATGCGTTCAATGGCCCATCTTTCGTTACCAGCACGATCTGGCGTATATGACAGGATCAATTTTGAATCAAGTGAATAGAATTTGATCATTTTCAGAAATTCATTAGAGTAGGTGAAAGTAAAGTGCCTGTTTAAAACTTAACACCTTTTTTTTAAAAAATTTCAGTCTCAGGGGTACCCTGTATGGTAGTCATAATTGTCTTCCAATAGAATCCCTGGGACATGAAAGACCGAATCAACAAAGACCTGCTGGTCAAAAGGTACATCGAAAACAAAGC
Source organism: Algoriphagus sp. Y33 (assembly GCF_014838715.1). Lineage (NCBI taxonomy): Bacteria > Pseudomonadati > Bacteroidota > Cytophagia > Cytophagales > Cyclobacteriaceae > Algoriphagus > Algoriphagus sp. Y33. The sequence continues at coordinate 5,776,326 of NZ_CP061947.1, read as the reverse complement.
CACTGAAGAAGAATTGGCCGTTTTCTTCCATATCCTGGAAAAAGGAGAACTGGATGAACAATTATCCGAACAAGTTCTTCTCAATGAAAGAGTTGCCCATCACCCCAAGCAGGTATCCGGTAAAACCGGCACCCGAAGGATGTACGGCCGGATATCTGCGGCAGCTTCCCTAGTACTTATTTTAGCACTTGGCTACCTATTCAGAACTGAATTGACAGAATTTGTTAATCCAGCCGATACTTTAACCCTACACACCTCACCAGGAGAGCGGAAACATATCCTGCTTGTGGATGGAACGGAAGTCTGGCTCAGTCCCGGAAGTACCCTGAGCTATCCTGATAGATTCCAGGGAAATTATCGCTCTGTAAATTTAACAGGCGAAGCCTTTTTTGATGTAAAATCAGATAAGGAGCATCCCTTTATTATTCTTTCCGATAATGTTGTGACGAAGGTACTCGGTACGGCCTTTAACATTACCGCATTCCCGGACGAAGAAAATATTACCGTGACACTGCTGGAAGGTTCCGTGGCATTGGAAGTGGGGGATAGCGGGAAAACAATTCCCTTAACGCCCAATCAAAAAGGCGTGTACTCAAAAGCGGCACAAACTTTACAAACACTTCCGGACCCCGAAGCACAAAAATTTCTCGACCGGAGGAAAGGTATATTTCAGTATGAGGGTGCCTTACTTTCGGAAATCAGCCATGACCTCATTCGTCAATATGGAGTACAGATATTTATTGATAAGCAGGTAGCGGACGTACGATTCAGAGGGAGATTGGACAGCAACCAGGAAATTGAAATTTTCCTGGACAAACTTGCCATGGTAACCAATACCAAATGGGAACAAAGTGGCAACCAATACATTATCAAACCCAATTAAGCACATGAATAAACCCAAATAGAACCTTCTTCATATGGTTAAATAGACTGTTTAGTTGATATCAGTCAACAGCTCATTAACTGTCAGGATACTGTCCTGGCAGTTTCTAAGGTGGGAAACAAGCAAGGATTTTCCCCCAGAAAAAGAAACTCCCTTACCACGGGCATGGCAAGGGAGTGACATTAAGCAGTATTTACCGTGGCGGTATTTCCAACCTAGAAATCAGCGATACCTCCACATCACTTAACGCAATAAAAGTATGAAAAAAAATCTACTCCCCCATGCAATAGGTGCATGGACCGGGACCGGGCATATCCCCAATGCGGGGCTACCCGAAGTACCCGGAAAGTATGAGCAACACACTTCGCTACAGCGAATAATGCAGTCGCTCATTTGGTTAATCCTCAGGTTTATGAGATGGTCAACCGTCATACTCGGAATTATCTGCTGTTCAGCAGCCACGTTGATGGCCATACCTTCCAACGGACAATCCCCCCTTGATAAAAAGGTAACGCTTTCCCTGGCAAAAGCCCCATTGGCCACAGCACTAAAGGAGCTTGAAACAAGCAGCGGAATTCCCCTGGTGTACGGAGGCGAGGTGTATTCAGGAAATTATGTCCTTAGTATATCAGCCCGGGATTGGCCTGTAAGAAAAGTACTTGATCATTTCTTTAAAGAATTACCCTTTAATTATAAAGAGTCTGACGGGGAGATCCTGGTCACTTATAGTCCTCAGCAGAAAATCCCGCTTGCTAAGCCAATACCTGAAGCCCCTGATATCAATGACTTTCAAACAGAGGTTTCAGGAACCGTGACAGACAGTCTTGGGCAGGCGTTAATTGGAGTTACTGTTCAAGTGAAAGGTAGTAGCTCAGGGACAGTTACAGATGCAGATGGTTATTTTATTCTGCGGGAAATCCCTGATAATTCAATACTTGTTTTTCGGATGGTAGGGTACCAAACCCAGGAGGTAGAAGTAGGAAATAGTACTCAATTGAAAATCACACTTAAGGAAAGCATCTCACAATTGCAGGGTGTAACTGTAAGTACCGGCTACGAGACAATTCCATTGGAAAGAGCGACAGGTTCATTCTCAATTGTAGATCAGGAATTGTTCAACAGGCGGGTTTCTCCTGATGTCCTCAGCAGGATTGAAGGGGTGACAAATGGTGTGCTGTTTAATCGAAGCAGTACAGGAGCCCCCAGCATTTCCATCAGGGGGAACAGTACTATTTATGGTAACGCATCACCGTTGATCATCCTGGACGGGTTTCCTTTTGACGGGAGGTTGGAAGATATTAATCCCAATGACATTGATCAGGTCACAGTATTAAAAGATGCCGCCGCCGCATCGCTTTGGGGAACAAGGTCAGGTAACGGCGTCATCGTCATCAATACCAGGAAAGGCAAACTACACCAACCTTTAAGAATTGAGATTAATAGTAATGTCACAGTTGGGGCGCGTCCGGATTTAAATTATAAACCCATGGTATCCTCATCAGCTTTTATCGAAATGGAGCGGGAGTTATTTCAAAGCAGTTTCTATCGTGGTGAAGAAACAAATACGTTCACCCGGCCGCCGCTTTCTCCTGTTGTAGAATTATTAATTGCTCAAAGAGATGGGCTAATAAGCGAGAGTGAGGTGAATACACAATTGAGCCAGTTCCAGGAAATTGATGTCCGGGAAGAGTTCGACAGGTACTTCCAGAGAAACAGTTTATCACAGCAATATGCTTTTAATGCGTCGGGGGGCAGTGCTGCCGTGCGTTACTACTTTTCAGCGGGATACGACCGGAACCTGTCAAACCTTGTTGGCAATCATTCGGAAAGGTTGACACTCAGCTCCCAAAATACCTTTTCCTTATTCAAGGGATTATCCCTGCAAACAGGACTGATGTATATTCAGAACAAAGGGGCGATTAATAACCCTGGTTACGGAATGCTCAATTCTTCTACCGGGACAAAGGGTTTATATCCATATGCGAGATTAGCCGATAATGACGGCCAGGCATTGCCTGTGGCATGGGGATACAGAACCCCTTTTACCGAAGAAGCGGAAAGCGCGGGTTTACTCGACTGGTCCTATTATCCTCTAGGTGATTTACAACAATCCAATAATAGGCAGAAAGCTGATTACATCAGGGTTAATACCGGGCTCAATTACCAGATTCTTCCCGGGCTGAAAATTATGGCCAGTTACCAAATGGAGAGTAGTGTTGACCGTAATACTGATCTCAGGAACCAACAGATGTATGAAACCAGGAACCTGATCAACAGGTTTACCCAAACCAATGAAGATGGCACATTGTCCAGGCCTGTTCCGGAAGGGGAAATATTGTCCACTTTTACAAACACCTTGATGGGACATACAAGCCGGGTTCAATTGGATTTTTATAAAAACATCAATCAGCGCCATGAAATAACGGCGTTAGGAGGTTTTGAAGTTAAGGAAACTCAAAGAAACGGAGATACATTCACTCTTTACGGTTACAATCCTTCCAGGCTGACCAGCCAGGCTGTTAACCATAATACTCTTTATAAGTTATACAATTCAACCATTTTTACCGACAATATTCCCAGTCTACGGACGATTACTGATCTCACTGACAGGTTCAGGTCTTATTACAGTAATGCTTCTTACACCTACCTTGGAAAATACACTTTCTCCGCCAGTGCCAGAATGGATGAATCCAATTTATTCGGGGTTGCAGCCAACCAGAGAAGGGTTCCGCTCTGGTCTTCGGGATTTAAATGGCTTATCACAGGAGAACCATTTCTGAATTCAGATGTAATAGATCAATTAGTATTGCGAAGCACCTACGGGATCAACGGCAATATTGACAAATCAGTAACCGCATATACAACAGCCAACAGCTCTATTGATTTTAGTACCTTATTGCCCACTTCCGATATCATTAATCCACCCAACCCCGATCTCAAATGGGAACGGATAGCGATCTTCAACATAGGAACTGATTTTAGTATTTTTAATGGTAGGATTTCAGGCAGCCTGGAATGGTACCAAAAAAAGGGTAGTGACCTGCTCGGGTTTATTGAAGCGGACCCAACCACCGGTGTATTGCGGTATAAGGGAAATGTGGCTTCAATCAAAGGAAATGGATGGGACGTCCAGGTGCAAACGGTGAACATCAATAAAAGCGTGCAATGGAATACCAGGCTCCTATTCAGTTACGTAAAAGACGAGGTAACGGATATCAATCTCGGCAGCATCCTCAGAGGCAATACTATCACACAGCAACAGGCGGCATTTGCCGGTTCTCCAATTAATATTATTCCTGTCCAGGGACGACCCGTGTACGGGATGTATAGTTATCAATTCGCGGGGCTTGACGCCGAAAACGGCAACCCGCTTGGCTACCTGGATGGTATGATAACGGATAATTACAGTGCACTCAGGAGCACAACGGACCTTTCCAACCTTATTTTCCACGGCAGCGCCAGGCCCACCTATTTCGGCTCTATCATGAATGATGTCAGTTGGAAACAATTCAGTCTATCTATGAATGTAATTTATAAGCTGGGATATTTCTTCCGAAAGGGTACAGTTGATTTCACAGCAATCAGCAGAAACTGGAATGGACATGTAGATTTTGAGCGTCGTTGGCTTCAACCCGGCGATGAAACGACCACTAATATACCTTCCCTTCCCATGTTGGCTAACACTGCCAGGAATGATTTTTACCAGTACACAGACATTACAGTTCTTAATGCCTCTCACGCCAGGTTACAAGACATTCGCATTAGCTATCGCTTCCCGTCTGGTTTAACCGCCGGAACCGGGCAAATGCCTGTGGAATTATACCTCTATATGAACAATGTCGGTATTATATGGAGGGCGAACCGGGAAAAGATTGACCCGGACTATGTGCCTGTAAACAATGCTACAGCATTACCATTACCACGCACTATCGCAGCAGGCTTTAGAATAGCTTTCTGATCAACTTAAACCTAATATCATGAAAACTCACAGAATCCTAATATACATGACGGTTATCATTCTGTTCTCCTGTTCCGGGGAATGGCTGGAGGAACGCCCCAACAAGGCATTGGTGGTACCTGAGGATATAGCAGATTATGAATTACTGCTAAACAATCCGAACAACTTTAATTTATTTCCTTCCTTCGGACAAATATCTTCTGACGATTATTACATACCGGACGAGGCTTTTTCTTCAGTGAGTAACCAATTTGAAAGAAATCTATATCTCTGGGTAAAAGAAGATGTATATGCCGGCAGGCCTTCAAATGACTGGTACGTGCTGTACAGAACGGTTTTTGTCGCCAATACAATTATTGGAGGTGTGGAAGAAAATTTCACAGAATCCGAGGCCGAAAACTGGAACCAGATAAAAGGTGCGGCCCATTTTCATAGGGCAAGGGCCTTTCTACAGGCCGCTGATTTATTTGCACCTCCATATAAGTCATCCGAAGCAGCAATTACTCCCGGCATTCCGCTCAGGCTTAATCCGGAAGTTAGCGAGGTTTCAAGCCGGGCAACTATGGAAAGGACATACGATCAGATTGGTGAAGACCTGGAAATTGCCATTGCTCTGCTACCAACAAGTGTTTCTATTAAAACCAGGCCTTCAAAAGCCGCAGCCTATGGATTGGCGGCCAGGTATTACCTGGTATTAGGGGATTATCATTCAGCCTTGGAAGCAGCGAACAATGCCCTGGAAGTTAATAGCACCTTACTGGATTACAACCTGATCAACAGTGGGGGAAACGCTCCTTTCACGAGATTTAATGATGAAGTCTATTTTGATGCTGCACTGGCCAACTATTCTATTTTATCCAGCTCATTTAGCCTGGTGGATACATCACTGTATCAATCTTATGAAGATGGCGATATCAGGAAAGAGGCTTTTTTCAGATTGGGCCCGATGGGCATGATGTTTAAAGGGACTTATAATGGCAATAGAGGGCCCGGAAGCTTGTTTGGTGGCATCACCACCGCTGAAATGTACCTGGTAAAAGCCGAATGTGAGATAAGGACCGGAAACCTTGAATCCGGAATAGCTGTACTAAACGCTTTGGTTGTCAACCGTTACCGGTATGAAGAATTCAAGCCTTTAAAAGCAGAAACCGTCAAAGATGCCATTCTGATGGTCATAGATCAAAGAAGAAAAGAGCTGGCGTTCCGAGGCCTTCGTTTCTCCGATTTACGCAGGTTCAACCAGGAGCCTGATTTTGCAGTATCCATTTTCAGGTATTTTGAAGATCAGGTATATGAATTACCCCCCAATGACTTCCGGTACACCTTACCTATCCCCGATGAAGTTATTTCAGCAACAGATATGGTTCAAAATCCAAGATAATCGTACTTATGAAAAAATACCTTTTATTACTTTGCCTGCCTTTGGTTATGGCAGGTATATTCAGAGATGATGTAAATGAGCGGGAGTATTTAAAACTTGCTAAAGAGCCTCAATTCGATTGTGTGGGGCGTATTGTAAGCTCAACAGGAAAAAGAGGTGGTTCCTGTACCCTGATAAAAGAAGATTATGTCTTGACAGCGGGGCATATTGCACTTTTCAAGGATGAAAAGGTCAGAAGCGGTGAAACCGAAATTTTCATAGAATTTAATGAAGAGAAATACGCCGTAGCTGAAATTTTTATACACCCTTACTTTCATATAGACTCCATCAGGACGGATTTAGCGGTACTCAGGCTTTGCCACCCCGTGAAAGGCATCGCCATTCCAAAATTAAATCAAAGTTTACAAGAAGTAGGAAACATCGGTTACGGGGTCGGGTTCGGAGCGTCCGGCCCTGCTAAACCAAGAGGGCTGGTTGAGTTTTATGATAAGAAAATCGCCGGAATGAACATGATTGATACCCTTAGCGAAAACAGGGACCCTGATACAGGAGCCTTTCTGGCATTCTGGACAGATTTTGACAGTCCCCATGATCCGGATTCTTGTAATATTATGGGAGACAAAGAGCCCTTACCTCTCGAATACACACCTACCGGAGGGGACAGCGGCGGAGGCATGTTTATTATTAAAAATGATGAGTACCTACTGGCGGGTGTTTGTAGTTCTTCAGGATATGACAAGCTCAGGGCTGAAGACAGGTACGGTACATCTGCGGGCTGGATGAGGGTATCCGTCTATTACGACTGGATACAAAGTATCATTAACCCGGGCGCTTAATGTACAAGTCTATACATGATGATCTTTGTTCTGGTGCAGGCCAGGAGCAGGTCGGAGTGGATCAATATTTTCCTGATCCTTTCACCTTTATCCTGCTTCAGATAAAAGCTACCTTTGTATTGACCTGTAGTCAGGGCATAGGTGTCAATTGGGAGCATTCCTGAACCGGATGCCAGGCTGTCGTTAGAAGCATAAATATTGGAACCGATATATAGTGTCCCTTTAAAAGCTGTAGTCATGGAAGTTACTCTTTCCGGCACTCCTTCATAGGTATATGCGCTTCCTGTTTTAGTGACCCGGGCGCCTATACCTTCCCTTTGGTCAATTGTCTTGGCTGCATATTTTAATTTCAGGTTAGTATCCAGGGAAAGAAACCCATTTTGATAAAGAAAGGCATAAGTTATGGTCGAGGTATAAGGGTCATAGGAAAATACGCCATCCTGTAATAAGCCGGCATCCTGGTAATCATCGTGAAAACTGTATTCCTGAAGGGCGGCTCCGTCCTTCAGGTTAATTTTCTGTAGTGTTTGGGTTTTACCCGCCCCGCTGATCCCCCGGGCAATCAAAATGTCATTTTTGAGTAACAGGGTACGAGAAATGGCATTAGGTAAAGTTACCTCATGGCAAATTGGCTCATTGTTAATAAGGACATGGTTAAAGTCGTTATGGGCCTTAGTCGCGATGAAGAACATTTCACCCTCGAGGTAATGTGAATGGAATTTATTGGTACTGAAATATGGATTCACTGTTGCGCAATCAATTATCTCTATCGAATCTCCTTGAAAGGGAGCTTTTATGAATTTACCCGGTTTCGATGTCCTGAGGTATATCCCCGTGCTGTCACACCCAGAAATATCAAAAATATCCTCAGTTACATCATGTTGAAACAACAACTCAGGGTAGGCCTTTGCAGGATACCTGGTAAAAGCTTCAACGGGCTCAGCACTCAATTTCATTTTCAGCAGGAAATAAAAGATGAGAAAGAACAACAGGCAACCTATTGTAGCAATTGCAAATAATTTTGTGGATCTGGTCATAAAAAAATAATAGCGGTGCTTCGGATTTCCGAAGCACCGCAGTGAAAAAAATAATTAAGGACGCAGGTCCCCTTGTTGGTAGTCCACAACCTGTCCACCTACTATAACCGCACAGCAGATTTCGTCAGGATTGAAGTCGCATAATGTTTGACTGGTACAAGGATCTGTAGGTCCTGCAACCACAGGGCTGGTTGCCACAGCAGTTCCGATACCCATTAGCAATGCGAATACCATCAAAGAAAAACGGGATTTTAAAGCAGTCTTTTTCATACTTAAAAGTTTAGAATGTTTGAAAATAAATACTACCCTTGGTTTCTATTTTAAAACTTCAGAGCGGTTAAACCATGCCTGCTTATATTTTCAGTCAGAAGATGGCAGGAAGTTCATCAGTGACTGGTTTTCATCTTTTAGAAGGATCGCGTAGTTACTGGGCAGCACCCGCCCTGGGTTACTCTTCCATTAAGATGAAATATGTTTTTATAGTGCTAAGCACTTCTATTCCTTTTTCCTGTTTAAAAAAAATTCTTTGTTAATAAGTGTCATTCGGATACCCCAAACGGACAAGCCTATAAAGAAGAGGTTAAATATTATATGGCTGTCCCAGGATAACCCTTCCAGTATCCCTCCACAACTACAAGGAACATAACTGCTATGCCGGGTGATTACAAATAAGTATATAGTGAAAGCAGACATCAGGAGAAATGAGCCGATTAAACCCATCAACCTGAATACCGGAACCGTGAGTAAAACAGCCAGGATAATTTCCACGCCAGGAACCAAAACTGCAAGTAAAGCTGCATTGTCTCCAAGTACAGGGGATTTTGTCAACTGGACGCTGAAAACCTCGAAGTCGAGTAATTTGCTCACAGCGGCATAGATCCAAAGAAGGATATACAAGGCTACGATTACTTCAATTATTCTATTACGGACAGGCATACAATTTTTTTAAGTTGCTATTGCAAATCTAAATCCAGCCTTTTCCAGCCCGTATTGCCATTCCTCTCAAAATCAGATGGCCATTCCTGTATTTTTCATGTGTCCATTTTTAGCAATTAAACGACTTCCTGAATTCAGTTGGTGTTGAACCAGTATGCTTTTTGAAGACCTTTAAAAAACCGGATAAGTCCTCAAACCCCAATGCCAAGGCTATAGTGCCAATCCTGGAATTTGATTTCAACAAATACTCCTTTGCTATTTCCACCCGCTTATGCTGAATAAATTGATAAGGGCTCATACCCAATTGCTGTTTAAATAGGCGGTGTACTTCACTTTTACTTTTATGACAGTACCTCGCCAGTAATTCAATGTTCAACGGCTGGTCAATATGGCTTACTATGAACTTTACAAGTATGGAAATATCGTCTTTGATTTCATGATGTTTCCGAAGGTATCTTAACAGAAGCCTTCCGGCAATATGGCTGAAGTGCCTTTGAGAAGCCGCTGTATCTTTTTCAGACCAAAGTAATTCCATCAGGTCCGCCCGGTCATCCTGTGTTATTTGGCCTGCTATGTAAAGTGATATTTGAGATTTTTTTGGAACAATACTAGCCAGCAATTGCTTTAATCTCAGTTTGTTCCCGATGATTGTTTTGAGGTAGTCAGGATCAAAGTTAAGGTGTATGTTATGATAGGTTCCGGGGATAAATGAAACCGGATGTCTCAACCGGGAAATATAAAAAAGCCTGTAATTCCCTTCTTCCACAGGATCTCCACGAAACCCCGGGATTTTGCCGGATGGGTTGCCTTTAATCATAAAATTCAGTAGGATAGTTGGTCGTAAATTTTCCAATATCAGATTGCAGGCTTCATGGATAAAAAAATGATGCTGCCATACCACGATATCCTTTTCCCCGATATACTGGGACAGTATCCACCCAAACTTCCCTTTAGTTATATAGGCCTTGGCCGAAGGCAGTAGCAGGTACCTGCTTTCCTGGGGCAGGTCCATATGCTTCGCCTCAAACACTTCACCAGGTGAACCAATATAAAATAGCATAGTGTGGATGTTTACGTCATTGGACTTTTCAGTTTTTTAGTGGGTTGTATATTCAATTCCCGGGTATTGAATAAGATTTCGCACCCCTCACCCATATGGGTAATTATCTGAAGTTCGCCTTTCAGGGAATTGGCCCTGCTCATCATATTTTTAAGCCCGTTTCGCTCCAAGGCTAAAGCTTCATTGAGTTCAAACCCTTTTCCATTATCTCGAATGATTAATGTAAACTCCACTAACGACACATGAAGACTGATATCAATCCGTTTGGCTGAAGCATGTTTTAATATATTATGCACTGCTTCCTGGGCAATCCGGTATACGACTAATTCCTTATTGGGGTCCGCAGGCTTGCCGCTTCCCGTAATATCCAGGTTCACTTCGATCTCTCCCGAGTTCCGAATATGCTCGATATCCTCCTGGATCTTAAAGTATAAGCCATGCCTCTTGATATACTCACTGTTCAGGGAGTTACTGATATTATGGGTATAGAACAGGACTTTTTCAGAAAGCTGGCCTGCGGAGAAGAGCAGTTGTTCCCGTTCTACTTCATTGGTTACTTTCCTGGCCCTTTGAATCGTCATATTCAACAGGTAAGTCAATTGACCGATATTATCATGGACTTCTTTTGCAATCTGGCTCATAGTACGTTCTCCTTCCTCCAGGTTGGCCGCTAATAATTGCTCTCGCTCCAGGTAATAGTTGTTTAGCCTTTTTCGGGCAGCAACAACAATTCCTATAGCCATCATGACGAATGCCGTAAAGAGGATACTTAAACCTACGGCAAGTGCTAATATTCCTTTACTTTCCATAAGTTGGGTTTAACCGGTTATAAAAAATAAATACCAATGTGAAGCCGAGGTTGGCCAGCACCCCACATATCCATATATATACCGCCAGCAAATACACGCTTCCGCTTAATAGGTCTGCTAAAAAATCATAAAGGGAAAAATTGACTAAAGTCAGGCTGTTAAACAGTACCAGGATCAGCACCAGCCAGAAATGTACTGATCTGTAGGTGTTGACGTAGCCTTCTTTCAGCAATAGCTCTGTGTATAGGAGAATACCTAACAATAACACCAGCACTGCCTGGTAAGTAAGATAGAAGGTGTTGGTTTTCCCCAGTGGTTCGAAATAAAGTGCATTCACTATGCCGAGTATGATGCTGGCTACTGCCAGGTAAATACCCAGGTGTATTTTCCTGAAGCAGTAAATACTAAAATTAAAGTACAGGCAAATCAAGGCCATTTGCAGCCAACCTGATACATTGTAAATAGCCAGATTGTTTTGATAGCGAATGGCCGAAAAAGTTGCCACGCATTCCACAGCAAACACAAACCCCAGCAGAACAGAAAATATTCTGCTGGGTAAATCCAGAGTCTTCCACCTGAGAAGGCTTATCCCAAAAGGCAACAATGAAAACAACAAGACAAAAACGATACCTGCATAATACATAAAAGCTTCAGTTGGTCTAATTAGTTGGAAAAGTAGGTGAACCCGCAGCACCCGGCGGGCAAATCGGGGGACAAAAAGTGGCCTTATTTAAAGCAGTGCTACCTGGATAAAGAATGTAATCCCCATCCTCATCATACCCAGCTATGATGATGGTCAATGCACCGGTCTGATACCCGGCATTTACCCCCTGGTTTCCACTATTGATATAATCCAATGAATGCGCGAACATCAGTTTAACATGGGTGATATCCCCGCTACTTGCCATATCATTGAGGTAGTACCGCAATGGTTCGGCATCAAAAATCAGGGATTGGATCTTGGTTGTATCGGTGCTGGCATTGATGCTTGTGAGGTAACTGTTGATCATTTTATTCGCCGAATCCAATGGGATGGCTGACTCTGTCGGAAATGCAGATTGTAAATTACCTGACGCATTGCTCCCGGTAGAGGAATCACTTTGAGCAGGTTCGCAAGCCATCAGAAAAATGGTAACACCTAAAAAAATCTTGTACTTGTTCATATATACTTCAGTTTTTGGTTTTAATGATTGGTACAAAGTCGTCCCGGTCTATATGAATATCCAGGCAATAGATGCCTGTTTGAACGGCATACATGACCAGGCCGGGCCTGCTTTTTAAGTTGAGTTTATTACATACCCGTTCACGGTAGCTTTCTACTGTTTTATAGGTGGTTTCCATTTGCTCTGCTATTTCGTTATAGCTTAGTTCGGAACAACAAAGGCGGATAAATTCCAATTCTCTTGGGGATAGGTTTTGTGATTTCAGCGATTTGGAATGTGCAAGGTGAAATACCGCACTGTCCGCCCATTCTGAATAGTAATAGCCGTCCTGGTAAATGGCATACAATGCGGTTTTGATCTCCTCGATTTCACAGGTTTTCTTCAAAAACCCATTGGCTCCTGCCAGGATCATCCGGATAATATAATTAGTGTAGTTGTAGGTACTAAGAGCCAGCACTTTGATTTCAGGCCACTTTCGTTTCAATTGCCCGGTCAGGGTAAACCCATCCATAGAAGGCATTGCGATATCGACAATACAGATATCCGCTTGCTGCTCCGCTTTCGCTAATTCTTCTAAGAGTTCTTTCCCATCCCCGGCTGAGGTCACCACCTTAAATCCACCCAGGCTTTCTAAAAGTGAAATAGTTCCTCTCCTCGTAACCGCATGATCATCGGCTAAAGCAATTTTTATTACTTGAGTTTCTGTCATTGTGTAAAAGTAAATCACCCGAACTAAGCAAAGTAGGGGTAAATCACCCACAAAAATTTGTGGGTGATTTACCCCTACTTTTTTTGAAAAAATTTACAGGTCAGGGATTTGGCAAAAAATCAACCCGAAAAAAAGCAGGATGACATTAATAGTAATATTTTTACTATAGCATCCTTCCTATCCCGGAGGTGTTCCTGGTAATTCGCTGCCGCTATACACTACCTCAAGTTGAGTTTTTATACTTCACCCTGAAAAATCCATACCCTGTCGTTTCCTGCTGGCTGGCATAAGGTAAGTTCTACTATGCGCTGATAAATTTGACCATGCCAAACATCAGGCATTTACTCACCAAAACCATGTGTGATGAAAGAGTTTGCGGAAAGGTTACTAGATGAAATGCACAGGGAGTTAAGCCAGTTAGCGCTTAACACCACTCATGAGCTTCAAAGGACTGAACAGTCCTTCCAGATTGCCGAATCAGCGATGCAGCAATTGAAAGCTTACATGAAAGACTATGAATTTCAGAGCGTCCAGGAGGAAATCCTGTTCTTCAAGGAAATCAAACCACAGTTTCAGCGGGAATTGATTTACTACTGCGAGCTGATGTATATAGATGCCAACAAGCCGGTTGGCTCCAAAAAATGCATGATCAAATACTATCACCAGGTAATGGAGCAGATCCAGGCTTTCTTCGGAAGAAACCACTTGTTGTATACTTACTACCGCATGGGACGTTCGGACCAGGACGAACTTTTATATGTCCGGGAAACAGACTGTGTCCCTTTGATCCCGGATTATTCCCTGGATTTTGACAGCAGCTTCACTACTATCAACAGCAGTAAACTTGGTAAGATTATGGCCTTTGAACGGGTATGCGAATACCTAACCCAAACTATCCAGGCACTTGAATACGGAGTCCCTGTCATTCCAGAACAAAAATCTAAGCACCTTTGGACGGAATCCAAGGCCGCCCTGATTGAACTCGCCTATGCTTTACATTCCAGGGGAGCAGTAAATAATGGTAAATGTGACGTGAAAGCGATTATCAATTCACTGGAGCAGCTGTTCAATGTCGAAGTCGGGAATTTCTACCGTACCTTCCAGAGTATGCGTATCCGCAAAAAGAACAGGACCTCTTTTTTGGACAATCTGAAGTTAAGCCTGGAAAAACGTATGGATGAGACGGATTTGGAGTATTGAAACAGGGAGATTGCTTATCTTTAGTTGATGAAATACTTCATACTTACATATACCACTGTTGAGGATTACATAGAACGAAGAATGCCTTTCAGGGATGTTCACCTGGGTCTTGCTGCTGAATTTCAGCAAATGGGGGTGTTGATCATGGCCGGGGCTCTTAACCCTGCGGATAAAGCGGTTTTGGTTTTCCAATGTGACGATGAGTCGCTGGTAGAAGAATTTGTTTCAAGAGACCCCTATGTTAAAAACGGGTTGATTACCACTTGGGAAATCAGGGAGTAGAAGGTGGTTGTGGGAGGATAAAAAAGTATTTTATACAATATTGAACAAATTTTAATTATCCGATACATTCACTTCTCTCTTGCTTAATCTTATCAAATTTTGATTGAACAGCGAAGGTGTTACCGTTTGGTGAGTTTTATTCACAAGTCAAACCGAAGTTGGGAAAGATTTTTTCTTAAATGGGCTCTTTTTCAAATAATCCCCATGTTTTCCATAATGCTCCATAAGCGCACACGTGAGGATCGTTCCACCTTTTCCATGGTGCGGAATTACACCTTTGATCCACATTGACATTCGTCATGCAATAATGCTTCAAATCACACTTCTTTGTTCCGTATTCAAACAGGTTGAATATTTCCATAATTGCAGCAAGCCTGTCAGGTTGAATGTTTTTTTGAGCAATAGCTTGTGGAGGGTGAAACCAAGCATCACCATTGATATTCATCATTAAGGGTGTACCTAATTTGCTGAATACCTCAATGAACTTGGCTGAAGGCATAGTGGCTTGGCGAAACATCTCTAAAAACAAACCCGAGCTCTTCAGCCTTATTGATTCACCTTGTGATAAAATCTCATCTACCCAATTTTTTTCCGCCAAGTACACATCAGTAGTAAAGTAGCCACCTAATAGTTCTTTTGCTTTTTTAATCTGAGACTGAAAAATCTCAAACAGTGACTTTGAATCAGCCGATACATTGCGTAGAACAAAATCATATACATCTTTGGCATTTTCAGGCAAGTATTTTTGTGTCTTCATGATTTCGAGTATTGAAACAAAAGCTTCTCCGGAATGCATTGACATTAGAGATGCTTCACATAAAGCCAGTACGTTTTCCAAATTAGAGGCAAACTGAGGGTGAATGTGTGAAGCAACATATTCTGCTGCTTTATATGGCCATGATGGGTGATTGGTTACTCCAAAAAACTTTTCTTGCAAAATGTGAGCAATATTCTCCAAGATGCAAATCCCCCCAAATTGGAAGGTTTCGTTTGAACCGTTTAAGGTAAGATTTACTCTAATTTCCTTAGCATACTTCGAGAATGGGTCGGGAAGAAAAATATTAGAATCATGAATGGCCACAGAAAGAATATTAAGGTCCTGAACGCCAACTCTCAGATTCCCAGTTCCAAGGTATAGATTCTGTAGTTCGGCATTCAACTTTGAGTTAGCTCCACTTTGATCGATCAAAGGGATTTTTACTTTGATAAATTGATCTGTGGGAGTTCTAAATTGCTCATTATAGTACCTAAGGCGATTGGCAATAATCGAAGCATTTGTAACACCGAAGGTGGTGGTTAAATCCTGGAGAAAATGAATGTATTCATGGAAAAACGTAGATAAATGAGCCTTGCTAAGCCTATTGAGATCAGACAAATCACAATCAGCGTTCACTGTCAGTTTTAAAAAAGAGGGATTGTAGTAGCCTCTTGTCGTTTCGAGCTTATTGTCCATCTCTGAATATAATGAATTGATTGTGTTATTTCTCATCAGCTTCATCCATTCTACGGATAAGGCTTTCATGAAGTGAATCGAGGAATTTTGTCCTTCCTGTCTTTCTGATGCGGATTTCGAGGAAAGTGCGGTGGTATTGCCCTAAATCAACTCCAAAAGTGTCTTCCAAACATTTGGAAATTTCTTTCAAGTCTGCACTGCCATGGTTAAAGACTCCACGGGCATGGAGTGCGTACATTAGCTCAATCAGAGCTACTTTGGAGTCTGTCCATGTCATTTTCACTTTCGGTTCGACTTGTGATTTCCCGTTATTTAAATCTCTCAAGCTCAGCTTGTTCAACTCATCTTCCAGATAGACATTGAGCAAATCATTGGCAAGGATATTGGAAACCTTGAAATCGTGGCTAGTAGAGAAATCTGGATCGGTTTCAAAGAAGAAAGAGTCAAGCGTTAGTCTTATGTCCTGTTTGCCTCTGACAAAATATTTGTGATCCAGATAATTACTGTGGGTACGAAAGTAGCGGTAAAATTCCAAGTTGTTGTCGAAGTACCGTTTGAGCTTATCTAACTCATTTTGATAGTATTTACGTTTTACCTTGATTCCTCCGTTAGGTTTGTTGGTTTCAATATTGAATACGCTGAGGTGGTAGATGAGCTTACTAACGAATTTCGGTTTGATCTCCTTGAAAAAGTAGATTTCATCGGTTTGTGAACACAACCGATCACCCTTCAAATCATCTCTCAACTGATTAATTGCCTGAAGGGCTATTTGAAAGCTTTGCTCTGATTTTTTGAGAATGTTGTCCTCTTCCAGATCAATCATTCGAAGCTTATCTTCTAATTCTCCATATTTTAATAAATACTCCTCCAAATTTGAATTATAGAAAGTTTCTTATTTCGCATAGTATCTTAATAAAATCCCCTTCCACAGCGGAAGGGGGTATGGCCTCAGCTTATCATCTTCCTTTTCAGCAATTGCGCATTAATGGCCACAATGACCGTACTCAGGCTCATGAATACTGCACCTATTGCAGGACTGATCACCAGACCTGGAATAAAGCCTGTGGCCAGCGGCAATGCAATCGCGTTGTAGCCGGTAGCCCAAGCGAGGTTCTGGATCATTTTGTTGTAAGTGGCCCTGCCAAACAGTACCAGGTTGGCAATGTCTTTTGGGTTGCTGTTGACCAATATGATATCGGCTGTCTCGGCAGCCACATCGGTACCGGAACCTACAGCAATGCCCACATTGGCTTGTGCCAATGCAGGGGCATCATTTACCCCATCACCCGTCATAGCCACAAAGTGGCCTTCCTTCTGAAGCTTCTTGATAATCTCTACTTTTTGGTGTGGAAGCACCTCGCTATAGTAGCCATCCAGCCCAAGTTTATCGCTTACTGCTTTGGCCGTTTTCTCATTGTCACCAGTGGCCATATACAGTTTCATACCTTTTTCCCGAAGCGTTTCGATGGCCTTGGAGCTTTCTTCCCTGATCTTATCCGACAGGGCAATGAACCCAATAAGTTTTTCTTCCCTGAGGGCAAACACTATGGTTTCAGCTGCATCAGAGCCAGCTTTTTCTGGTATCTCTATTTTGTTTTCCTTCAGGTACCTTGGGCTGACCACCTTCCAGCTTTTCCCATCGATCTTGCCCTGAATACCCTTGGCCGTCAGCGATTCAAAATTTTCTACCTTTTTCAGTTTTAGTTTTGCCTCTTTCGCTGCTTTCACAATTCCCTGCGCTATGGGATGCTCCGATTGCTGTTCTAGCGAAGCGACAAATGACAAAAGCTCCTCTTTGGCTATGTCATCCGACAGACTCTCATGGCGGGAAACCCCAAACTTTCCTTCGGTCAACGTACCTGTTTTGTCAAACACCATTGCGGTAATCTTCCGGGCATTTTCAAAAGCAGTACGGTTACGGATCAGCAAGCCTTTTCCTGCTGAAACAGCAGTGGAAATGGCTACTACCAGCGGTATGGCCAAACCCAA
Organism: Algoriphagus sp. Y33; assembly: GCF_014838715.1. Taxonomy (NCBI): domain Bacteria; kingdom Pseudomonadati; phylum Bacteroidota; class Cytophagia; order Cytophagales; family Cyclobacteriaceae; genus Algoriphagus; species Algoriphagus sp. Y33. The sequence goes on along the minus strand of NZ_CP061947.1, from coordinate 5,758,630 downwards.
CGCATGTGGACAGGATATAACCATGACGGTCACCATTCGTTCCAATGCAAAATCTAAAGGCTTACCCAAGCTGATCCAGGTAAACAACGTAATAGTACCCGCACCAATGGCGATGAAAGTGAGCCATCTGGCGGCAACATTGGCCAGGTTTTGAGTTTTCGATTTAGCTTTCTGAGCTTCTTCTACCAGCGTGATCACTTTGTTGAGGTAGCTTTCTTTCCCGGTTTTGGACACCTTTACTTTGATCGACTGGCTGCCATTTACCGATCCGCCAATGACCTGGTCGCCTTTGGATTTTTTCACCGGCTTGCTCTCACCGGTGAGCATGCTTTCGTCCAGATGACTTTCTCCATCCACCACTGTGCCGTCCGCAGGTATTTTCTCATTGGCTTTTATCAGGATGATGTCTTCTTTTTTCAGTTCATCCACTTTGATGTCCTTGATTTGGTCTCCCTGTACCAGATGCGCCTCGGAAGGCATCATTTGCACCAGCAATTCAAGTGCCCTTGATGCTCCCATTACAGATTTCATCTCGATCCAATGCCCCAGCAGCATGATGACAATCAGTGTGACCAACTCCCAGAAAAAATCCATCCCTTCCAAGCCAAACACCACAGCCGAGCTGTACACATAAGCCACGGTAATGGCCACTGCAATCAGGGTCATCATGCCGGGGTTTTTGTCTTTCAGCTCGTCCCAAAGTCCTTTGAGAAAAGGCCAGCCCCCATAAAAGAAGACTATGGTGGAAAGCCCAAAAAGGACGTACTGATCACCGAAAAAGGTAAGCTCAAACCCCAGTAATTGCTGGATCATGTGAGATAATGCAAGGATTGGTACGGTGAGCACCAATGAAACCCAAAAACGCTTTTTGAAATCCTCGATCATCATGGCATGGTGGTCATGGTGTTCATGCTGATGGTCTGATTTGTTGTTGGTTTGATGATCTGATAATTGGGACTTTTTAGTCTCGCTACCATGCTCATGATGGTGATGCTTGTGATGATCGTGGTTATGCTTTTCCATGAGTAAAAATTTTAGTGGTTAATCTGTTTTAAAGGGAAGGGAAATACTGAGCTTTTCCCATGACATGCGGATAGCACCCGAGCCTTCACCCTTGTCTTCAATGGTATAAGTTAGCCGTTCTGAAAGCGGCATTTCCGTTTCTGCTGTTACCTCAAACCTGATGACATCATCTGCCTGATCGTAATCATCGGCCAGGTGCTGCTCCCAGTTTTTGTTTAGGATCAATGTCCAACGGTCCTGTCCGGGAATGGTAAAGAATGCATACTTCCCTTTTGGTATCGTAGTTTCTACGACCTGGATTGCTTTGGAAAATTCTATATTGGTGGCACTGTGTGCACCTGTCACCCAAACTTCGCCATAGGGTACCAAACCTCCCCAGATGACCCTTTCCCGCACTGCGGGTGAGTGGTACTTGATGGTAATGTGCGTATCACCCACATTGCCATGCGCTTCCTGAGGGATGCTCTTTTTCGAGTTGTCCGATTGCTCAGTAGGTGCTTTTTCCGGCTGATGGTGTTCGTGACCACCATTTTCACCTTTTTTGTTTTGGCAGGATACGATCAGCAATCCCAGTGCAAGTGTGTAAATCAGTTTGTTCATCATTTATTCTTTTTAAGTTTTGAAGTGGTTTTTAAGAAAGTTTTAGAGGATACTGCGTAAAGTGTAAAGCCTGATAGCACTGTAAATAGGCCAAAGACTGAAAATGCCCTGAGCAGCCAATTGTTAAAGTTGTCCCGCCCGGCATAATCCATGGTGTGGAACATCCAAAGAAAATCGAACCAACGCCAACGGCTGTGGCGTACCCGTTCGAAGTTGCCGTTACGGGCATCTACGTAGGCCGTAAGGTTTTCGGGATGCTCAAAGTGGACAGCCCAGGCTGGTAGCGGCCTGCCACGGTATTCATGATGGTTGTCGGTTTCAGTAATCCATTCTGTTTTCAGGATTTCCAGGTTTTTCACGAGATGGTTCTGTGCGATTTCGGCCGCCTCCGTTTCGGTTATGCCCTTTTTGATTTGCCCGGTCAGGGCATTGTAAAGCAGACTATCGTTGACCCAATAATGCGGTTGGTGATTGATGTAGCGAAGCTCAAGGGATGAAATACCAATCGTTGAATCCAATTGTGCCGGACTGATCAGGTTCCGGGGTGAATGGGTCGTGACATGCTCATGGTGGAACTGGTCTCCATGGATTTCGTCAATATCCGTCCAACTGAAATAGAGGCCGCTGACCGTCCACCCAATAAACTGAATGCCTATAAAAATCCCCAGATACCGGTGTATTTTTCGGATGTAGTAGTTTCTGTTTCGTTTCATTTTTGGGTAGATTTATCTGCTCGACTTAAGAACCATTTTTCACCTGCGAAAACTAGTAGCATCACAGATGCAGAAACAATAAGAACCAAAAGGTCAGATGATGCCTTGATCCATAAGAAAGCTGCCAATACGATGAAATCCAACACCATCGCTGTGAGTACAATTGTTCCATTGGCTTTCACCTCTTTCCTCAAATACTTATATACACCCCAATGAATAATGATGTCCATCACCAAATAAAAAATGGCTCCTATGGAAGCAATTCTGGACAGATCAAAGAAAATAGTCAGGATGATAGCGATAAACACCACATACACCAACATATGCTTCTGTATTCGGCCTGACATGCCCAAATGACTATGTGGAATAAGTTCCATATCTGTAAGCATAGCCGTCATACGAGAGACTGCAAAAATGCTGGCAATCACTCCCGAAATAGTAGCTATTATGGCAATAGCAACGGTAAAATGAAGACCAAAATCTCCAAAAGCAGGTCTGGCAGCTTCAGCAAGGGAGTAATCTTTGGCTTGAATAATTTCAGAGATTGTAAGGCTTGAGTTTACAGCGAAAGCAACCAGAAAATACACCACTGTGCATATCAACAAAGAAATAATAATAGACAGGCCAACATTTTTTTGAGGTTCTGTAATTTCGCCACCACTATTAGTTATTGTAGTGAATCCTTTGTAGGCCAAAATGGAAAGTGCTAAAGCCCCAATATAACTGGTTGCTGAATAATCAGTGTTTTTGATGGCTTGTGGTATCAACCCTTCCAGAGAAAAACCCACTGCCCAGAGAGCTCCTATGGCAAAAATCAGAATTCCGATAATTTTGATAAATGACATGAACTGTGATGACTTTCCTATCAGCTTGTTGCCAGATATGTTAATCAAAAAAGCGCTAACCAAAAGAGCAACACCCAATATGGGAATCCAAAGTTCCTTGTTTTCAACTTCGAACAGTTGTAGGGTATAAGAGCCAAAAGTTCTGGCAACCAGGCTTTCGTTGATTACCATGGATAGTGCCATTAATAATGATGCAGAAGCTGTTATGGTTGATTTACCATAAGCTTTTTTCAAAATCATGGCTATCCCCCCAGCCGAAGGATAAGTATTAGAAACTTTGATGTAGGAGTAAGCACTGAAGGCTGAAATGATGGCTCCCAAAACGAAAATGTAAGGAAACCAGGTCCCTGACAGTTCAGCCACCTGGCCCAATAATGCAAAGATTCCAGCACCGATCATTACACCAGTGCCTAAAGCAATTGATCCTAATAAACTTAAACTTCCTTTTTTATAACTTTCTTCCATAACTTCCTAATTAAAACATGACAGATAATCCGCCCCCTGCTCCGAAGCGGTTGTCATAGCTTGTCATCAGTGAAAAATTCTTAGACAGCATGTATTGTGCACCGGTACTCCATACAATTTCTTCTTTGTAATTTTGGCCAGCCTCTAGGCTGTTAACCCCATTGCAATCGTTCCCCAAAATGTAATCCTTACGATGGCTTTTCCAATGCTTGAGCCTCCTGTTTTAGCAGCTAATGCACCTAAAATTATAAGGAAAATTATTGCAAACGCATATAAATAATATTCCATGTTTTTTAAGGGAAGAAATACTGTTACGAAAAGAGGGAGAACAGCACCTGACGTAAATGCAGCACCTGATGCAAATGCGGCTTGTATGGGTCTAGCCTGACTTATTTCATTCAAACCTAGCTCATCTCTAACATGTGCCCCCAAGGCGTCTTTTCCAGTTAACTCCTGAGCAACCATAAGAGCTGTTTCCTTTTTTAACCCCCTTTTTTCATAAATTTCAGCCAAACGTCTTAACTCAGTTTCGGGCATATCTTTTAACTCCTGCTTTTCACGTTCTATATCTGCTTGCTCAATATCAGTTTGAGAACTCACAGACACGTATTCTCCGGCAGCCATGGATAAGGCTCCTGCAACTAATCCTGCAAGTGTTGCGAGTATAATTGGCGCACGAACTTCACTTGCTGCTGCCACACCAATCGCAAGACTTCCGTGGATAAAATCCCGTCATTGGCACCAATCACTGCTGCTCTCAACCAGTTACTGCGACTAATGAAGTGTGGTGCCAGGTAATTATCTGGTTCTATATTGGTTTTGATGGTTTTCATTTTCAATCCTCTTGGATGGAATATCCTAAAACCTCCAGGTCAATCCACCCCCACCGCCAAAGCGGTTATCGTAAGTACCAGTGAGCGAGAAGTTTCGGGAGACTACATAGTCTATACCTGCGTTCCATACTTGCTCAAAAGCATAGGATTTACCTGCTTCCAGGGTATTCACCGCTCCAAAGTCCGAACGGTATTCATAACGTCCAAATACTGCTACTCTTCTAAATATTAAATACTCTGCAGTAAACCGCACTTGAGGTCGCAACTGATTGTCTATGCTTAGATCTGCATTGATAAAATAGGGTAACAAGTATCGAATACCGACCTGTGCAACAGACTTGAATTGATCTAAGCTTTCCGGGGTTTCGTTTTCCACATTTACACCACCATACACCCTGAAATAATCGCTTAAATATCTTTCGTAAGAAAAGTCTGCTTCAAAGTTTTGATTCCATCCAATTTCTGCACCGAGGTTCCATTGATTCCTGACATTTGAGGAGACCAACTCTAAAGATGACATATGACTGGCGCCATAAGCCGTTCCCCAGGAATAATATTTATTGGTTTCCTTTATAAGGGTAGAAAGAGGATAGCGCTGAAGTTTTGGATCTCTGGGTGTTCCGTAACTAAAAACCCGGGCCATTCCAGCTTCAAGGTGATACAGTATGTGGCAGTGAAAAAACCAATCCCCATATTCATTGGCATCAAATTCGATGGTAATACTTTGCATTGGCGCAACATTCAACGTGTGTTTGAGGGGTGAGTATTCGCCATTTGTGTTAATCACCCGGAAGAAATGTCCGTGCAGGTGCATTGGATGGTTCATCATGGTCAGGTTCGTCATTGTAATGCGTACTACCTCTCCTTTACTGATCTTGATGTTGTCGGCTTCTGCGAGGGGTTTACCATTCATACTCCATATATAACGCCACATGTTTCCATTTAGAGTGAATTTGATTTCACGGACAGGCTTGTCGGTAGCGTAGTTCGTAGGTTCTGCCGACTTTAGAAAATCGTAAGTTTTATCCGGCCCCATACCCGCGCCCACTAAAACGGATTCATCTTTCCCCTGGCTCATTTTCATGCCTCCATGATCCATGCCTGTCATTCCTTTTTGAGTACTATCCATTTTGTTCATAGATGGCATATCCATTCCCTCCATATCATCCTTTTTAGTGCCCTCGGGCATTTTCATGGAATTCATATCACCTTTCATTTGCATGCCATACTTCTTCATTTTCTCCAACCCATCATTCTTTTTAGGGTTAGAAATCATGGCTGGCGCACCCATTTTCATGTCCATTTTTGACATGGCTTTCATGATGCCGACATAGTCAGGTCTTGGCACATCCGGAGCTTTAAGCAATTCGCCTTTGCCCAGATAGGCTGAAGTCTGTCCTGCTCCGTCCATTGAAGAAGCACGAATTTCCAGTTTGCCACTTTCCGGAATGGTTATCAGGTAGTCATAAGTCTCAGCGATTGCAAAAAGCAACTTCTCTTTTTTGACAGGCACCACATCAATTCCATCAGCAGATATCAGAGTTGGATCGCCACCCCCAAATGTTATCCAATAATACGTGGATGCTGAAGCGTTTATCATTCTGACCCTTACCTTTTCTCCGGCCTTAAATTCAGGATACTCTTTTACCTGTGTGCCATTGGTCAAAAATGCTCCGTAGTAAACGTCTGCGATATCTGCTCCGGGCATTCGTTGTTTCCAAAAGTTTAGCTGGGCTCCCAAACCGCCTCTGGCTATGACTTTTCCAAGTGGGGTTACTGTATTCCGCTTGATCGAGTACCACTCATTTCTACGCTTAAGGTTTTTTAATACATGCATCGGATTTTCATCCGTCCAGTCTGAGAAAACCAGTACCAAATCTTTGTCGTATTCAAATTTTGGTTCTTTTGGCTCTATGACAATGGAGCCATAAACACCGAGTTGCTCCTGAAGCCCTGTATGCGAATGGTACCAATAGGTTCCATTGTGCACCAGAGGAAACTCATACTTTTGTGTATGGCCAGGTTCTATCGGAGGTGTTGTCAAATAAGGCACTCCATCGTAGAAGTTGGGCAATATGAGACCGTGCCAGTGTACAGAAGTTTCTTCATCTAGCTCATTCTTAACATAAATGACAGCATAATCACCCTCTTTAAAGCGAAGTGTGGAGCCCGGTATCTGACCATCAATGGCCAAGGCCTTGCGGTCTTTCCCCGTAATATTCAGGGTCTTTTCACTTATTGTGAGATTGTATACTGTGGTATCCGTTTGTGCATGGGTTGATATAATAAATAAAATAACCAATGCGGTACTTAGTAGTATGATTTTTTTCATAATATTAAATGTTTTTTAGATCTTTCTTATCTCTGTATGGCGAATTTCACCGCCTGTAGTACCTGTTTCTTTTCCAAAAAACAAGACAACCAATGCGAATACTAACGTTCCAATATTAAGTATGCTTGAAAAGGTTTTTTGCTTGAAACTTGCCCAAAGGGCGAACAACGACAGCCCTCCTAAGATATAAGATAACAGAGCAAAAGTTTCGGCCATTGTTTCGTGGTTTTCAATATAAATTTCGCTAATACCGCTAATCTTTTCAACTACCTCTTTTGCGCCCTCGCCTGTAATTATAGCTACCATTGCTGTTAAGGCACCCATTATGAATATCAAATGAGCCGTCCGTTTTACGCCTCTTGATTTTGAGATTAGCCCTGTAATCATCACGATTACACCCACAATAGGAAAAATGATAGGTAAATGATTTACGACTAAATGCCAATGTGCTTCATTCATAACTATTAATATTTAAATTTTTTTATTCCAAACAGACAGCCTAATTAATTAAATGTTTTAAAACTCACGATACGCCCATTCAATGGCTGAGCCAGTCGGTAATTGTTTATTGGCATCAGGTCTTTTAATCTGTCAATTTGTTCTGGTGCTAACCCAAGGGGCTCCTTCAATATATACCAGGATACAGATTCTGTGCACGGAGGGGTAGTTAATGAACCTTCATAATGATAGAGGGTTCCTGTTTTCAATGTACTAAGCGGATCCTCAAAATCGCAGAGTGCACTGACTTCCTTCGATTCACCTATATCAATAGGTAAATAGTCAAGCAAAAACCGGAAAGTTTTGCTTGTTTCACCCTGCTTTGCGAATAAGGCTAGTACTACATAACTGTTAGTCTCCGGCTCAAAATGAACCATGTGAATTTCCAAGGGGAATCTAACTCCATCTAAGGTGTGTTCTGAAGGCGAATGGAAATGAAATTGTTTTAGAATGTACTGACGCTCGGCAAGCTTCAATATATTGTTTTCAGATTCAAATTCGTATTCGATAGTATGACCATTATTTATTACATTTTTAACTTCAGTAGCATTTTCATAATGAAAGTCACTAAGGCGGAGATCAAAATCTCCTGCTATTGCCTTAAAAGTGTTGATGTTGATAGGTGATTGTCTGATGCCTCCGCATTCTGATCCTTCTTCAAGTCTGGTCCAAAACTTGGGGCCTGTTTCACCCTGATATGCCCACACATCTGTTTTATTAATAGCCTCTACTTCATTACCCTTTCCTTCAGTACTATTTTTTGTGTCTTTCCGACTACCATTACAACCAAAAATGAACAAGATGACTATGAGCGAAAACAATTTTGGTATTAATCTTTTCATAGTATGAAATTAAGTTACATTATATTATGCAAAACTGTACATATCCATACACTTTTTATTGCCATATTTCCAATATTGTTTATCATATTCTATCAATTGGTACTCGTCTACTTTCACCTAAACTTTTATATTCTTTCAACGTCATGCCTGATTCTTTTTTAAACAGTCGGGACAAGCCCGAAGGATTCTGATAACCCAATTCATAAGATATTTCGCTAAAGCTCAACTTATCATTCTCAATCAGCTCCTTGGCTCGCTCGATCTTCAATAAGATACTGTAGCGCTCTATGCTTTTGCCGAAGGTTTTTGAAAATATTCTGCTCAAAGTATTATAATTTGTGTTGAGTTTTTTTACCAGGTATTCCGATAGGTTCATCTCCTGACTCGTACCCCATAAATAGTTAACGACCCATCTCTTTGTCTGTTCTGCCTGAATGCTTTCTTTGTTCCAGATAATTTCAAACTCGTTTTCATTGATGATTTTCCGGATCAATGATTCATGAATTTTGGCAGAGTTGTATCGAATCAATATTCTGCCAAGTTCGATTTCTACAACTTCAATTGCCATTTCTTTTAATTCCGAGTTTAATACCTTCAAGCAACGACTGCAAATCATTCCTTTTATTTTAAACTCTTGTGAGGTTAAATCCTGTTTCATAATGCTTTTATTTGTCACCGACATAGTAACAGAATGAGCCGATTTTGGTATTTATATGATCAACTTCCTGAACGTCGGAAAATCCAGATTCTTGAATATACTCCGGCAACAACCCTTTGACATTGTCATTGGTGGTTTTAAATCCATCGAGCACCTGAACCAGATAAAAGGCCATTCGCATCATCCTGGACTTAGCCTGACCCCAGTCACCAATGACCAGCTTTCCCCCCGGTTTCAGTACCCGATGAATTTCTTTCAAACTTCTCAATTTTGCCTCCTTATCCAGATGATGGAAGACCAGGCAACTAACTACTTTATCAAAAGAATTTGATTCAAATGGAAATGTGGTTCCATCATATAGATTCAGAGTAATGCTCAAGCTATTTTTTGTCAGTTTATGTTTTGCTATTTCTCTTATTTTCGGATCTATGTCGAGCCCCGTGAAATGACTATTGGGTGCCTTTTTTGCTGCAATCAGCAGATTGGCAGCTGTACCAAAACCAAACTCAAGAATATGTTCTCCATTAGCAGGATTTAAGTGATCGACCAGCAAATTTCTAAACTTACGTTCCGGCATGGTGATGCGTATGGTAGCATCGTACCATGCTGTAAGAAAATCATACCCCAGTGCGGGGATGATTTTCTTCTCAGTTTTATGCACATGATCTTTCATTTTTTCAATCATTTGTTTTTGTTCTAATTTTTCCCAGCTTTGGCTGACCAAGCATTTATGTGAACCAAATGCACAAAAAATGCAACACTGATCACCCTGAACAGTAATCTTACATTCACAGCCCTTACAATAGAAGCTATTTAGCTGCTCGTTATAAGGTATTCTGCGAACCTGCTGCTGGCCGCATACCGGACAGGTAAGTACCGAATCAAAAAACAATCCGGGCATACAGGTGATTTAAAATCAGTTAATGTCCATGTTCCAATTCCAAAAACTTACCTTCCGGCCCTACACCTTCTATGTGTACCAATTGTGCTCCGTAATGTCCTGCCTGTGCCACGGCATAAGCTGCGCTCAATAACACAACTGCCACAATAGCCATAGCCCATCTTTTTGATTGGAAAATGAACAGGTTGATTCCTTGTAACAGCATGCCAATAAACCCAAGATTGATTGTCCAGTCAGCCCAGAAGTCGTGTTGTTCCAAAACGAGCTTGGCATGTTCTGTTAGTCCGTGAGTATGCGGATGGAAGTTTCTGCCAGCTAAGTAGGCAGCTACAAAACCTACCAGCACCATAGCGAATGCTGTCCACGCCAATTCCCTTTTGATGAAATAGATGTTGACGACCGCCAGAATGGCCCCCACAATCAGTAATACGATAGCGAAATGGACAATTAGCGGGTGGATTGTAGGGAAATCGGCCAGGTCTGCGGTGACCTTTTTTTCGTGGTGTGCATCTTGTGCATGTGCATCGTGGCTGTCTGCCTCGCTGATACGGGTGTGGTCTGTATGCTCTTCCCCGGTGGACTGTGCATTCACCACGGTATCCGCCTGTAAGGCGGTACTGTCTTGTTTGCTTTTGTGGCCGTCATGAGCCGATACGGTTGCCGTAGCAAATAGTACCAGTACAACTGCTTTTAGAATATTTTTCATTGTCAAATTATTTAGGTGATTAATGATTGGTCTGTGGTTTTCTTGCTGATGAATGGGTTTGCCATATTTTCCATTGACCGTTTTCTTTTTTCAAAATGCTGGTGGCAACTCCTTTTCGCTCAATAACTGATTTGTCATTGCTTAGCACAATGGTGTATATGTAGGTTTCAGTGGCAAAGGCAAATGGCAAAGCGACTTCAATGGCTACTTCATAGTCACTAAACTTGAAAGATTCGAAATGATGGAGCTCCGGGCCCAGGTGGTTAGCTAGATAGTCCTGATATCGGCCTTCAACTTTGCCTGATTCAACAACAATTGATTGTGATACAAATAAATTACCTATGCCCGTTGTGTCGAGGCTTTCAATGGCCTGTTTGTATGATTCCAGGACTTGTTTTACCTGGTTAATTTCATCCGACTGTTGCGCTTGAGTCTTCACGGCCACTATGGCAGCAAGACCTAAAAAAAGCAGTTTCAATTTCATGGATTTTGGGTTAAAGGATTGTTTTTAGTTTTTCTTAAATGCGTTGTAATTGGCCTCTGATTCAAAGTAGGCAACTGCACCTTGCGGGTTAGTCACTACTATAAATGCTTCTGATTTATCTACCGGATTACCACTAAAAGGGTCGATGGCGATCCTTGCACTTTCTATATTGTTGAGCTTATCCACGCACATTTCGCAGCAACCATAATAGGTTTTGCCATTGACCGGTACCGGGATTTGCGGCTTGCCCATGTAGGCGTCATTCACCATGCATACCAGGCTTGGTTCCACCGGTCGCTCAATTTCATCTGGGCTATAGCCTATAGAAGGCTTTAGCTGCTGATGGTTAATCCAATACACCAATGCTGTGGCTGTCACTAATAATGCCGCAATGGTCAGGTAGACATACACCAGATTCCGGGTAGATGTCTTAGGGTTGTCCTTGTTGGTTTTCTTCTTCATGACTTTTCCGTTTGGTGCCTGATGGAAGAGTGGCGGCAGTGTAGGATGCAAGACTACACCTGCACATGCCACTCTCCAACAGGGCTTTACTTTTTACTTATCTTCCTCTTTTTTCATTTCCTGTTCCAAGAAGAAACAGTGAGCAGCACACGCATGTAGTTTATAGTTTTTGTGTACCGTGCCTTTTTTGTGACCTTCTGGATCCAGAATTTCACATTTATCACCAATCGTTTTGGTGCTCAGAATGAAGACTCCATCGTTGTTGTAATAGCGACCATCTTTTTTGGCTTTGCCAAGGGGATTACCTTCGGCATCATACACTTTGCCGTTTTTGATAAAGCCCAGTTTTTGATTCTGATTGTTGAAAACAATGTCTTCTTTACTGATGTATCCGAGTTTGGTGCCCCGGTCATCCGATATCTCACCTTTTCCATTGATATGTACAAGGCGTTGCTCTGTCTTGCTGTGCTGCCAGCAATATTCCTCCCAGGAATACTATGCTGAAAATAATGTGCTTTTTCATTTCTCATTGATTTGTGCCTGGTGTAAGGATCGGGCTCAGCTTATCGTGAACCCAATCCCTTATGCCAGGACTTGTGTCAGTTAATTGTCTCTTTTACGCTTCCGCACTTCAGCATCTTGTCACCGAAGTAAGGGTTGCGGATCTCCTTTTCGTTGGAGAGCCAATAGCCTCCTGTGTTGCCATTGGCCATTGGGCAGTATTCCAGGTAGAGTTCTCCCATGCTTATATCAGCGCCCTTCACCAAAGTGGCCATCTCATTGCTTAAGGCGGTAAAAGCCTTTCGCTGGTTTTCCAGTGAACCTGCCTGTGCAACTTTGGCCGCCTCTGTATGGACTTTATCACTTCCTTTTACATTGTGAAGAGCTTTCACCAAAGATTCAGAAGCAGATTTTGCTTGCTGAAAATCAGAGGCCACCAAAGCATTCTTCAAATGAATGTAGTGCGTGTAGGAAGATCCCAGCGCCTTGTCTTTGAACATGGGTTCCATCTTTTCACTGCTTGCTTGTGCGCCATGCGCTGCATGGTCGTGTTGTGCGGTTGCTCCCCAGCTTACTAAAGCCAGGCATAGCATGATCATTGTTTTTTTCATTTTTCTATTTGTTTAAAGGTTAAATACTTGGATCAGGACTAAACCAGTGACCAGAAGAATGACTATTCCCCAGGAAATCCAGCTGACCCATTTTTTTATTTTAGATGGAGATCTTTCATCTCCTGTTTTGCAGCAACTTTTCATCGAATTGGAATTTCTAACCTGAATTTATCCGTATTTTTTAGTGATTATGCCCACCGGCTGCCTGCCTGGCAGGCCCGCCTTCTTCAAAGACTTTTTGGCCTTTGAGATACGTCTCTTTCACCTCCCCACAGGAAAGCATGGCCTCACCGAAGTAGGGGTTGAGAATCTCTTCCGTTTCACTGAGCCAAAATGCGCCCTTATTGTCAAATGCCATCGGGCAGAAATCCTTGTACACTTTGTCCTTTTCCAGTCCGAAAGATTCGGTCATCTCCAGCATATTTTCAGAAAGCATTGAGAAGTGTTGCCGCAGGCCATCCAGGCTTTCTTCAGCCTGCATCATTTTAGTTGCTTCTGAAAACTTCTGTTTCAAAGCCATCCAGTGATCGTGTGCCTGGCCTTTCAGCCCGGCCATGTCAATCTGGTCCAAAGCTGCCTCCAACTGTTCCAATGCGGATTGTGTAGCCTTTGGATCATCAGCGACCAAACCATTCTTTACTTTGAAATAAGCATCGGCCAGCGCTGTGATTTGTTCCCTGAAAGCCTGTGGTACGTCCATGGTTTTCACATCCGGACGCATGAGCATACTGTAGTTTCCGGAAAGTTGTGCAGCCGCATCGATGGCAAATACTCCATTGGTCACTATCTCTTCACCCGCTTCCAGTCCGGCTTCCACCAGCCACATTTCGCCCATACGTGGGCCAATGGTGATTTCACGCATTTCGTAGGTAGGGAATTCTGTGTCGGGTACCTTGACATATACAATGGAGCGTTTGCCCGACCAGAGCAAAGCGGTACGGGGTATGGCCAGGGATGATTGTCCTTGTCGAAGTGTGGTTTTAACCTGTGCATTGACAAACATTTCAGGCCGTAGTTCCCCACTTCTGTTATAAGCTTCTGCACGAACAGAAGCCGCCCGTGTATTTGGATTAATCACCGGGTCTATGTAAGTGACCTTTGCTGTGAATGTTTGTCCGGGGATCCCGGCAGCCGTAAAGCTTACTTCATCACCAATTTTTACAAATGGCAGATCGGATTCGTACGCATCGATCATGATCCAGACTCGGCTCAGATCGACCACATCAAACAATACTGATCCGGTACCCACATAGTCGCCCACGGCAATGTTTCGCTGGGTCACTATACCTCCTTTGTCTGCGAGAACATCAAATTGATCCCTTACTTTTCCTGTTTTTTCTATTTCATCGATTTGGTTTTCATTGAGTTTCCAAAGCCTGAGCTTCTCACGTGCAGCAGTATAAAGCTCAGGGTAGGTCTCTTTCGTGGAGGCAGCTTCCAATAATTCCTTTTGGGCTGTAACCAACTCAGGCGAATAAATGGTGGCCAATCGTTCCCCGGTTCTTACCACCTGCCCTGTGAAGTTTACAAAGAGCTGCTCTATTCGCCCGGGAAATTTTGCCGTAACGGAAGCCAACTGGCGTTCATCGGCCTTCACTTTACCGGTAAGGAAAAGCTCACCTTCAGGTGACACTCCTGTAACTCTGGAGGTATGGATATTGGCCATGGCCACCGCTTCAGGGGTCATCTCATGAATCAATGGATTCGAACTGGCTGATGACCGTTTAGTGGAAGCTGGTATCAGGTCCATTCCGCAAATGGGACATTGGCCGGGTTCCGATTGCCTGATCTGCGGGTGCATAGAACAGGTCCAAACCTCATTACCTTCATCATGGTTATGCACGGCTGCTTCCGTCTCCTGATGACCTGAAGATGGTTTTACCATCCAGCCGAGTACGCCTCCCAATGTCAGCGCTACGAGCACGATCAGTAGGAGTTTTTTATTTTTAAATATTTCTTTCATCGTTTTAACTTTTTAGATCAATTAATTCAGTTCTGTTGCTGCCAGGTTTTCCAGCATGGCAATGGTGACGTGCTGATCTACTATTGAAGTGATCAGCTTGAGTTGATAATCGAGCAATTGCTGTTGTACCCGCAGCACTTCCTCGAAATCCCGTCCGTCAGTAGCGTAGCTGGTCATCAGCAGGTTCAGAGTTTGCCTGGCCAGGTCGGTTTGCTCCCGGTACAGCTTTGTCCTTCTGGTTGCATCGTCCAAATCCCGCAAGGCGGTTGACCATCGGGTGGTCAACTGATTGACGGTGTTTTCCCTGCGCTGCTGAACGGCCAATTGTTTCAATTCCGCCTCTTTCTGTAAAGCATTGTACTTTTTCCGATAGATGGGTATAGTCAGCCTCAACATGGGCATCACCATGTCATTGCCGCCCATCGGCATTCCATTTTCTGTCCTTGGACTAAAGGGTATATAGTTGACGCCTGCCCCCAACATAGGCCTGCCTTCCAGCCGAGCCATCTTTTTCTGTGCCTCATAGGCTTCTTCCTCGGCATCCAGCATTTTCAACATGGGATTGTTCTGCGTAATGCTGTCCAGCAAAGCCTGGCGCTCCCAAGAGACTACTGATCCGCTCAATGAATCGGCTATGCTTACCACTTCATTGATATCCCGGTTAAGCAACTGATTGAATTCGGCTTTAATGGGCAGTCGGGAGTCTTCAAGCAAGGCAAGTGTGTTTTCCAGTTCCTTGATCTGAATCCTTACCCTGAGCACATCACTCATGCCTGACCCGCCCCCGTTCATTGATGAGGAAGTACCCATTGAAGAACCACCTTTTGAACTGCTTTTACCGGAAGTGCCACTGGTCATTCCACCCATTGACGATGCTGATGAGGTGGAGGAACCGCTGTTCATGCTTGTAGCTTGCTGCATATTGCTAGGGCCGGAACCGGTTCCTATATCTGCACTCTGAAAACGAATGAGCGCCAGCCGCTCATACTGTTTAAGAATCTCAAGGTTTTCCTCCGTAATGCGGATTTCCTCTTCTAGCCGATACAGTTGATACCAGGTGTTTTTTACCTGATAAAACAAGCGGTATTTGGCATCCTGAAACACTTCGTACTGCGCCAGTGCCATTTTGCTTGCTTCATCCTTTTGGGTTTTCAGCATGCCGAACCAGGGAAACATCTGCATCAACTGGATGTCGGCTTGCTGGTTGCCCATGAACCGCTCCATTGGTTGAAAGAAGAAACCCATGGTCAGTTCAGGATCAGGAAGTGCTCCCACCTGAGGTACTTTTTCCAAAGAGGCCAGATATTCATTGAAGTAGGCTTTTAACTCCGGGTTGTTTTCTGCTGCTACTTTCAGGTATTCATCCAGGCTTTGTGAAAAGCTTGTGGACTGAACTCCTAAAAACAACAGGAATATGATTGCTATTTTTTTCATCTTCCTCTATTTATGATTCAGTAAATACTTCGGGATTGCGTTTAATCTTGCGCTCTGCCCACCAACAGTATAGGACTGGCACCAGCAGAACCGTCATAATTTCGATGATCATGCCCCCGAATGAAGGAATGGCCATGGGTATCATAATGTCGGATCCTCGCCCGGAAGATGTGAGTACAGGTAAGAGGGCCAGTAAAGTGGTGGCGGTGGTCATCATGGCCGGGAGTACCCGCTTTTGACCAGCCTCCAATACAGCTTTGCGAACCTCCTTCACGTTTTCAGGTTCCCGTTTCTCAAAGCTTTGCTTGAGGTAAGTAGCCACCACTACGCCATCATCGGTAGCGATTCCAAACAGTGCTATGAAGCCTACCCAGACGGCCACACTCAGGTTGTAGGTCTTCATCTGGAAGAGTTCTCTCATATTGGTGTCAAAGACCGAAAAATCCATGAACCAACCCTGACTATACAGCCAGAGCATCAAGAACCCACCTGAAAAAGCCATAGCAATGCCTGAGAATACAAATAAGGTGGTAGAGATGGCTCGAAACTGAAAATACAGGATCAGGAAAATGGCCATAAGGCATAGCGGGACTACAATTGCGAGTCGTTTCTCTGCCCGCACCTGGTTTTCGTAGCTTCCCGAAAATTCATAGCGGACACCAGCAGGAATGGTCAGTTCACCTGCATCTATCTTTGATCTCAGGTAGCGTTGCGCATCCTCTACTACGGTAACCTCTGCAAACTCCTTTTTCCTGTCCAATAGCACATAGCCTACAAGGAAGCTGTTCTCCCCACGGATCATTTCGGGCCCGGGGCGATAGGTGATTTTCGCTAATTGACCCAACGGAATGTAGTTGCCTAAGGGCGTGGGCACCTGCATGTTTTCAATGGATGAAGGATCATCACGGTATTCACGGGCATAGCGTACCCTTATCGGAAAGCGCTCCCTTCCTTCCACCGTGGTGCTCAGCTTCATGCCACCGATGGCTGTTTCTATATAGTCTTGCACGTCCCGTACGTTCAATCCGTAGCGGGAAATCTGATCCCGGTCTATGTCAATCTCCAAATAAGGTTTTCCCACAATCCGGTCAGCAAAGACAGCTTCACTTTTTACCGATGGCACTTCTTTCAGGTATTTCTCGAGTTGAAGGCCGAATTCTTCAATGGTCTTCAAATCAGGTCCATACACCTTAATACCCATAGGGGCCCGCATACCCGTTTGCAACATCACCAGGCGTGTCTCAATAGGCTGTAATTTGGGAGAGGAGGTTACGCCCGGAATATTGACGACACCAACAATTTCGTCCCAAATGTCATCCGGTGTTTTGATGTGATCCCGCCACTGGCGGAAATATTCTCCATCATGATCAGGAGTGAGATGCTTTATATCTATTTGCTCAGGGGACATGGTTTCCGGGTCATAAACGTCTCCATTTTGAAGCAGAAACTGACCATCATCATTCACCCGAAAGCGTTGCTTGGTTCCATCGATATCCGAAACATATTCGCTTTTGTAGCTGATGGTATTTTCAAACATGGAGATAGGGGCCGGATCAATGGCCGTTTCCGCACGGCCTGCCTTACCTACCACCATTTCCACTTCGGGAATGGCTGTTACCATCATATCCAGTTTTTGCAGTACCTCACGGTTTACTTCTATGCCGGAGTGCGGCATGGATGTGGGCATCAGGAGAAATGAACCCTCATTGAGAGACGGCATGAACTCTTCGCCTAAGCCCGGAAACACGCCCATCATGGTTTCCCAGCCGGAGGTTTCCCTCAGGTTCCATCCCAGTTTTTCTGTGGTCTTTGGGATGATACCAAAAACCCGGTCAAAGCCCAGCCACACATTCGCACCTATCAGAATAATGATTACAGGAGTAATAAGAAAAAGCCCTTTGTTATCCAGGCACCACATGAGGATTTTAGGATACAGGCGCAGAAATAAGGCAAATGTGCCCAGCACAAAACCCAGTATGGCCGCAATGAACAGGAAGTTGACCAGCAAGCTGTTGGACACACCCAGCGGAACCCATTCGGTGGCCAACAGCCAAGCAACCGCAACCACTGTAACTCCTACCATCATCAGGTCACGGTACTTACCTAATCTTTCAGGAAAATGATGCAGTAGCACATTGATCAAACCAAAACCAAACAGCAACCATCCTGCCCAAGACCAGACGGTGAAGGCTATCACCGGGCCGGCAATGAGTAACAGGTAATTCAGGTACAGACTTGTTTTGCCTTTGCCTTTTTTCATGGAGAATATCCAGTGAGAAAAGGCAGGCATGATGATGAGGGTAAATATCAGAGCAGCAACCAAAGCAAAGGTTTTGGTGTAGGCCAATGGCCCGAAGAGCTTACCCTCAGCTGCCTGCAAGGTGAAAACTGGTAAAAAACTGACAATGGTGGTACTCACTGCGGTAACAATGGCGGAAGCTACCTCTGTAGTGGCATCATAGACAGTTTTTAACTTGGACTGGCCTTCCGGGGCAATTTCCAGGTGCCGCAAAATGTTTTCATTGAGGATAATACCAAGATCGACCATGGTGCCGATGGCAATGGCAATACCGGACAGGGCTACAATGTTGGCATCTACTCCGAAGTATTTCATGAATATGAAGCACATGAGTACCGCCAGTGGCAAAAGCGCTGAAATGAGGATAGATGCCCGCAGGTTGTACACCATCACAATGATCACAATGATGGTAATCAATATTTGCAGGCTGATGGCTTCATACAAGGTACCAAGGGTTTCGTAAATCAAGCCGGTGCGATCATAGAAGGGTACTATCGTTACTTTAGAAACCGTGCCGTCTGCCAGTGTTTTGGACGGAAGTCCATCGGCTATTTTTTCAATTTCCGCTTTTGTCGCATTGATGATTTTCAAGGGGTTGTCACCGTAGCGGGCAATGACCACTCCGCCCACAGCTTCAGCTCCTGACTTATCCAGGATTCCGCTCATGTTGCGGGGCTGTGGGCCAATGTTTACCACGGCCACATCCTTCACCCGAATGGGTACATTATCGGTTACTTTCACCACGGCCTTGTCCAGGTCGGCCAGCTCCTCCACATATCCCAGACCTCTGACGAAGTAATCCACCCGGTTTACTTCAATAGTGTTGGCACCTACATCGATGTTGCTGTTTCTCACTGCCTGCATCACGTCCATGAGCGTAACCCCATGCGCTTTTAAAGCTGCCGGATCGACATCTACCTGGTATTCTTTGACATAGCCACCTACGGAAGCTACTTCGGCCACACCCTCTACAGCAGTAAGCGCATAACGGATGTAATAGTCCTGGATGGTACGAAGTTCGTGCAAGTCCCAACCTCCGGTAGGGTTGCCGTCTTTATCGCGACCTTCCAGCGTGTACCAATACACCTGGCCCAGGGCGGTAGCATCCGGCCCCAGTTTGGGTTGTACATCCGGTGGCAATAGTCCTGACGGAAGTGAGTTCAGTTTTTCCAGTACACGTGAACGGCTCCAGTAAAACTCTATATCTTCATTGAAGATGATATAAATACTGGAAAAGCCGAAGGCTGAACTACTTCGAACGCTTTTTACACCGGGCAAGCCAAGTAGGGCAGTGGTAAGAGGGTAGGTGATCTGATCTTCCACATCCTGTGGAGAACGTCCCATCCATTCAGTGAAAACGATTTGCTGGTTTTCGCCAATGTCCGGGATGGCATCAACCGGAACCGGGTCACGTGGGAGGAAACTTGTCTCCCAGTTAAAAGGAGCAGTGACTATGCCCCAGGCTACAATGAGTAGCAATACGAGAACGGTAACGAGCTTATTCTCGAGAAAGAATTTGATTATGGAATTGAGCATTTTTCATTCAATTTTCTTTAAAACTGGATTGACTTGAGCGCATACAAATGCATGCACTTGTGGCGCAGCAGAATGCTATGCCAAGTGAAAGAATTGAATGAAGAGCTTAAATAAGGAAGGATTGAACGAGCACAGGTATGTCACGCTCAATCAGAGGGGGGGAATAATCGTTATACGAATAATAATCAACAGCAGGAGCGCTGAAAAGAAAGGATACCACAGCGTAGAGAACTGCGATCATTTGAAAATCAGGAACCGCAACTTTGGACACTTGGGTAAGGTCTTCATGTCCTTCCATTACTACAGTCTGGTCTTCGCAACAACCCTTTTTAGTGACCTGCTGATGTTCGCAATCTGGATCATGCTTATCCGTGGCACAAGGTGATTTCTGTGTGGCCATTTCGCAGGGCTCAGCACCTGAAAAAAGTGCAATGTTCTCCAATTGCCCCATGCAAAAATGCAAGCCAAAAGTGAGGCTCGTTGAACTGAGCAACACTAAGGCTGAAAGCATGATGGCCAATATTTTTCTAAAACGCTGCACTATGGTAAAAGTCTAAAGTGAATTTACGAAATTTAGTTTAGAATGTTCGATTTTAATATCAAAAATGATGGTTTGTATTTCAAATACCTCAATATGTAGATGTTTGAGATTTATTTTCCATCTAAAAATTTTGGTCTGTTGATGCTTATTTTTAAAGTCGTTATCTCTTATTCAGGAATGATCAGGAATGAAAAGAACCCCGTGTGGGTGAACTCATCCACACGGGAGTTCCGTCAGAAACTAATCACCGCTTCAACCACGACTCCACTAAATTCAGCCCCGGCAAAACGCCCTGTCCAAGCATTGCCTTCATATTGCTGCTTCATGTACTCAACTTTTGTTAAAACGTTCTTTGAAAGATACCAGCCTCCACCAAAATTGACCCTGCTGATTTCCAAATCTTCTGTGGCACTTTCACGCATTTTACCAGTTACTGTATTATATCTACCCCCAAGATAGAAACGTTCATCAGCTCCAAACCTATACAATACCTCAGCTGCTATTTGTGTGAATGCACCCTCTGTGTCAGCTTGAGGTGTTGTGAATTCATTGCTTCCATCAGCCAGCTCATAAATACCAAAGAACTCCAAGCCTTTGTACTTGATGAATGGGTTAATCTGCAAGGCTGTGAGTTTTGTGAACCTGGCATTGAACTGACCATCACGAGGGCCACCTTCGGTATTGCCATCCACATCCGGTACTGTAAAAAGCACATTGTAATACCTAGAGCCTCCTCGGTCTCCACCATAGAGATATGTGCCAGTTGAGGTACCTTTATTGATGTACCAGGATCCGGTCAATCGTACCCTCAAATCCTC
This sequence comes from Algoriphagus sp. Y33, assembly GCF_014838715.1. NCBI lineage: Bacteria > Pseudomonadati > Bacteroidota > Cytophagia > Cytophagales > Cyclobacteriaceae > Algoriphagus > Algoriphagus sp. Y33. Next base: position 5,737,565 of record NZ_CP061947.1, on the reverse strand, counting down.
ACTCAGTTGTTTGTCGTACCCCAACTTACCGAAGAAAGAAGGCTTATTGTCTGTATTGTCGTTCACAGTTACATTTTGATTTAGCTTGCCATTTGTCAACCCGACCACTGCCAATAAACCATTCTTTTGAATTGTAAGCTCTCCGAATGCCTCAGTGGAGAATGCATCCATAAGATAATTTCCTACAAAAGGGTTGAAAATACCTCTCGCATTGTCCGTTCTCCTGAAATGTGCGTCTCCATAGTTGAACTCATCTAACCCTATGGTGATGCTTGCATATTTCATCACTCCGTCCAGAAACCCGGGTTTAACAAAGTCAAAATTATCCACTCTCATGTATCCGCCCTTAATCCATGCTTCGTTGTGTGCTCTGGAAGAAAGATAGGTTCTGAGGTGCATCCGAACACCTTCCATTACCTGAACGTCAAGGTTGAGGTTAGCTGAAGGCAAATTGAAATCGGAACCAAGCTCAACCAAGGTACCAGCATCATTACTTTGGTTAAGGCCCTGAAATTGCATGGCGAAATCACCCCCTACCCGGACTTTTACTCCGTCAAAAGCAACGGTATCTTCCTTTGAAGGCTCAAATACATTCAGGCCGTTTTTATCGTTTGGCCTGAAATATTGCAAGCCTCGTTGTTGGGCGTATGTGGTATTGATCACTATCAGTGTCAAGGCAATGAATACCAATTGAATTTTATGAAACGTTTTCATGATTTTAACATTTTGTTGAAAGTCTGATTAAAGAAATTTGATGATAGTTTTGTCAGATAGATCGTGTCTAATGCTGTTCGGATATCCCGGAGCAGTTATATTATACTGAACTATTTCCGACATTGCCCAAGGGTTTCGTAACCCCGGCAACTAACTGATAATCAGATGTCAGCTAAAGAAGAAATGACTGGAACAGGATAGAGCGATACCGCCCTGACCAGCCGGGGGGAGCCTTTTTAGGAGTTGTGTAGTTTCTTGACTCGAAAAAATGTGTAGAAGGCAAATGGAAAGATGGCTGAGCCATTGCCGCATGTAAAAAATCAATGACCAGAATGTCAGAATGAGGTGTCCTGAAATCATCGAGAGAGAAGATGGCTTCCTGATCCTCACAGCCATCACAAGGGTTGCTGTGATCGTCACAGCATGGTTCGTAGTGTTTTAGAAAAAGCTCGAAGCTAATCAGTTCGCCCCCGCAAAAGTGCTGAAACACTGCCATCCCTTTGCCAGGGAGGAGCATTGCAATGAGCAGGACGATATATAAGTTGCGCTTCATGAGCCTTTTGATGTAAAATGCCATCTAGTGAAGGGGTATATGTTTGTTATCCCCTTCAATATGACTCGAAAGTACGCAACGGTTATTGAGAGGGCTATGACATTGCACATGTCAAAACATGATGTATGTCACATAAAGCATTGTCTACCCTAGCAACATGCTTGATCAGAATCCAATTGTACTGGTGGACAAGGTGCTGAACCATAGCTGCAATACACGCAGCAATCCCCTTCCTTTGGTTTTAGCACCTGGTGGCAGTTTTCACATTCATAGAAATACTGACAGGCGTCAGTCGGCATAGTTTCTTCTTTCTGATGTCCGCAGTTGGGGCAAGTGATGGTAGATTCTAAGATGATTTCCATTTATTTCTCTGTTTTATTGGTCACTGAATATCCGGTTGAGTTGATGGCTTGTTCAATTTCAAGGACATCCGTTTTGGATTTATCAAATTCTACGATGGCATTGCCCTGGTCGTAGGAGGCGGTTACATTCAGGATGCCGCTGAGCTTATTTACTTCATGCACAACATGCGCTGCACACCCTTGACAAGTCATGCCTTTGATTTGAAAATTTACGGTCTGAATGTCTGACTTATCAACGATGATCACTTGCTTTTCAGATTTAGGGTAGAAAATGTGAGCATAAAGCGGGAACGCCAACATCAGGGCAGCAAAGACCGTGATTATTGAAAGGAACTTTCTTGTTTGCCAAAAGGAGGGCTGAAGGTCCTCCTCACAGGCACATTCTTTTTCCTCTTTGGCCTTTGGTTTGAGTTTCTGATACCAGGCAAAGCCGAATACAACCACTGTGATGCCGACAAAAAAGGGTCTTGCAGGATCGAGCCATGAGAAAGTAGAAGCCAGGCCGGTGGTACCGGCTACCAGTGCCAGCACCGGGGTGATGCAGCAAAGGGAACTTACTAAAGCAGCTAAAAGGCCGCTGGTTAAAAGGGAATTTTTCATATACTTAATTTTCAAAAAAAGAAGGGCTCTGCGCCCTCCCAGTTACTTTTTCTTACAGCAGGCGGGTACTTCCGCCACTTTCAAATCATAAGGACATTCCGGAGTGCCTGCCAAAGGGCAGCTAACTTTTGGACAATCTGGAGTACCTTCCAAAGGACAAGCTTTTGGAGATGAGTTGATCCCGTAAGCAAGGCCACCAATTGCGAGAATACCCGCTGTGGCGAAAATCATGAGTTTACTTTTCATATCAATCTATTTTAATGAAACATCTCTCCAAAGGTCAGTCACGGGGGGAGGGGGTGTCCAAACGTTCGGATAAAAATTTCTTCAATTCTTCTTCCACCATGCGGGCTTCTCGTAGTTTTTCAGGCACTTCTTCGAGTCTAAGCTCTGGAAATAGTTTTCTCAGCTTTTCTATTGTTTCTTCATTACCACAGTTACCAGGGCAGCTCTGGTAAGCTGACGAGATCCTTTCTGCTAGTGCTTTCCTGTAGGCATCATCCAATAACTCGTAAGTAGTCTTAGCAAGCATGGACTGCACAGCTTTTAGCTGCAAAAGGATATTTTCAACCTGGTCCGCATCATCTAATTTGCTAAGGATGTATCCCAGTTGACCAGTTGCTGTTTTTAAGGAAACTTTTATGCTTTGGGTGAGATCATGGGGTATCATAGGGCTGGAATTGAATTTGGGAGATTAAACAAATCGAGCACTGATGAAATGATTCGCTGACTTTGCCCTTCTACTGAATAGAATATGGTTTGTCCGGATTTTTTGGTCGTCACGATCCCAGCATCCTTCAGCTTTTTTAAATGCTGGGAGACGGCCGGCACGGTCATGCTCAGGATGTCTGACAAGTCGCACGGACAAAGTTCATTTTCCTGTTTCAGAAGATATAGGATTTTGAGGCGAACAGCATTACCAGCTAGATTCAGCACATCTGCCAGTTCTAAAAAGCCTTCTTCCTTGCTCTTCAAGTCTTTCCTGCACCTATTGATCTGGTCGCTATCGGCAAAGACACGGATACATGTATTCATAACTTCGTATTTAAGCATTTGCTTAACAAAGCTAAGGAATTATTCTTATTTAAGAAAATGCTTAAATATTTCATCGCGATTTAGTTTCTCTGTATCCTTACCGCATTTAAAATTGCCAACAGCGCCACTCCCACATCAGCAAAGACGGCTTCCCACATGGTGGCCAGGCCTCCGGCTCCCAGTGCCAGCACAATAAGCTTCACTCCAAAGGCCAGGCCTATATTTTGCCATACGATCCGTTTGGTCTGTTTGCCTATCTGAATGGCTGTGGCAATCTTGGAGGGTTGATCTGTTTGGATAACAACATCGGCCGTTTCGATGGCTGCATCGCTTCCCAGCCCGCCCATGGCCATGCCCACATCCGCCAGAGCAAGGACGGGAGCATCGTTGATACCGTCCCCCACAAAAGCGATGACACGGCTGGTATCCTTTTTCAATTCTTCTACTTTTTCTACCTTTTGCTCAGGAAGCAGGTCACCAAAGGCTTTATCTATTCCGAGTGATTTTGCCACTTGTTGGGTCACTGCATTCTTGTCTCCTGACAGCATGATCAGTTCCCGAACTCCTGATTTGTGCAATGCATTGATTGCCTGGGCAGCATCCTCTTTGAGTTCATCTGCTATCACCAGGTAACCGGCATATTTTTGATCCACTGCTACATGGATGACGGTATTGACCTCTCCGACAGCATCGGCACAGGTTACGATCCCTTCCTTGTCCATCAGTTTTTGATTGCCAATCAGCAGATGCTTGCCATTTACTTTTCCTTTCAGGCCGTGTCCGGCTATTTCTTCCTGTTGCTCGGGTTCTGAAATTCCTCCTCCTTGCTTTTTAGTATATTCTGTAATGGCTTTTGCGATGGGATGGGTGGATTTGCTTTCCATTGCTGCTGCGAGACTAAGCCAATCTATTGTGATACCGTCCATGGTCACGGCTTTCTGAACTTCAAACACTCCCTTGGTCAGCGTACCTGTTTTGTCCATTACCACAGTATTGACTTTTGTCATGAGGTCAAGAAAGTTGGAACCCTTGAATAGGATGCCTTTGCGGGAAGCTGCGCCTATCCCTCCGAAATAACCCAGTGGGATAGAAACGACCAACGCACAGGGGCATGAGATCACCAAAAAGATCAAGGCCCGGTAAAGCCATGCTTCAAACACATAGTCTTCCACAAAAAAATAAGGCAGGAAGGCCAAGCCTATGGCCAGAAAGGTGACAATGGGTGTATAGACCCGCGCAAACTTACGGATGAACTGTTCAGTTTTTGCCTTGCGTGAGGTGGCGTTCTGGACTAGTTCAAGGATTCGTGCAATTGAACTTTCATTGAACCGTCTGATAACTTTCAATTCAATCAGCCTATCGAGATTCACCATTCCAGCCAGTACATTTTCTCCTTTGTTGAAGGTCGCAGGTTTGCTTTCGCCGGTCAAGGCGGAGGTATTGAAACTGCCTTTTTCACTGATCATTTCCCCATCGAGGGGTACTTTTTCTCCGGGTTTAACCTGGATGGTTTCCCCAATTTGTACTTCCTCGGGGTGTAAGACCACAGTTTGGCCACCTCTAAAAACCGAAGCCGAATCGGGGCGGATGTCCAACAGGGCTTTGATGTTTCGCTTGGCCCGGTTCACGGCCGCATCCTGAAACAACTCACCGATGGCATAGAAAAGCATCACCGCAACCGCCTCGGGATATTCCCCAATGGCAAACGCCCCCAATGTGGCTATGCCCATGAGGAAAAATTCAGTAAACACATCACCTTTTATGATGGACTTCCAGCCTTTGACCAACACCGGCCATCCCACGGGCAAATAGGCCAGCACATACCAGCCAATGCGAATCCATCCCTGGAAAATTGCAGGCTGTCCCAACTGGTCAGCGGCAATTCCAGCAAGTAGCATGACAAAGCTCACCATACCACTTCCCCAAGTTTGCAGAAAAGTTGGAGAGGTTTTTTCCTCTTCCTTTTTTGGTTTGCCTGGATGCTGGTCAGTGCTGCAGCAGGCTTTATCGTCTAAGTGATTTGTATTAGTCATCGTCCAATCTGTTTTAATCTGTGAAAAAGGAAATGATGCCAGTGAGAATAAGTATGCCACCGGAAATCAGTCCTGCATTATGTTCCAATTTGTGCCAGTTGAATCGGTGCAGCCCTTTTTGGGCCAGGTAAACCCAAAAAGTAATCCCTAACACGGAAACAATGGTGTAGAGCAGTCCCACAGCTAGGATCATTGGAAAGCCATGAGTTCCTGCCATAAGGAAGTAGGCTTCAATTTCCAGGCAGGGCGAAAGAAACATGGTAAATACCAGCAAAGTCACAACCTGCGCTGCTCCTGCTTTTTCCAGCTTTTGTTTTTCAGCAATGTGAAAGTGGTGGTGACGGTGGTGTTGAATGACAAAATATAAGCCGATGGCTATAAGCAATCCAGGAATGACCCAACGGGTGTAAGTGTGTAGGTTTTCAGAAAGTGACAAGCTGAATAAACCCAAAAACACTCCTAACAAAAAGGTACTCAGCGAGTGAGCCAAAGCTGCCATCGCCGCAATGCGAACCGTCTTGATTCCCTCCCATCCAAACTTTTCTTTCAGGGCCAGCACCGGCAGCCAATGGCTGGGAATCAGTCCATGAAGGAGACTGAGCATAATGGTACCGGTGAGTAGAGCGGTCATTCTTTAGGACTATTTTATTTTTTGAACTGATTTATTATTGCCTCCAGATCTGCTGGTATTTCCATAGGCAAGAGAGGCGGAACATTGGCGCCCCCAGTATTCCCTACAGGTATTTTCCCTACAAAGGATTTTACTCCGCCTACAAAGAGCCTGAGAATCTGACCCCGTATTTCCTTCCAGTCTTTGATTTTAAAACCAATCCGAAGCATGAGCCAATGCACTTCAGAGTGCTGGTAAGGATAGGGCTGACCAAGGATGTGGGCCCGCTCCAGATGCTGCCAAGCTTCCTGTAAAAACCACTTCCCCAGTTTATCCCGATATGCATCCAGTTCTTTTTGATAATGTGGCTTTAAGCCATTCGGCGTGGTGATGTTAAATTTCATATCCGTATAATCATCCTAAGTTGTGAAGTTTTCCATGTTGCATGGTTTCATTTCATTGGATGTTTGACTTAAAATTACTAGTAAACCCAATGCATAGTACTTGCAATATTCATCCTGCACATTTCCCGCAAATCCCCTTAACTACTAAGTTGGCTTCTTCTCCTTTGAACATGCTTGGCAGTTCAATTTCCGGGATTTTATACTTGGGCAAACAGAAGGTTTCGCTACACACCCGACAATGAAAATGCACATGCAGGTCCCTTTCGATATTACACTCGCATCCCTCTTCGCATAGGGCGTATTTAGGCGCTCCAGTACCGTCATCGATACTGTGCACAAGTCCATTTTCCTGAAAGGTTTTCAGGGTGCGGAATAGTGTCACCCGGTCTGACTTTTCAAAGGCCTTTTCCAAGTCGGAAAGGCTGATGGCCGTCTCTTGACCTGCCAGTGCTTCCAACACCAACAGCCTCATGGCTGTTGGTCGGATGTCTTTCTGCTTGAGTTTATCTTCGAGTTCTTTGATCATAAGGATGATTCATTTTAATGTCCGTGTCCTTCTCCTTCTTCTTCGGTATTTTTGGCTTTAGCCAACAAGGTGAAAGCACCTTTGGTGACCAGTTGAATGGTACTCAAGTCCTTCGTTGTATCTGCCAACGAAATCTGGGTATAGCCGTCTTCAGTATATCCTTTAATGACTTCCAGCATTTCAAAATCGTGTACGGTTTCACCGTTCTCTGTTTTCTTACCCGCATAGGAAAAAACGTACTGTTTGCCGCCAAACCGCACAATAGAGACTTCCGGAGCAGCAAGCACTTCATTACTGTCGGTTTCGATTCGGGCAGCTACATACATGCCCGGCTTCAGGTCTTCATGCATCTTTTTCAAATGCCCGTGTACGGTTACGGAACGGTCTTCCCTGACCCCACTACCTATCAGGAATACTTCGGCCTCACGCCACTCATCGGGTGAATTTGCAAGGGCAAAACGGATACGTTGACCTTCATTGATCCGTGGGATATCGTTCTCATAAACGGTGAGTTCCACGTGCAGGTCTTCGGAGTTGGTAATGTCCATGATGACGTCCTGTGGGTTGATGTATTTGCCTACGTTGGTGTACACCTCACGAACAGCGCCTGTTACCGGTGAATAAATATTGACGGACGTAGAAACGTTACCTTCTTTGATCTTGGGGATGCTGAAACCGATTAATTTCAGCCTTTCCTCCATGCTTTTGATACGAGCTTCATTGGCCAGAAAGTCACTTTTTGCCTGTTGAAAGGCTTTGCCGGAGGCTACCTTTTCATCAAATAACTCCTTCTGACGGTCATATTCTGCTTTCAGAAATTCCTGGTTGGCTAAGCCTTCCAGGTAATCCTGCTGAAATTGGATGAACTCCGGGTTTTCAATCACCACCAAAAGCTGACCTTTTTTCACTTTGCTGCCTGGTAGCATTTCAGTGTATTTCACAAAGCCACCATAGGGCATGTTGATGGAAACATTGCTTTGCGGAGGCACGTCAATCACTCCGTTGACCCTAAGTTCTGAGCCTATAACCCGCTGTTCCACGTTTCCTATTTTGATACCCGCCTGCTCAAATTGTGCCTGCGAAAGTTCCACAGTATTTTCACCTTCTTCGTGGTGCTCTTCTGTTGTTCCTTCGTTTTTTGAACCACAGGAAGCAATGGTCAATCCCAGGAGAAAAACCATTGAGATGCTTTTGATGTATTTGAATGTATTTTTCATTGTTGATTTCTTTTTTATTGAATGCCTGAGATGAACTCGATCTGAATGATGGTTTGGTTGTATTGGTTGAGGATGTCCAGGTAGTTGAACCGAACGGTTAAAGCCCGGTTGAGTCCCTGTATGTATTCCACATAACCAATTTCCCCTCTTTCAAAACCTCTTTGAGCTTGGTTGAGAATTAGCTCTGCCTGAGGCAGGGCGTTTTGCTCATAGTAATCGAGACTGGTTTGAAATTTTTGGTACTGCTGAACGAGCGACCTGAATCTGCCTTGCAGTTCATTTGTTATAGCTTGCAGCCGTGCTTCACTTTCCTGTTTCCTGAGTTCAGCAGCTTTGATGACCGACCCTTGTGCTTTTGCTCCAAAAAGGGGAATGCCCACACCCACCTGAAAACCGGTAAAACGGTCGCTGGGTGTGAATGTGACCGGATTGCCATCCAGGTCTTGATTCGGCCCATTGAGTGACTGGTTAAAATAACCCACTGTCAGGTCTGGCAGTAGTCGAGACTTTTCTACTGATTTTTCCGTTTCGGCCACCTCCATTTGTTGGCGGAACCATGCCAGGGTAGGGTTATTGGCAATGCCCTGCGTATCGATTAGTGCACTACTTTCTCTTGCTTCCAGATTGCCAACCGTGATGTCCACCGGACTTTCTACATTGAGTAAGGTTTGTAACTGCGTCTGGTAAATCTCGATATCAGACAAGCTTTGTTGCAGCATGGCCTTGATCTCAGCGACCTGCGATTCGGCTGTGGCCTTTTCAAGCAGGTTGCTTTCCCCTGTTTCGTAGCGAAGGTTGGCAGCCCTTACGAAGCGCTGGTAAATGCTGTCCTGCTCCAGCAACAATTGTCTTTTGCTTTTCTCCAGCCAGAGGAAATACCAGGTTGTTTTTACCTGCTGCACCAGTTCATTTTGGGTGGCGTTTTTTCGCCACTCACTGGCTTCTATTCTCGCTTTGGCCAACTTGCTTTGGTTGGCATAAACCGTTGGAAAGGCTATGGATTGTGAAATATTGAACTGGTTATCATTATTGTAAACACTGTTGTACTGCCCGTGCGTAAGGCTGAAACTGGTCTTAGACAGGTTCCAACTTGCCCCTTTTAACGCCCGTTCCTGCTGGGTTTGCAGGTCTGCTGCTTTCAGGTTAGGGTTATTTTGAATTGCTACCTGAACTGCCTCATCCAACGTGTGGTAGTTAACCGGTGGTTCCTGCGCCTTTACTTCCGTAAACTGGAAGAAAAACAGACCGGTGATCAACAAAGGTGCTACTGCTCGCGGTTTTACTTTTATTCCTCTTTCAAAATAGTAGTAAAGGATGGGCAGCACCACAAGCGTTAAGAAGGTTGCTGTAATTAAGCCGCCAATAACCACAGTGGCCAATGGACGTTGAACTTCCGCACCCCCTGATTGGGAAAGCGCCATAGGCAAAAAGCCCAGGGAAGCTACGGAAGCCGTCATGATCACTGGTCGCAGACGTATGCTTGTCCCTTTGTAAATCCGCTCGAAAATATCTGTGACCCCTTCTTTTTTCAGGTGGTTGAACTCGCTGATCAGTACGATTCCATTCAGTACGGCCACCCCAAATAAGGCAATGAAGCCAACGCCTGCCGATATACTGAAAGGCATATCCCTTAGCCATAAGGCGAAGATGCCCCCGATGGCAGAAAGTGGGATGGCTGTAAAAATGAGGAGGCCCTGTTTGATGGAACCAAAAGTGAAATAGAGCAAAACGAAAATCAGTAACAAGGCCAGAGGCACGGCAAAAGCAAGGCGTTCACGGGCTTCCACGAGGTTTTCAAACTGACCTCCGTAGGTAACCGTGTAGCCCGGAGCGAACACTACGGATTCATCAATTTTTTGCCGAAGTTCCGTCACAATGCTTTCTACGTCACGATTACGTACATTGAAAGCTACAATAATTCGTCTGCGGGTGTCGTCCCGCTGGATTTGGTAGGGCCCTTCTTTGATTTCCACTTCTGCCACCTGATGCAGCGGAATCTGGTGTCCATCTTTGCGGGCGATGTAGAGGTTGCGAACTGATTCCACATCCTCCCGGTTGGTCTTATCCAGCCTGACCACAAGGTCAAAACGTCTTTCATTTTCATACACCAATCCTGCGGAAGCCCCGGCAAAGGCTGCCTGTACCGATCGGTTTACATCCCGGATGCTCAGGCCATACTTGGCCAGCTGGTCTCTCTTGTAGTTAATGACGATTTGCGGAATACCCGTGACCTCCTCTATGTACAGGTCTACTGCACCTTCTACAGACGAAGCAAGCTGACCAATCTGTTGGGCATATTCAGAAAGCTCGTTGAGGTCTTCTCCGTAAATTTTTACGGCCACATCCTGACGAACCCCGGTCATCAGCTCATTGAAACGCATTTGAATTGGCTGCTGGAAACCGAAGGTCACTCCAGGTATCACTTCCAAAGCTTCGGCCATTTCATTGGCCAGCTCTTCCCGGTTGCTTGCAGTTACCCATTCCTCCTTATCCTTAAGAATGATCATCAAATCTGCGGCTTCTACAGGCATAGGATCAGTGGGTATTTCACCTGCTCCGATTTTTGAAACTACTTGTGTAACCTCAGGAAATTGTTCCAATAAGATTTTTTCTGCCTGAGTTGTGGCATTGATTGTGTTTTGCAATGAACTACCTGTCATTACCCGGGTCTCCACAGCAAAGTCGCCTTCTTCCAGGGTAGGCACAAATTCACCGCCCATATTGGAAAATACCCAAAGCGATACCCCAAATAATCCCAATGCAAAACCTAACATCAATGGTCGTTTATGCATAGCCCAACGAATGGCCGGATCATACAAGCGGTGGAAGAAGCCCATGATCTTGTCTGAAATATTGGGCTTGTATTCCGTCTTTTTGCTCAGTACAAGTGCCGACATCATGGGCACATAAGTGAGTGAAAGAATAAAAGCCCCAAGAATGGCAAAGCTCACCGTTTGTGCCATTGGGCCAAACATTTTTCCCTCTACACCCACGAGTGCCAGAATAGGCAGGTACACAATAAGGATGATGATCTCCCCAAAAGCGGCTGAATTCCTGATCTTACTGGCAGATTGATACACTTCCATATCCATTTCCTTCTGGGTAAGTTTCCTGCCCAGTTTCAACAAGCCCAGATGGTGCAAGGTGGCCTCCACAATGATTACCGCTCCATCTACGATTAGCCCAAAGTCAATCGCTCCCAGGCTCATGAGGTTACCCGAAACACCAAAGAGGTTCATCATGCCAAAGGCGAAGATGAGCGCAAGGGGAATTACAGAGGCTACGATCAGGCCAGCCCGAAGATTTCCCAGCAACAGTAAGAGGACAAAGATTACGATCAGCGCGCCTTCTGCCAGGTTTTTGGAAACTGTGCCAATGGCGGTATCGACTAGTTTGGTGCGGTCCAGAAAGGGTTCGATGGTCACGCCTTCAGGTAAAGTTTTGCGGATTTCGGCAATCCGGCTTTTTACATTTTCAATGACTTCCGCTGAATTTTCTCCCTTTAGCATCATCACAATGGCACTCACCACTTCGCCCTCACCATTGCGGGTAGTGGCTCCATACCTTACAGCACTCCCCAATTGCACCTTGGCGACATCTTTTATAAGGACAGGAATCCCATTCTCGTTGTTCTTGATCAGCATGTTTCGGATGTCGTCCAGGTCACCCACCAATCCCTCGCTTCGAATGAAATAGGCACTCAGGTTTTTCTCGATGTATGCGCCTCCGGTATTTTCATTGTTCTCTTCCAGTGTCTGAAAAATATCGGTAATGGAAACATTCATGGCCTTGAGCCTGTCGGGATCAATGGCAATTTCATATTGTTTGAGGTAGCCTCCAAAACTACTTACATCGGCTACTCCCGGAGTGCCGAGGAGTTGTCTGCGCACAATCCAGTCCTGGATCGTACGCAGTTCACGGGCGTCATATTGATCTTCATAACCCGGCTCTGTTCCCACTACATATTGGTAGATTTCTCCAAGTCCGGTAGTGATGGGCGCCATGCCCGGCTGACCTATTCCTAGTGGGATTTGAGCTTGTACATCAGTCAGGCGTTCGCTTACCTGCTGACGAGCCCAATACACGTCCACATCTTCTTTAAACACAATGGTCACTACTGACAGTCCGAAGCGGGAAAAGGAACGAATCTCGTCCAGTTCGGGAATGGTGGCCATCGTAATCTCGATGGGGAATGTAATTAAACGTTCTACCTCCTCGGCAGCCAGTGAGGGAGAAGTAGTGATGACCTGCACCTGGTTATTGGTAATATCCGGTACGGCATCAATGGGAAGCTTCGTCAGTGAATAGCCCCCCCAAATGATCAGGCCCAGCGTAAGCAGGCCAATGATCAGTTTGTTCTTGACTGAAAATTGAATGATTTTATCCAGCATTTATTTTGCATTTTGTATCCTGATTTAATGAATTGAATGGGGCGAAAATGCCCGTCAGAGGGATGCCGGACGGCAATAGAAAAAACAATACCTTACTTCATTGCGCAGTGCGATGAAATAAAGGCTCATTTTAAAGTGTCCGGTAAATCAGGCCTTGGGGGGCTGGAAGGGGGATTCTGAGTACTCAGAACAAAGAGAAAAACTATAGATACCTGTTCTTATCTGGATAGAAAAATTAAGTGTGGACAACTCAAAAAGTTCCATGGGTGGAGCTATGAAGATATAACCATGGCAGCACTGGTGCTGACCGTGAAATGGAAGGTCATCATGATCAGAATCATCGTGATGGCCTTGGTCATCACCATAATTATTCAGGTAGTCCTCAACTAAAAACTGAAAGAAAGAATCACCGTCAAATTTTTTGTGTTCTTCATAGTGATCAAAAAGATTAGGAAGTTTTTGCAGTTCACAGCATATATCCATATTAGGCCACATTGACTGCATCAAGAATAGCAAACCAAATGATATGGATATAATAAAATTCATTTTGCATCAAATATAGGTTATATTTCGGTGCAAGGGTATTGCAATTTTTTAATCTCGGCACTGTAGCAACATTTAAAAATAACTAGACAAGCCAACTTGCACACCTCCAATTTTTGACGGCGGATTGCCCAAAATATCCTGCTGCTGAATATAACGGTAGTTTAATCGAAGGACGGTCTGAGGTGCCGGACGGAAACTGATTGCCGGCACTACTGCCCAAAGATCATCCGAAATATTACCTCCAGTTTCAATGAAGGTGCCCACGTTCCAATCCACATATTCCAACCTGCAAGCCAGGCTCAAAACCGCTTTATCAAAGCCAGCCAGCTTTCTCCTCAGAATAGGTTGCACTATATCTACAAAGCCGCCCTGCTGCCGGTCGCCAAACTGTTGACTGTAGGTCTCCGGTACATCCACTATTACCCACGCCCATTCGCCTACCAGGTAGGTATTGGTTACGGAAATGGTCGTGTTGAAGTCTAGTGCTACAACATCCAGACGTCTTTTGCTGTCAAGCACCAGGCCGTCTTCCTCAAAGGAGTTGTAAATGCCCCCCATGTAGGATAGCCCGATTTCGCCAATCTTATTGTTTCTAATGGCTACTTTAAAGGTGAGCAGTGGCTGGCCATTACTACTTTCTTCGAAACGTTCAGCATTTTCTTTGGAGGCAGGAAGGAATGTTTTGTTTTGATCATTGTTGATGATACTGTTGTCAAATCCATTGGTCAGGTAGGCTTCATAGCCGAATGCCCAATCCTTTGCGTAGTATTTACCATACAGTCCAAATCCGACATTGCTCCACGTGGCTGCCAGCATATTGGTCATGGCAATGGGCCGATCCACAAATTCCCATTTAGGCCCGTCATGATTCTGGTTAAATGCCCCGATGGGATTCATTAATACACCACCTCTGAGGTTAAATAGCGGATGGAAATTAATGTCCAGAGCTGCAAACTCGATGGATATTTGCTTTCCACCTTCTTCCAGCTCTATCTCTGAGAGAAACTTAATTTTCCGGTGAATGGAGGAGGCCACAAAAAGGGTAAAGCGGGGAATCCGAAAACTGTGCCCCTCAGTGATCCCATCTTCACCCATGTATTGATAATCAGCCTCTACATAGCCGCCAATAGAGGCAGGCAAATTGCCCAACTGAAGAAACGGACGGTTGTAGACTGCATCCATGTTCATGGTTTGAGTACCGGAGGTGTCAACGGGTGTTCTTGTCAGCAGGGTACTGTCGATCTGGGCTTTCGTTCCAAAAGAAAACAGGATGGCAGGAAGAAGTAAATATTTTTTCATTTTAAGTCGATTTTTAAAGTGTTTGATTCGATCCGAACCGGGAAGGTTCGCAAGGGACTGTCTGCAGGGCCGTTTTGTACGAATCCGGTATTGGTGAATTCACTTCCGTGAGCCGGGCATTGCAGGCGGTCACCAAATACCTGAAGTTCCGTGCCCTGATGGGTACATTTCATCAGAAGTGCGGAATATGCTGCTTCAGAGAAGCGGTAAACGCAAATCGGGTATTGCAGTTGTTCATTATGAATGACAATATATTTTCTAAAACCCTGAATCTTTTTGTTGGTATAAGTAAAAGCATCTATCGGTACGGTTAAAAATTCTCCCTCAAATGGTACCTGAAGGTATTTTGTTCCCACACAGCTTTCCAGCAAAGTGGAACCTCCCAAAAGAGCAAGACAACCGTAACCGCATGTTTTCAAAAATTTTTTCCGGTACATATCAGATGCTTTATAGGGACTCCAGAAATTTGATCAATGCTTGTTGCTCAACTGGCATTAGTGCTTCATACTGCACCTTGCTGTTTAGGGCCTCCCCTCCATGCATCAGGATAGCTTCTTCAATGCTTCCTGCCCGGCCATCGTGCATCAGGAAGTAACTTCCACCCTGTGAGACCGGCGAAAGGCCCAAACCCCAAAGGGAAGGTGTTCGCCATTCGTAAGTTTCGGCAGAGCCTTCCGTTACACCATCATCCAGACCAGCCCCCATGTCGTGCAGGAGGAGGTCAGTGTAAGGGTAAAATGTTTTGTTCGAAATGGAGGCAATATCCGATGACGGTGTAGTCCATTGAGGAATGTGACAAGCTCCACATTGGATTTGATTGAATAAGGCTTTACCTCGAATCACCTGCTGGTTTTCCCTGGAGCGCTGGATGGGGGCTTTGAGCGTCCTGAGGTAAAAAACCACATCTCTGATCGTTTGGTCACTCACCTCCGGATCGACCGTAAATCCTGAAAATGGATCAACAGGCTCAAAAGTGGAGGTAATGCCCATGTCCTGGTTGTAGGCGGTGACTGTCTGCTGTTGAAGATCAATAGCAGCCGCTTTTTTACCAAAACGCCCGATGTACCGGCCATTTACCTCCCGGTGAAACCACTTTGGGACAAAGTAATCAGGCGGATTGACATAATTGGGAACTCCCGAAATTCCATCACCGTCCAGATCGTCAGGGTCGGCATAGGCTAGGATCTGCTGATCTGTAAGGGCTGACAGCAAACCCAACCCGGTTACAGCCGGAGGTGTCATCTTCATATAGGGGACACCTTCTGGAAGTTTTTCAGGAGTGTATCCTGGTATCGCCCTGTTTTGTAGCTGAGGGCCACCAATTGACAAATTGGGAGGGACATTGGGCAAAGTCTGGCCAAAACGTGTCAACGTGGTAAAGGGATGTCCTTTTCCATCCCCTGCATGGCAGCTTCCGCAGGAAGTAGCCACAAATGTTGGCCCCAGACCAGAGCTAGTGGAAAATACCTCATCATTAAAAGCCACATCCCCGGCCAGAAATTGAGCCTGCTCTGCTGTATTCAACCCTTGCAAAGGGCCGTCCAGAATTTCGTTTTCTGCTGGTGGCTCGGGTATGATTTTCTCACAGCCTAAAACCGCACAGAAAATAAATATCAAAATAAAACTCTTCATAATAAAAATATTAGATTAACAAAAGTAATAAGTTAGTACAATCTAACAAATTTGTTATAAAATATTATTATTGATAAAATTGACCCTTAGAACATGAAATGGCAACAAAGATTATCCACGAAAAATAAGGATCAGAGGAAGTAGAAGAGATTACCATATATCCATATAGATTAAACAAACATGGATCAAATAATTTATTTTTTTTTGGTAGCTACCATGGCGGTGTAAAAAACACCTTCCAAACCACCCCACATTTGCTTTTGTCAATAAGGCACAAATAGCCTTTTCAATCTAAACACAAATGTCATGTTGGAAGGAATAACCTGGAAAGAATACTTCGCCGCAGTCGGGATACTGGCTACGGTTTACTACACGGTGATAGCGGTCATGTATTACAGGAAAGAAATCCGCGCCCTGCTCTCCGGCAGGTTCAGGCAGCCATTGGAAGGGAAAAGGGAAGCAGAACAGGAGACGGCTGCCAGGGAGAAAGATCCCTTTGAAGAGCTGGAGGCAGTGGTTGCGGAATTACACGGCATCCTCGGGAGGGCGGGGAAAGGGGCAGGTAAGGCTATGCTATTAGAGCAGATGCGGCCTGTACTGTCCAGCTATACCGGGCTTCGGGAGCCCGCCTACCGGGTTGCCGTTACCAATTTCATTATCACACATGCCGAAGAGCTGTGCGGAGCGGTGTTCAGTGAAGAGGAACTGGAAGAGGAATGGAGGACACTGCTCCGGCAATAAGGCTGCCCGGGATGTGAGGAAAGACAGGTGTGAAAGGACCTGGGCAGCCACCTCCCGGGTTCCTTATCCCCCGTAAGGGATGGGGAATACCGGGAGTTTTAAAAGGACTATTGAACAAACCAAATATTAAAGAACATGAAAAAGAGACAACAGTACATTTCAAGAACCAAACTGAAAGCTGCCATTGGCTCAATGATACTCGGGCTGTTTACAATTCAGGCAATGGCACAGGACGGCATCGCCGGCATCAACGAAGCTAACAGGCAGGTCAGGAGCTACTTCGCTGCCGGCACCAACCTGATGTATGCAGTAGGTGCCTTGCTGGGACTTATTGGCGCAGTCAAAGTCTACCAGAAATGGAATGCTGGTGACCCGGACACCGGCAAAGTGGCGGCGGCCTGGTTTGGCAGTTGCGTATTCTTAGTCGTAGTAGCAACCGTAATCCAGTCATTCTTTGGGGTTTAGTACATTTGAGCCGTTACCAAAGACGATTAACAATGAAAGAATCGCTGAAATCTAAACTGAGGGCTTACCTGGCAGAGAATAATATGGACCTGTTCCTGGAGCTGCAGGACCGAAGGGGTCTGACCCAATACCTGGACCAACAGGTGTCCTCGGTCCAACCATTACTGGAACAACTGCTCGGGGATGGTAAACCGGGCTATATCATCGAGGAAACCTGCCTGCGGGAAATGACCGCTTCGCTGCGCCCTTCCAGGTACAACTACGTGATGGGTGTTTTGGAAGAAGAGTTTGAAGAGGATTATGAACGCTTAAGGGATATGGGGGTGCTTACCTATGAAGTGGTGAACATGACCAGGGCCTGCGCCCCCTATTTTGATGAATTTGGGTTCAGCGAAGCTAATGAAAACAGCAGGCACCTGAGATACATCATCATCGGGACGGTCAGTACCTACCTGGAGAACAAAGGCACAGGTTAAGGCAAACCACGATAGTGGTTGAAATAGTGAATTGTGTGCGGAAAGGAAAGTGAAGAATGGGATACAATGCATTACATAAACTGAATGGCAACATAGCGGCCATACGCATCGCCCTTGGGCATCAGCCGGGCGAAAAGCTGAATGAAGCCGATAAGACTTTGCTCAGCGCCTATGCGGGATTTGGCGGCATCAAAGCCATACTGTACCCGGAATGCAGCAAGGAGGAATGGATAGCCATCGGGGCTACCGAAGCCGATTTGCGTCTGCATTCCCCCATGATGGAGCTGCACCGCCTGTTGCGGGAACATTTTTCAGAACAGGAATATAGAAAAGTAATAGCCTCCCTGAAGGAAAGTGTACTATCCGCTTTTTATACGCCCCCCGTCATTCCGAAAACCCTGTACAATACCCTGAAAGAAAACGGCATCCATCCCCAGAGGATCTACGAACCGTCCGCAGGTGCGGGTATATTCATTACCGAAGCCGTAAAAACATTCCCGGAGCTGCAACAGGTAACCGCCGTAGAAAAAGATATTCTAACAGGTAAGGTACTTCAGGCCTTGAACAGCGGAAGCGAGGTGCCGGTTAACGTACATATCTGCGGGCTGGAACAGACACCTGCATCCGAAAACGGCAACTATGACCTGGTAGTCAGTAATATCCCCTTTGGTAATTTTTCTGTCTATGACCCGGGTTACCCGGACAAAGCCATTTCAGGCAAGATCCATAATTATTTTTTCGCCAAAGGGCTGGACAAACTCGGTGAAGGCGGTATTATGGCCTATATCACCACCAGCGCGTTCCTGAACAGCCCGTCCAACAAAGAAGCCAGGGAATACCTGTTCGGTAATTCCGATTTCATCAGCCTGCATGTTTTACCGGACAACCTGATGAGTGATACGGGCGGAACGGAAGCCCCCAGCCATTTGCTGGTCGTTCAGAAAAACACGTCCAAACAATCCTTATCCTCCAATGAGCGTTTCCTGCTGGAGACACAGGAAAGGAGCAACGAATACGGACGTTATACCATCAACAGCCTGGTAGCCCTTCGGGAACATGATTTTATCACAGGCAATGTAGTAAGGCCGGGCACCAACCAATACGGGCAAGCTACCCAGGTAGTCAGGCAGGAAGGGGATATCAACGAAACAGGCATACCCATCGCCAACGAGCTGTCCATCCGGCTACAGCATGATCTTAACCGGGAAGCTTTTCAAAACCTGTATATCGGCCTGGCTTTAGAAGCCCGTAATGAACATAAAAAACTGACCTTGCTGCCTGTGCCGCCATCCCGTCCCACCCATACCAGGGTACAACTGGGTTTGTTTGATGCCGCCCCGGCTGAAAACACGGGAAGGGCGATGGCTTATATCAGCGAAGCTGATGAGCGGAAAGTGCAGCCGCAATCCATCAGGCTCATCAGTACCATTTCCACTACAGCAAGGCCGGAACATGAAAGTATCGTATTGATCACCGCCCAGGAAAACGGTTCGGGAAAGTATGCATATCAACTGCATTCCAATCTCAAAGAGATCACCTGTCCCCCTGTATGGCTGGATGCACAAGGGTTGAAAAAGGAACTGGCGGATATAGCCCATGCGCTGCAACAGTTCGGCTATGACTATATCTACCGGGGGGACGAAAGCCTGAAAGCGGCCTTCGGGCTGGCGCAATTGGAACAGTATCCCTTAAAGGGTCTGGGTAGTTTCCATAAGGACAATATGCTGATGGTACGGCATGGCAAAGTGGGTTTGCTATCCGAAATGGACGAAGAAAACCGCACCGGTACTTTTACAGAACTTCCCCGCCAGGAGGATATAGATTTTTACAGGCGGTACACGGAAATAAGGGACTGCTATCTGAGGTTGACTACGGGAGAAAGCGGGGATGAAGCATCTGAGCGGGCAAAGCTCAATGAGTTGTATGACAGGTTTGTATCGGTATATGGCCTCTTTAACCAACCCAATAACAGCCTGCGCATTACCGAAGACGGCGCCTATGGGTTTTCCATGCTCGCCTCCCTGGAACGAAGAGAGGGGGAGCGGTTCGTGAAGGCTGATGTGCTGCAGCAATCATTAGCACAAAGCACTGAAACCTTTACCACGGATAATCCAGTGGAAGCCCTGGCACGCTGCCTCAATGACAAAGGCGTGGTGGACCTTCCTTATATGCAGCGTATGACGGGGCAGGAAGAATTTGAATTGCTCTCCGGGCTGGAACACCATATTTACCTGAACCCTGTCAGCAACAGCTGGGAGACCACCGACCAGTTTTTAAGCGGCAACGTAGTGGAAAAACTGGAAGCGGCCAGTAAGATCACACGGCAACAGCCGGACAACCCTTATTTCATCAAAAGCGTAGCCGCGTTGGAACATGCGCAGCCGGAGCGTATCCCTTTTGAACTGCTGGATTTCAACCTTGGGGAAAGATGGATACCTACTGAGCATTACAGCAGCTATCTGAAAGAAGTCTTTGAACTGGATAACAGTGTCGCCTATTTCCCCTCTATAGACAGCTTCAAAGTCGATTTTGAAGGCGGCAACCCCAAGACCTATGAAGAATACGCCATCAGGCCCAAAAGCGGCAGGAATATGTATGCCGCTACACTGGTGGAACATGCCCTGGAAAACACCGCCCCGTATTTCACCTATGAAGTGGAGATCGGTGACAAAAAGATCCGCCGCCCGGACAATGAGGCTACCCAACTGGCGCACCAGAAAATAGAAAGCCTCCGCAAGGGGTTCGTGGATTGGCTCCGGGAATTGCCCGCGGAAGAAAAAAACAAATTAGAGCAGCTGTACAATGATACCTTCAACTGCTACCGCCTCCGGGAATTTGACGGCGGCCATTTAAGTTTCCCGGGGCTGGACAAAAAAGCCCTGGGTATCTCAGACCTGTACAGTTCCCAGAAAAACTCCGCCTGGCGCATCATACAGAACAGGGGCGGCCTTATTGACCATGAAGTCGGTCTGGGTAAAACCCTGACCATGGTAGTAGCCTCCCGTGAAATGAAAAGGCTGGGCATAGCCCACAAACCCATGATACTGGCGCTTAAAGCCAATGTCAACCAGATAGCGGAGACCTACCGAAAAGCCTACCCAAAAGCCAGGGTACTTTCACCCGGGGAAAATGATTTCACACCTGCCAAAAGGCTCCGGTTATTCCACGAGATCAAAAACAACAACTGGGACTGCATCATCCTGACCCATGACCAGTTCGGTAAGATCCCGCAGTCAAAAGATATACAAAGAGAGATCTTTCAAAATGAACTGGATAATGTAGAGCGCGACCTGGATACGCTGCGGGGCCTGGGTCATAACATCTCCAAAAAAATGCTCAAAGGGCTGGAGATACGCAAGAAGAACCTGGAGAACAGTTTACGCGCCATAGAACAAAAGATAGCGGATAAAAAAGATGAAGGGATAGATTTCCGGCAGATGGGTGTGGACCACCTTTTTATTGATGAAAGCCATAAGTTCAAGAACCTGGGCTTTACCACCAGGCACAACCGTGTAGCGGGGCTGGGCAATACCGAAGGCAGCCAGAAAGCACTGAACCTGCTTTTCGCTGTCCGCACCCTACAGGACCGGTTTGATTCAGACCTTTGCGCCACCTTCTTGTCCGGCACCCCTATTTCCAATTCCCTGACCGAACTCTACCTCATCTTCAAATACCTGAGGCCGAAAGAAATGGAGCGGCAGCGTATTGAGAATTTTGACGGCTGGGCGGCTGTGTTCGCAAAGAAGACGACTGATTTTGAATTTTCCATCACCAATGAGATCATCGCCAAAGAGCGGTTCCGCCACTTTATCAAAGTGCCTGAGCTGGCTCTTTTCTATAACGAGATCACTGACTATAAAACCGCCGCCCATATACAATTAGACAAACCGGCCATTGATGAAGAACTGGTCAATATCCCACCTACCCCTGACCAGGCCGACTTTATCCGTAAACTGATGGAGTTCGCCAAAACAGGTGACGGCACTTTATTGGGCAGGGCCCCGCTGTCAGATTCAGAAGACAAGGCGAAAATGCTTATCGCCACCAATTACGCTAAAAAGATGGCGGTGGATATGCGGTTAGTGGATGAAAACTACGCTGACCATCCCGGAAGTAAAGTGAATGTCTGCGCCCGGAACGTGGCTAAGATCTATTTTGAAAGCAGCCCGCATAAAGGAACACAACTGGTTTTCTCGGATATCGGTACACCTAACGGTAAGGGTTTTAATGTCTATGACGCATTAAAAACCAAACTAACCCGGGATTATGGTATCCCGGCCCACGAGATCAGCTTTATCCATGACTGGAGCGATAAGCGTAAACCGGAACTCTACGGGAAAATGAATAAAGGCCAGGTGCGTATCCTGCTCGGCAGTACCGAAAAGGCGGGGACGGGGCTGAATGTACAGGAGCGCATGTTAGCCATGCACCACCTCGATATACCCTGGAAACCATCTGAACTCGACCAGCGCAACGGGCGGGGCGCCAGGCAGGGCAACAGGGTCGCCAAAGAACAGTACGGGAATAAGGTGAAGAACTTTATCTACGCCGTGGAGCAGTCATTGGACAATTACAAGTTCAACCTGCTGAAAAACAAACAGCTCTTTATCTCCCAGATGAAGAACAACGAGCTGAATGTCCGCAGTATTGACGAAGGGGCGATTGATGAAAAGAGCGGGATGAATTTTTCCGAATACATCGCCATCCTTTCCGGGGATACCAGCTTGCTGGAAAAATCCAAGCTGGACAAAAAGATAGCCGTGCTGGAAAGCCTGAAACACGCGCATGTGAAAGAAACCACCCGCAGTAAATACGACCTGGACAACCTGGAAACGGAACGGGGCAACGCAGAACGAACTCTGGCTATACTCCGGGAAGACAAGCAGGCATATACTTCCGTACTGCGCTTTGAAAAAGACGGCAGCAAGGCCAACCCCATCCAACTGGATGGAATAACAGGCAATGACCCGGAAACGATAGGCAAACAACTGATCAAACTGTACCTGCACTGGAAACCCGTCACGGAAGACGGGGCCGGCATGAAGAAAATAGGGTCCCTGTATGGATTTGAACTCTTTATCAAAGCCAACCATGAAAGCCTCCTGGATGAAGGTTCCCTCAACACCCGCCGGTACAATACCTTTTATGCGGAACGTCCGGGATCCGCTATCAAATACACCTATAACCAGGGGCATGTAAACGTGGACAATCCCAAACTGGCTGCCAGGTACTTTATTAATGCCATAGACCGTGTGGGGACATTGACGGCCCAGTATGAAAAAAAGATCAAAGAAATGGAACAGGACATAGGCATGATGCAACGCATCGTAGCCAAACCATTTGGACAGGAAGAGGAATTGAAAAACGCGAGGGCCGAAGCGGAAAGGCTGGAAAGGGAAATAACCCTTGACATCCAGAAAAGGCAGATGGCGGAGCACCCTGAACTGTTCACGGATGGAGAAGCCACAAAGGAAGTAAAAGATATGACCCCAGTGAATGGCAAGGCCGTCATCACGGCGGAAGGGCCGGGTAGCCGGGAGCTAACCTACAGCCCGGTAGTTACAGCGGATACCAGAAAGGTGGTTATCAACGGGGTCAACAACGGGGCGCAGGAAACAAACGGGGCCCATGTCCCTCGCCAGCGCAAAAAAGGCATAGGGATATAAGGACAAAAATCAACAGCTATGGCAGTCAGTATATATAAAATCAACAAGGGGATCAACAAGAGTATCGAGTTCAAGGGCCTGAAGGCACAGTATATCTGGTACCTCGGCGCGGGGGTAATCGCCCTGCTCATCCTGTTCGCGGTGATGTATATAGCCGGGTTGAACCAGTTTATCTGCTTAGGCATCACCCTGCTACTGGGTACGGCAACCGTTCTTAAAACCTACAGTATGAGCCGCAAATACGGGGAACACGGCATGATGAAGGCGGTAGCGAAAAGAAGCGTGCCCAAAGCGGTGCGGGTATACAGCAGGAAAGTATTTATGAAGCAATAGCAAACAGGGTAACACAACAGAAAGAGGCAAATGGAAAAGAAGATGGAGGAAATATTACCCGTGATGGCAGTGGAACACGACTGCATCCTGTCCCGGCAGGGAGATGTAACCGTAGTGTATAAAGCGGAGCTGCCGGAGTTGTTCACGCTCAGCGACAGGGAGTACGAAGCCTTTCACCAGGCCTGGGCCAAAGCGGTTAAAGTATTGCCGAAGCACAGTGTCTTTCATAAACAAGACTGGTTCATAGACAGCAGTTACCGGCCTGACTTTTCCGGCACAGGTACCAGCTTCCTGTCCCGGAGCAGCGAACGTTTCTTTAATGAACGCCCCTTCCTGGACCATAGCTGTTATATCTTCCTGACCAAGAAGCCGGGGGGCAGAAAAACGGGCAGCAGCCTGTTCTCCAACCTGCTCCGCAGCAGTATCGTGCCCGGCCAGGTATTGAACCCGGCCAAGGTGCAGGATTTCTTAGATGCCTGCGGGCAGTTCCGCCGCATTCTTGAGGACAGCGGCTTTGCCCGGCTGGAACGTTTGGGCGATGAAGCACTTTTGAGCCATAAGGACAGGGCGGGGATCATAGAAAAATATTGCGGCCTCTCAGCTTCCGGTTCCGACAGGTTTCTCCGGGACATCAGCTTCGGGGATCCCATCCGGGTGGGCGACAAATACTGCCGGATGTTCACGCTGGGCGATGCCGGGGATTTACCCGCACTCTGCGGCAGCCGCATCAATTATGATAAATACAGTACCGACAAAACCAAGTTCAGCGTAGGCTTCGCCTCCACGCTGGGGCAACTGCTCCCCTGTAACCATATCTATAACCAGTATATCTTCATCGGGGATGCGCAGCAAACCATGCAGCAACTGGAAAGTAAAAGGCTCAGGCTGCAATCCTTATCAGCCTACAGCAGGGAAAACCTCATCGCCAGGGATGCCACCAATGATTTTCTGAATGAAGCCATCAGCGAGCAGCGGCTACCGGTAAAGGCGCATTTTAACGTGCTGGCATGGACGGAAGACAAAGAGGGGCTCAAGGAAATAAAAAACATGGTCAGCTCGGCATTGGCGCAGATGGATGCGGTGGCCAAAGAAGAAACGGTCGGCGCCGCGCAGGTATTCTGGGCGGGCATCCCGGGCAATGCCGCCGACTTCCCCATGAACGACAGTTTTGACACCTTCGTGGAGCAGGCTTCCTGTTTCCTGAACCTGGAAACCGGCTACCGTTCTTCGTTAAGCCCAACAGGTATCAGGCTGGGTGACAGGCTGACGGGCAAACCCGTCCATGTGGACATTTCCGATGAACCCGTCAAAAAAGGTATCTGTACCAACCGGAACAAATTCATACTCGGGCCTTCGGGCAGCGGCAAATCCTTTTTCACCAACCATATGGTCCGCTCCTATTACGAGCAAGGGACTCACGTGGTACTGGTGGATGTCGGACATAGCTATAAGGGGCTCTGCGATATGGTGAACGGGTATTACTTCACTTATGATGAGCAAAGCCCCATCCGGTTCAACCCCTTTTACATCGGTGAAGGCGACAGGCTGGACACGGAGAAAAAAGAAAGCATCAAAACCCTGCTATTGGCGCTCTGGAAAAAAGACAATGAAACTTTTAACCGGAGTGAATACGTGGCCCTGTCCAACGCCCTGCAACTGTACTATGAAAAGCTGGGCAATGACGGATCGGTATTCCCCTGTTTCAACAGTTTCTATGAATTCCTGAAAGAAGATTTCGTACCGGTGCTGGCCGGGGATAAGGTCAAGGAAAAAGATTTTGACGTGAGCAACTTCCTCTACGTCCTGCGCCCTTACTATAAAGGTGGTGAGTTTGACTACCTGCTCAACGCCACTGAAAACCTGGAACTGCTCAAAGAAAGGTTCATTGTTTTTGAGCTGGACAATATCAAGGACCATCCCATTCTCTTCCCGGTAGTGACCATCATTATCATGGAAGTATTCATCAGCAAGATGCGCAAGCTTAAAGGCGTGCGCAAAATGATCCTGATAGAAGAAGCCTGGAAAGCCATAGCCAAAGAAGGCATGGCGGAATACATCAAATACCTGTTCAAGACCGTGCGGAAATTCTTCGGTGAAGCCATAGTGGTGACCCAGGAAGTGGAGGATATCATTTCCTCCCCCGTGGTGAAACAAGCCATCATCAATAACAGCGACTGCAAGATCCTGCTTGATCAAAGTAAGTACCAGAACAAATTCGACCAGGTACAGGAGCTTTTGGGGCTGACCGATAAAGAAAAGGCACTGGTGCTTTCCGTCAACAAAGCCAATGACCCGGCAAAAAAGTACAAAGAAGTATTTATCAGCCTTGGTGGGATGCTCTCGAAGGTTTACCGGGTAGAAGTGTCACCAGAAGAATACCTGGCCTATACCACGGAGGAAAGTGAAAAAGTAAAAGTGACGGACTATGCCAAAAGGTATGGCTCTATCAGCAAAGGGATAGCCGCGCTGGCGGCGGATATGAACAACCAATAAAAAACAGGTTATGAACAAACTGGTAAGAACAACCATACTGACGGTGATGTGCATCGTCTTCACGCTTCCCCCTCAAAGGTCGGAAGCGGCGGTGCCCTTAGCCATACTGGAGGTCATTAAGGCCGGGGTGAAAAAAGTCATCGTAGCCATAGACCTGAAGATACAGCGGCAGCAGAACAAGGTCATCTGGATGCAGAACGCGCAAAAGGTGCTGGAAAATACCATGTCCAAACTGAAGCTGGATGAGATCAGCGAATGGACCGAAAAGCAAAGGGAGCTGTACAAGGGGTATTTTGAAGAATTGCAGAAAGTTAAACTGGCCATTACCTACTACCAGCGGGTACGGGAGATCAGCCAGAAACAAAGCAGGCTGCTCAGTGAATACCAGGCGGTGTGGCGCATCATTCAACAGGACGGACATTTTTCCCCGGAAGAAAAACAGTATATGGGAATAGTCTACTCCGGCATCCTTGGTGAAACCGCCAAAAGCATAGACCATATCATGCTGGTAGTACAATCCTTCACGGTACAGATGAGTGATGCAAAAAGGCTGGAAATCATCAACGAGGCGGCGGACCGGGTGGACCGCAATTACAGCGACCTGGTATCCTTTAACAGGGAGAACGCCCTGCTCAGCATACAAAGGGGCAGGACGGAAAATGAAGTGGAACTGTCCCGGCGGCTTTATGGCATCAGGTGATTCAATGAACAACTAAAAAACAGGCAAAATGAAAAAATTGATTATCGCACTCTTCCTGGCAACAACAGCCATCCCTGCCGAGGCGCAGACATTCGAAGAATGGTGGCGGCAAAAGGACACGCAGAAAAAATACTTAGCGGAGCAGATAGCGGCATTACAGGTCTATATCAGCACCGCCCGTAAAGGATATGACATCGCCCAAAAGGGGCTTGCCACCATAGGTAATATCAAGGACGGCGACTTCAACCTGCACAGGGATTTTTTCCGCTCCCTCTCAGGTGTCAGCCCAACAGTAGATAATTATGTGCGGGTGGCCGACATCATCAGCTTACAGGTAAAGACCTTGCGCAGTGCCAGCCAGGGGTATAAAATGGCAAAGGCAAGCGGGTGGCTCCGGCCCGGTGAACTGGAATATATCCAACAAGTCTATGGCAGGCTGGCGGATGACTGTATAGCCATCCTCTCCGAACTGCAAACCCTTACCACGAATAACAGAATTGAGATGAAGGACGACGAAAGGTTGCAGCGGATTGACGGGCTATATAACCAGATGTCAGGCAACTACCGGTTCGCGGAAGCATTTGGCAGGGAAACGCAGTTACTGGCCATATCCAGGAAAAAGGAAGCAAAGGAAATTGATAACCTCCGCCTGCAATATGGTACCAATAAGGATTGATATGAAGAAGATTTTGATAGCCATACTGGTAGTAGCGGGAATAAGCGGGACACGACAGGCATCAGCCCAGGCGGATGAAGCTGCGCAGTTGTTACTCAACGTTGAAAAACTGGCACAGCTCAAACAGATACTTACCGACCTGGAAAAAGGCTACAGGATAGTCAACACCGGCTATACTACGATCAAGAATATCTCGGAGGGGAATTTCAACATCCACAAAACATTCCTGGACGGGTTGATGCAGGTAAGCCCGGCTGTAAGGGACTATTACAAAGTCGCCAGCATCATAGAATACCAGTTGGCGCTGGTCAGGGAATATAAAAACGCTCACCGCAGGTTTCAGCAATCGGGCTATTTCAATCCCGCTGAACTGGACTATATGGGCAAAGTGTATGGCAACCTGTTCCGGTCCAGTTTACGGAACCTGGACGAACTGGCCATCATCGTTACCGCGGGCAAGCTCCGTATGTCCGATGATGAAAGGATGGAAGCCATCGACGGCATCTACGCCGACATGGAAGACAAGCTGCATTTTTTAAGGTATTTCAATAACGGGTCAACCGCGCTGGCCATTCAAAGGGCCAAAGAAAAAAACGATGCGGACAGGCTCAGGAACTTATATGGTATAAACAAATAAAAACAACAGGTATGGCAAAGTGGAGCAGGGCCGCGATTATGGCGGCATTGGGGATGGTAACGCCATTAATGGCAAATGCCCAGACATCGGGCATAAGAGGGTTACATGGCGTATTGGACCAGTTGTATGAGGAGATGATGCCCCTTTGCAGCCAGTTGATCGGCGTAGCGCAGGGTTTGGCAGGGTTCGCTGCGACCTGGTACATCGCTTCGAGGGTATGGCGGCATATCACCAATGCGGAGCCGATAGATTTTTACCCGTTGTTCCGGCCCTTCGTTATCGGGTTCTGTATCATGGTGTTCCCATCGGTACTGGCCATGGTCAACGGCGTAATGAAGCCTACAGTTACCGCTACTACCGCGATGGTAGATAATTCCGACAAGGCCATTAAAGTACTGCTGGATAGAAAAGAACAGGCGGTCAAGAGCAGCAAATACTGGCAGATGTATGAAGGGGACTATGGGTTTGGCGACCGGGAAAAGTGGCTCAAATACACCCAGGGTATTGACGATAACCAAGCGGCGCCGGATGAGGGCTTCTGGGAATCAATAGGCAATGACTTCGCATTTGCGGGGGCTAAACTCTCCTATAGTTTCCGCAACTCGGTCAAACAATTCATGAGCGAAGTGTTGAGCCTGCTCTTTGAAGCGGCCGCACTTTGTATCAATACGCTGAGGACATTTCAATTGATCGTACTGGCTATACTCGGGCCACTGGTGTTTGGGCTGGCCGTATTTGACGGTTTTCAGCATACCCTGACGGTCTGGCTGGCCCGCTATATCAATATCTACCTCTGGCTGCCCGTGGCTAATATTTTCGGGGCCATCATCGGTAAGATACAGGAGAAAATGCTGGAGCTGGATATCAGCCAGATCAACGATAGCGGGG
This sequence comes from Algoriphagus sp. Y33, assembly GCF_014838715.1. Lineage (NCBI taxonomy): Bacteria > Pseudomonadati > Bacteroidota > Cytophagia > Cytophagales > Cyclobacteriaceae > Algoriphagus > Algoriphagus sp. Y33. The sequence continues at coordinate 5,708,568 of NZ_CP061947.1, read as the reverse complement.
ATACCTTTTTCACCTCCACGGATACGGGTTACCTCATCTTTATGATCATTGGCATCATCGGGTATTTTACCGTACCCAGCGTAGCGAATTACATCGTCCATGCGGCATCCGGTGGGGCATTACCGCATAAGGTCAGCAGCCTGTTCAGCGGCAGCATGGTCAAAACAGTGGCTATGGCGGGTACCGGTGCTGCAATGGCCATGAAGGGCGCGGGCATGGTGTCGGATTCTTTTGGCAACTCCGCAGGCGACATGTCGCAGAACATGGAATCAAGGGGGACCAATGCGGGCTATTTCAAAGATGGCGGCGGGTATATGAACGATAAACTCAAAGGCAATTCTTAAACATCAAAAATAAGACATGTTTACCAAGACGAAGAACATAGATACGGCATTCAGGCAGGTACGACTGTTCACCATACTGGTCATAGCGGGCAGCTTACTGCTCTGCGGTTTTACCCTGTACAAAAGTTACCAATTAGTATCAGCGATGCAGGGGAAAGTATATATCCTGGCCAATGGCAAAGCCCTCGAAGCCTACGCGTCTGAAAGAAAAGACAATATCGAAGTGGAGGCGCGGGACCATGTGACCACCTTTCACAGGTATTTTTTCAGCCTTGACCCGGATGACCAGGTCATAGAGGCCAACCTCACCAGGGCATTGTACCTGGCAGACGGCTCCGCCAAAAGGCAGTACGACAACTTAAAGGAAAGCAATTACTACAGCAATATCATTTCCGGTAATGTCAGCCAGGTGATACGGATGGATAGTGTGCAAATAGACATCAACCAATACCCATTTTATTTCCGGTACTACGGCACGCAGGAGATCACCCGCACCAGTTCGGTCGTGTCCAGGAGCTTGGTCACAGAAGGCTACCTGCGCAATGTAGCCCGAAGCGACCATAACCCGCACGGGTTTTTGGTGGAGCGGTGGAAGACACTGGAAAACAAAGACCTCAACATCAAAAACAGGTAACCATGCGGGAAGACAATACAACAGGAAAATTACCGGATGTGAGCCAGCTTGTGGACGGCAGGATCAAAAGGGGTGCGGACAGCCTGCAGGTGATATCGGAACAGCTAAGCCGGAAAAGCAAAATACTACTGCTCACGCTGTTCATGCTGGTGGCTACTGCCACCTGGTTGTTGCTGGCCTTTTCAGGCGGCAGCCGCAGGCTCCTGCCTGAAGCCGGGAATATACAACGGCCGCTTATCCCTGACATAAGGGAACAGGTTGCTCAACCGGACAGTACGGCAGTTTTGGATACGATCAATAACTATAAAAAATAGAGAAGATGGAACAAACACAATCAGCGAAAAAGCTTAATGAGCGCAAATTTTTCACCGTACTGCCTGTCCTGGTATTGCCATTTCTCACCTTAGGCTTCTGGGCCATGGGTGGCGGCAGGGGCAGTGCGGCAAACGCAGCCCTGGCGGAAGAGCAGGGTTTTAATATGGAGTTGCCGGGAGCGGCGGTGCGGGAGGACAAGGAATTGACCAAACTCGGGCATTATGAAAGGGCCGAATCGGACTCGGCGAAACTAAGGGAGCAGATCAAAAATGACCCTTATTACTGGCTGTCATTTTCACCAACTGAAGATGAACCCGATTGGGAGGAGGATACTGAGGCGGATGAAAGCCTATACGCAAATAGTGGGCTTCGATCCGGTCCATATGCCGGTGGCTATAGCGATCCCAACGAAGCCAGGGTGATGGAAAAATTAGCGGAACTCAATGAAGCTTTATCCCGGCCGGTGGAAGAAGACACACAGGAGGACGACCCTACAGCATTTAAGCCTGAACCTCTTTCTATCAGTTCAGACCTGGACAGGCTGGAACAGATGATGCACATCATGCAGCAAGGGAATGAAGGGGAAGACCCGGAAATGCAGGAACTGAACCGGATGCTGCAAAGTATCCTGGATATCCAACACCCTGAACGGGTGCAGGAGCGCCTGCGACAGGCTTCGAAGGAACAATCGGGAGCGGTGTTTTCGGTAAATGCGGAAATCAAAGAGGATTATATCTCCGGTTGGGAGGGTGGAACCCCGGAACAGGAACTGTTCGCAGCTTATGCCACCGCGCATCAAAACGGGTTCTACTCATTGGAAGAGCCTGCATACAACAGCATTGATGCCAATGCCATCCGGGCGGTGGTGCATGAATCACAGACCCTCGTTTCAGGGTCCACCGTCAAGCTTCGCCTACTGAACGATGTTTTTATCAACGGTACCAGGATCCCCAAAGACCATTTTGTATTCGGTACAGCTTCCCTTAACGGGGAAAGGCTGGAGGTCAATATCAAAAGTATCCGTTCCGGGGAATCCCTCTTTCCCGTGTCCCTCTCTGTGCATGATGCGGACGGGCTGGAAGGTATTTACATACCTGGGGCGATCTCCAGGGACGTGGCCAAGCAATCGGGGGACAGGGCGGTGCAAAGCTTCGGGATGACCACCCTCAATCCTACCATTGGCGGCCAGTTGGCGGGGGCGGGCATTGAGACCGCCAGGGGCTTGCTCAGCAAGAAAATAAAATTAGTGAAAGTCACGGTCAAAGCGGGCTACCAGGTCTGGTTGAAGGACGAAAAGCAACAACAGTAACGATTACTCAACCATAAAAAAGAAACAGTATGAACAGCAATCAAGTGAAGAAAAAGGTATGTGCGGTATGGATCATTGTCCTGCTCATTATTTCTGCCGGGGCGCAGGCCCAAAGTAGGGTCCCTCCTTTTGAGACGGTCAATATCGAGCCTTTACACCTGGCTATCACCTACCATAAGACCACGAACCTGGTTTTTCCCTATGCGGTCAAAAGCGTGGATAGGGGCAGCCGGGATGTATTGGTGCAAAAAGCCAAAGGCGTGGAAAACATATTGCAGGTCAAAGCGGGACTGGAAGATTTCGAAGAAACCAACCTGACGGTCGTCACTGCTGACGGCCAACTGTACTCCTTCCTGCTGGATTATTCCCGGGAACCTAAAACCATTAACCTGGAAGTCGGGAAATACAGGCAGTTGAACAAGCCTGTAGCCAGGTTTTTGGATGCAGGGGACAATGAGGCGATAGTCCGGGACGTAGCAGAACAGGTAGCGGTTAAAAAGACCAGTATCAGGAAGATCAAAGACCGCAGGTATGAAATGGGGTTACGGCTGACCGGGCTCTACATACAGGAAGACGTATTGTATTTCCAACTGGAACTGGGAAACAACTCCAATATCCACTATGACATTGAACAGTTCCGCATGTATATCCGGGACAAGAAGAAAGCGAAAAGGACAGCTTCCCAGGAACTGGAACAATTGCCTTTACAAGTAACCGGCAATACTAAGGTCATCAGGGGGCAATCCCTGCAAACAGTAGTTTTCGCCGTACCGAAATTTACCATTCCCGATAAAAAATACCTGTCCATAGAACTCATGGAACGCAACGGGGGCAGGCACCTGGGCCTTAAAGTCAACAACAAGGCTATCGTGAAAGCATTGCCGGTAAAGTAAAAACGGGGCAACAGCCACTGTATGGATAATGTGTAATTGAATCGTGAACCATAAAATTTAAAAATTATGAATGAGCAGAATTTCGACTACCTGAAAAACCAGGTAAAGTTTACAGGCTTTGGTGAAGCCCTGGAAACACAGCTGAAGGAACAGATCAGCAAAGGGGAACCGGCTTTTACCTTGGCGCATAAAGCGGAATATGGAAAGGATGAAGTCAACTCGGTACTTCATTTCCGCAAATCGGAACAGACCGATATGTACTTCTTCAATAAATACGATATGTCCTTAAAGAAGCCGGGTGATGAAGCAACGGTCAACCAGACATTCTACATCGGCAAAGACAATAATATTACCCTGAAAGAAGGGTACAACCTGTTGGACGGCAGGTCGGTGAACAAAGACCTGGTCAACAGGGAAAATGAAAAATACAACGCCTGGGTGCAAATGGATTTTAAAGAGACCGACAAACACGGGAACTACAAACTGAAGCAGTTTCATGAGAATTTTGGCTATGACCTCGAAAAAGCTTTGGAGAAGCACCCCATCAAAGAGCTTAATAACGAAGAGGACAAAGGCAGGCTGATGGATTCCCTGAAAAAAGGCAACCGGCAATCCGTAACCTTTCTTTCCGATGGCAATGAGCAAAAGCGGTTCCTTGAGGCAAGCCCCCAGTTCAAGACGGTCAATGTCTATGATGCCAATATGAAAAGGGTCAGCCAATCGAAAAGCCAGAAGGAGTCACAGGGGCAATCCGCTGAGAAAAGCCAGAAGGAATCCCCGCAGCAGGATGAAGACGGGACGGCCCCCCAGAAAACCAGGAGAAGGAAAAAGAGTAAGGGTATCGCCTGAATCTATCGGCAGGAAATGGGCATTGGGGGTTGATCCCGATGCCAATCCCTTAACCTCCTTTAAGCGCGACGATGATTTTACAGACGAACTGATCAAAGGCATCTGTGGAGAAAAGGAGCTGGCACAGTCAGCAGCTAAAGCAGGTACAGTCCCACCCGGTAACCGGCAAACTTATAGTCGTGAGGAGAAGGAAACAGGCGGTAAGAAAAAGAACAACAGGAAAATAAGAAAAGGGATCCGCTGAAAGGTGAAGCGGGATTTTTGATAACAGGTTAAACCAGTGAATATGGAGGCAACCAACAACAGGGTGGAAAGGGAACTGGAGCAGTGGCGAAAAAGGGAGCAGCGGTTTATAAAACTGTTTATGCCGCAGCTCCTGGAAAGCAGGGCCTTCCTAAAAGAAAAACTCAGACATCTTGAGCGGCTCAGCACCAGGTACGGAAATACCAATGATATGGAGGAAAGGCTTGCCCTGCGTTTGCTAAAACAGGAACGCAGAAACCTGGAAAAACGGCTGTACCCCAACAGGCTGTTGCGTATCATCCGCCTTGCTGTAAAGGGCTTTGCCATATTCACTGAACCCGTTATCGCGGAACAAAAGGCGCATAAAAATACCGTGGCTTTAAATGCCAGCCTGGAACAGGCCGGGTTCGGGAAATTAAAAGAGCGGCTCGAACAGCATGTGCGCCAGGGACAGGAAAAGTTTTCATTGCCTGTTACCTATTATGTGAATGAAAAGGAAAGGATGGATTTCCAGGTCCATTTTACTAAAGGCAAAGATGAACAATACCGGATCAGCCACTATGATGCATTGCTCTATTCTGAAAACCATCCCGGCAAAACAGTCAAACAAACCTTTCCTATGGATACATCCATGTCCATTACTTCGGAACAGGCTTATAACCTGTTGTTGGGGCGGGCTGTAATGAAGGAAAGCGGCGGGCAGAAGGAATTGGTAAAACTGGACCTGAATGACAAAGACGCCCAGGGCAATTTCAGGATGAAGCAGTTCCCGGAAAATTATGGCTATGACCCTGAAAAGGAATTGGACAAACTTCCTCTGAAAGAAACACAGGGCTTAACCGGAAAAGAAAAGCTGTTCCGTGAACTGGCTAATGGCAACCGGGTTGAAGTGACGCTTCGGAAAGGAGGGCAAAAACTGTTGATCGAAGCAGAACCCCAGAAAAAGACCGTAAACATATACACCATACATGGTGAAAAGCTGACCGTTGGCGAAGCTCTGGGGAGCAAACAGGATAGAGCGGCCCGGACCATACCGCTGGGGGTAAACAGGGTTGAGCATACGAACCATAGAAAGAACAGTAAAAAAGGGTTGCAGATCTGAAGGTGGCATGGAAGGGATAGAGATAGCAATGGCTGGTTTTATGAAAGCTACCAGGCGGGACCCAAGGATAAGCATCGCGCATATCGGGGTTTTCTCCGTACTGCTGAACATCCGGCGGGAACATGGAGGGCAAGACCCTTTCCCCATCAGCCGGGAGGAAATTATGGAGTCCGCAAAAATATCCAGTACGGCCACTTATTTCAAATTAATCAGGCAACTCCATGAATACGGCTATATCAGGTATCGCCCCACATTCAACCGGATGCGCCGGAGTACGATCAGTATGGATGTTGCGGTGCCGGGAAATACATAACGATAAGCATACGCAACTAATAATCTAAACACTAAAGGAAAAGAACAATGAAAAGAATGAAAATGACAATGTGGATGATGGCAATGGTGGTGACAGGGATGTTTTTTTCATGCCAGCATTACCCTGAATTGGTGACGGTGGAATCTATGCCGGACGATGAACCGGCTGTGGTCATAAGTACGGGAATAATGTACAACGAATGGATGGAGGCGGCTAACCCGCTCAACCCATATGATGAAGTAGGCTATTGGCACAACAGGATACTGGTGGATACGGAAAGCTGCCGGGGAGTACGGCAACAGGCCGGTGATGTCGCTGTTACACATTGCATCCGGCAATTCGTATTGACTGAACTGGGTGTGGACCTGTCCCAACAGGAACTTTTAGCGGTCCTGGAATCGGTCATGCCGGAATATGACAACCTGTTTATACAGGTGGTGGAAAACAGTGTACTGGAAGAGTATGTAAAACACTACCTGCGCAGGATACTGGAAACAGTGCGGGGCTATGGCGGTGAAAATAACTGGTGGGGATCTTATGATGAATTCAAACAGGCAATTCAACAACTGGAAACTGAAGTATTGCATGACCCGGTACTTTCGGATTGGGAGAGAAAGGCGGTACTCAGTGTTTCTTCGGTAGCCAGGTATTCGGGGCTATACTGGATGAACCTGGAAATTGAAGACAATCCCGCAGCATTCAGCAAGTTTAAAAACTTCATGATCAAAGTAGCCGGGATTTCGGGAGACATAGGCGGGGCCATCGGCGGCTTAATGGATGATTCTGTAACCCTTGGAGAGATTGCCGGACATGCCGCCGCATCCAGCGCAAGGTGCCGTGATTCCGTGATATACGGAATGCCGGGGTAGGTATATTGTCAGGTGCGTGGCGGCTTCGTTGCCATGCACTTTACCCTTTTTTACAAAAAAACAGGTATGTATTAGTTTGTAACCGGATTGATATTATCGAGCCACTTCTTCACGGCTTTTTTGATTTGGTCAACATTCCTTTCAGGGTGTTTCTTCTTAATGTATTTTTCGAAGGCGGAAATAGTATCTCGATTTTCCCACTCCATCACAGTGAGGGTTTTGTCTGGCCAGTCTTTGTATTGCTCCATGAATCCATATAAAAGCGTGTAGGGTGGGGCGATTCCTAGGGCTTTATTGAAAGATGTATAAAAGTCAGGATGGAGTATAGATTCCAATTCCAAGAGCAGGTCATACAGTACTTTGTCTTTGCTCCCTTTCGATAAACTAAGGCCAATTACAGGCAATCCTTTACCCGTGAAAAAAGTTGTTATAAATGCCCTGCAAGCCTCTTCGGTTGATGTACATAGATCACGGCTGTAATAATCATAGGCCGTTTTAAATCTTTCCAGGCTAAAATCATCCTCATGCAGTTTGATAACATAGTCTATCAACAAGTGTTCCTTATCAATAACAAATTCAATGGAAGGGCATTTCCCTTCCTCACAATACCTGGTATCGGAAAACATTTCAAAAAATGCACTTTTAAAAAAAATGGTTTTCTGCCTGTATGTTACCTGGACGTAAAGAGGGTAAGTCTCTTGGCTATGAAAAGGGATTTTTTTCAACCTATTATTAAAGTACGTCTTGTATGTAATTTTATATGGTTTTTTCATCCTCTGACAGATTTTTTTTCAATACTTAACAAGGCTGTTGAGCGCTTGTTTGATATAGGATTCCCCAATTTACAAATATGTTTTGATATTTTTTGTATTATCAAAACTTTTTTATACTTTAGCTTACATCTGATGTAGGAATGGAAGGGAATTGGCGTGGTGTAAAGCCACGTTGTGAGTTAAACGGAACAGTGTGATGAAGGGTGGTGTGAATGGAGTGTTTCGTCAAGGATATGACAGGCAGAAAGATATAACTATTGAGGAGGTAAAAGCTTGCGGGGTCTTCGCCCATTTCACAGACGAGGAAGCGCAGCAGGTGGTGGACGCATTGAGGAGGTTTACGGAAGTTGTATTTGATTGCTATAAGAGGAAACAATTGGCCTTGCAGCAAACATCGGATAACTGATGCTGAATTACGTCTAATACCTCAAAAAGTGGATCTATATGGGTGATATTTCTATTTTCCAGGCCTTTGGAAAAGGGGAGTCAACCGCACAAATGAAAGCGGGGACCAACTGCGTTATCTATACAAGGGTAAGCTCAAAAGAACAAGCCGATAAAAACCTGAGCCTGGAAACCCAGCGAAAAGCATGTGATGATTATGCAAGGAAACATAATTATGTTGTCCTTGCGAATTTTGGAGGCACCTATGAAAGTGCTCAAACGGATGAACGCAAGGAATTCACTTCCATGATAGCATACGTGAAAAGGTGCCGGGAAAAGGTATCCTATATTATTGTTTACAGCCTTGAGCGTTTTTCCCGGAATGACAATTCTATCTGGTTGAGCGGGCAGTTAAGAAAACTGGGTATTGAGATCATATCGGTTACCCAGCCAATTGACACTTCTAACCCGGCCGGAAAAATGCAGCAGAAAATGCTATTCCTGTTTGGAGAGTTTGACAATGAACTCCGTAAGCAGAAGTGCATGGCAGGGATAAAAGAAATGCTTTTGCGTGGCGATTGGCCGACCAAGCCCCCTCTGGGGTTTGATACGGTTAAGGTCAATGGCAAACGGAAAATAGTCATTAACAGCAAAGGGAAATTACTGCGACAGGCGTTTATATGGAAAGCCGAAGAAGGACTCGCCGTCACGGCCATCCGCGACCGTCTGAAAGAAAGAGGGTTGAAAGTAGACCATCGCAGGTTATCAGAAATTTTCAGAAACCCATTCTATTGCGGGCTTATCGCACATAGGATGCTGGAGGGAGAAGTGGTGCCGGGCAATCACGAAGAACTGGTTTCCAAAAAGCTTTTCCTGCGTGTGAATGGCATAATGGATAAAAATACACATGGCTATACTATCCAGGAAGAAAATGACGCTATACCGTTAAAGCGGTTCCTCCTATGTGATAGTTGCGGGAAACCTATGCGGGGGTATATTGTCAAGAAAAAAGGCTTGTATTACTACAAGTGCTGTACAATAGGTTGTTGTAACAATAAAAGCGCAAAATGGCTGAATACATATTTTGCCAACATCCTGGAGTATTTTAAACTGGACATCACCCCGGAAATGACCATGCTGATCAGGGAGCAGGCAATTGCCACATTTAACAAATTTACCAAAGGCAATGAAGATGAGTTTAAGCTGCTGTACGACAAGAAAAAAGAGCTGGATAAGAAGATTGAACGGTTGGAAGACCGCTTTATTAATGAGGAAATAGATAAGGATTTGTACTATCGATATATTGAAAAATTTAAATCAGAAAAAGACGAAATAGAGCAACAAATTGCAAAAGCATCGGAAAAGGTGTCGAACCTTGATGAAGTTATTGATCTGACTATGGAATATGCCTCAAAACTGCCTGCTAAGTGGCATTCCAGCGACTATATCACTAAGCAAAGTATCCAGCGATTGATATTTCCGGAGGGTATTAGCTATAACAGGAAAACAGACAAGTGTCGAACCACCAGGATAAATTTTGCGTTTTCGTACATTGCTTATTTACAGCAGGTTATGGGTAAAAAAGAAAGAGGCATACCCGAACTTAATCTGGATTATGCCTCTTTTGCCGATTTAGTAGCGGGAACAGGACTCGAACCTGTGACCTTCGGGTTATGAGCCCGACGAGCTACCAACTGCTCCATCCCGCGATATATTTTTAATTCTAAGAATTTCTAACTTTAAGCCCTTCCGGCTGTCAATCCCGCTCCTGGCTGCTAGCCTTCTCCGATATTGTGGTACAAAGGTAAGGAGAAACTCTACAAAATCAAGTACCTTTGTAAAAAATTTCTACAATGGATTCACAAAAACATCAAGCAGGCTTCGTCAACATCATAGGAAAACCAAATGTGGGCAAGTCTACATTGATGAATATCCTTGTGGGTGAGCGAGTTTCGATCATAACTTCTAAAGCGCAGACCACACGCCACAGAATTGTAGGCCTGACAAATTCCGAAAACTATCAAATAGTTTTTTCCGATACTCCCGGAATGCTCAAACCTCAGTACGAACTTCAGAAGAATATGATGAGTTTCGTAAACATCTCTCTGGAAGATGCGGACATTATCCTTTTTGTCACCGATCTATTCGAAACAGACGCGGATATTGAGCATGTGATCGAGAAAATCAACGAGTCCGAAGTCCCCGTATTATTGGTCATCAATAAAATTGATCTAGCAAAACCGGGGCAATTGGAGGAAGTAACTGCCTACTGGACATCCAGAATCAAGTCAGAACTTGTCATTCCTATTTCTGCAGGAGAAAAATTCAACACAGAAAAAATCATGCAGGAAATCTTGGACAGACTACCTGAACATCCTGCATTTTATGACAAAGAGGAACTTTCCGATAGATCAGAACGGTTCTTTGCCTCTGAGATCATCCGTGAAAAAATCTTTGAGAATTATAAAAAAGAGATTCCATATAGCTCTGAAGTCTCTATCGAAGACTTCAAAGTGAAAAAAAACATAATCAGCGTCCGTGCAATCATATACGTCGAGAGGGATAGCCAAAAAGGAATCATCATCGGCGACAAAGGCGCTGCGCTGAAAAAAGTAGGAATACAAGCCCGTGAAGAACTGGAAAAGTTCTTCGGCAAGAAGGTCTTCCTCGAAACCTTCGTGAAGGTGGAGCAAGACTGGAGAAAAAATAAACTGAAACTGAAAAAATTTGGGTACGACCCAACCTAATCATGGCAAATATAGTAGCGATAGTAGGAAGGCCTAACGTGGGCAAATCCACTCTTTTCAACCGTCTGGTAGAAGAACGCAAGGCGATTGAAGACAATATGAGCGGTGTCACCCGTGATCGTCACTACGGACACGCACAGTGGGCGGGGAAGTTCTTCTCGGTAATTGACACCGGCGGATACGTCACAGGCTCGGAAGACATGTATGAGGCGGAAATCCGAAAGCAGGTAAAGCTTGCCATTGAGGAAGCGGATGTGATTCTTTTCATTGTGGATTGTCATACGGGTCTTACTGATCTGGATAGCGAATTTGCCAAGGAACTCAGAAGTAGCAAAAAGCCTATTTATGTCGTCGCAAATAAGGCGGATAACCAAGAAAAAAGTTTTGCAGCCCATGAATTTTATTCGTTGGGGGTAAGTGACTTCGAAGTCTACCCGGTAGCTTCTGCTAGCGGAAGTGGTACAGGCGAGCTTTTGGATGCCGTGATTACCCATTTCGAAGAAGAAGGGGTTGAAGATCCCGATGCAGACACTCCCAAGATTTCAATTCTGGGAAGACCGAACGTGGGAAAATCATCATTCCTGAATGCACTGATAGGCAAAGACCGCTCCATCGTAACAGATGAAGCCGGTACTACACGAGACTCTATCCATACACGTTATCAGCTCTATGGGCAGGATTTTATCATCACAGACACTGCCGGGATCAGAAAGAAGTCCAAGGTGACGGAAGATGTAGAGTTCTACTCTGTCATGCGTTCTTTAAGAACTCTGGAAGAGTCGGACGTAGTGATCGTAATGGTGGATGCCACAAGGGGTCTTGAATCCCAGGACATGAACTTGATTTCCCTTGCCATCAAAAACAACAAGGGCGTGATGATCATGGTAAACAAATGGGATTTGATCGATAAGGATCATAAAACCATGGGAAAAATAAAGGATGATATGTTGGAGAAATTGGGAGAAAACAAATGGATTCCGATCATCTTCACCTCTGTGCTCGAAAAGCAAAGAATCTTCCAAGCAATAGAATTGGCAGTGAAAGTCTACGAAAACAAAACCCGGCGTATCCCTACTTCCAAGCTGAACGATGTGATGCTTGCCGAAATAGAACGCTATCCCCCACCCGCATGGAAAGGGAAGTACATCAAGATCAAATATTCCACCCAACTTCCGACAAAAAATCCAGTGTTTGCATTCTTCTGTAACCTGCCCCAGTACATCAAATCCCCCTATACAAGATATCTGGAAAACAGACTCCGTGAAAACTTTGATTTTGAAGGAGTTCCGATCAAAATTATTTACAAAAACAAATAAAATATATTTAAACGGTCTATTGTTTTATTGATCAAAACTGTAATACCTTTGCTGTGTAATTAAGAAAACCACAAAAAATGAAAAAGGTATTTGCAATTTTCGCAATCGCTAGCATGTTCGCTGTAGCTTCATGCGGTAACAAAGAAGTAAAAGAAGAGACTGTTGAGACTATCGAGGTAGTTGAAGAGCCTGTTGTAGAGGAAGAAATCATCATCGAAGACGCTGATACTACTGTAGTAATAGACAGCACTGATGTTATTGAGCCAGCTCAATAATTCTTCCTTTTCTAAATGCATTGAGCTCCGCATTGCGGGGCTCTTTTTTTGTATTTTTCGGTATGAGCGGGTCTGAAAAACTAAAGGAAATACTGGCACAAAAAATTCCTACTGCTGCCATCAATTATGCAGTCGAACTTTGGGAAAAAGAACCTTTTTCATTTAAAACTACAGCATCCCGAAAGACAAAACTTGGGGATTTCAGGTATAGAAGAG